>NZ_BAGD01000277.1 GCF_000308635.1 Nocardia otitidiscaviarum NBRC 14405 | reverse complement strand
ATGGCTATTGATCTTCGGCCGCGACGGAGTCCCCCTGTATTTGGGGCGCGGGCAACGCCTCGCGTCGCGCTGGCAGCGGCTGGCGTGTGTGGCCCGCGACCGTGGCTGTACCTTCCCCGGTTGTGACGCGCCCGCGACGATGTGCGCGGTGCACCATCTGATCCCGTGGGCACACCACGGCGGCACCGATATCGACAACCTGACCCTGGTGTGCGACCGGCATCACGCCCAGGTCGCCGAGGACACCGACGACCCCACGGGGTGGGCCACCGAACGCATGGGCGCGCACACCCGGTATCCCGGGCGGACCGGGTGGCGGCCCCCGACCCACCACGACCCGACACGCAGACACCGGGTCAATCACCGCCATCACGGCGACGAACTCCTCGGCTCGGCCATCCACCGCCTGCGCGTGAAACAAGACGCCGGGTTACCACCGCCGCCCCTGCGGCAATAACCCCTGACACGGTGACAAGCCCCACGATTACGGCAGTAAGCCCCAGTCGCCTCACCCCGACCCGGCCCGCCGCAGCTGGTATCACGACCAGAGCGAGGGGCACGGTCGACCTCACGGTTAGGGCGAGAGGACCGCCGATGTCGCGGGACCGGAGTAGGCCGACAATGTGGGTGTCCGCGTCGGCGGCGGCGAACGATTGGACCGCCGAGATCGGTTCGTACCCACCCTGAGGGTGCGTGGTGGTGACGGCGAAACACGTTCTGTTGCCTGACCCGCGCGGACCGCACCGGCAGGCGCGGCGGGGCCGAAGACCAACCGCCGAGCCGACTTGAAGCCGACAGGACCTCTGCAACTGCCGATCACACGACATACGTGCTCTGGGACCAGTGGTAAACCCGCATGTCTACCGTCTTCATTTCGCCGAGGAGCGAAGCAGCGCACGAGCTTTGGGGGCGAGGCGACTGACGGAAGTGCGAGAATACTTCATGTGGTCTACACCTGACAGTGTTATCTCGGCCGACGGCACTCGTATCGTCTTCCACACTCTCGGTGACGGGCCGCCGCTGGTAGTCATGCACGGTGCGCTGGTCACGGTGGAGACCTACTATCCGATGGCCGAGCTGCTGGCCACCGACTATCGAGTCGTAGTCGTCTGTCGACGGGGCTACACACCGAGCGGAAGCGGTACACAACCACGCATCTTCGCTCGGCAGGTCGAGGATCTCGCCGCTGTGCTCGAACGCCAGGACGATGTGAGCTTCGTCTTCGGACATTCAGCCGGTGGCCTGGTTGTATTGGAGGCGCTGGTGGCTATGGGTGTTCCGAGCATTCGGCGCTTCGCGCTGTACGAGGCGCCCCTGGCATTGGCGGGTGGTCCGCTCCGGCCGACACTGGAGCGAGCCCGCGAGCTCGTCGCCGACCATCCCGCCGACTCGGTGGTCGAATTCTTCCGGGCCGTACTCGATTCACCAGTTCCCGAGGGCATCCTGCGTTCGATGGGAGCGGCCATGGCCGACCGAGCGCCTGGACTGATCGCGGACCTGGAATGCCTCAGCGCGATGGATCCGGACCTGAACCGCTGGTCCGCGACGGACATTCCCGCCCTGCTGCTGGCAGGCGCCGCCAGCGATCGGTATGGGCCGGAAAGCATGGAGAAACTCGATGCGGTATTGCCGGATTCGCGATTCAGGTCGTTGGCTGGGCAGACCCACAATCCCGACGATTTCACGTCGGTTGCGGCTGTCCTGCGTGAATTCTTCTACTGAGCCCAGTCGCTCACCCGCTTCACGGCAGGTTGGCCGGAGGGGGTACGGTGCGTATTGGTGTGGGAGAGCATAGCTTTGAGTAGGTCTCCAGAAGTCTCGGGAGTGATCGAGCAAGCCCGGCAGGGGCTTTCGCAGTGGAGTTCGGACTGTCTGGCCAATGCGGCGGAGATGAGTGACATCTTGGGTGCGGACGCTGATGATTATGTTCGTGATCCCGTGACGGCATTTGGCGCGTGGCAAACGTACGTAGACGATTTGCCGTTCGAAGAGCTCGAGCACAGTGATTGGGTCACACTGCGCACGGATCTGGTTTCCTATCTCGCCGACATCCTCGTCCGGAAGTTCGGTGCCGAATGGGATGTCATCGCGGATGACCTTGCGCCGCGCGGCTTCCGGTACGTGATCGTTGTGCGGGACGAACACAGTCGGATCAGGTCCGTCGATCTCTTTGTTCTCGTCAACCAGATGGTCGCAAGTGCGGGTAGTGAACTGTTGAGCGTTCTGTCCGCAGCGCTCCGGCAGCTCGGTATCGCGGCAATCCTGCGTCTGAATACCAGGTAGCCGGGTTCCTCGTCGGCGCCGCGCGGGCAGCGGGACCTGTCGGATCGATGACATTGCGGTTGGGATCGATCACTGCCCGCGAACCGGTACATGCAGGCCGGGGTGTTGCTGAGAATTTGCCGTGAGATACTCGGTGCGTATGAATGAACCCACGGACTACCCCTCGGCCACTGTGCGTGGACGAGTGTTCTCCCTGCTGACCAGGGCCGCTCGGCTGCGCGGCGTCACGCTGTATCTCGTGCTGGTCACCGTGGGCGGCGCGATTTCGCTGGCCGTCGAGCTGGTCTCCGGCCGGTACTCGTGGTCGATGCTGGGTGGTGTCGCGTTTGTGGCGACCATGTGGTTTCTCGCCTGGCCTGGTGTGGTGCGGGCATGGCGGCGCACCGACGCCGTGGCTCGGGAGCCGCGATGATGGGAGTGAAGACGGTGCGAGGCGGCCGTGAGCGGTTGTGGGAGCTGCGATTCGCCCCGCTGTGGGTGGTCGTTCCGGTGGTGTGCGCGGTGCTGTTGGGATTCGCGGCACTGACCGGATTCGAAGAGTTCGGCGCTGCTCTGGCGGTGGGTTGTCTACCGGGTACCGTGTTGGCCATCGTGTTGGAGCGCGGGCGCTATGGTGGTCGCGCGCGGATGCGGCAGTTCTACGGCGCCTTGCGCGCTCGGCAACTGCCCACTCTGGCCACTGCGGATGAGGCCGTCCGCTGGCACCATCTGATCGTCGACGAACGCACCCGTCGGCGCGCCGGACTCGCGATGTCCTGGCTACTCCCTGCCAGCAGCGCTTTCTGCGTGATCTACTACATCATCATTGCCACCGAGGGGCCGCACAGCAGTGGCCGCACCTTGCCCATCCTGGCAGTGCTTCTGCTCGCCCTTTTCGCCTGGACCAGGTACTTCACTCCTCGAATCCTCGTCGCCCTCGACGTGCTGGCCCAGCAGGGGACCGAACGCGGTTACGGTTACTGGCTCACCACCACTTGGCCCGCCGCGCATTGACCGGTGGCCGGAGCGCAATGCGGGGTCGGCCACCGGGTGAGCGGGCTGCGGCGGCTACTCGATTTCGGCCGGTTGCGACGAATCCATCCCCAATGCGGTGCGCGCGGCGGCGCGGGCTTCGGCCGGGTTGCTGGTGGCCAGGACGGATTGGGCTGCGCGGCGGCAGGTTTCGAGGGGGATGGTGGCGAGGGTGGCGCCGACGGGGGATAGGGCGGGGGCGGCGGCGGAGAGGGAGGTGATGCCCAGGCCGGTGAGGATGCAGGCGAGGAGGGGGTCGGCGGCGGCTTCGCCGCAGACGCCGATGGGTTTGGCGAGGGCGTGGCCGGCGGCGGCGGTGCGGGCGACCAGGTGGAGGACGGCGGGTTGCCAGGGGTCGGTGAGGGTGGCGAGGTGGGGGGACATGCGATCGGCGGCCATGGTGTACTGGGCCAGGTCGTTGGTGCCGATGGAGGCGAAATCGACGTGGGCCAGCAGGGTTTCGGCGAGCAGGGCGGCGGCGGGGACCTCGATCATGATGCCGGGGGTCAGGGCGCGGGCGCGGGCCTTGGCGGCGAAGGATTCGGCTTCGGCGGCGGTGGAGATCATGGGGGCCATGACCCAGGGGGCGGTGTCGCGGTCGGCGGCGGCCAGGGCGATGGCGTCGAGTTGGCGGTCGAGCAGGCCGTCGTCCAGGAGAGCGGTACGGATGCCGCGCACGCCGAGGGCGGGGTTGGCCTCGTCCGGATGCGGGGCGAAGCGTAATGGCTTGTCGGATCCGGCGTCGAGGGTGCGGATCACCACTTTCGCGTCCGGATAGGCGTCGAGGACTTCGCGGTAGGTGGCGGCCTGTTCCTCGATGCTCGGCTCGGATTCGCGGTCCAGGAAACACAATTCGGTGCGAAAGAGGCCGATGCCCGCGGCGGGGGTGCGGCGGGCGGCGCGGGCGCTCGCACCGTCCTGCACATTGGCGAGGATGTCGACGCGGTGGCCGTCGGCGGTGGCGCCGGGGCCGGACCAGGCGGCGGCACGGGCCGCTGCGGCGCGGTGGTCGGCGGCCGCGGTGGCGTCGGCGTCCGGGTCCGGGTGCACGGTGACCCGGCCCGTGGTGGCGTCGAGCAGCACCTGCGCCCCGACCGGCACCTCGTCGAGTCCGGTGACCGCGACCAGGCACGGGATGCCGAGCTGGCGGGCGATGATCGCGGTGTGGCTGGTCGGGCCGCCGAGTGAAGTCGCCAGGCCGACAATGAGATTCGGATCGAGTCCGGCGGTGTCGGCGGGCGCGAGATCGGTGGCGAGCAGGATCGACGGCCGGTCGGGGAGTGTGATGCCCGGTTCGGGCGCGCCGGTCAGTTCGGCCACCACCCGATCACGGATGTCGTAGAGGTCGGTCACGCGTTCGGCCATGCGGCCGCCGAGGCGGGTGAACATGGCGGCGAACTGCTCGATGGCGGCCGTCGTCGCCGCGGGCGCGGGCGTACCGGTGGCGATGGACCCTTCGGCCACACCGAGCCAGCCGCGGTCGACGGCCATGGCCGCATTCGCGGAAAGGACCTCCGCCGCCGCACCGTCGGCCCGCGTCGCGCGGTGGCGCAAACGCTGCGCGACGGTCGCCGCCGCGACACGGAGCCGTTCTGCCTCCGGTGCCCGATCGGACTTGGCGATGTTCTCCGATGCGGTCTCGATGCGAACCCGTTCCACGGGCCGAACCACCGGCGCCGCGACCACGCCGGCCACCGCCGGTATGCCCGTGAGCACGATAGATCCGGCTCGTTCCGGCAGTGATACAGACATGAGTTCCTCCTCCACGCTGTGATCCAGACTACGGCATACGCTTGACAAAACAACACATACAGGCATAAAACAACAGAAAGCAACATCGAGTCAGGAGGTCGGATGTACGCCGAGGAGCGGCAGCAGGCCATTGCCGCGCTGGTCGGGGAACGCGGGCGCGTCTCGGTCACGGAGCTGGCCGAGCAGTACGGCGTCACCACCGAAACCGTGCGCCGCGACCTCGCGGTACTCGACCGCATGGGACTGCTGCGCCGGGTGCACGGCGGCGCGGTCCCGGCGGCGGCGCTCACCGCCATCGAACTGGGCACCGGCGAGCGCGAGCACAGCCGCGCGGCCGAGAAGGACCGAATCGCCAAGGCGGCCTTGGACTTCCTGCCTCGCTCCGGCGGCAGCGTGCTCTTCGACGCGGGCACCACCACCGCGCGGGTGGCGGCGCTGCTGCCCGCCGACCGCGACCTCGTCGCGGTGACCAACTCGGTGCCGATCGCTGCCCGCCTGTCCGGCTACACCGCGGTGCGCCTGCAACTGCTGGGCGGCCGGGTCCGCGGCCTCACCCAGGCGGCGGTCGGCCCGGAGACCCTGCGCATGCTCGGCGATCTGCGCGTCGATGTGGCGTTCATCGGCACGAACGCACTGACCGGCGGGCACGGCCTGTCCACCCCGGATCCGGACGAGGCCGCCGTCAAGCGCGCCATGGTCGCCGCCGCGCACCGCGTGGTGGTCGTGGCCGATTCCAGCAAGATCGGGCGGGAGGATTTCGTACGCTTCGCGGCGATCGAGGAGATCGACGCCCTGGTGACCGATGACGAACTGCTGCCCTCGGTGCGCAACGAGTTGTCCGAGTACGGCATCGAGGTGGTGACGGCATGATCGTGACACTCACTGCCAATCCGAGTGTGGACCGCACCGTCACACTGGCCGAACCGCTGCGGCGCGGGGGAGTGCAGCGAGCCCTGGGCGCGACCGTGCAGGCGGGCGGCAAGGGCGTCAATGTCTCCCGGGTGGTCGCCATGGCGGGTACGGCGACCGTCGCCGTGCTGCCCGGCAGCGAAGGCGATCCCGTATCGCGCGATTTGGCGGCGGCGGGTATCGACCATCGCGTGGTGCCCGGCGGCGGGCCGATCCGCACCAATGTCGCCATCACCGAAATCGACGGCACCACAACGAAGATCAACGAACCGGGCGCGCCCCTGGACGAGGAGCGCCGCCGCGCGCTGACCGAACTGCTGGTCGAACTGTCCGCCACCGCGAGCTGGATCGTCCTGTCGGGTTCACTGCCGCCCGGCGTTCCCGCGGATTGGTACGTGGAACTGGTGCGGCGGCTGCGCGGCCCGAGGATCGCCGTCGACACCTCGGACGCGCCGCTGGTCACCCTGGCCCGTCGCTTCGATGTCGCCGCACCGGCCTTGATCAAACCCAACAGCGAGGAACTGGCCCAGCTCACCGGAGCCGATCCGGAGCGGCTGCACGACCCGGTCGAGGCGGTCCGCGCGGCCGCGCGGCTGGTCGACCGCGGCGTCGGCGCGGTGCTGGCCACCCTCGGCGCGGCGGGTGCCGTGCTGGTGACCGGCGACGGCGCCTGGCACGCCACCGCGCCGGATGTCACCCCGTGCAGCACCGTCGGCGCGGGTGATTCCGCCCTCGCCGGATATCTGCTGGCCGATCTGGACGGCGCCGCCCCCGCCGATCGGCTGCGCCGCGCGGTCGCCTACGGGACCGCCGCCGTCACCCTCCCTGGCACCGGTCTGCCGGGCCCGGACCACGTCCAGATCGATGCCGTCACCGTGACGGCCCTGGACTCCCTGCCCCATCCCTGAAGGACACCGCGATGGCCGAACCGATCATCACCGCCGAGCTGATCACCTTGGACGCCGACCTGGGCGCGACCAAGGACGATGTGATCGCCGCCCTGGCGCAGCGCCTCGCCGACGCGGGCCGCACACCCGACGCCGCCGCCCTGCGGGACGCGGCCCTGGAACGCGAAAGTCAATCCGCCACCGGCCTTCCCGGCGGCATCGCGATCCCGCACTGCAAGTCCGCGGCCGTGCGGCGCGCCTCGCTCGGATTCGCCCGAGTGCGCCCCGCGGTCGACTTCGGCGCCCCGGACGGCCCCGCGGACCTGGTCTTCCTCATCGCCGCCCCGGCGGACGGGGGAGCCGAGCACATGAAGGTGCTGTCCACTCTCGCGCGAGCACTGGTGCGGCCCGAGTTCGTTGCCGCGTTGCGTGCCGCCCCCACCGCCGCCGCCGTGCTCGAACTCGTCGATGGTGTGCTCGCGCCGGTCGATGCGACCTCGAAGCCCGGTGCGACTGCGGAGGCGGGTGCGACAGCGACGGTCGCCGGGACGATGCCCGAACGCGAGCCCGACTCGGCTCCGGCATCCGCCGAGCGGTCGGACGACGCCGCGGTGCGCACCATCGTGGCCGTCACCGCCTGCCCGACCGGCATCGCCCACACCTACATGGCCGCCGACTCGCTGGTGGCCGCCGGGCAACGCGCCGGGATCACCGTGCACGTGGAAACGCAGGGTTCCTCCGGCAGCACGCCCCTGGACGCCGCGACCATCGCCGCCGCGGACGCGGTCATCTTCGCCACCGATGTCGGCGTGCGTGGTCGGGAGCGTTTCGCGGGTAAGCCGCTCGTCGCCTCCGGCGTGAAACGCGCCGTCAACGAACCCGACGCCATGGTGACCGAGGCCCAGCGGGCCGCACTCGACCCCGCCGCGCCCCGGGTGTCCGGGTCGGACACCGAATCCGAGCCCGCCACAGCGGATTCCGCTGGGCTCGGCTGGGGCACCCGGTTGCGGCAGATCCTGCTCACCGGGGTCAGCTACATGATCCCGTTCGTCGCGGCGGGCGGTCTGCTCATCGCGCTCGGATTCCTGTTCGGCGGGTACGAGATCTCCGACAACGCCCAGACGATCGTGCTGGACAATTCGCTGACCGCGCTGCCCGAGGGCGGTCTGGCGACCTATATCGGCGCGGTGCTGTTCCAGTTGGGCGCGTTGGCATTCGGATTCCTGGTGCCCGCGCTCGCGGGCTACATCGCCTTCGCCATCGCCGACCGACCCGGCCTCGCACCGGGTTTCACCGCGGGCGCGGTGGCGGTCTTCGTCGGGGCGGGTTTCCTCGGCGGCCTGGTCGGCGGTCTGATCGCCGGATTCGCGGCGCTGTGGATCTCGAAGCTCGCGGTGCCGCAGTGGGCCCGGGGCCTCATGCCGGTGGTGGTCATCCCGCTGTTCGCCTCGCTGATCGTGGGCGCGCTCATGTTCGTGGTGCTGGGCAAACCCCTCGCCGCGGTCACCAGCGGACTCACCGACTGGCTCAACGGGCTGTCCGGAACCTCGGTCATCGTGCTCGGCGTGATCCTGGGCCTGATGATGTGCTTCGACCTCGGTGGCCCGGTGAACAAGGCGGCCTACGCCTTCGCCGTCGCGGGCCTGAGTGTCGACGATCCGGCGTCGCTGCGCATCATGGCCGCGGTCATGGCGGCCGGTATGGTGCCGCCGCTGGCCATGGCGCTGGCCACCGTGCTGCGGCCCCGGCTGTTCACCCCCGCCGAACGCGAGAACGGCCGGGCGGCCTGGCTGCTCGGCGCGTCGTTCATCTCCGAGGGCGCGATTCCCTTCGCCGCCGCCGATCCGCTGCGCGTCATCCCGTCCATGATGGTGGGCGGCGCGGTGACCGGGGCGCTCGTCATGGCGGCGGGCGCGACCCTCAGCGCACCGCACGGCGGCGTCTTCGTCTTCTTCGCCATCGGCCATCTCGCGTGGTTCCTGATCGCGCTGGCCGCGGGCGTGCTCGCCGCCGCGCTGTGCGTCCTCGCGGCCAAAACCTTCGGCCGCACCACCGCGGCCGTCGGCCCGTCCGTCCCCGCCACCGTGTAACCACCTCACCACCAGGGAGATTCACCATGCCTCAGGTCACCGTCACCGTCGGTTCCGCCGAGGGTCTGCACGCCCGCCCGGCCGCGCTCATCGTGGAGGCCGTCCAGGCCGCGGGCGTCCCCGTCACCATCTCCGTACCCGGCGGCGCGCCCGTCGACGCCGGATCCGCGCTCATGCTCATGACCCTCGGTGCCGCCGCGGGCACCGAGGTCATCGTCGCCTGCGAGGACGAGGCCACGCTCGACAAGATCGCCGGAATGGTCGCCGCCGATCTCGACGCCTGAGCGCTCGCCTCAGACCTCGAGCTCCTCCTCGATGTCCTTGAGGCGGTGTCGGGCCAGGGCCAGATTGCCGCGGTTGCGGTCCAGGGCGAGGTAGAGGAACAGCCCCTTGGATCGGCGGCCGCGGGTCGGGCGAATGAGGTGGTACTGGGCGCCGAGGGTGATGAGCACATCCTCGATATCCTCTTTGAGACCGAGCTGTTCGATCGTGCGCATCTTGGCACGGACGAGTTCGGTATTGCCCGCGGCGGCGACCTCGAGATCCAGGTTCTTCGAACCGCCCAGCACTCCGAGCGCCATGCCGCTGCCGTAGTCGACGACGGCAGCGCCGATCGCGCCGTCCAACATCATCATGTCCTTCAATGCGACATCCATGTCCGCCATGGTTTTTCGTTCCTCTCTGCCACGTGTCCGGAAGGAGCTCCGCGCGCCGAGACGCTACTCACGCCGTTGCTGCCGCGGTCGGGATTCACTGAAAATTCCGCAAGGTAGGCAATTTACAAACTCTGCAATCAGTAACCTTTCACGCAGGTCACGGTCTCGCGTCGGCGTTACCGCGCCGAGATCCGGACCTGTGAAGACCCCTGGACGTTCGGCGGCCGACAGCCCTGTCGATTCGGCATCGCATCCGGTGACATTGCGCAAGTCCGGTCGGTGACCTTGGTCCCTGTCTGTGGGCGTGGTCAGGCGAGATGCTCTGAACACAACCACACTCAGGAGGCGTCATGGCCGACAACAGCGTCCCCGCGACCGATCGGGGCGCCGCCCCGATCATCGTCGCGGTGGACGGATCGGAGATCTCGTACCAGGCGGTCAAATGGGCGGCCGTGGAAGCCGATCTGCGCCGGGCCCCATTGCACATCATCACCTCGTACGCCGTCCCCACTGGGCGCGGGTCCCGGACCGGGATGGGCGCGGCGGAGACCGCGTGGCTGCGCAGCGACGGCGCTCGCGTGCTCGGCGAGGCGAGCACGGTCGCGCACGCCACCGTGCCGGGCGAATCCATCACCGTCAGCACGGAATTCACCTTCGATCCGATCATCCCCACCCTGATGCGGCTGTCGGCCGACGCCGCCATGATCGTGGTGGGCAACCGCGGCCGGGGTGCGGTACGGCGCGCCCTGCTGGGGTCGGTCAGCACCGCCATCAGCCGGCGGGCGCAGTGCCCGGTGGCGGTCGTGCACGGGGTGTCGGAGACCGACGCGGACGCCGCACGGCTCCCGGTGGTGGTGGGTGTGGACGGCACCGAGAACAGCCAACCCGCCATCGAAATGGCCTGCGAGGAGGCATCGCGCCGCAAGGTGGGTCTGCTCGCCGTGCACGCCTGGGGCGAGACCAATGGCTACGACCTGCCGGTGGTCGGCTGGACCGCCATCCACGAAACCGAGGCGGTGCTGCTGGGACAGGGTATGGCCGGTTTCGCCGAGCGGTATCCGGAGGTGCCCATGGAACGCGTGGTCGTCTGCGACACCCCGGTGCGCGCACTGCTCAACCATGCCGACAGGGCCCAGTTGCTCGTGGTCGGCACCCATGGCCGCGGCGGTTTCCCGGGCATGCTCATCGGTTCGACCAGCACCGCGCTGCTCCAGCACGCGCAATGTCCGGTGCTCGTGGTGCGGCACGACACGAAAATGCCCGACGACCCGGGCGTTCGGTGACCTTCGGCCCGTCAGCGCGGGGGGTGCGACGCGAGATGCTGAAGCGGAACGCTGCCGCGGCAGTCTCCCGAACCAGAACGAAAGGCTTTCGCCATGAACGACTTCCAGGGTAGAAGCGCCATCGTCACCGGCGGCGCACGCGGTATCGGAGCCGCCGTGGTGACGGCGCTCGCCAAGGAGGGTATCGGCGTCGTCGCCGCCGACCTGCTCGATCGCGAGGGCGAGGCCCTGGCGGACGCGCTGGGATCGCGGGTGCTCTTCCGGCACCTCGACGTCACCGACGCCCAGGGCTGGGAACGGGTGATCGCGGATGCCGAAGCCACCTTCGGCCCGCTGGCCATCCTGATCAACAATGCGGGCATTCTCGATTTCGGCACCGTCGACACCGAGTCGCCCTCGATGTTCCGCCATGTCGTCGACGTCAACCTGTACGGCTCCTGGCTGGGCATGCATCTGGCGGCACCGCGACTGCGGGCGGCCGGGGGCGGCGTGATCGTGAATGTCTCCTCCACCGCGGGACTCATCGGTTACGCGGGGATCAGCGGCTACGTGGCCAGCAAGTGGGGCCTGCGCGGCGTCACCAAGGCCGCCGCCCTGGAACTCGGACACGACGATATCCGGGTCTGCTCGGTGCATCCGGGCCCCATCCGCACTCCGATGACCGAACCACTGCCCGAATCCGTCGCCGCCGCACAGCCGTTGCCCCGCTTCGGTGAGCCGGAGGAGGTCGCCGCCATGGTGCGTTTCCTGGTCACCGAGGCCACCTTCTCGACCGGTTCGGAGTTCGTACTCGACGGCGGCGCCACCGCCGGACAGAACCTGGCGCTGGGCGAATCCTGAAGGAGCAGAAGCTATGTCGAGCAACCACCCCGATCACGCCACCATGCGGGCGGCGCTGACCCTGGCGCTGCGGGCCCCCTCGGTGCACAACAGTCAACCCTGGCTCTGGCGCATCGGCGACCGCACCCTGCACCTGTACGCCGACCACAGCAGGCAGCTGCCCTACACCGACCCGGACGGGCGCGATCTGCTGGTGAGTTGTGGTGCGGCACTGCATCATCTACGCGTCGCCATGCGGGTGTTCGGGTGGGAGTCGACGGTGCACCGCTTCCCGAATCCGGCCGACACCCGGCATCTGGCCGCGGTCGAATTCCATGCCGCCACCCCGACTCCCGAGGATGTCCGGCTGTCGCGGGCGATTTCGCGGCGGCACAGCGACCGACGGCAGTTCACCTCCTGGGAGGTGCCGGCCACGCAGGTCGCGACGGTGACTGCGGCGGGCACCAGCAGCGGTGTGCAGGTCCGCGCCATCGACGCCCCCGACGAACTCGCGGCACTGCGACGCGGTTTCGAGGGCGCGGCGACCGAGCATTCCCGCGATCCCGCCTACCGCGCCGAACTGGCGGTGTGGAGCGGGCATCACGCCATGCCGCACGGTGTTCCGGGCCGCAATGCCGTCACCGCGCGGGATGCGACGACCCGACCGTTCGGCGATCCCGGATTGGCCGAGACGGTGGTGCACGATACCGATGAGTCGGCGCGCATGCTGTTGCTGTGCACCGGAACCGACGACGCGCAGGCGCGGCTGCGGGCGGGTGAGGCAGCCAGTGCGGTCCTGCTCGCCGCCACCGCGCTCGGGCTGGCGACCTGTCCGCTCAGCGAACCGCTGGAGCTGCCGGAGTTCCGGGACCGCATCCGCCACGACATCCTGGGCGACTTCGGATATCCGCAGTTGATCATTCGCATGGGCTGGGCGGCGACCAGCGGCGCGGCCGTGCCGACCACACCCCGGCTGCCGCTGGACGAGGTCCTGCATCCCCTGGACGAGCCACTGGGATCGGTGGACTCGACCGCCCGGTGACCGCCGCGCGCGGTAGCACCCGAGTTCCGAGAGAGGTGATCGGCGATGTCCGCCAGTTCGGCACTGCCGCTTCGCATATGGCGGCTGCGGCCGTGGGCGACCAACCCGCTCATGCGATTCTCCGACCGCTGTGAGAGTTCGGTCCGGATCGTGGCCGTCGCCATCGCCCTGGCCGCCGTCCCGCTGGCGGGTGCCGCGGGCACCGTGAGCTATACCGAGACGGCCGAACGGCTCGCCGTGCAGAACGCGGGCAAGATCGAGGTCCCGGCGACCCTCGTGGGCGACCCGCACCCGGCGGCGGCCGCCAGCCGCGCCGATACCGGCCGCTTCGAGGCGACGGTGCGCTGGGAGTACGACGGCCGGTCCGGAACCACGACGGTTCCGGTGACGGGCGGTCTGCGGGCCGGGGAGCGCACCAGCGCCTGGCTCACCGCGGACGGCACGCCCACCGACTCGCCGCAGCGGGCCGGAACCGCCGCCGAGGCGGGGATCGGCACCGGGGCGGCGGTGCTGCTGATCACCTGGAGTGCGGCCGCCGCCCTGGCCGCCGGAACCGGCTGTGCCCTGGATGCCCGCCGCCGGGCCGCCTGGGAGGCCGAATGGCGCGGCATGACCCGCCCCATCGGACGAGATCTGGAATAACACCCCGATTCGGATCGACACTGGAATCGGACGACCTGGCACACGGCGAACTGCCGCCGGACGACCCCTCGAGGAGAAGCTCATGACCGACAACTCCGAAACCCCGGGTGGGGAACTGAACCCGCCTGTCATCGCGGCCGTGGACGGTTCGGCGGTGTCGTATCACGCCGCCGCGTGGGCGGCGGTGGACGCCGCACTGCACGGCTGCCCGCTGCATCTGGTCACTTCCGTATCGGTGCCGACCGCGTTCGGTCCCGGCGCGCAGCTGACCGAATCGGATACCCGCTGGCTGCACGAGGACGGCGAGCGCGTGGTGGCCGAAGCCAAACGCATCGCCCGCAATGCCGCACCCGGTGAAGCACTCGACATAACCACCGAGGTGACCCTGCACCCCGTCATCCCCGATCTCATCGACCGCTCGCAGCGGGCGCGCACCCTGGTGGTGGGCACCCGCGGCCTGGGCGCCTTCCGCCGCGGCCTGCTCGGTTCGGTGAGCACCGCGGTCACCCGGCACGCGCACTGCCCCGTCGCGGTGATCCCCGGCCCGGCCGTGGATCCGATCTCGGCGGAAAAGCCCGTGCTGGTCGGCGTGGACGGGACGCCGGTCGGCGATCCCGCGCTGGCCTTCGCCTTCGAGGAGGCGTCGCGGCGCAAGGTCGGCCTCACCGCTCTGCACGCCTGGAGTGACTACACCGGACCGAATCTTCCGGCCCCGGGCTGGGATATGGTGCGCGACCAGGAGGAGGCGCTGCTCGCCGAACGCCTGGCCGGATACGGTGAGCGCTACCCGGACGTGCCAGTGCGCCGCATTCTGGTGATGGACCGCCCGGTGCGCGCACTGCTGGACGAGTCGGAGAACGCGCAACTGGTGGTGGTCGGCAGCCACGGGCGTGGCGGATTCACCGGAATGCTGTTGGGCTCCACCAGTTCCGCGCTGCTGCACAGCGTGGACTGCCCGGCCGTGGTGGTGCGGTCGCGCTGATCGCCGTTGTCGCGGCTCAGTCGAGCGGCACCGACCAGCGCAGCCGCGTGCCGGTGCCGTCCTCGCCCGCGCCGATCTCGAAGGCGCCGCCCGCCTGTTCGGCACGGTGTGCCATATTGCGCAGACCGCTCGGGGTGATGTTCTCGGGTATGCCGCGGCCGTCGTCGGTCACGGTGATGGTGAGGTCGTCGTCGACCTCGACGGCGACGGTGAGCGTATCGGCCGCGGCATGGCGCACCGCATTGCTGACCGCCTCGCGCACCACGGCCTCGGCATGATCGGCGAGTGCGGCGTCGACCACCGACAGCGGGCCGGATATTCGCACCGAGGTGCGGATATCGATATCGGTGGTGTGCTTGGCGACGACCTGTTCGATGCGCTGGCGCAGTCGATGCGCCGGACCCGTGCCGCCGCTGTGCAGATCGAAGATGGAGGTGCGGATCTCCTGGACGACGTCCTGGAGGTCGTCGATGACGTCGGTGAGCCGTTTGCGCACCTCTGGCGTGCGGGCGCGGGCCACGGTGCCCTGCAGGCTCAGCCCGGCCGCGAACAGCCGCTGGATGACATGGTCGTGTAGATCGCGGGCGATGCGGTCGCGATCGGTGAGCACATCCAGGGCCCGCATCCGCTGCTGCGCCTCGGCCAGCTGAATGGCCAGCGCGGCCTGATCGGTGAACGCCGCCGCCAGGGAGAGCTGCTCCTCCGTGAACGGGGCCGCGCCGTGCGGACGCACCACGACGAGCACACCGAAGGACGAATCGTGTGCGCGCAGCGGCAGAATCATGGCGGGACCGCGATTCGCGATCGTTTTGCCGAACTCAGCGGGTGCCTGCGCGTCCGGGGCGTCGTCGGGGCCCTCGAAACGCCGGGGGGCGCGCTCGACGAACACATCGCCGATGGTGGTGCCGCCGATGCGGACATACGGGTCGGCGGGGCTGTCGCCGTTGCCGGACCAGTGCGCGATTCGCAGCTCGGTGATCTCCTCCGGCGGCGTCTCCGGATCCTCCGACAGGGCGAGGAAACCGCAGTCGGACAGGGTCAGCGCACGCGCCTGATCGACCACCTGGGGGAGTACCTCGCTGGCGTCGGTGCCCGCCAGGAACTCGGTGGCGATATCGCGGGTGGCCTCGATCCACGCCTGCCGGGTCCGCGCGGACTCGTAGAGGCGGGCATTGTCGATGGCGGTGCCCGCCGCGGCGGCCAGGGCGCGGACGATGACCTCGTCGTCCTCGGTGAACAGCTGCCCACCCGCCTTCTCGGTCAGGTAGAGGTTGCCGTAGATCTCGTCGCGAATGCGTACCGGCACACCGAGGAAGGTGCGCATGGGCGGATGGTTGGGTGGAAAACCGACCGATGACGGATGGTGGGCCAGATTCTCCAGCCGAATCGGCTTGGGCTGGCTGAACAGCATGCCCAGGACGCCGCGGCCCTCGGGCAGGTCACCGATGAGGGCGCGGGTCTCCTCGTCGATGCCCTCGTAGATGAACTGTTCCAGGTGGTGGTCGTGCCCGCGCACGCCGAGCGCGCCGTAGCGCGCGTCGACGAGACTGATGGCGGTGTGCACGATGGTGCGCAGGGTCTGGTCCAGGTCAAGACCGGAGGTGACCACGAGCATGGCCTCGACCAGGCCGTCCATGCGGTCGCGGGCATCGAGGATCTGTTCGACGCGGTCTTTGACCTCGGTGAGCAGCTCTCGTAGCCGCAGCTGCGACAGGGTCTCGCGAACCGAGTAGGAGCCGCTCTGCGGATCGACGGTCATATATCGGCTGTCCTGTGTCTCGTTCGACCGCGCGTGGTTACGCGATTTCAGGGAGACATTCTATTACCGGACCACCGGGCAGCTATGTGAAAGACGGACGAACCAGACCTGTCGGCCGGTCGAACTCAGTCGCGCCGGGCGCGTTCGAGCAGTACCCGCCGTTCCGCGGCTCCGATCGAGCGCCGGGCGCGCGTCACCGCGTCCGGTGTCACCGACACCGAGGTGATGCCCATGCGCACCAGATGTTCGGCGAATTCCGGCCGGGTGGAGGGCGCTTGCCCGCACAGCGACGAGGTGATGCCCAACCGGCGCGCCGTGCCGACGATTCGGTCGATGGCATCGAGCACCGCGGCATCGGCCTCGTCGAACAGCTCGGCGCATTCCTCGGAATCGCGGTCCACCCCGAGCATGAGCTGGGTGAGGTCGTTGCTGCCGATGGACACGCCGTCGATGCCCGCGCCCACGTACTCGGGCAGCCGATACACCACCGACGGCACCTCCGCCATCACCCAGCGGTGCAGGCCGCGCTGGCGTCCGAGCGGACTCGCGTCCACCAGTTCCAGGCATGCCTCCAACTCCCAGCGGGTGCGCACGAACGGGATCATCAGGTGCAGATTGGGATACTGCTCGCGGACCCGTGCCAGCGCCCGCAGCTCCAAGCCGAACATCTCCGGTTCACGCACGTAGCGGTAGCAGCCGCGGAAGCCGATCATCGGATTGCGTTCCTCGGGTTCGTAGGCGGTGCCGCCCTCGAGGGCGCGAAACTCGTTGCTGCGCATATCGGTAGCGCGATAGATCACCGGTCTGGGCGCGAACGCCGCCGTGATGCGCTGCAACGGGTCGGCCAGATCGGTCACGAACCGTTCGCCTTCACCGCGGGCGATGAGGTCGTGCGGATGCCGCCCCGCGAGCGCGCGGGTCAGCAGTGTCTCGGCGCGCAGCAGACCGACTCCGTCGATATCGTCGCGGGCCGCGACGCGTTCGGCCACCTCGGGCAGGGCGAGATTGACGTAGACGCGGGTGGCCAGCGGTTCGACGACCGGGGCCGCGATCGGCTCGGGTGAGCTGCCGACCACCGTGGCCGCCATGCGCCCGGCGCGCACCAGCCCGGCGCCGCCGTCGACGGTGACCTCGGTGCCGGTGCGCAGCTCCCGGGTCGCGGTGCGCGCGCCGACCACGCACGGCACCCCGAGCTCCCGGGCCACGATGGCGGCATGGCAGGTCATACCGCCGCTGTCGGTGACCACCGCCGCGGCCCTCGAGATGGTGGGCAGCCAGTCCGGATTGGTCATGGGGGCCACCAGGATCTCGCCGTCGCGCAGTTGATCGCCCTCGCTGGGTGCGTGCAGCACGCGGACCGCGCCCGCCGCCCGTCCGGGGGAGGCGGCCAGCCCGCGCACCAGCACCTCGTGCGGATCCGATCCCGTCCGCCGATCCGCCGGCGGTGGGGCCGCCGTGGCGGGACGGTCGGGCAGCATGGTGATCGGTCGGGCCTGCACCAGCCACAGCCCGTCCGCGTCGTAGGCCCATTCGACATCCTGGGGTCGGCCGCCGTGGTGCTCCTGCACCCGCAGTGCCAGTGCCGCCACCTCGACCGCCTGCTCCTCGGTGAGCGTCGGCGAATCCTGGTCGGCCGCGGACAGTTCCACCCGCTCGTCGGCATCCGCTCCGGCCACGATGGCGAAGCTCTGATGTCCGGTGCGGGTGGCGAGCAGGGTGGGACCGGTGGCGTCGAGCAGATAGGTGTCGGGTTCGGTGGCCCCCGAGACCACCACCTCGCCCTGGCCGCGCGCGGCGTCGATGACGACGCGGTCGCGCCGCCCGTCGGAGGGGTCGGCGGTGAACGCCACGCCCGCGCTGCGCGCGCTCACCATGCACTGCACGACGACCGCCATGACCGGGCGATCGCGCATGTCGCGGTGGGCGCGGTAGGTGAGCACGCGGGGGGTGAACAGCGACGCCCAGCATTCGACGACGGCGGTCATCAATCGGTCGTCACCGCGAATATTGGTGAGGGAGAGGTTCATTCCGGCGAACGAGGTCTTGGCGCCGTCCTCGCCGATGGCCGAGGAGCGCACCGCCACCCGGGTATCGTCGCCGAGCCGATGGTAGGCCGCGGTCACGGCCTCGCGCACCGCGGCCGGGATCGGGGTGTCGAGCACCCGCTCCCGCATGGTCCGGCACAGTTCGTCCAACCGTTGTCCGTCGGCGGCGGTGGCGCCCAGGGCGGCGTCGAGTGCCTGCTTGTGCAGCGCGTCGAGTTCGGCACCGTGCGGGCCGCCGGTGACGACCTCCTCGTAACAGGATTTCAGGATCACGAATCCCGGTGGCACCGGCAGCCGGGCGGCCACCAGCTCACCGAGGTTCGCACCCTTGCCACCGGCCCGGTCGGCGTCGCTCAGGCGCAGTTCCGCCAGACCTGCCACATAGTCACCCATTACGGCTCCGATCCCTCGAATGTCGTGTGCTATCAGCGTCTCTCGTGCCGACGATGGTCGGCTACGGCCGAAGGTCCCGCGTCGCGTGGCGAATGGTCTCCGGGCGCAGTGGTTCCAGGGCCGTGGTGTGGTCGATGTGGATCACGGCGTCGTAGCGGTCGGCCGGACGCGCGTGGAAGTAGTGGCTCTGGCGTTCGGTGCGCGGCTGGTAGATGACGCCGATGGCGCGTTCGAGCCGGGTGTCGGCCAGAACCTCGGCGGCCTCGGGGTGGTCGGTGCGCAGGAACAGAGCCGGTATGCCGGTGTCGTGCAGCAGTTCTTCGATGCTGCTGGCCAGGGCCGGACGCACGATCTTGTGCTCGCTCGGGCCGTCCCAGTGGCTGGCGGCCGTCACCGTACCCCGTGAGGTGGTGAAACCGATGGTGCGGCAGGCGCTTCCGTGCCGCTCCCGCATCAGCTGGCCGAGGGTGAGTTGGCCGTCGGCGGCCATCTCGGTGGCGCGGGCATCACCGATATGGGAATTGTGCGCCCACACCACGACGCGCGCGGGCGCGCCGGGGCGGTCGAGATGGCGGGCCAGGGCGTCCAGAGTGTCGGCCATTTGCTCGTCGCGCAGGTTCCACGAACTCACCCGGTCGCCGAACATGGCGCGGTAGTACGCCTCGGCATTACGCACGGTCCACGCGTTGCGCAGTGCGTCGAAGTAGGCGTCGCCGTCGTAGACGTCCATGAGTGCGGCGGCATTGCGTTGCAGATCCACCAGTTCGCGCACCACCTCGGCCTGGCAGGACTCACCGGAACCGAAGGCCGCCGCGAAGCCGTAGGACTGGCCGTCCTCGCCGGAGCCGCGGTCGAAGCAGCTGTAGCGGCGTTTGGCGCGTTCGGCGGCGACCGGGTCGGCCTGTTCGAGGTAGTCGACCACCCGCCGCATGGACCGGTGCATGCTGTACAGGTCCAGCCCGTAGAACCCGGCCTCGGCTCCCCGCGTCGTGAGGTCGTTGTACCGGCGCAGCCAGTCGACGAAGTCGCGGACCACCACATTGCGCCACATCCAGGAGGGGAATCGCTCGAAGCCGCCGAGCGCCTCGGTGGCGGAGCCGTCGGTGCCGTGTCCGCGCACATACCGGTCGACGCGGTAGGCGTCGGGCCAATCCGCTTCGGCCGCGACGGCGCGGAAGCCGTGGTCCACGATCAGCCGTCGGGTGATCTCGGCGCGCGCGGTGTAGAACTCGTGAGTGCCGTGGGAGCTCTCGCCGATCAGCACGAACCGGGCGTCACCGATGAGATCGCGCAATTCGTCGTCGGGCGGAATCCCGGCTGGTGCGGCCACGGCGGCGCCGCGCAGCAGTGCGACCGGATCGGTCACCCGCGGTGGGACGTCGGTGGTCGGGGTGGCGAGCAGCAGCCGTACCTCGTCATCGGTCACCTGGGTGAAGTTCCAGAACGAATCGCCGACCGCGAGGAAGGGGGACGGCATGGTCGCGCAGACCAGATCGTCGACCAGGCCGCGCATTTCGTGACAGGTCGATTCCGGCGCGGCCGGAACGGCCACCACTACCTGCTTGGGTTCACCGGCCCGCACCGCTTCGATGGCGGCGAACATGCTCGCACCCGTGGCCAGGCCGTCGTCGACCAGGATGACGGTGCGCCCGGCCACGTCCAGCGGTGGGCGCTGGCCGCGGTAGGCGGATTCCCGGCGCCGCAGTTCGCGGGCCTCCTCGCGGGCGATGGTGCGGACCTGCTCGGCGGTGAGCCGTAGACCGCGCACGATGTCGTCGTTGAGCACCAGGCGGCCGCCGCCCGCGAGCGCGCCGATGGCGAATTCGGGATTTCCGGGTGCGCCGAGTTTGCGCACGATGAGGGTGTCCAGCGGCGCGCCGAGCGCGGCCGCCACCTCCCAGGCGACCGGAACTCCGCCGCGCGCCAGCCCGAGCACGATGACGTCCGGATCGTGGCGGTAGTGCTCGAGCAGTCGCGCGAGTACCCGCCCCGCTTCGCGGCGGTCGTGAAAGATCTGCTGCGGTTCGTCGCGCAGCACCGGTACCGAGGTCATGGGAGCCTCCTGCGGTGGGTGGGGACGGGCAGTCCGAGTGCGGAACGTTGGCAGGCGAGCACCATGTCGGTAGCGGTGACCAGGCCGGTCAGCCTGCCATCGGCGTCGACCACCGCGACCGCGTCGAGATTGGGCCGCAGGACGGTATGCGACGCCACGTCGGCGAGCCGGGCGTCCGGACGAACGATCGCCGCGGACGGCAGTTCGCGGGCGAGATCGCGCAGGTGCGTGCCGTCGCGTGTCCGCTCGGGCGCGGCGACCAGATCGGCCCAGGCCAGCACGCCGATCGGCCGTCCGCCGGGTTCGACCACCGGGAACACCCGGTGACCGGTGTGCGGTGCGTCGGAGCGCAGCAGCTCGGCGACGGTCCACTCGGCGGGTACGGCCATGGGTGCGGAGGTCATGACATCGCCGATCAGGCTGTCGCCCAAGCGATGTCGCAGGCCCGCGATGGCGAGTTCGGCATTGGCGGCGGAATTGAGGAACCAGCCCAGCAGGATGAGCCAGAGCCCACCGAGATGGCCGAACAGCAGCAGTTCGGCGACACCGACCAGCATCAGGACGGTGCCGAGCGTCTGACCGCTGCGCGCCGCGGCGGTCGCGGCCCGCAGCCGGTCACCGCTTCGCCACCACAGAACGGCGCGCAGCACCCGGCCGCCGTCGAGCGGTGCCCCGGGCAGCAGATTGAAGACGCCGAGCACGGCGTTGACCGATGCCAGCCAGACGAGGGCGGCGGTCACCGGCCCGTCCGGGGCGATGAGGGCGCTGACGGTGGCTCCGGCGAAGGCCACCACGGCCAGCCCCAGACTGGTGAGCGGCCCGGCGAGGGCGACGCGCAGATCGGTGCGCGCGTCGCCGGGTTCGTCACCGAGTTCGGACACCCCGCCGAGCAGCCACAGCACGATGCCCTCGACCCGGATTCCGCTGCGACGGGCCACGATCGAATGGGCGAGCTCGTGCGCGAGCAGGCAGGCGATGAGGGCGAGCGCGCCGAGCACGGCCACGGTCCAGACCACGGCCGTGCTCGCGGTGTCGGTCAGGAAGCCGCCGAGTACCCAGGTGAACAGGGCGATAGTGACGAGAACCGACCAGTTCGCGCCGATCCGGATACCCGCGACCTGGCCCAGGGGAATGGTGGAACGCACTGTGCACCAACAACCTTCAGTTCGGCCCGGATTCACCCGGTACCGGTCGGCGGCGGATATCGGCGGGCATGAGCAGCAGCATCCGCACCGGCGCGGCGAGCAGCAGCAGTGCGAGCCAGAGAATCGAGGCGGGCATGCCCGCCAGTTGCAGCCCCGCCACCACGACGGGCAGGGCGACGACGAACAGCGGTGCGTGGCGGATGGTCATGGCGGTCCTTCCGGGCCGGTCGCCCCGTCAGGGGTGCATGGAGGTGGACTGTGCCGCCGGGAGGCCGAGCGTGCGCGCGATGGAGTCGGTCCACACCCGGATCGCGGTCCAGTCGCGCAGATCGCCGTAGCGTCCGCCGCCCAGGACCCGATACAGGATGCGCGCCCACAGCGAGACCCCGACGCGTTCGTAATGCCCCGCGAACGCCCGGTAATCACGCGGCGCGATGGAATCGCGGACAGCGGCGATGCGCTGGGGCACCAGCCGGCCGTACCGCCGCCCGATCGGACCGCTCAGCGCCGGTCCCAGCCCCACGCTGAACAACCAGACGTCACGGACGTTCAGCTCGTCCCGATGCGACCGCACGTACTCCTCGAGCGCGGGCAGCAGCGCCATATTGTGCACGGCACTGCCCAGCACCACCGCGTCGAAGCGCGACAGCTCGGGTGCGTGCTCGACCTCGGCGATCTCCACGACCGCCCCGCGGCTCTCCAGTTCGGTACCGATGAATTCGGCGATATCGCGGGTCGACCCCTGCGCGGTGGCGAAGACGACCGAAATGCGAGGTGAGTTCGTAGTCATACGTCGAGCCTGCCCAGTGGCGGCCGATTCGATGAGGGGCCTGATACCCCGTTCCGGCGGGACCATGGTCACCGATCGACCGCGCCGGGGTGAGAGGCGACCGAGGTCCCCGCGGCGATGGTCTTTGCGCCCTGCCGGAGGTGGCGGCGGCCGTCGTTCACTGACTGCGGGAGGTTCGACAATGACCGAGAACCGGAATGGCGTCCCGGAGGCCGCGTCCGTGCGGTGGGAGCCCATCGAGAAGTCGGCGCGGGAGCGGGCCGACGCCACTATGACCGACTACGACCTGTCGCGCCGGGAATTCTCCTGGGAGGCCGCTCGATTCGATCTCGATACGATGGCGCAGGGGTGGGTCAACATCGCCCATGAGGCCGTGGACCGGCATCTGGGCACGCCGCTCGCGGACGCCGTCGCACTGCGCTGCCGGGATGTGGCCGGGAATGTCAGTGTGCTGAGCTATCGCGACCTGGCCGGATTGAGCAACAGGTTCGCGAATGTGCTGCGCAGTCAAGGGGTGCGGCGCGGTGACCGGGTGTGCGTGCTGTTGAACCGCACGCCCGAGCTGTATATCGCGATTCTGGGCGCGTGGAAGGCGGGGTGCGTGGTGTCGCCGCTGTTCTCGGCCTTCGGGCCGGAGCCGGTGCGGCAGCGGCTGGCGATCTCGGGGGCGAGCACGCTGGTCACCACGGTGGAGCTCTATCACCGCAAGGTCGCTCCCATTCGCGCCGAGGTGCCCGCGCTGCGCCACGTGCTGGTCACCGACGCCGCCGATATCGAGGCACCGCAGGAGGACGACACCCTCGATCTGTCGCTGGCCATGTTCGCGGCCTCCGACGAATTCGAGGTGGTGCGAACCGATTCCGAGGATCCGGCGCTGCTGCACTTCACCAGCGGCACCACCGGAAGACCCAAGGGCGCGGTGCATGTGCACGGGGCGGTGCTCGCCCACCGCGTCACCGCGCGCTACGCGCTGGACCTGCGGGCGGGCGACATCTTCTGGTGCACCGCCGATCCGGGCTGGGTGACCGGCATGTCCTACGGGGTGATCGCGCCGCTCAGCCTGGGCGTCACCCTGGTCTGCGACGAGGCCGAGTTCGATCCGCAGCGTTGGTTCGGCGTTCTCACCGACGAGCGGGTGACGGTGTGGTACACCGCGCCCACTGCTTTGCGCATGCTCATGCGCCGCGGCGACGAACTGCCGCCCGGAACCGATCTGTCGCACCTGCGATTCATCGCCAGCGTCGGGGAGCCACTCAATCCCGAGGTCGTGGTGTGGAGCGATCGCGTGTTCGGCCGTCCCGCGCACGACAACTGGTGGCAGACCGAGACCGGCGCGATCATGATCGCCAATCTGGCCGCCGCGCAGGTGCGGCCCGGCTCGATGGGGCGTCCACTGCCCGGAATCGAGGTCACCGTGCTGCGCCGGGGCGGCGACGGCCGGGCCGCGGTCACCGACGGCGCCGTCACTCTCGCCGACACCGACGAGGTGGGGGAGCTGGCGCTACGGGCCGGGTGGCCCTCGATGTTCCGCGGGTACTGGAACGATCCCGAGCGCTACGCCAAGGCGTTCGCGGACGGCTGGTACCTCACCGGCGATCTCGCGCGCCGCGACGCCGACGGCTACTACTGGTTCGTTGGCCGCGCCGACGACGTGATCAAGTCGGCCGGACATCTGGTGGGGCCGTTCGAGGTGGAGAGCGCGCTCATGTCGCATCCGGCGGTGGCCGAGGTCGGCGTGATCGGCACCCCCGACCCGGTCGCCGGTGAGCTGGTGAAGGCATTCGTGCTGCTGCGCCCAGGCTTCCGTCCCGACGACGACCTGCGGGCCGAGATCACCGCCTTCGGGCGGCGCGCACTCGGAGCGGTCGCGCCCAAACGCATCGAATTCGCCGAGAGCCTGCCGCACACCCGCAGCGGCAAGGTGATGCGGCGGCTGCTCAAGGCTCGTGAACTGGGCCTGCCCGAGGGCGACGTGTCGACCCTGGAGGGTGTGTCGTGACCGCGCTCGACGCCACCGGGAGCCTCTCCGTCCAAGAACGGATCGACCTGCTGCGCACCATGATTCGCATCCGCCGCTTCGAGGAACGCTGTGTGCGGCTCTACAGCGCCGAGGAGATCCGCGGTTTCCTGCACCTCTACATCGGCGAGGAGGCGGTGGCCGCCGGACTGCTGCGCGAGATCGGCCCCGACGACGCGGTGGTGTCCACCTACCGCGAACACGGGCACGCCATCGCCCGCGGCATTCCGATGCCGACGCTCATGGCCGAGATGTTCGGCCGCGCCACCGGATGCAGCCGGGGCCGGGGCGGCTCCATGCACCTGTTCGACGCCCAGCGGCGCTTCTACGGCGGCAATGCCATTGTCGGCGGCGGACTTCCGGTCGCGGTGGGGTTGGGGCTCGCCGATGCGATGCGCGAGCGGCCACGGGTGACCGTATGTCTGTTCGGTGAGGGCGCGATGGCCGAGGGCGAATTCCACGAGTCGCTGAATCTGGCCGCGCTGTGGCGGCTTCCGGTGCTGTTCGCGTGCGAGAACAATCGCTACGCCATGGGCACCGCGCTGGCCCGGGAGCACGCCGCGACCGATCTGGCGCTGCGAGCCGCCTCCTACGGACTGATGTCGTGGCCGGTCGACGGGATGGACGCGGAGGCCGTGGCCGCGGCGACCCGTCGCGCGGTGACCTCGATACGCGGCGGAGCGGGGCCGTGCTTCCTGGAACTGCGCACCTACCGGTTCCGGGCGCACTCGCTGTACGACGCCGACCGCTATCGGGACAAGGCCGAGATCGAGGAATGGAAAGCGCGCGACCCGATTCCACGACTGCGGGCACGTCTGCTCGCCGAGGGCGTGATGGACGAGGCGGCGCTGCGAGAGCTCGAGGCGACCGTGGCGGCCGAACTCGAGGACGCCGTCACCACCGGCCGCGCCGGACCGCTGGAACCGGTCGCCGACCTGACCCGCTACGTCTACGGGGAGCCGACATCATGATCACCTATCGGGAGGCGATGCGACAGGCGTTGCGAGAGGCCCTCGATCACGACGACCGCGTCTTCCTCATGGGGGAGGACGTCGGCGCGTACGGCGGCTGCTTCGGCGTCAGCCGCGGTCTGCTGGAGGAATACGGGCCGGAACGGATTCGGGACACGCCGCTGAGCGAATCCGGATTCGTGGGCGCGGGAATCGGTGCGGCGCTGGGCGGTATGCGGCCCATCGTCGAGATCATGACCGGCAATTTCAGCCTGCTCGCCCTCGACCAGATCCTCGACAATGCCGCCACCCTGCGGCACATGTCGGGCGGGCAGCTGGGGGTGCCGCTGGTGATCCGCCTGGCCACCGGTGCGGGACGGCAACTGGCGGCGCAGCATTCGCACAGCCTGGAGGCGTTCTACGCGCATATCCCGGGGTTGCGGGTGGTGTCACCGGCGACCGTCGCCGACGCTCGCGGCATGCTCTGGACGGCGCTGCGGGATCCCGATCCGGTGCTCATCTTCGAACCCATCGCGCTCTACAACATCGAGGACGAGCTGCCCGCCGACGCCGGAGCGGTGAATATCGACCGGGCGGCCATCCGCCGCCCCGGCACCGACGCCACCGTCGTCGCCTACGGCGGCACCCTGCGCACCGCGCTGGCCGCCGCCGAGGAACTGGCGGCCGAGGGCATCGCGGCGGAGGTGCTCGATCTGCGCACCCTGCGCCCGCTGGACGAGACCACCCTGCTGGAGTCGGTGTCACGCACCCACCGTCTGGTCGTGGTCGACGAGGGCTGGCGCAGCGTCGGCATCGCCGCCGAGATCGTCGCCCGCGCCGCCGAACACGCCTACTGGGATCTCGACAGCCCCGTCGCACGGGTGTGCACCGCCGAGGTGCCCATCCCGTACGCCCGGCACCTGGAGGAGGCGGCGCTGCCCCGGGTGGACGCGGTGGTCGACGCCGTCCGGAAAGCGGTGAGATGAATGCCCGAATTCCGCATGCCCTCCCTGGGGGCCGACATGACCGAGGGCACCCTGCTGCACTGGATGGTGCACCCCGGCGACCCGGTGCACGCGGGCGATGTCATCGCCGAGGTGGACACCACCAAGGCCGCCATCGAGATCGAATGCTTCGACGACGGTGTCATCGGAACGATCCTGGTCCCCGAAGGAGAAACCGTCCCGGTCGGCGCGGTCCTGGCCACCATCGAACCGGCGACCGGTTCCACGCCGCCCCCGCCCGACGCGGCGGGCGCTGTGAACCCATCGGCGAGCGCGGTGAACCCATCGGCGAGCACCGAGGAACTCGAACCCCGGCGGAGCGCTACCGCTGCGGCCGACACCGGGTTGCAGTTTCTCGCGGACAGGCAGCGTGTCGCGGAGACCGGGGCAGCACCGGAGGCAACACGGGGGACTGTGGTGGAGCCGGGGGCAGCACCGGGGGCTGTGGCGGAGTCGGGGGCAGCACTGCGGGGTGACGCCGAGACCGAGTTCTCGTCCGCCGTTTTGGAGACCGCGTTCTTCCCGTCGGCCGTTGCGGACAGCGAACTCCCGTCGCGGGTTGTCGCGGAGGTATCGTCGCCGTCGTCCGGTTCGGAGTCCCGCGCTCGTGGTGCGGTGACATCCGCCCCCGGGCCGCGGCCGCCCACCGACGACACCGGAAACAGTATGGTGCTCCGCGAGATTCGCGTGACGCCGCTGGTGCGCAGATTGGCCGCGGAGGCCGGAATCGATCTCGCGACCGTCGTCGGGTCGGGCCCCGACGGTCGTATCGTGCGCGCCGATATCGAGCGGGTCGCGGCGGAACGCACCGGTACGTCGCCAGCCACTGGGCTCGGCAACGCCGTGGATCGCGCGGGCGATGCGGGAGCCTCGGCGCACGCGGAGACAGGGCAGTCGTATCCCACGCGATCGGCGAGTGACACAGGCTCCCGAAGGGATCTCGGTCGGCCGAACACGGGCGACCGTCGGCCGGACGATCTCGTGCCGCCGAAGAAGCTCGCGGCCCAGTCGATGAAGGCCACATCTCGACCGAAGCACGTCGCGGGGCGGGACGAGAGCGACCTGATCCGCCGCGATGCGGGACCGGCCGCTCCTTCCGAGCCGGGCGTGGATGTCGTAGCGGCGGAGCGTTGCAGTGGGCAGGCGGAGACCGCCGAAACGGGTCGCGCGGTCGACCGACTCCATGTGCGGGCATCGGGCTATGCCCGGCGTGTCGCACGTGAACTGGCCGTCGATCTCGCCGAGGTGACCGGCACCGGTCCCGGCGGGGCCCTGCGTGCCGCCGATATCCGTGCGGCACATCGGGAGTCGATACACCGTCGACAGGTGGAGGCGGTCGAGCGGCGTCGTCGAGACAGCGGTTCCGCTGGCGTGCCGGTTCCGGATGCGCTCGCGGGCGGTGACCTCCGTGGTGGGATGTCCCGGCCGAACGGGTCTGCCGACCACGCGGGCAGTGCCGCGCCCGGTACCGGTGTCGCGGGGGTTTCCGACGCCGCCGTGGCGGCAGGCCCCGGGGACGCCACGGTCACCGCCCGGCCCGGTGACGCCGCGGAACTTGTGGGTACTCCGGGCGACGCCGCGGAGTTCGCCGGTATTCCGGGCGGTTCCGTGGGAATCACGAGTACGTCGGATAGCGCTGGTGTGGGGGTTCCGGGCGTCGGTGTGGGCGACGCGGCTGCGGGGCCGGGGGCTGCCGGGCATACGCGTGACGTGGGGGCGGTGCGGGCGATGATCGCGGCGGCTATGACTCGGTCGAAACAGACTGTGCCGCACTATTATCTGTCGAGCACCATCGATATGGCGGCTGCCGTGGGGTGGTTGCGGGAGACGAATCGGCGGCTGGCCGTGAGCGAGCGGGTGCTGCCCGCGGCGCTGCTGTTGCGCGCTACCGCGCTGGCGGCGCGGAAGGTGCCGGATGTCAACGGGTTCTGGGTCGACGGCCGGTTCGAACCCGCCGAGCGGGTGGATCTGGGGGTGGTGGTGTCGCTGCGGGGCGGAGGCATCATCGTGCCCACCGTGCCGCGTGCCGACACCCTCTCGGTGCCCGCGACCATGGCGGCGGTGCGCGGCATCGTCGCCCGATCCCGTGACGGTCAGCTGCGTGCGGCCGATGCCACCCCCGCCACCCTCACCGTCACGAATCTCGGTGATCTGGGCGTGGATTCGGTCTTCGGCGTCATCCCGCCACCCCAGGTCGCCATTGTCGGCTTCGGCGCGGTCACCGAGCGCCCATGCGCCGTGGACGGCCTGCTCGGCGTCCGACCCCAGGTGACCGCCACTCTCTCCGCCGACCACCGCGCCTCCGACGGCGCGGTCGGCGCTCGCTTCCTGCACACCCTGTCCGAACTTCTCCAGCATCCCGAGGAGCTGTGATCCCATGACCGCCGCCATGTCCCGCGACACCGCCGAGACCACGGTCCGCACCGCACTGCGCGGCTTCGCCCCCGAGTCCTATCTGCGGGCCGTGTCCGAGGACGACTCCCTGCGCGCCACCCTCGAACTCGACTCCATCGACTACCTGACCTTCATCGAACGGCTGTCCGCCGCACGCGGCGCCCGCATCGAGGAGGACGACTACCCGCGGCTGGCCACCATCCGCTCCTGCGTGGACTTCCTCACCGAACGATAGGCGCGGCGACCGCGGGCCGACCGCCGCCCTCCTCGGGTGATCGCGGCGCGGAGTGCGCCGGAACGACATACGGTGCGACGCTGGCCAGCTTCTCGCGGGTCTCCTCGTGCTCACGCTCCGGTGTGGACGCCGCGACGATCCCCGCGCCCGCGCGCAACCAGGCCCGTCCCGCGCGCTGATAGACCGCGCGCAGGACCAGGGCGGCGTCGAGCGCGCCGGTGCTGTCGGCGAGCAGCACCGCACCGCTGTAGAGCCCGCGCGGCTCGGGTTCGAGCGCGTCGATCACCGCGCACGCCGCCGCCTTCGGGATGCCGGAGGCGGTGATGGCCGGAAAGACCGTGGTGAGCGCGTCCCAGGCCGTCCGCGAGTGTGCCAGTGAGGTTTCCACGCGCGAGCCCAGATGCTGCACGCTGCCACGATCCTTGACGCTGAGGAATTCGCTCACCCGGGTCGAGCCGGGCCGCCCGACCCCCGCCATCTCCTCGAATGCCAGCTTCACCGAGATGGCATGTTCGAACACCTCTTTCGGATCGCCCAGCAGTTCCGTGCGCAGCAGCTCATCGGACCGGTGCGCGCCGGTGCGGGCCCGGGTGCCCGCGAGCGGTTGGGTGGCCGCGCGTCCGGAGGCATCCGCCTCCAGCACGGTTTCCGGACTGAACCCGGCGGCCTGCCACCCGCCGAGGTCCAGCAGGAAGGAGCGGGCAGGCGTGTTGGCGCGGCGAGCCGCGACGTAGGTCGCGGGCATGTCCACCGGGAAGGGCACATCCACGGTCCGCGACAGGATCACCTTCTCCAGCTCACCGCCGCGGATGCGCGCCACCGCCCGCTCGACCCGGTGCAGATAGTCCGGGTCGAGCGCGTCGACGGCGATCGGGATCGTCGCAGCGTCGGGCAGGCCCGCGACCAGGTCCGCGAGCATCGGTTCCGGTGACCCGTCGTGGGTGTGGACGCGTACCGTGTCCGCGGTCACCTCGATCTCGATACCGGGCACCATCACATGGGCCAGCACCTCGTCGGTATCGGCCGTGGTCGGATGCGCCAGTTCGAAACTGGCCCACCCGAGCGCGCGCCACCGTGGATGCGGGCAGCGGTGCAGAGCGGTGTGGACTCGCGGCCACGGAGATCCGGTCCAACACTCGGTGAACTCGCCGCCCACCGTCGAGTACAGCCAGCCGGGGCCGACCGTGACCGCTCCGACGGGATTGCCGCCGATGAGCCAGCGTCCCGCGCGCTCGTAGACCACATAGTCGCGCAGCAGCCCGGATCCGGCGACGGCCGCCGCGACCGCCACCGGATCGAAGCGGCCCCGGATATGGCTGTGTGCACTGCCGGTGCGCGTCATCAGGCGAACGACTCTCTGATCCGGTGCGGCGCTTCGGTGCGTGACCAGTGCATCACCCGCATCGCCAGCTCCTGGTTCATATCGAAGAACTTGATCTCGGGTGTGCCGTGCGGCATGTAGTCGGGCCAGAAGCGTTCCGCGTTGAGGTGATCGATGAGTTTGCCCGCGGCGACGCCCGCGTCGAGTTCACCGCGCTCGACCGCCCCGCAGATCGTCCGCGCCGTCACCAGCAGCTCCCGCAGCCCCCGCGCGAGCGCGGAGTCGCCGCCCTCGCGACCGCGGAACAGACTGTCGTCCCGGCTGATCACGTACTTGCCGAGGGTGTGCTCCAGGCTGGCGGCCGCGTAGAAGCTGTAGGTGTCCCACACCCGGATCATGGCGTTCCACAGCTCGTAGTCGCGGAAGGCCACGTACGAGGCGTAGACGAGATCGTCGTGAGCATCGAACAGGCGCTGCTGCATGCTGTCGATGTCGGCGAAACGTGGCGTGGCCCAGTCGTTCTCACTCGCCGCGTCGATGATCCGCCGAGCGAGTGCGTTCACGATCTCGAACGAGTTGGCGATTCCACGGGAGAACAGGGCGTCGACGGTCCCGGCGGCGGTCGCGGTCAGGCAGTAGCGGTCGCCCACGGTGCGGGATACCGAATTCTGCAAGCGCCCGGTGCTCACCCACGGCCGAACGGTCCGAGCGTCGCGGAACTGCCGCGCCACGGCGGGGAAGCGGCGCAGGAAGTCCTCGAACTCCCGCTCGGGCGCCGGGCGTTGTTCGGGGTCGGTGCGGTCGAGCAGCGTCAGCCCCACACTGCACAGCGGATTCCGGGACCGATCGTGGTTGTCGAACGGGATGACCCACAGCCAGCCGCCCTCGAAGACGTGGTGCAGGGTGCCGTTGTGCCACGGATTGGGTTGTCCGTAGCGGAGGTCGGAGACCTCGTCGAACGGGGCGACGCCGACCATATGGGTGAACAGGGTGCGGGAGTGGGTGCGCGCCCGCGTGGGCTGCTCGCGCAGTCCGAAGCGCTCGGCGACCAGCGAATTGAACCCGCTGGCGTCGACCAGGTATCGCGCCCGGAACCGCTGTCCGGTGGTGGATTCGAGGGTGACGCCGTCGGCGGCGTCGATCTGGATGTCGGCGACGCGGGTGTTCAACCGATGGGTGGCACCGTAGCGGACGGCGGTGGTGAACAGGTAGGCGTCGATATCCTGCCGGAACCAGTGGGATTCGTTGCGGAACCAGGTCGGCAACACGATCTGATTGGCCAGTTCCGGAGCGGGTCGCCGGTCGTGGCGGTGGTAGACGAAACCGAAGTTCTGCTTCTGCCCGCACATGGTGCTGACCCGCTCGGTGGTGTCGCGGAAGTTCGACAGCGCCGCCAGTTCGGGCACGTCGTAGCGTTCCGCCAGCACCTTCATCATGACCGAGGCGTAGGGGATGACCGATTCGCCGAGGACGAAGCGGGGGTGCGTGCCCGCGTCGAGGATCAGCACCGCCAGACCGTGGCGGGCCAGGATCGCACCGAGCGTGCTGCCCGCGACGCCCGCGCCCACAATGGCGACGTCGTAGGGTGAATCTTCCTGTGGTGACATGTTCACGACTCCTGTTCCACCAGTGCGACACCGGTGTCCGATGAGATGGTGGGTGCCGGGGCCAGACGCCACCCCTGGGCACGGTCGCGGTCTCGCCAGAACCGCGCGTACCGCCCGCCCGCCGCGAGCAGTTCCCGGTGGCCGCCGGATTCGGTGACGGTGCCGCCGTACAGGAACAGCACCTGGTCGGCGCGGGCGAGGGTGGCGGGCCGATGGGCGATGACCAGCACGGTGCGGTGTTCGGCGAGTGCGAGCAGACCGTCGCGGATGGCGGCCTCGTTCTCCGGGTCGAGCGCGGAGGTCGGCTCGTCGGCGAGCACGATCGGTGCGTCCTTGAGCACCGCACGGGCGATCGAAACCCGCTGCCGCTCACCGCCGGAGAGGATCGCGCCGCCCTCACCGACGCGGGTGTCCCAGCCCTGCGGCAGCCGGGCGACGATCTCGTCCACGCGCGCCACCGCGGCGGCCGCCCGCACCTGCTCGTCGGTGGCGTCGGGGCGGGCGAGTCGGATGTTGTCGGCGATGGTGCCGTCGAAGAGGTACACGTCCTGGAACACCAGCGACAGCATGGACATCAGGGTTTCGGTGGGGACGTCGCGCACATCGTGCCCGCCGATCCGCACCGCGCCCGAGTCGGTGTCGAAGAAGCGGGCGATGAGCCGCGTGACCGTGGTTTTACCCGCACCCGAGGGACCGGCCAGCGCGGTGAGCTTCCCGGCCGCGATGGTGAACGAGACATCGTCGAGTACCGGCGGATTCGTGCCCGCGTCGCCGTATCCGAAACTGACGCCGTCGAAGTCGATATCGGTGCGCTCCGGACGCAGCGGCTCGACCGGTTCGGGCAGCGGTCGGGTGTCGAGCACCTCGCGAATGCGCAGCAGGTGGTTGCGGGCCACCTTCAACGCGCTGCCGAGTTCGGCGGCGGCGATCATCGGTTCCACGAACCGGACCGCGAGCACCAGCAGGGCCAGCAGGGTCGGCGTGTCCAGGGATCCGCCCACGGCCAGGTAGGTGCCGTACCAGAGCACCACCGTGAACACCGCCTGCACCACTAGGGTGAAGCTCACCAGTCCGGGGACGGCGGCGGTGACCAGGCGGCGGCCCGCATCGCGTTGGGCGGTGAGCGCGTCGTCGAGCGCCGAGAACCCGCGCACGGTCTGACCGCACGACCGCAGCACCCGTTGTGCCTGCGCGTATTCCACCACGCGGGTGCCCGCGGCGGCGGTGGCGGCGTGCGCGCCGTTCTCGGCACGCTCCACCAGTCGGCCGGTGAGCCGGTACGCCAGCACGATCAGCGGAGTCATGGCGAGGACCGCGAGCGCGATCCGCCAGTCGAAGACGAACATGAGCAGGACCACCGTGGCGGGGGTGACGACCGCGGCCACGAGTGGCCGGACCAGGTTGGCGGTGGCGTTGGCCACCTGGAGTACGCCCTCGCTGGCCAGGGTGCCGAGTTCACCGACACGCTGTGCACCGAACCAACCCAGCGGCAGCGTGGCGAGGTGGTCACCGAGTCGGTGGTGCAGGGTCCGCAGCACCGCTCCGCCCAGTTCGTAACCGGATCGCGCGCCGTACAGGAACAGCACGCCGTACCCGACGGCCGTGATCGCGAAGGCCACCAACCAGGGGCGGGCGTCGCCGGGTTCCGGTCCGAGCAGTGCGCGCAGCACCGGCACCAGCAGGGCGAAGGCGATACCCTGGGCGACCGCGGTGAGCACGGTGGTGATCAGGGTGCGGCGCAGCAGCGTCAGGCTCACCGCCGGTGTGCTGTCGGTGCCCCGATCGGACATGGTCTTCACCAGTAGGCCGATCATGCGTCGGCTCCCTTCCACGTCGCCCACATGGCCGCGTACCGGCCATCTCGTTGCAGCAGTTCGGCATGGGTGCCGCGCTCGGCGACCCGGCCGCGGTCGAGCACGACGATCTGGTCGGCCTCGGTGATGGTGCCCAGCCGGTGGGCCACGACCAGGACGGTGCGCCCGGCGGCGAGCCGGGACAGGCCCTGCTGGATGGCGGTCTCCGATTCGGGGTCGACCGCCGCAGTGGCCTCGTCGAGCACCAGGATCGGGGCATCGGCCAGTAGCGCGCGAGCGATGGAAACACGCTGCGCCTCACCGCCGGAGAACGCCGCGTCCCGGGTGTCGTAACCGTCGGGCAGGGCGCGGATGCGTTCGTCGATGGCCGCCGCTTGCGCCGCGTCGGCGACTTCGGCGAGCGTGGCCGTCGGCCGGGGCAGGGCGATATTGTCGCGCACGCTCATGCGCAGCAATCGCACCTCCTGGAAGACGAAACCCACGCTGCGGTAGAGCGTTTCCTCGGAGAGCTCACGGATATCCGTGCCGTCGAGCGTTATTCGCCCCGTATCCGGATCGTGGAATCGGGGAATCAGCCCGGCCAGTGTGCTCTTGCCCGACCCCGAGGCCCCCACGACGGCGGTGACGGTGCCGGGCCGCAGTTCGAGATCGATATCCGACAGTGCCGCGGTTTCGCCGTCGTAGCTGAAGCCGACGTTCTCGAACCGGAGAACGCCACCGGTGCCGTTGCGGTGCTCGGACGGGGCGGTGGTGCCGTAGGGCAGCGTGGGCGTCGCCAGCAGCGCCCGGATATCGGCGGCGGCCCGCATACCCGTCTGCACGGCTTGTCCACTCTGGCTGAGGGTTTGCAGCGGAGCCGACAACGCCAGCCCGAGTAGTGCGAACGGCAGCAGGTCCACCGCGTCCAGGTGTCCGGTCGTCACCAGGACCGTACCGCCGACGAGGATGACCGCGAGCATGCTCACCGGTGACAGGGCCAGATTGGCAGCCGCCGATACCGAGCTGACCCGGCGCATCCAGGCGATGAAGAAGTCGCAGAACTCGTCGGCGGCCTGCCGGTAGCGACGATGCGCGCGCCCGGTCTGGCCGAATGCCTTTACCACCGCGATGCCCTGGACGAATTCGACCGCGCTCGTGCTGATGGCCGCCATGGCGTCGTTGTAGGTGCGCATGCCCGCCCCGAATCCCGCCATGGTGCGCCGGTACAGCTCGATGCCGATGACGAGCGGGATGAGTGTGATCACAGCCATGCGCCAGTCGACCCAGAACAGGTAGACCAGGCAGACCAGCGGCACCACCAGGGCATTGACGATCTCCAGGGCGGCGTGCGCGACCAGGTGGTGCAGGGCGGTCACGTCGTCGCCCACGGCCTTGCGCACATCACCCGCGCCGCGGTCGTCGAACCAGCCGAGCGGCACCCGGCCCAGATGCCGGGCGATCGAGCGCCGGATCGAGAGCTGAATGTCATTGTCCGCGTAGTGCGTGAGCGATGCGGCGAGCAGGGACAGGCCGAGCCGCGCGGCCAGGGCGATCGCGGCCGCGATCACCGGTGGCCAGGGCGATTCCGCGGCCAGCAGTCTGCGCCCCAGTTCCGCTACCGCCACGAAGGGCACCACGCCCGCGACCGCGGCGAGTATCTGGCAGCCGATCGCCACCAGCAGCCGGGCCCGGCCGGGCTGTATCAGTTCACGCATCGTCGGTCTCCCACCCGCTGGGCCTCCTGGTTCATCGCGCCGATTCGACGGTCGGCCGAGCGCAGTGGTTCGGTCCGTCGAACTCTGATACTACTGTTAATGAAAATCATTGCCGTTTAGGCTAGCCTGTGCGCGCACCACTTTCCAGTGAGGAGGGCCGCCGATGTCGTTATCGGCCTCCGATGTAATCGCTGCCGTCGCAACGGTTCTCGATGTACCACCGACAACACTCGATCCCGAGGAGGATCTGCTGCAGCGTGGCCTCGACTCGATCAGCGCTATGGCGCTGGCCGGGCGCTGGCGGCGCGCCGGATCGGGGGTGCGCTTCGTCGACTTGCTCGAGCGGCCGCGGCTCTCGGCCTGGGTGGAGATGGTCGCCGAGCGTGCGGTGGGCCAGCGCGATGCGGCCGCCGAGGCCGCCGACGCACCGGAATCGGGTCGCGCGCTCGGGCCGGATCCCGGTGCGGGTGTACTGCCCGCGTCGAACCACGAGTCGGCCCTCGACGAACCGTTCGACTTGGCGACCATGCAGCACGCCTACTGGGTCGGTCGGCAGCCTGGCCAGCGCCTCGGCGGGGTCGCGGCCCACTTCTACAACGAATTCGACGGTCGGGACGTGGATCCGGGCCGATTGGAGGCGGCGGTGACGGCGCTGCTGGCGCGCCACGACATGCTGCGCGCCAGCTTCGATGCGGACGGACGCCAGCGCGTGTTGGCGCGCAGTCCGTGGAACGGCTTGCGAGTGAACGACTTCCGGTCCGATCCGGCCGGGCTCGAACGACTGCGAGCGGAGCTGTCGCATCGGCAGCTGGATGTCGCGTGCGGCGAGGTGTTCGACATCCAGCTCTCGCTGACTCCCGACGGCACGCGTGTGCACGTCAACCTGGACATGCTCGCCGCCGACGCCCAGAGCCTGCGCATCCTGTTCTCCGACCTGGCCGCCCTGTACCGCGACCCGCGAGCGCCGCTGCCCGAACTGCGCTACAGCTATCGCCGCTACCTCGCCGAGCATCGCGAGCGGGTGGGCGATCGGCCGGAATACCGCGCGGCGCAGGAATACTGGCGCGGGCGGCTACCCGAACTGCCGGGCGCGCCCAGCCTTCCGCCCCCGATCGCTTCCGCACCGCTCGCCTCAGCGCCGAGTGCTCCGGCGTCGATATCTTCGGTCTCGGGGCGGGACGAGACTCGGGTGGTTCGCAAGCATCATCGGTTGTCGCCCGATGCGCGGGGGCGGCTCGAGCAGGGGGCTCGACAGCGGGGGATCACCCCGGCCGTCGCCATTGCCGCGGTGTTCGCCGAAGTTGTCGGCGCGTGGAGTGCGCAGTCGTCCTTTCTGCTGAATGTGCCGCTGTTCGACCGTGAGCCCCTGCATCCGGATGTCGCCGGGTTGGTCGGCGACTTCACCTCGTCGGTGTTGGTGGCGGTGGACACGGCGGTGCCGGGTACCTTCGCCGAGCGCGCGTCGGCCCTGCAACGGCGGTTCCGCGCCGACGCCGCGCACGCCGACTATCCCGGTGTGGACGTGCTCCGCGATCTGAGCCGCCACCACGGGGACGCCCAGCTCGCGCCGGTCGTCTACACCAGCGCCCTCGGTTTGGGCGAACTGTTCGCGCCGCAGGTGCGCGCGTGCTTCGGCGATCCGGTCTGGATCATCTCGCAGGGACCGCAGGTCACCCTGGACGCGCAGGTCACCGAGTTCGACGGCGGCCTGCTCGTCAACTGGGACGCCCGCCGCGACGCCTTCGCCCCCGGCGTCCTGGACGCCATGTTCACCGCCTACACCGACCTGCTCGACCTGTTCGTCACCGACGCCACCGCCTGGGACCGTCCGGTGCCGAGCCTGCTGCCCCCCGAGCAGCGTGCCGTCCGCGACGCGGTGAACGCCACCGACACCGCCGAGTTGTCGGATGCGGTCGCGACCGCATCCGACGAGTCCATGGCGGCGGCTGCCGGTCCCGTCGAGGCGTACCGCGACGCGGCAGCACGCTCGGAGCCGCCGGACGCACGCGGACACGACGGGCGAGCCACTTCGGGCATCGGATCGAATAGTGTTGGCGGGCTGTCCGGTTCGGTTCGGGGGACGCTGCACGAGCCGTTCTTCGCGCTGGCCGACCGCAGGCCCGGCGCACCGGCCGTGCTGTGGGGTGAGGACGGCTGTCTCACCTACGGTGAGCTGGCGCGGCGGGCGCGGGCGATCGCCGCGGAGCTCCCGGCCGGGCAGCTGCTGCCGGTGCGGTTGCCGAAGGGGCCGGATCAGATCGCCACGGTGCTGGGGATTCTCGCGGCCGGGTCGGCCTATGTGCCGGTCGGCGTCGATCAGCCCGCGCATCGGCGCGAGCGGATACTCCGGCACGCCGGACCGCTGCCCGCGGATGAGGCGGAGGGGTTGGCCTATGTCATCTTCACCTCCGGGTCCACCGGAGATCCCAAGGGCGTGCGGATTCCGCACAGCGCCGCCGTCAACACCATCGACGATCTCACCGAGCGCTTCGCCCTGACGAGCCGGGACCGCACGCTGGCGGTGTCGGCGCTGGACTTCGATCTGTCGGTCTTCGATATCTTCGCCCCGCTGCGCACGGGTGGCGCGGTGGTGCTGGTGGGGGAGGAGCAGCGGCGTGACCCGGCGGCGTGGGCCGAGCTGGTCATCCGGCACGGCGTGACGGTCCTCAACTGCGTTCCGGCCGTACTGGACATGCTGGTGTCGACCGCCCGGGAACTGCCGCTGCGGACAGTGCTGGTCGGCGGTGACCGGGTGAGTGTCGACCTGCCCGCCCGCCTGCACGCGGCCGCCCCCGGCTGTGTCTTCGCCGCCCTCGGCGGCACCACCGAGACGGCCATTCACTCCACCATCCAGCTCGTGACACCCGAAGCGGCGCAAGACTTCTCCGATCCCGCCGCCGGATGGAGCTCGATTCCCTACGGCACGCCGCTGCGCGAGGTGGCCTGCCGGGTGGTCGACCCGCTCGGCCGCGACCGGCCGGACTGGGTAGCCGGTGAACTGCTGATCGGCGGTGCCGGAGTGGCGCGCGGCTACCTCGGTGATCCGGACCGCACCCGGGAGCGTTTCGTCGACGGCTGGTATCGCACCGGCGATCTCGCCCGCTACCGACCGGACGGCACCCTGGAATTCCTCGGCCGCATGGACCATCAGGTCAAGGTGCGCGGCCACCGCATCGAGCCCGGGGAAATCGACGCCGCACTGCTCGCGCACCCCGCAATTGGCCGCGCGATCACGGTGCTCGCCGGTTCCCGGCTGGCCGCGGCCGTCACACCGGTGACCGAACCGGTCGATGGGACCGCCTTCGACCCACCCTGCGCGGCGGCCACGGATCAGGTACCGGTCGTGCACGCCACGCTCACGCGGCTGCTCGATGACGCGAACCACATTGCCGGGCGCTTCGAACCGCTGGTGGAACGGTGGCGGGAGTGGTTGCGCGACAACCAGGCACGGGTCCCGACTGTCGCCGCGCACACCGGGCGGGCGCTGCTGGACCGGGCGGACGGGTCTGTCGAGCCGCTCCCGGCGGATCCGCTTCCGGTCGACGTGCTTCGGGTGAATTCGGTTCCGGCGAATGTGCTCTCGGCGGATTCGGTTCCGGCGAATGTGCTCGCGGCGGGTTCGGTTCCGTCGAGTGTGCTTCCGGTGGATTCGCTTCCGGCGGAACTGCTTCCGGTCGACCCGCTTCCGGTCGAACCGTTGGCGCGCGTGCTGTCGGGGGAATGTGACCCGCTCACGCTGCTCGACCACCCCGTGCTAGCGCCCACGACGCTGCTGTGGTCGTTGCCGGAGACCACGGAAGCACTGGACGCGGTGCTGGATGCGGTGCGCGAACTGTCGGGCCGGACCGCACGGCCCGTGCGCGTCGCCGAACTGGGCGACAACCTCGGTGACCGCCTGCTGGCCGCGATCGACCAGGACCCCGCGCTGGCGGCCGACGCCATCGAGTACATGCGCGTCCCGCGCACCGGGCAGATCCCCGACACCCTGCACGGGCAGTGCGATCTGGTGCTCGCCTTCGCCACCCTGCACACCTATCCCGATCCGGCCGCCGGGCTGTCGGCCGCGGCGTATCTGCTGTGCCCCAAGGGCGTGCTGGTGCTGGTCGAACAGCCCGAACTGCCCCCGCTGGGACTGCTCTCGGCGGCGCTCCTCGAGGGCGGCTTCCCGGGCGGCGATCCGATGCTCGCACCCCGGCGCTGGCAGGAACTGCTGGCCGCGAGCGGATTCGCCGTCGAGCAGGCCGCCGCGCACGGCAGCCTGTTCAGCCTGACGGCCGCCTGGACCGGAGTCCCGGTGGATACCGCCGATCTGGCGGCCTTCCTGGCCGAGCGGCTGCCCGAACCGATGCGGCCCGACACCATCCGGGTGCTGCCTCGGCTGCCGCTGTCCGCCAACGGCAAGATCGACCGGGCCGCGCTCACCGCGCTGCTCGCCGCCCCAGAACCGACCGTCGCGGTGACGCCCCCGGCCACGGCCGCGGAACAGCGGGTCGCGGCGGTGTGGTCGGAAGTGCTGGGCGTCAACGGCATCGGCCGCGAACACGACTTCTTCGCCCTCGGCGGCGACTCCCTGCTGGCCACCCGGATGGTGGGCCGCTTCACCGGAATGAAACTCGCCGACCTCTACGCGCACCGCACTGTGGCGAGTTTCGCCGCCCGGCTGCGTGCCGACGATGCGACTGGACTTCGTACCGTCACCGCGGATCTGGCGGCGCGGTACGAACCGTTCCCCGCCTCCGATATCCAGCGCGCGTACTGGATCGGGCGCGGCAGCGGAGCGGCCCTCGGCGGTGTCGGCACCCACTACTACAGCGAATTCGACTGCCCCGACCTGGATCCGGAGCGTTTCGAACGGGCGTGGCGGACGCTGATCGCCCGCCACGAGATGCTGCGGGCGGTCTTCGACGCCGACGGCAATCAGCGGATCCTGCGGGTCGCCGACCTGCCGGAGTGGCGAATGCGGCGGGCGGACGGCGATATTCGCGCACTCATGTCCCATCAGGTGCTCGATCCGCACACCTGGCCGCTGTTCGACGTGCGACTGGGCTCCGACGGCCGCGTCGGCATCAGCCTGGACAATATCGTGCTGGACGGGCTGAGCATGATGATCCTGTTCTCCGAACTGGATCTGCTCTACCGGAATCCGGACGTCGAACTCGCGCCGATCGAGGTCTCCTTCCGCGACTACATGATCCAGATCCAGCCCGCGGCGGGGGAGGAGTCCCGCCGGTACTGGCTGGACCGGATTCCCCAACTGCCGCCCGCACCGAGCCCGCCGCTGCGGGTGGATCCGGCCACCGTGGGCGTGCCGCGCTTCGTGCGCCGCTCCGGGCGGCTGTCGGCCGGCGCGTGGGACAGGCTGCGACGCACGGCCCGCGCGGAGGGTCTCACCCCGACGACGCTGCTGCTCGCCTGCTACGGCGAGGTGCTGGCCCGATGGTCGGGCCGTCCCGACATCACCGTCAATGTCACCCTGTTCGACCGCGTGGCGGCGCACCCGCACATCAATCGGGTGCTGGGCGATTTCACCTCCCTGCTGTTCACCGAATTCCGCAGCGCAACCACGATTCTCGAATCCGCCCGGCGGCTGCACGAGCGCATGTGGTCCGATCTCGACCATCGCGACGTCTCATCCATGTGGGTGCTGCGTGAACTCGCCCGTCATCACGGTGAACAGGTCGGTTTCCCGGTCGTGTTCACCAGTGCGCTCGGGGTGGCCGAGGACGGGCTGTCACTGGACCCCTCGGGCTTCGGTGAGAAGGTGTGGGCGATCTCGCAGACGCCGCAGGTCTGGATGGACCTCCAGGTGCACGAGGCGGACGGCGGCCTGGCCTACGCCCTCGACTCGGTGGACGAACTGTTCTGCGAGGGAACGGTGCCCGCGCTGTTCCAGGCGTTCGAAGAGCTGGTGCGGGGGCTGGGCGACCGGGCCGCGACCACGGTCTCGGCACCGCGCGTCGCGCCCGATCGCGGCATCGGACCCGGACGAGCACGGCACGGCCTGCTGCACGAAGCCTGTTTCGGGCAGCGGCCGGACGCGGTGGCGCTCGTCCACGAGGGCGGCGAGGTCACCTATGGCGAGCTGACCGACCGCGCCCTGCGCATCGCCGCGACGCTGCCGCCGCACCGGGTGATCGCCATATCGCTGCCGAAGGGCCCCGACCAGATCGCCGCGGTACTCGGTGTTCTCGCGGCCGGTTCGGCCTACCTGCCGATCGGCGTCGACCAGCCCGCGGCGCGACGGGAGCGGGTGCTCGCCGCCGCCGGTGCCGATATCGTGATCGACGATATCGAACGGTTCCTCGCCCCCGCGCCCGCGGCGGCACCGGTGCCGACCGCACCCGACGCGCTGGCCTACGTTATCTACACCTCCGGTTCGACGGGGGAGCCGAAGGGCGTGGAGATCACCCACGCCGCCGCGTACAACACCGTCACCGATATCAACGAACGCTACGGCGTGGATTCCCGCGACCGCGCACTCGCCGTCTCCGCACTCGATTTCGACCTGTCGGTGTACGACATCTTCGGTCTGCTGTCGGTCGGCGGCACACTGGTGCTGATCGACGAGGACGCGCGCCGCGACGCACGGGCCTGGTCGCGGCTGGTGAGCGAGCACCGCGTCACCGTGTGGAACACCGTCCCGACCCTGCTGGACATGCTGCTGGCCGCCACCGACACGGCGACGCTGCCGCTGCGGCTGGTACTGGTGTCCGGCGACTGGGTGAACCTGGACTCACCCGCCCGGCTGCACGCCGTCGCACCAGACTGCCGATTCGTCGCCCTCGGTGGCGCGACCGAGGCCGCCATCTGGTCGAATGCGTGTGAGGTGCACGAGGTTCCGGAGCACTGGACGTCGATCCCCTACGGTCACGCGCTGCGCGGACAGCGCTATCGCGTCGTGGACGACCTCGGCCGCGACTGCCCGGACTGGGTCGCGGGCGAACTGTGGATCGGCGGGGCGGGTGTGGCGCGCGGCTACCGGGGCGACCCGGAGCTGACCGCCGCGAAGTTCGTCCCGCACGACGGCGTGCGCTGGTACCGGACGGGGGACCGGGGCCGGTTCTGGGCCGACGGCACCCTCGAATTCCTCGGCCGCACCGACCACCAGGTCAAGATCCGTGGTCACCGCATCGAACTCGGCGAGATCGAATCGGCCTTGGCGTCGTACCCCGGCGTCGCCGACGGTGTCGCCGTGGCGACGGGTGCGCGGACGCGGCGGCGATTGGCCGGATTCGTCGTACCGCACCCCGACGGCCCGGCGCCGGACACCGATGCGCTGCGCGAACATCTGCGCGGTCTGCTGCCGGCGTACGCGGTGCCGCACGCGCTCGTGGTGTTGGACGCGCTGCCGCTGACCGCCAACGGCAAGGTCGACCGGCGGGCGCTCGCGGACTTCGATCACGAGATCACCGTGGAGCCGCCGACCGGCCCCACCGAGACACTGCTCGCCGCCCTGCTCGGCGAACTGCTGCGGGTGACACCGGGCCGCGACGACAACTTCTTCGCACTCGGCTGCGACAGCCTCATCGTCACCCGCCTCACCGAACGCCTGCGCCGAGAGCACGGCATTCGACTGACCCTGCGCGAAGTGTTCTCCGCGCCGACCATTGCCGACCTCGCGGGGTTCATCGACACCCGGCGAATCGAGGAAGGGGAGCTGTGAACAGCCCAACCGACACCCGTCCCGCCGATACCGCCGCGGCCGACGCCGATCCGGCCCAGCTGATCGCGCGCCTACGCCGCCTCGGCATCGAATTGTGGACCGAGGAGGGCGCACTGCGCTACCGCGCCCCGACCGGAGTCTTCACCGACGCGGACAAGCAGACGTTGAAACGGCACCGCGACGAGGTCATCGCCCTGCTGTCCGCGCAGCGCACCCTGACACCCGCGCCGGAGCAGCGCTTCGAACCGTTCCCGCTCACCGATGTGCAGTCGGCCTACCTGCTCGGCCAGACGGACGCGTTCGAATACGGCGGCGTCTCCTGCCACGGTTATCTCGAGGTCTGGCTCGGCGACGTGGATCCGGAGGCGGTCCAGGCGGCCTGGGCCGAACTCATCGGCCGCCACGACATGCTGCGCGCGGTCGTCGACCCGACCACCGGAACCCAGCGGGTCCTGCCCGAGGTGCCGCCGGTGCGGGTGCGCCGCGACGACTCGGCGGAACGGGTGCGCGCCGAACTGAGCCACGCCCGCTACGACGCCGCGCACTGGCCGCTGCACACGCTGTGCCTAACCCCGGGCTGGCTGCTGCACATCTCGGTGGATCTGCTCATCGCCGATTTCGCGAGTGTGCAACTGCTGGTGGGCGAACTGCTGGCCCTGTTGCGCGGTGAGACGCTGCCGCCGATCGACATCTCGTTCCGCGACTACGTACTCGCCCAGCGCGCCCTGCGGGACGGTCCCGACTACGCCGAGCACCGCGACTACTGGCTGGACCGGCTCGCCGACCTGCCGCCCGCCCCGGAACTGCCGCTGGCCGCCGATGGTGGAGGATCCGAGTCCTCCGTCCGCTTCCACCGGCTCCAGCGGCGAATCCCCACGGTTCGCGACAGCGCGGCCGCGCACGGCGTCACCACCTCGGCCCTGGTGCTCGCCGCGTACGCCGAAGCCATCGGACGGTGGAGCCGCAACCAACGGTTCACCATCAATATGCCGTTGCAGAACCGGCTCGCCCTGCACGAGCAGGTCTGCGCCCTGGTCGGCGACTTCACGTCGGTCAACCTGCTGGAGGTCGATCTCACCGAGCCGGTGCCGCTGGTCGAACGAGCGCGCCGACTGGGCGCCCGGCTGCTGGCCGATATCGACCACCGGCTCTACTCCGGGGTGGAGGTGCTGCGCGAACTCGGCCGCCGGGCGGCCAGCGACGCAACCGACAGCGGGCGGGCACTCGTGCCGGTGGTCTTCACCGGTGTGCTGGGTGGCGGTACCGAGGTGCGGTACGGCATCAGCCAGACCCCGCAGGTGTGGATCGACTGCCAGGCCGTGGAGCAGGACGACACCATGCTCGTCAGCTGGGATGTCCGCGAGGGGGTGTTCCCGGACGGACTCGCCGAGGCCGCGTTCGACATGTTCGCGGCACTGCTGACCGGACCCGCCGACATCGACCCGCCGTATCCGCCGCCCGCCGATCAGGAGCGAATCCGGCAGGCGGTCAACGACACTCGCGCCGACCTGCCCACCGGCCTGCTGCACGAACCCTGGCTCGCGGCGGCGCGCCGCCACGGCGAGCGCCCGGCCGTCATCGCCGGGGGCCGGGTGCTCAGCCACGCCGAACTGCTCACGCGCGCCCGGCGAGTCGCCGCGTCGCTGCGCGCCGAGGTGCGGCCGGGCGATCTGGTGGCCGTCACCATGGACAAGGGCCTCGACCAGATCGCCGCGGTGCTGGGCGTCGTGCTCGCCGGGGCCGCGTACGTTCCGGTCGACACCAATCAGCCCGCCCCGCGCCGCGCCGCCATGCTCGACGGAATCGACCACGTGCTCACCGAGATCCCGGAGACCGGCGCGGATGTCGCCGAACCGCCGTCGCCCGGAATCGACCCGGACGCGCTCGCGTACGTGATCTACACCTCCGGGTCCACCGGCACCCCGAAGGGTGTGATGATCTCGCACGCGGCCGCGCGCAACACCCTCGAGGACATCAACTCCCGATTCGAGGTCACCGAGCACGACCGGGTGCTGGGGCTGGCCCAGCTCGGATTCGACCTGTCCGTGTACGACATCTTCGGCGTACTGGGCGCGGGCGGCTGCCTCGTCCTGCCCGATCCGGACCGGCGCGCCGATCCGTCGCACTGGGCCGAACTCATCACCGGTCACGGCGTGACCATCTGGAATTCCGTTCCGGCCCAGGCGCAGATGCTCGCCGACTACCTGCCCGGCGACGCGCCCTCGGTGCGGGTGGCGCTGCTGTCCGGCGACTGGATCCCGGTGGCACTGCCCGCGCAGCTGCGGGAGCGGCTGCCGAAGGCGCGGCTGATCAGCCTGGGCGGCGCGACGGAGGCGTCGATCTGGTCCATCGGCCACGAGATCGAGGAGCTGGCCCCGGGGGCGACCAGTGTGCCCTATGGAAAACCCTTGGCCAATCAGCGTTTCCGCATTGTCGACGCGCTCGGCCGGGACTGTCCGGACTGGGTGCCGGGTGAGTTGTGGATCGGCGGCGCGGGAGTGGCGCTCGGGTACCGTGATGATGCCGCGCTGACCGAACGGAAGTTCGGCGACGGTTGGTACCGCACCGGCGATCTCGGGCGCTATCTGCCCGACGGGACCATCGAATTCCTCGGCCGCGCCGACAATCAGGTGAAGGTGCGCGGCCACCGCATCGAGTTGGCTGAGGTCGAGGCGGCCCTGGCGGCGCACCCGGAGGTCGCGGCGGCGGCAGTGGTGGTCCAGGGTGCGGGCACCGCGCGGCGGCTGGTGGCCTTCACCGAGTCCGCGCTGCACCAGGCCGGTGCCGAGGTCCTGCGAAAGCCCACCGCCGGTGCGCCATCGGGAGACGTCGAGGCCGAGCGAATCGCCGACTTCGCGCACGCGCTGGACGCGGCCGTCCTGGCCGACGCCCGCGCCGCCGTCGACGCGGTGGCCGATCACGAGGTCGCCCCCCGCCATCGTGAACTGCTGCGCCGCTGGCGAAACGTGCTGCGGGACAACCCGTCCCCTGAACCTACCGACGCCCGCACCGCCGCCGCTGCCTCGGCCGATCGCGGCGCGACCGATGTCTGGGAGCGGGTGCGGGAACTGGCCGTGCCGGACCTGTGTGACGAGCGGCTGATCGACTATCTGCACACCTGCGCGCAGTCCATGCCCGAGGTGCTGCGCGGTGAGCTGGATCCCATGACGCTCATGTTCCCCGACGGGGGGATGGCGGTGGCCGAGGCCGCCTACCGGACCAACATCATGACCCGGTACCTCAATGCCGTCGCGGCCGAGGCGGTGCGGGGGCGTGCACCGCGCCGGGTGCTCGAGGTCGGTGCGGGAGTGGGCGCGACGACGGCGGAGGTGCTCGCCGCCGGATACGCGCCGACCCGCGACTACGTCTACACCGATGTGTCGCCGTACCTGCTCGAGCACGGACGCGCCCGCTTTCCCGGATTGACCTTCGCCCGCTACGACATCGACGTCCCGCCCCGCGAACAGGGCTTCGCACCGGAGTCCTTCGACCTCATCCTGTGCGCGGGCGTGCTCAACAACGCCCGGCACACCGGCCGCACCCTGGGCTGGCTGCGCGATCTCCTCGCACCCGGCGGCACCCTGGTGATCACCGAGCCCACCCGGGAACACCACGAGGTGCTGGCCTCGCAGGCATTCATGATGACCGCGCCGGAGGACCAGCGCGCCGACACCGGGCGCACCTTCCTGACCCGCGAGGAATGGCTGTCCGAACTCGAGCCGTTCGGACAGGTGACCTGCCTGCCGGAACCGGGACACCCCCTGGAACCGCTGGGGCAGCACGTCTTCGTCGCCGGACCCTCGATCACCGACCGGCTGCGTGCCACCCTGCCCGACTACATGGTTCCCGCCGTGATCGAAACCCTGCCCGCACTGCCGCTCACCGACAACGGCAAGGTGGACCGGCGCGCCCTGGCGGCGCTGGCCGATACCCGCACCGCCGCGGCGGATCGGGCGACCGGAACGGACGACGAACCCCGCGACGAGCTCGAGCGCCAACTCGCGGGCATCATCGCGGACGTGGTGCGCCGCCGCCATATTCCACGCACCGCCAATCTGTTCGGGCTCGGCGCGGATTCGGTCATGCTGAGCCAGATCGCGGGCCGGGTACAGCAGGAGGTGACCCTCGCGCACCCGCTCTACTTCGACAGCATCCTGCGCCAACTGCTCCATCAGCCCACCCTCGCCGACCTGGCCGGTCACCTGCGCGCGGCCGGTGACCCCGAATCCGCCGCTCCCGCGACGCCGCTGGTGGACCTGGGCGGCCCGCCCAGCGATCCGCACCCGGTCATCGTCCTGGTGCACGAGGGGTTGGGGACCATGGCCCCCTATCAGCGACTGGCCGCGCGCCTGTCGGCGACCCGGCGGGTGCTCGGCCTGGCGGTGCCCGACCCCCGCGCCTTCGCCGAGATCGCCCCGGAGGTCCTCATCGACCGCCTCGCCGCGGATTACGCCGACGCGCTGCTCGCGGCCGGGCACACCACCATTCGCCTGGTCGGCTACTGCCTGGGCGGCCTGCTCGCCACTGAGGTGGCCCGGACCTTCACCGAACGCGGCGGCAGCGTGGACCGACTCACCGTGATCAGCAGCTACCCACCGGAATTCGAGGTGGAGGAGCCCATGGTGCTGGAGGGCACCTTCGCGCAGGCGCTCGGAGCCGACCCCGCGACACTGGGATATCCGGGCGACACCGAGGAACTGGGTCGCGCCCTGGCCGACATCCTGGCCGCCACCCCGGGCCGGATACCCGCCGGATCACTCGACTTCGGCCGCCTCGCGGAATTGTCACCGGAGGAGCGGATCGCGCGGATCACCACCGACCCGCACCAATTCGCGGTGTTCCGCAACAGCTTCCAGGCGGCCAGTCGGCACGCGCCGCCGCTGTACGCCGGTGACATCACCCTGCTGCGACCGCGCGAGGGAATGCGGTTGGTCTCCGGCATGTCCGGCGACCTCACCGACTACTGGTCGACGGTGTGCCTTGGTCGGCTCGATATCGTCGAGATTCCCGGCAACCACTTCACCTGCCTGGCCCACGACCTCACCGCGCGGCTGTGACGGCCGGTCCCGTCATCGGAGTGCTCGGCGCGACCGGAGCCGTCGGGTCGGCCCTGCTCGGTATGCTCTCCGGTCACGCCGTGCGGCCGGGCACCCGCGCGGACTTCGCCGACCTGCGGCACTGGGCCACCGGCTGCGCGGTGGTCGTGAACTGCACCGGCGTGCCCGTCGCGGGCCGGATACACAGTGCCGGAGCCGATTACGTCGACCCGGCCGCGCGGCCCGGCGACTTGGCTGCGCGGCCCGGTGATCCGGCTGCGCGGCCCGGCGATCCGGTTGCACGGCCCGGCGACCTGGCCGCACGGCCCAGCGATCCGGCTACACGACCCGGCGATCCGGTTGCACGACTCGTTGGTCCGGTTTCACGGCCCGGTGGTCCAGCAGACCCGGGCCGGGACGAACGGATCGCCGTCTACGACGCCGGTGCCATGCCCGGGGCGGCCGGACTGCTGCCGCGCTACCTGGCCGCCGACCGCGGGGTGCGGCCCGCGCGGCTGTCGGTGACCGCGGGCGGGCTGTACCGGTTCACCCCCGCGGCGGCACGGGAGTTCCTCGCGACCACCGACGGATGGCGGGACCAGGCGGCCCGCGTCGACCGGGCGCTGGGGCTCACCGGTTCCGAATGGAGCACCCGCTTCGACGGCGATTGCGTGCGGCGGCTGCTGCGCGGCGGTGCGCCGACGGTCGAACAGCTCTTGGCGGCCGCCGCCGCGGATACCGGGGGCCGAACCGAATATCTGGTCATCGCAGCGGAATTGACCGATGTGGACGGCACGGTCCACCGCGCGCGGCTGCGCGCCGGACCCGACCTCACCGCCACCATCGCGGCCACCACCGCCCTCGCCGTCCTGCACGGCGAGATCCCGCCCGGCAGCCACAGCGCCGACGATGTGCTCGACCCGCTCCGGGTGATTCCGCCATTGCTCGGCGAGGAAGGAATACTGTGAAAGTCCTCGTGTGCGGTACCGGCTTCGGCCGGGTGTACCTGCGCGCCCTGGAACGAGAACCGTTCCAGCTCACCGGCATTCTCGCCCGGGGCGGCGAACGTTCCCGCGCCTGCGCGCGGGAGTACGGGGTGCCGCTCCACACCGCGCCCGACCAGGTCCCCGACGGTGTGGATCTGGCCTGTGTGGTGGTGCCCAGCGGCGTCGGCGGCGGCCCCGGAGCCGAGCTCGCCCAGGCGTTCCTGGCTCGCGACATCCCGGTACTGCTCGAACATCCGGTGCGCGCCGACGAACTCGCCGACTGCCTGCGGGTCGCCGCGCGGCGACGAGTCATGTTCGGCGTCAACACCTTCTACGTGCATCTGGAGCCGGTGCGCCGGTTCCTGGACGCGGCGCACCGGCTGCTGCGCACCCACCCGGCGACCTTCGTGGACGCCAGCTGCGCGGTCCAGGTGTCCTACGATCTGCTCGACATCATCGGGCAGACCCTGGGCGGACTGAGCCCGTGGGCGCTGGAACCGTCGGAGATCTCGCAACGACTGCACGGCCTGGCCCGGGCGGCGTTCACCGACCGCTGCGTCAACGCGGTCATCGCGGGGGTGCCGGTCACCCTGCGGGTGAACAACCAGGTCGTACCCGATGACCTCGACCATCCCACCCATCTGCGGCACCAGGTCACCCTCGGCACCGAGGCGGGCACCCTGGTGCTGGCCAGCACCCACGGGCCGGTGCTGTGGTGTCCCGCCGTCCACGTGCCCAAGGACGACGGCACCTTCGCCCTCGACGGAGTGGACGCCACCCCGACGGTGGCGTGCCTGGGGCCGTCCACCGCGCCCGGCGTACGGGACGTCTTCGACCAGGTGTGGCCGGACGGAGTGCGACATTCGCTGCTGACCATGCGGCAGGCCATCGCCGACGGCGTCGACCCACTCGCGGCCGGGCAGTACCACCTGACGCTGTCGCGGCTGTGGTCGGAGCTCACCCGCGGACTCGGCTACCCGCTGCCGGTGCGGCGGGAGCCCGCGCCCGCCGTGCGGATCGACGAACTGCTGCCGGGGAGGAGCTGAGATGTCCACGGGCATCACCGACACGTCCACCGGCGACGCTGTCTTCAATCCGCTCGACTCCCGGCACATCCGCGATCCGTATCCGCTGCTGCGCGACCATCCGCCGGTGGCCTGCCCGTTCGCCGGGTTCCGGGTCGTGGTGTCCGACGCGGTGTCGCGCACCGTGCTGCGGGACGCGACGAGCTTCTCGAGCCAGGCGAACAACACCGTCGCCGCGCAGGTGACCGCGCCGGAGAAGGTTCCGGCGCTGTCCCAATTCGACGCACCCGAGCACACCCGGCTGCGCGCGCTGATACGCGGACAGTTCACCGCCAAGGCGCTGGCCGACCTGGAACCCGTCCTGGCGGCACACGCTCGCGCGCACGCCGCGACCGCCGAGGATCTGGTGACCGACTTCGCCGCACCGCTGCCAGCCCTCGCCCTCGCCGAATTCCTGGAACTGCCAAGCGATCTGGTGCGACGGTGGGTGTCGGAGTTCACCACCCTGGTCGGCTACGAGACCGCGCCCGGCTGGTCCGATTTCCGCGACCAGGTCGACGGCCTGCGGCTGCGTCGCTTCCCCGACCTCACCGCGCCGGAACGGCGGATGCTCGTGCACTTCCTCGTCGTCGCCGGCGTTCGCAATGTCACCCACCTGATCGGCAATCTGCTGCACCGCCTGCTGATCGCGCGGATGTGGCCGCTGCCCGCCGAGCACCTCGGCGCGGCCGTCGAGGAGTCGCTGCGGCACGAGCCGCCCGCGCTGTGGAGTATGCGCACGGCGACGCGCCCCTGCCCGGTCGGCGACACACCGGTCGCGGCGGGGGAGCGGATCTTCGTCGTCACCGCCGGAGCCAACCGCGATCCCCGACGCTGGCCGGACCCCGACGAGTTCCGGTTGCACCGGCCGGGCGCGACGGGCCACCTCAGCTTCGGCACCGGGCCACACGCCTGCCTCGGCGCGACATTCACCCGCCTGCAAGCCCAGATCTATCTGCGCGTGCTGGCCGAGACCGCACCGCGCCTGCGGCTGGCGGACGGATTCAGCTATCGACCGACCGGCGACCTGATGAGTCGCGGTCCCGCCACGCTACCGGTACGGAGGTTGCCGTGTCCCTGATGGATCAATCGGATCTGGTGACGCCCTGGGCGATTCGGGTCGCGGCGACCCTGCGCATCGCCGATCTGATCGCCGACGGTGTCGACGACGCGCACGAGCTGGCCCGCAAGGCCGGGGCGAATGCCGATGCGCTGCACCGTTTGCTGCGCTACCTCGCCTGCCGTGGCGTGTTCACCGAAACCGCGCCCGGCCGCTTCGGACTCACCGACTCCGCGCGGCTGCTGTGCTCGGACCACCCACTCGCCATGCGGGATTGGTTCGATCTGGACGGGGCGGGCGGTCGCATGGACCGCGCGTTCGGCGCACTGCTCGAGGTGGTGCGCACCGGGGAGCCCGGCTATCCGGTGGTGCACGGTCGATCGCTGTGGGACGACACCGACGCCTCCTACAACGAACTCATGAGCAAGCACACCCGCTTCACCGTGCCCACCCTCACCGACGCCTACGCCTGGGACCGGGTGCGCTCGGTGGTCGATGTCGGTGGCGGCTCCGGTGCGGTGCTCAGCGCACTCGCGTCGGCGTATCCCCGGCTGACCGGCACCCTGGTGGATCTGCCCGATGCCGCCGAGGCCGCCGCCCGCGCCTTCGAGCGGGCCGGGCTGGGCGAGCGGTGCACCGCCCGGGCGGGCGACTTCTTCGAACCGCTGCCCGCGGGCGCGGGCGCCTATCTGCTGACGTGGGTGCTGCACGACTGGCCCGACGCCGACGCCGCACGCATTCTGCGACGGTGCGCCGAGGCCGCGGGTTCGCACGGTCGCGTCCTCGTGGTGGAGAACCTGGACAGCGGTGTGCGACCGGAGATCACCACCGCCATGGATCTGCGCCTGCTGGTCCTGTTCGGCGGGCGCGAACGCACCAGCGAACAGCTCGACGAACTGGCGTCGGCGGCCGGGTTGCGGCGCCTGTCCGCCCGCACCTTGCCGGGACCGACCCCGGTCTGGCTGATGGAGTACACGCGGTGATCGACCCCTACGCCGCGACCGCCGAGTTCTACGACCTGGTCGCGGTGCCACTGTGGGAGCGCAGGGGGCCGGTACTGGCGGCCGCGCTGCGGCGGGCCCGGCCCGACCTGGGCCCGATCCTGGATATCGGCGCGGGCACCGGGCTGTCCACCGAGGCGGTCGCCGACGCGGTTCCGGCCGCGAAAGTCATCGCGGTGGAGCCCTCGGCGGCCATGCGGATCGCGTTGGCCACCCGGATCGCGGTGCGCGGACTGACCGATCGCGTCACCATCGTGGCCGATCCGGTGGGCGCGCTGGCCTTTCCGGACCGGCTGGGCGGGGCCGTCGTCTACGGCGTGCTCGGCCACCTGCCCGCCGCCGATCGGACCCGGCTGCTGACCACGCTCGGTCAGCGGCTGGCTCCCGGAGCTCCCGCTGTCGTCGAGCTGCTCGACGAGACCGCGCCGCCCACCCCTGCCCCGACGCGGATCGCGCGAGTTCCGGTGGGGGAGCATCATATCGAGGTCTGGAGCCGCGGCAGCGAGTACGAACCCGATCAGCAGCAGGGTGGTCCGGTCCGGTGGACGCTGACCTACCGGCTGCTGCACCGGAACACGGTGCTGCGGACGGTGGAGAGCCCCATGCCGTGGGCGGACTACGACCTGGCCGCCCTGCGTGCCGAGGCGTGGCGGGCGGGACTGCGCTGTACGCGCGTCGCCCCCGACACCGCACTGCTCACCCACGGCGACACCGCCGAATTCGAATGAAGGACGTTCCGGTCATGCCCTCCCTCCTCGAGCTGTCCATGCACTTCTTCGTGCAGATGGCCGTCATTCTCGTGGTGTACCGGCTGGTGTGGCTGGTGTGCCGACCGCTGGGGCAGGTGCAGGTGGTCGCCATCATGGCCGCCGGATTCCTGCTCGGCCCCTCGGTGCTCGGCGCGGTATGGCCCGCCGCGCAGCGGTGGCTGTTCCCCAGCACCATCGCGATCGGCAGCGAGACCGTGACCCATCCGTCGCTCGGCGTCATCTACGTCGTCGGGCAACTCGGTCTGGTGCTGTACATGTTCCTGGTCGGCTCGGCCTTCCAGACCGACATTCTCGGCGCGCACGTCCGGGTGGCGGGAGCCACCGCCACCGCCGGGGTGGCGGTGCCGATGCTGCTGGGCGGGGCGACGGGACTGGTGCTGGCCGCCCGTGGCGGCTACTTCACCGACGAGATCGCGTCCTGGCAGGCGGCGCTGTTCCTGGCCGCCGCGGTCGCCATCACCGCGTTTCCGATGCTGGCGTGGATCATTCACGATTCCGGGCTGCACCGCACGCGCATCGGCACCATGGCGCTGGCCTGCGCCGCCTCCGACGACGCCTGCGCGTGGGTGCTGCTGGCCGCGGTCGTGGCCAGTACCCGGGGCGATGCGGTGGGTGCGCTGATCGCGGTGGGCGGCGGCGTGGGGTTCGTGGTGTTCATGCTGACCGTCGGCAGGTGTGCGCTGGCACCGCTCAACGGCTGGGCGGACCGCGACCCGGACGGCGACGCCGTGGCGGCCGCACCGCTGATCGTCATGCTCACGGTGGTGCTGCTGTGCGCCTGGTTCACCGACCTGGTCGGCGTGTACTCGGTATTCGGAGCGTTCGTCGCCGGTATCGCCATGCCGCGTGGCCGCCTGCTCGACCAGGTGCGCGCCCGCACCGAACCGCTGGTGTCGTACCTGCTGCTACCCGCGTTCTTCATCTTCTCCGGCCTCAATACCGAACTGAGCCTGATCCTCGAGCCATCGGTCCTGCTGACGGCCGTCGCCGTGCTGGTGGTCTCGTTCGGCGGGAAATTCGGCGCGGTCACCCTGGCCGCCCGCTACCAGGGCATGAGCTGGCGCGAAGCCGGTTCGATGGGCGCGCTCGCCAACGCCCGCGGCCTGATGGAACTCATCCTGCTGAATATCGGCCTCACCGCGGGGCTCATCACCCCCGCCCTCTACACCATCCTCGCCCTCATGGCCCTCGTCACCACCTTCGCCACCACCCCCCTCTTCCGACTCTTCGAACGCAATGCCCACAAGCACGGCCGCACCTTCGGCGCCGACGGCGAGGTGCCCATCCGATCGGAGGAGATGCCCGCAGCCCGCTGAAGTCACTCGCGGCGGTGCCGTTCGGCCCTGCTGTCGACCGGGGGCGGTGGCGCATGGTGAACGGTAGGCGGCCAACGGGTTTCGCCGGATCCGACTACCGCCCTCGAAAGGAGTGAGACAATGGACTGGCCCACCGCGGCGGTGCTCATCGCACTGCTCATCGCCATCACCGCGATCGTGACCACCATGATCGCGGCGCGCAATGGCAAGTCGTGATCTCGGGAAGTGACCATGGACCCACCGCTGGGGGCGGAAGGGCGGTACCGACCGCTCCCGGAGGCGACCAGACTCACCACTATGAGCAGCAGCGATTTCCCCACGACGGCAACCGTTCCCGATCGGTCGACGGTGACAGCGGCGCTGGAGCTCGCCGCTCGCGCCCCGTCCGTCCACAACACCCAGCCCTGGCGCTGGATCTTCGACGGGCACAATCTGCACCTGTACGGCGATGTCGACCGCCGCCTGCCCGCCACCGATCCGCACCATCGCCAGTGGGCGATGAGCTGCGGCGCCGAGTTGCATCACGCCCGGCTCGCCTTCGCCGCCCGCGGCTGGCACACCGATGTGGTCCGGCTCCCCGAGACCGAACGCCCGGAGCGGCTGGCCACGCTGCGCTTCCACGCCTGGCCGGATCCGCCCGCGGCGGTGACGGCGCGGGCGGAGGCCATGGCCCGCCGCTACACCGATCGGCTACCGCTGGCCGAGCCGCGGGGGTGGGTCGCCTTGTCGCCCACCCTGCGCGGTCTGGCCTCCCCGCACGATCTCGCGCTGGATGTGCTGGACGAGAACGCCCGCTCCCAGCTGATCGAACTGTCCCGGCACGCCACCGCCGCCCGCCGCTACGACATGCAGTACCGGTCGGAACTGGATTGGTGGGCCGGGCATTCCGGCATGTCGTCGGGCGTTCCGCCGGAGGCGTTGCCCTCCGTGGGCGAAGAGGCCCGCGTCGGCGTCGCGCGGTCGTTCCGGCATCCCGAGCACGCACCGCGCCGCACCGCTACCGACCACGCGCGGCTGGTGGTGCTGAGCTCCCACGACGACACCCTGCTGCGCTGGCTGCACACCGGGGAGGCGCTCTCGGCCGTGCTGCTGGAGTGCACCGCGCACGACCTGGCGACCTGTGCCCTCACGCACGTGACCGAACTGCCCGCCGCACGCCGGGCCATCGCCGACCTGCTGCCGCATTCGGCCCTGCCGCAGGTGGTGATTCGAGTGGGCAGCGTCGCCGAAGGGGAGCGCCCGCCGCTGACCGCGCGGCGACCGCTGACCGAAACCCTGACCTTCCACTGACAGACCGCACGCTGACGGGCTCACGCTGGCTGACGGACCTCACACACAGACCTCACGAGGGCTCGGGAGATGCCCGGACCTCACGATGGCACTCACGATGGCTCGGAGGCTCTCCGGACTTCACGATGGCTCGGGGGACTGTCCGGATGGGGGTTTGTCGGCCGAATAGTCTTTCGCTGCCTGGTCCTTCGGTACCGAGTGGTACCGACGACTTTGGGAGACTATTGGGCCGACGACTATTGGTATCGACGACCGGCACCGATCGGCCGGTGTGTACCGCGGCGGCGACTCGGACGGCGTCGAACGGTCGGTGGGCCGCGGCGGCGACTTGAACGGTCGGTGCGGTCGGCGGCGTCCGGTTCAGCGGTCGGTGACCACGGCCGCGTCGTCGATCAACTCCACCCGGTCCACCCCTGCGACGGTGCGCGCCAGGGCCGCCACCACACTCTGCTCGCTGGCGTCGGCGAACAGTCCGCGGATGACCACCTGACCGTCGGCGACCTCGATGGACCAGGCGCGGCGGCTGCCCGCGTAGTCGTCGAGCAGGGCGCGCACGCGCGCCTCGACGGTGGTCTCGTCACGAATGAGCGCGCGCAGCAGGTCGCTGCGGGCGACGATGCCCACCAGCAGGCCGTGCTCGACCACCGGCATGGACCGCAACTGCCCGCTGAGCATGCGCGACGCGATAGCGGAGATATCGGTGCCGGGCGTGACGACCTCGGCGGGTACCGCCATGACGGCCTCGACGATGGCGGTGTCCAGATGCGAGGTGACACCCAGTGCGTCGGATTCGGAGAACATGCCCACCACTCGGCCCTCGTCGTCGACGACGGGTAGTGCGGCGAAGCCGTGGCCGGTGAGCAGGGCGACCGCCGCGCGGACGGTGACCTGCGGTCCGACGGTGACGACCGGGCGGGTGAGGATATCGCGTGCGTACATGGTGATCATCTCACTGGTGTGTCGGGTTGACGGAAATCGACGGCAGCCGAAGGGAATCGGCGATGGTGTCGGCCCAGCGGCGGATATCGTCCCAGTCGCGCAGATCGCCGTAGCGGCCGCCGCCCATCGCCAGATAGATGAGGTGGACCCACAGCGGCACGCCGTCGCGGTCCATCCGCCCGGCGAAGGTGCGGCTGCCCTCGACACCCATCGAGGTGCCGATCGCGGCCAGTTTGCCCGCCCACTGTCCGGCGAACCAGCGTCCGACGGGACCGCGCAGCGCCGGTGCGAGCCCCACGGCGAACAGCCACGTCGGGCGGCTGTCCAGCGCGTCCCGATGGGTGCGCGCATACTCGTGCATCGTCGGCAGCAGATCCGTATTGTGCACGGCGCTGCCCAGCACGACGGCGTCGAAATGCGTCAGCTCGGGCGCCTGCGTCACGGAGGTGACTTCGACCGCGGCGCCGCGAGCGGACAGGTGCGCGCCGAGGAATTCGGCGACCCCACGGGTGGAACCCCCTGCGGTTGCGTACAGAATCGCGATACGCGGTGTTCGACTTGCCATGGGAACAGCGTCGCGCGTGGGCGGCGCACTCGGGAGAGGCGTCCTGCCCGCGCCGACCGGGACCAATGTCCCCGAACGGCGCCCCCGAACGGCGCGGATCCCGTTCGCGTACGGGCGTTCTCGGTGCGGCTGTGTTCGGCGTGGCTGTGCTCAGCGTGGCTGGGTTCGGCGTGGCTGGGTTCGGTGCGGGTGTGCTCGACGGGGGTGTGCTCGACCCGGCTGTGCTCATCGCGGCCGCAGCCCTCGTAGCAGCCAGCCGCCGCCCGCCAGCGTCGCGACGGCGGGCAGCCAGCTACGTGGTGGTGGAGGTGCGACCGCGGCGGTGAGCTGATCCAGCACTCCCCGGTGCCGCAGCGTATCGGCGAGGTCGACGAGCAGATCGGGCATATCGAGGGCGAGGGCGAGATAGTCGATGCGCTGTTCGCGCAGCGTGGCCCAGAGATTGGCCGGGGTGGGCAGCAGCGCCAGCAGCAGTTGCGGCAGCAGGGGCCGCAGCAGCGTCGACAGGTCGAGATCGGGGCGGATCACCCGCGCCGTCGACTCCAGGGTGACCAGTGATCGGCACAGCAGCATGAGTTCGCGTGGGAAGACGATGCCGAAGCTGCCGCCGAGTCCCAGATCTCGCAGCAGCAGTTGGGCCGCGGTCATGCCGGTCTCCGCCTCGTACCAGTCCTCCACCAGATCGGCCACGGCATCGCGGAAGCCGCGCGGATCCGCGCCGGGGCGCAGGGTGGACATGCGCAGCAGTTGGGTGCCGACCGAGGCGTAGTCGCCACCGATGAGGGCCAGCAGCATGAGTCCCATGCGGCGGCGCTGAACACGGTCGAGGCGGCCGAACATGCCGAAATCGAGCAGGCACACGCGGTTGTCGGGCAGCAGCAGGATATTGCCGGGATGCGGATCGGCGTGGAACAGCCCGTCGGTGAACAGCTGCCGCACCATCCAGCTGGCCCCGGCGGCCAACACCTTCTCCGGATCGATGCCCGCCGCCGTCAGTTCCGCGGCGGGTGCGGGTTCCAGACCGTCGACGAGGTCGGTGGTCAGCACCCGCGAGGTACTGAGCTGCCGGTGCACCGCGGGCACCACGAACCGGCGATCGGCGGCGCTGTTGCGGCGGATCTGCTCGGAAACCATTGCCTCGCGGCGGAAGTCGAGCTCCCGGGTGGTGTAGGCGGCCAGCTCGTCGACCGCGTCGGTGGGGCGGAAAGCCAGTGCGCCGGGGCGATGGCGTTCGATGGATCCGGCCGTCCACCGCAGCAGGGCCAGGTCGCGGGCGACCAGTTCGCTCACTCCGGGCCGCTGCACCTTCACCGCCACCCGCCTGCCGTCGGGCAGCGTGGCGCGGTGGACCTGGGAGAGGGAGGCCGCGGCGAACGGTTCGGGTTCGAAGTCGCGGAAGAGCCGACGCAGCGGGGCGCGCAGTTCGAGTTCGACCGTCTGCCGGGCCGCGGCGGCGTCGAAGGGTACCGCGTGCGTGTGCAGGCGTTGCAGGGCCTGGGCGTAGGGGAGCGGGAGGTAGTCGGGGCGCAGCGCCAGCATCTGCCCGAGCTTGACGAAGGTGGGACCGAGTTGTTCGAGCACTTCGCGAATGCGGTCCGGCAATGGGTGTTCCAGGGCCTGGTGATGTGGGCACTGGTCGAGTCCGGCCGCGCAGTGCAGTCGGCAGCGCAGCGACCCGCATTCGCGGACCGTCAAAGCGTCTCCGAGCCAGCTGGTTTCGCTGCTCCACAGCACCCGGCCGATCTGCGATGCGCGGGCGACCCGCGCCCGGATGCCCACATGTGACGATCGCGCCATGACTCCGCCTTCCGTCGTCGGCACCTCCACGCTCGCCCGCCGCCACGTCATCGCGATAGGGGATATCGGAATCGCGCGGCGGGTCCTCGGTCAGCAGTCGCGCCGGGGTGCGCGCCGTGCGGCGGGGATGGTCGAACGGGTCGCCGCCTGGTGACCAAAGGCCCTCCGCACGCGCCGATCGCGATGGCACAGTGCCTGACAAGGAGGTTCTGCGATGTTGCTGCAGCGTTCAACGGAGCCGGAGTCGATGCTGACGGTGTCGGTCGGTCACCACGTCTCGGCCGCGGGGGCGGCCTATGCCCGGGAAAAGGTCGGGCACGCCCTGACGTTCGCGCCCGAACCGGTACTCGCCGCGCGGGTGCGGCTCACCGGTCACCGGGATCCGGCGGTATCGGAATCGGTGGTGGCACAGGCGAATGTGAATATGCAGGGCCGCCCGGTCCGGGTCCAGGTGCGGGCGGCGTCGACCCGGGAGGCGGTCGACCTGCTGGCGGATCGGCTGCGCGCCCGTCTGCTACGCCTGACCCGGAACTGGGAGGCGGTGCGCCACCGCCGGACGCCCACCCGGCCGCACGAATGGCGACACGGCGCGTCGGCTCGGACCCCGCTGCCCTATTTCCCGCGCCCCGTGGAGGAGCGAGAGGTGCTGCGCCGCAAGTCCTATGCCCTCGGTACCGAGACCTGTGACGGGGCCGCCGCCGAGATGGACCTGCTGGACTACGATTTCCACCTTTTCGTCGAATCCGGCACCGGCCAGGACAGCGTGCTCTACCACGCCGACGACGCCGGTTTCCGCCTGGCCCAGCTGGATCCCCGCCCCGACGACGTCGCCCGCGGCAGCACCCCGGTCATGATCAGCCTGGCCCCCGCGATCGTCACCGACCTCCCCGGCGCCATCGACCGCCTGGAGGTCACCGGCTGGCCGTTCGTCTTCTACCGCGACCCCGACCTCGGCCGCGGCTGCGTCGTCTACCACCGCTACGACGGCCACTACGGCGTGATCGTGCCGTCGCGCTGACAACACACCCCGTGGCGGGCGCGGCCGTGCCGATGCCCGTCACCGGGGTGGTCAGGGGTTACGGGTGAGGGTGCCGTCGGGGCCGGTGTTCTCCATCGTGGTTTCCGGTCGGGTTTCGTCGATTTCCGCGGTGAGGTCGGTGACGACGTCCACTACGCCGTCGACGGCGGCGGTGAGCACCCTGATGATCTCGATCATGCTGCCGCGCTCCACCGTTCCGCTCAGGGTGACCACACCCTGGTCGACCGTGACGGAAACCGCGGAGTGGGGTACGGACATCGCGCGGCGCAGCACCTCGTCACGGACTTCCGCGGCGAGCTCCGAGTCGGGGCGGCGGTACACGCTGAGCAGGTCCTTGCGGCTGACGATGCCGCGCAGCATCCGGTCGGGGCCGAGTACGGGTAGGCGCTTCACGTGCTGGCGCGCCATGAGGGCGGCGGCCGTGGTGAGCCGGGCCCCGGCGTCCACCGTTACCACGGGTGCGCTCATCAGGTCCGCGGCCGTGTATCCGGTGCCGCGTCGCGTGAACAGTCTGCGGCGCAGGGCCTGCCAGGCGGATGCGGGTGCCACGCCCGCTTGGCGGCCGAGCAGATCGGCCTCGGTGACGATGCCGACCACCCGGCGGTGTGCGTCGATGACCGGGACACCGCTGACGGCATGTTCGGCCATGGTGCGAACGATGCCGTGGAAGGGCATGTCCACCGGCACCGTGATCACGTCCTGGGTCATGACGTCCGCGACTCGTTTATGCCTCATAGCGTGAGTGTCCGCCGCCGTATCGGCGGTGGGACAGGGCCGAAACGGGGGTGCGGGCGGGACTTTCGGCCCTGCGCGGCGTTGGTGCGCCGGAATCGAGTGCCGAACTACTCTGTTCAATTCGCTCGGTCTGCCGAATCCTCGTTCACAGGAGTGTTTTTCGATATCAGGGGTGTGCCATGAACAGCGCCGCTAGGGAGGAACAGTACGCGCCCGCGGGGGAGGAGCGGCCGATGAGGGCCTATGTCGCGGACGTCTCGGTCGACGACGGTCCGGCCACCCCCATGCTGTGCCTGCTGACGAGGACGGGCGAAGTGGTCATTCCCACCGTGCCCGACGATCCCCCGGTACCCGACGGCATGACGCATGTGGTGCGCGTCGAGCCACGCCGACCGTGGGCGAACCTCGCTCCTGGACAGTCTGTCTCGGCTCCCGACGACTACCGGTTGTGGCATCTGGGGGTCGGAAGCTCGGGTACGAGCCCGATGGTGGGCGCGGCCCCGCTCGCTCTCACCGTCGGCACCGCGGCGGTGCCCCGTTCGCTGACTCGGCCGCGCCCCACTCCGGGACCCGCCGCGCACGACGGCGTCCGGCTGGCTCTCGCGGCCGTTGCGGCGTTGTCCGGTGCGGTGGGCGTGGTGCTGATCGTCCGCGCGTTGCGCGCCCGCACCGAACGACTCTCGGGCTGTTGACCTTTGGAGGGCGCGGCAGCAGGTGCTGCCGCGCCCGTCACGGCGTGCGGGGCTGTGTCGCGGCCGACGTGTGGGGCAGTGCGGCGGGCGCGTCGGGAATGAGCAATATCGGGCAGGGCGCGTGGTGGACGAGGTCGCGGGCGATGCGCCGGAGGCGGGACGGGTAGTCGACGGTGCCGTCGTTGCCGATGACGACGAGCCGGGCCGCGGAGCTGAAACGTTCGACGGCGCTCACCGCGTCACCGACGACGGTGATCGGCCGCACCGAGACGGTGGGGAAGTCGCGCTGGCAGTGCCGGATTCGGGCGTCGGACACCACCGCGCCGACCGGGGCGGGGTAGCCCGGGGCGGCCCAGGAACGACCCTGCCAGAGTCGGACGACCACGACATCGGTGCGCAGGGCCGCGGCGGCCCGGAAGGCGTGCCGCAGGGCGGGCCGGGCCGTATGCCAGGCCGAGACCACCACCAGCACCGGTCCGGACCCGGCGGGGGTGCGGCGGATCAGGGCTACCGGGCAGCGTGCCGCCCGACTCACCGCCAGCGCGGTCGAACCCAGCACCATATGCGCGAAGAGTCCGATATCGGCGGCGCCGAGCGCGATCAGGTCGGCGGACCGGGACAGTTCCAGGAGCTCCCGATCGGCGTGGCCGTGCCGGATGTCGACAACTATGTCGAGGGGAGCGGTCGACTCCAGCTCCGCCGTGGACCGGAGCGCGGTGCGCCGGGCGCTGTCGAGCGCGGCGACCGCTTGCCGATGACGGCTGCCTCCGGGCCGGTACTGCGGACGGTCCAGGGGCGGGAGCACGTAGACCAGGCGCAGCGGCGCGGAACGGGACAGCGCCGCCGCGGCGGCCCATTCGACCGCGCGCAATGCGGCGGCGGAGCCGTCGACTCCGACGACGACGGGTGGCTGTCGGTCGGCACCGTGGGGCGGGCCGGGGCGTCGTTGCGGTGTCTGCGGGTCCATGGTCTCAGCGTCTGTGCTCGGCGACCGCGCGAGTAGAGGCGGCGCGCCCGTCACGGCCGGGACCAAAGACCTTGCCGGAGTGGGCTGGGCGGCCCTCCCGGTACCGAGGTGTCCGAGCGCACAGTAGTCGGTGCCGGCCACCGATGAGCCGGGGCAGAGGGAGTGGCTATGGCGAGTCGACCCCGCGATTGGACGGCGGTTCGGGCGCACCGCGTCACCGCCTCCGCCGCCTCCGTGACCGGCTGGTTGCGGGACGCGGCCGATGCGCACGGTGAAATCCGGCGCGGCGATATCGATGCCGTCGCCACGGCGGCACAGTTGCCCCTGGCCACGGTGGCCGGCTCCGCGTCGTTCTACGCCGATCTGACCGAGCCGCGACCGATCAGCGTGTGCGACGGCACCGGATGCTTCGTCGCGCGCGGTGGCCGCCCGGCGGCACCGGGCGCGGACGAGCGATCGGTGTACTGCCTCGGAAGCTGTTATGCCGCACCGGCGGAACTGCACGGCGATACCCTGTTGAGCGGTCCGCAGCGCACACCCGCACCGTCGATCCCCTACGCCTGCCACGCCGCGGAGCCGGTGGTGCTCGCCGGACTGGTCGGTGGCGCGCAGCCCTGGCAGGTGTGGACCGACGTGCTCGAGACCCGCCGCCAGCACGAGATCTGGCACGAGGTGGTGCGGTCGGGGCTGCGCGGCCGGGGCGGCGCCGAGTACGTGGTGAGCGCCAAATGGCGTGCGGCCGTCCGGAATCCGGGCCCCGCTATGTGATCGCCAATGGCGACGAGGGCGATCCGGGTTCGTACTGCGACCGGCTGCTCATGGAATACGACCCGCACCGGGTGCTGGAGGGGATGGCGCTGTGCGCCGCGGCGGTGGGGGCCGACCGGGGCATCGTCCTGGTCCGTTCGGAGTATCCGGCGGCGGCGCGGACAATGCGCGCCGCCATCGACCAGGCACGCGCATCGGGGCAGCTGGGCCGCGACATCCACGGGTCCGGACTCGACCTCGACGTGACCGTGCAGATCGGCGCGGGCGCGTATGTGGCCGGTGAGGAGACCGCGCTGCTGCGTTCCCTGGAGGGATTGCGCGGCACGGTGCAGACCCGACCGCCCTACCCGACCGAATGCGGCTACGGTGGCCGTCCGACCGTGCTGCAGAATGTCGAGACCCTCGCGGCGGTGCCGTGGATCGTGCGCAACTGCGGTGAGTCGTACGCGAAGCTGGGGCGGCCCGAGGAGACGGGCACCAAACTCGTCTGCCTGAACTCCGAATTCACCCGCCCCGGCGTGTACGAGGTGGAGTTCGGCGCCTCGCTGCGCTGGATCGTCGAGGACCTCGGCGGCGGGCTGCGCGACGGACATCGGTTGCGGGCCCTCCAGGTCGGCGGTCCCCTGGGTGGATTCCTCGCCCCCGACGAACTCGATATCGGACTGGCCACCGCGGACCTGGCGGAGCGGGGCGTGAGCCTCGGACACGGCAGCCTGGTCGCGGTGCCGGACACCGTCGGCGCCGTGGATCTGCTGCGGCAGCTGTGGACCTTCGCCGCCCGGGAGAGCTGCGGCGCCTGCGCCCCGTGCCGGGTGGGCACCCGGCGCGGACAGGAGCTGGCCGAGCGCATGGACGCCGCCGCACTCGCCGCCGACGCGCCGATGCGGCGACTGCTCGACATCATGCGCACCGGCAGCATGTGCGCGTTCGGCACCGGGGTGGCGGCGGCGGTCCGAAGCCTGTTGCGCGTCTACGGAATCCACGACCGAGGGTGACTGTGATGGCCCGTGTGTACGTGGCCGGTACGCCGGTCGAGACCGCCGACGCGGCGACGGTGCTGGACGCCATCCGGGCGTCCGGTCGTGAACTGCCCACCCTGTGCCACGACGATCGGCTGGTGCCGCGCGGTTCCTGCCGTATCTGCCTGGTCGCCGCGGATCGACGCGCGGTGGCCGCCTGCACCACACCGGTCCATGACGGCATGATGATCGACCCCGGCGATCCGGTGGCCCGTGCGGCCGCCCGCGGCACCCTCGAGTTGATCGTCTCCGAACTGCCCGCCCGGGCGCTCGGCATACCGCCCGAGCGCAGTGAATTGGTGCGCGTCTGTGCGAGCGTCGGCGTCGAGCGGGGTGCGTTCACCGGTGCCGTGCACACCCGCGGCACCGACGATTCGCATCCCTATATCGGCGTCGACCGGGACCTCTGCATCGCCTGTGGCCGCTGCGTCGCCATGTGCGCCGATGTCCAGGGCACCTTCGCACTGGAATTGGCCGGTCGCGGCTTCGACACCGTCGTCACCGCCGGGGACGGCGGCGCGTGGGCGCAGTCGCCGTGTGTGTCGTGCGGTGGCTGTGTCGACTCCTGTCCGACCGGCGCGCTCTACGACAAGCACGCCGTGGGCCGTACCGCGACCGCGACGACCACCACGACCTGCGGCTACTGCGGTGTCGGCTGCGCACTCGACGTGCACACCGACGCGGCGGGCATCGTGGCCGTGACCCCGACCCACCACGCACCGGTCAATCGCGGACACGCCTGTGTGAAGGGGCGTTTCGCCCACGGGTTCGTGACATCCGGTGACCGCCTCACCCAACCGCTGCTGCGCGCGGCAGGGCGTGGATCGCCACTGCGACCAGCCACCTGGGAGGAGGCCCTCGCGTACATCGCGCGGGAGCTGACCCGGGTGCGCGATACCCACGGCGGCGACGCCATCGGCATGATCTGTTCCGCGCGCGCCACCAACGAGGAGAACTACCTCGCGCAGAAGATCGCCCGAACGGTCCTGCGCACCAACAATATCGACAACTGCTCCCGGCTGTGCCACGCACCGACCGCGGCCGGGCTCACCGCGTCGTTCGGGTTCGCAGGCGGCACCAACTCCTTCGACGACCTCGACCGCGCCGACTGCATTCTGGTCGCGGGGGCCAATCCCACCGAAGCGCATCCGGTGGTCGGTTCCCGGATCGTGCACCGGGTGCACGCCGGGGCGCGCCTGGTGGTGGTGGATCCGCGCCGGACCGAACTGGCGGACCTGGCGGATGTGCACCTGCGGGGCGTACCGGGGTCGAATGTGGCCGTCTTCAACGCGCTGGCCCGCCTGCTGCTCGACTCCGGCCAGGTGGATCACGACTATCTGCGTGACCGCACCACCGGCCTGGACGAATTGACGGCCCTGCTCGCCGACTACTCCGCCGAGCGGGTGGCCGCTGTCGCGGGCGTGCCCGCGTCGGCGCTGGCCGACGCCGCCCGCCTGTTCGGCAGCGCGCGCCACCCGGTGATCCTGTACGGCCTGGGCATCACCGAACACGCCCACGGCACCGACGGGGTGCGCACCCTGGCCAATCTGGCCCTGTTGCGCGGGACCGTCGGCACCGCGGACGGCTGCGGGGTGCTGCCCCTGCGCGGGCAGAACAATGTGCAGGGCGCATCGGATATGGGTGCGCTGCCCGATGTGCTGCCCGGCTATCAGCGGCTCGCCGATCCCGCCGTGCGCGAGCGGTTCTCCCGCGGGTGGGGAGTGCCGATACCCGAGCGGCCGGGCCTGCGCATCCCCGCCATGTTCGGCGCGGCACTCGACGGCGGCCTGCGGGCGCTCTACGTCATCGGTGAGGATCTGGTCAGCTCCGACCCCGACGCCGGACATGTGCGCGCCGCCCTGGCCGCCTGTGAACTCGTCATCAGCCAGGACGTCTTCCTTTCGCGCACCGCCGAACTGGCGGACGTGGTGCTTCCGGCCGCGTCGTTCCTCGAGAAGGACGGCACCTTCGTCAATTTCGACCGCCGCTTCCAACGCGTCCGCCCGGCACTCGACCCACCGGGCGGGGTCCGCACCGACTTCGACATCCTGCGCGCGGTGGCGGCCGCCCTGGGAGCCGATCCCGGGTGCCCGACCCCCGCGGCGGCGCTGGACGAATGCGCGCGCCTCACACCGGCTTTCGGCGGGATCTCGCACGATCGGCTGGACCGGGTCGGACCGCTGCACTGGCCGTGCCCGGACCCCGGCCACCCCGGCACCCCCGTCCTGCACCTGGACCGCTTCGCCACCGCCGACGGCCGTGCGGCGCTGGCGGCGCGGCCATACCTGCCGCCGGGCGAGGAACCGGACGCGGAGTATCCGTTCGTCCTGGTGACGGGTCGCCGACTGGCGCACTACAACACCGGATCCATGACCCGGCGCACCCCCAACGCCGAACTGCTCGCGGGCGAAACTCTTGATATCGCAACCGATGACGCGGCAGCGCTCGGGGTGGCGGCGGGTGATCCCGTGGAGATCCGCAGCCGCCGCGGCCGGATGGTGCTGCCGGCGCGCCCCACCGACGAGGTCGCGCCCGGACAGGTCTTCACCGCCTTCCACTTCCCGCAGGCCCCTACCAACGAGCTCACCTCGCGGTCCGCCGACGAGGTCACCGATTGTCCGGAGTACAAGGTCACCGCGGTAACCCTGCGGTCGTTCACCGAGGAGAGAAAATGAGTCTGTTGTCCGTACACCGTCACCCGGGTTCGCTGCTGCCCGATGTCGCCGATCTGTGGAATTCCGTACTGCCGCCGGATGTCCCGATGTTCGGCGCGCACCTGCTGCGGGTCGAGGACACCGTCGAGGACGGTCGCTACGTCATCCGCGCCGAGATCCCCGGCATCGACCCCGCCGACGCCCAGGTGTCCGTGCAGAACGGTCAGCTCACCATCAAGGCCGAGCGCATCGAACGCAAAGAGGAGAAGGGCCGCTCGGAATTCCGGTACGGTTCCTTCGTACGTACCGTCGCACTGCCGCCGGGTGCGCAGGAGGACGCCATCGACGCCACCTACGCGAAGGGCATACTGACCGTGACGGTGCCCATGTCCGAGCCGCAGTCGCAGGCGAAGTCGATCGAAGTCAAATCCGGCGAGTAGGTGAACCATGTCGGTCGTCACGCTGACGATGAACCCCGCGATCGATATCGCGACCGGCACCGAACGTCTCGTGGCGACCGACAAGATGCGCTGTACGCCACCGCGATTCGATCCCGGTGGCGGCGGCGTCAACGCCGCGCGCACGGTCGCGGCGCTGGATGTGCCGGTCACCGCCGTCTTCCCGACGGGTGGCCCGGCGGGCGCGCAGTTCGAGGAACTGGTGCGCGACGCCGGAGTCGCCTACCGGAAGGTTCCGGTGGCCGGACACACCCGGGAGAATCTCGCCGTCACCGATGAGAACACGCGCGAGCAGTACCGTTTCGTATTCCCCGGGCCCCGCCTGACCAACCGCGAACAGCATCGCTGCCTGGCGGCGGTGGAGAAGCTGGCGCGCAATGCCCGCTACGTCATCGCCAGCGGCACGCTGCCGCCGGGCGTTCCGGCCGACTTCTACCAGTGGCTGGCCGATATCCTGTCCGATCTCGACGTGCGCCTGGTGCTCGACACCTCGGGCGCGCCGCTGCGGGCGATGCGCGGCGGCGTGCATCTGATGAAACCGAGTGTGCGGGAACTGTCCGACCATGTCGGACGACCGCTCATCGGGCGCGCCGACCAGGTGGCGGCGGCACGCGGGCTCGTCGACAGCGGAGTCAGCGAGATCGTGCTGGTATCGCTGGGCGCGTCGGGCGCGTTCGCGGTCACCCGGGACACCGAGCGGTGGTACGCGCCGATCCAGGTGGGCGTGCGCAGCGGTATCGGGGCCGGTGACGCCATGGTGGGCGGCACCACCGTGGGTCTGGCTCGCGGCTATCGACTCGATGACGCGGTGCGGCTCGGAATCGCCGCGGCAACGGCGGCATTGGGGACACCGGGCTCGCAGCCGGGGTCGCGCTGCCGCATTCTGGACCTGTATCGGGAGCTCACCGCGGGCGCGGGGATGGACGAAGGTCCCCACGATGTCCTGCGTTCGACCCGTGTGCGCGGTGACTGACTGCGCGACGCTGGAGTATGCCGGAAAACCGGTGGCCCACTTCGCAGGACAGGCCCGCACGATGACCGAACTACACCCGCTGGATTCCAGTTTCATGGAGCTCGAGGACGCCGACCGGCATGTCAGCCTCGGTATCGGCGCGGTGGCGATCCTCTCGGGTCCGCCGCCGACGCGTACGGAAGTCGTCACGGCCATCACGGGTCGGCTGGCCAGGCAGCCGCGGTTGCGGCAGCGGGTCCGGCGCGGACCCCTCGACCTGGTTGCCCCCGTCTGGGAGGACGATCCGGATTTCGATGTGGCGCACCATATCCGATGGACCGCGCTGCCGCATCCGGGGGATGACGCGGCCCTGTGCGAATTCGTCGCGACCGAATTGGCGGAGCGGCTCGACCGCGATCACCCGCTCTGGCAGTGCGTCGTGGTGGAACGGCTGGCGAAGGAGCGCTGGGCCCTGCTCATCAAGGCGCATCACAGCCTGGTGGACGGGGTGTCGGGCGTATCGCTGTTCGAGAGCCTGTGCGACGAGACAGCCGCACCGAAGCCGGTCGCACCCGCGGTCGCCGAGTCCGCTGGATCGGCGGCGTCAGCCGCCGAGTCGACCGGTGCGAGCTGGATCGGCGCCCTGCGCCAGGGTGCGCGACTGCCGCTGGAATTGCCCGGGCAGCTGCTCGGCCTGGTGACCGGTCTGCTTCCGGTGGCCTACGCCGCCGTCACGCCCGCGCCGCCGTCGTCGCTGATCGGGGCCATCGGCCGCCAGCGCCGCTACGCCATCGCCCGCACCAGGCTGAGCGAGGCCCGCGAGATCGGCGCGGCATTCGGCGCGACCGTCAACGACGTGGTGCTGGCCGCGATCACCGCCGCCTACCGCACCCTGCTGCTGCACCGGGGCGAACAGCCCACCGCGCAGACACTGCGCGTCCTGGTGCCGGTCTCCATGCGCCCCGACACCGCGAAATACGTTCCCGACAACCGGGTGTCGGCCATGCTGCCACTGCTTCCCCTCGATCTCGCCGATCCGGTACAACGGTTGACCACCATTCACGAACACCTCGCGCGACACAAGGCCAGCGGTGCGCCGCACGCCGAGAAGTCGCTGCTGGCGCTGGCGGACCGGCTGCCCTTCGCACCCGTCGCCTGGGGCGTGCGACTGCTCGGACATCTGCCTCAGCGCGGAGTGGGCGCGGTCGCGACCAATGTGCCCGGCCCGCGCCGGCCGCTGACCATGTACGGCAGGCGGGTCCTGGAACTGCTGCCCGCGGTGCCGATCGCGCTGCGCGTGCGCACCGGCATCGCCATTCTCAGCTACGACGACCAGCTGAACTTCGGCATCACCGGCGACTACGACAGCACCGCGGACCTCTCCGTGCTGGCGGAGGCCGTCGAAGCGGAGTTCCGGACCCTGCTGGCGCGGGTGCGTCGGCACAACCCCAGCCCGGTCTGATCCTCGTCCGCCCGCGATGGGACCAAGGTCCCCACCCGGCGAGGACGCGACCGGTCCGAAGCGTCGCCGAAGGGCGGCGCCGCCGGTGACCATCGCTCCTACGGCGAGCCGGGCGACCGGCGGACCATTGAGATATGAGAAGGATCGATCCGGTGCCTCGGGCGAGGCGGACGACAACGGCGTCGTTCGGATGATCGGGTGTCGCGACGACGAGGTCGCGGCGTTGTTCCGGTCATCGTGCTCGGCCGAGTGGGACATGGGTGCGTGAGTCGGGTCTCGAACCGTGCGCAGAGGACTTTCTCCCCTGTCGCGAACTCGCGGCCGTTGGTGTGATGGATGACTGTTGACGAGTAGAGGTAACAGGGAGGCGACCGCCGCGTGTTTTCCACCGAGCAGGAACACCAGTTGGTGGAGTTGGACCGAGCCGAGGCGATGAGTCTGCTCGCCTCGGTGCCGTTCGGCCGTGTGGTGTTCACCCGCAATGCGCTGCCCGCCATTCGCCCGGTCAACCATCTGGTCGGTGACGGGGAGATCGTGGTGGTGCGCACCCGGGTCGATTCCGGCCTGAGCGCCACCGTGCGCGCCCGCCAGAACACGGTCGTCGCCTTCGAGGCCGACGATATCGATCCGATTCGGCGCGTGGGCTGGTCGGTCGTCGTCACCGGTTTCGCCCGCGTCCTCACCGATCCGAATCGGATCGAACGCTACGAGCGGCTGCTACGCCCGTGGGTCGACCGCGTCATGGATACCGTGATCATCATCGAACCCACCCTGGTCTCCGGAGTGCGCCTCGTCGCGCCGTGAGCGGCGCGGACCACAAACGACACGGCCCGCGCCGCATCTGCCCGCGGCGGCCCCACCCGTTACGGTGCGGCAGCGCTCACCGTGAACTCGTAGTCGACCAGAACCGTTCCATCCCAACGCTTCCCCGTGAGCGTGACGGTCACCGTGCGGCCGTCGTCGGCGACGTCCACCACCCCGTACTGCCCCCCGCCCGGGTACGCGCCCTCGCTGTAGGGCCCGCCCTTCACATTGCCGGGCCGGTCCAGGGCCGCGGCGTGCAGGACCGGGAAACCGTGCCCGCCCGTCGTCGAGTAGTCGCTGTTGGTGCCGTCGTCGATGGCGACCATATGGGCGTCACCCGCCACCATGAGCAGATTGCGCACCCCGGCGGCCGCGATGGCGTCGGCGATGCGGGCCCGCTCGTCCGGATGTCCGGCCCAACTGTCGGATCCGGGTTCGGCGCCGCCGATCCACGGCATCGAGTTGCCCCACACCACCAGGGCGTGGGTGCGGCTGGACCGCACGATCTCGTCGATGAGCCAGGCCAGTTGTTCGGCGCCGAGCATGGTGGTGTCGGTTTCCGCGGAACGGGTGTCGGTGAGGATGAAACGGACGCGCCCCAGCGTGAACGCCTGGTTGATGGTGCCGCCGGGGGACGGGAACGCGTAGTGCGGGACCGTGGTGCCGAAGGCGGTGCGGGAGGCGTCGCGGCCGGGGGCCTCGGCTCCGGCGTCGTTGGGCCCGTAGTCGTGGTCGTCCCAGACGTAGGCGATCGGGGCGCTGCGGTAGAAGGCGGCTTGGCCCGGTTGGGTGAGCAGCCGGTCGTAGGCGTCGAAGAACGGTCCGGTTTCGGTGCTTTCGATATTGCCGTAGTGCAGATCGCCGAGAGCGAGGTGGAACAGCGGGTTCTCAGCGGTGAGCGCGTCGAACACGGCACCGTTGGAGCCCACCCGGGCGCAGGCCCCGGCGGTGAAGCGGAATGACATCGGGCCCACCGACGGCGTGGTGAAACGGCCTGTGCCACGGGAGGTGTCGGCGTCGCCGTCCACCACCACCGTGTACCGGTAGGACGTATCGGGTCGCAGCCCCGCGGCATCCATGCGCACGATGCGGTGCGCCCCCGCGGCCACGGCGGGAGTGTCGACGGTCCCGGAGCCGTCCGCGGCGGTGATCCGCAGCCCGGCCGTCCGATACCCGTCGGCCAGGCGTGCGGTGACGGCGATGCCGTCCGCGCGCAGCGCCCCCGACCACACCCAGTCCACCCGGTCCACCGCCGGCGCGGGCGCGGAACTGTCCGGATGCGTCGGCCCGAACTGGATGGCGTACACCCGATTCGCCCCGAACCAGGTGGTCGCCAACAGCAGCACGGTGACCAGCGCGAGCGCCACCAGCTCCCCGGCGGTGCGCCGATGCTGCCAGCTCAGCCACAGCAGCACGGCGGGCACCATGGCCCCGGCGGTCAACGCCATGGCGTAGCTCGGCTGGTACTCGATGGCGGCGAAGATACCCAGACAGGTGGCCGCGAAGGCGATGAGCACCGCGCCGATCGCCTCCCACCGCCACGCGAGCAACGCCCCCACCGATACCACGCCCGCGAGTGCCAGCTGCGCGGGCTTCTCGACGGCCGAGCCGAAGACGAAACCCTCCTCGCTGGCCGGTATGCCGACGGTCACGGTGAGCACGGCCAGCGTCACCGCCACGGCCGCGGCCGAGAAATGCGCGAGCATGCGGACCACCGAGGCGGCGGACATCGTCAGGTGAACGACGCCGCGCGGTGGGTGCCGATGCTGCACCGGCGACCACGGACAGCCCCGGCAGGCCACGTGGGCGCGCGGCATGGGCGATCAGCCAGCGCGCCCCGAACACCAGCGCCAGACCGACGGCCGCGCCGCCCAGCACATCGGTGGGCCGATGCCAGCCGTCGGCGACCCGGCTCACCGCTGCGCCGACGGCGACCGTGCCGAAGATCAGCGTGAGCGGTGTGACGACGCCGCGCCGATCGAGCAGCGTCGCCACCGCGAGCGGCACCAGTCCGGCCACGATCACCGCCTGGATCGCATGTCCGGAGGGATACGAATCCAGTGCCCCGGCCATCGGTCCGTCCAGCGGGCGCGGCCGGTCGACGAGGACGCGCAAGGTCACGCTGGCGAGCAGACCGAAACCGGTCGCGGCGGCGTAGGCCACCGCCAGGGCACGGCAGCGCATGGCCGCCAAACCGACCAGGACGACATACACCAGGACCGTCGGGGTGGCGAAGGCCCGATCGGTGAAGTCGGTCCAGAACGGGATCGACAGTCCGGCGAACCAGTTCTCGACGTAGGCGTCGAATCCCTCGACCACGTACGGGGACGCGCCGAGGATGAGCGAGAGCAGCGCCGCCGCGGCCGTGGCGGCCATGAAGCCCGCGCCGAGACGCCAACTGGGGCGCCCCAGCCACTCGTCACCGTCCACCGGCCGGGTGGTCAGCAGCGAATTGGTGAGTGCCCGGCTCCACCGGGCGGGCGGGCGCGGATAGCGGGCGAAGACGATCGCCGCGATCACGCCGTAGTACACCGCCGCGCCCGCCACCGCGAGCGAGACGATCAGCAGCCAGGCGATATCGGCCACCCACCCGGGCTGCTGGAAGAAGTTGGCGATCGAACCGATGGTCACGTACAGCGCTCCGCCCAGCAGCGTGATCGCGATCAGCAGATACACCGGCCGCGGGCGCAGACCGCGGCGCGCGGCCGAATCCGGGGTGCCGGGGCCCATGGTGAAGCGGGCGACGGCGTGCCCGTCGATGCCCGCGCGCTTGGCCCGTGAGGCATCGCCGCTGGTGCGCACGAGTTCGCGGAGTTCACTGGCGAGCCAGAACAGCAGTCCCACACCCATGATGGCGGGGACGAAGATGTGGGAGCCGGTGCCGCCGAACAGTTCGGCGCGGCGGCGGTCGTCAGCGTGGGTGCGCATCGGGGGTCCTTCGTCGAGCAGGGTCACGATGCCGGTGTCGCCGTCGACCTCCACCGGGCGGCCGTCGAGGGCGCGCGCCGCACCGGGCAGATTGAAGACGGCGGGTACACCGAACTCGCGGGCCAGGATCGCCGCGTGCGAGAGCGGGCCGCCCTGTTCGATGACCATCGCGCCGCAGCGCATGAGCAGCGGCGCCCAGGACGGGTCGGTGGTCACCGCCACGAGCACCTCGTCGGTGCCGATCGACTGCTCGGGTGCGTCGAGATGCCGTGCGGTGCCGCGGAATCGGCCGCTGCCCGCCGCCCAACCGGTGAGTCGTCGTCCGGTCGGCACCGCGGCCGCGGTGGGGCCGGGGACGCCGCGGAAGTGCTGCGGCAGCGGATCGCGCTGTTCCTGGCGGGCCAGCCAGCGGCGGCGGTGCGCGAGCGTGGCCGGGGCGGG
>NZ_BAGD01000278.1 GCF_000308635.1 Nocardia otitidiscaviarum NBRC 14405 | reverse complement strand
CGCGGTGCCGGTGGTGGTCGGATCGCTGGGTCGGATCCCCGTCGGCGCGTTGACCGATCGATTCGGCGGGCGGGTGATGTTCCCGCTGGTGTCGGCGTGCACGATCATGCCGGTATTGTTCGTGGGGCTGGTCGGCCATCAGTCCTTGTTCGCGCTGTTGGTGGGCGGTTTCTTCCTCGGTATCGGCGGCACCGCCTTCGCGGTCGGCGTGCCCTTCGTCAACTCCTGGTTTCCGCCCCGGCGGCGCGGGCTCGCGATCGGACTGTTCGGTGCGGGCATGGGCGGCACCGCGATCAGCGCGTTGACCACCGTTCCGCTGGTCGACGCGGGTTCGGTGTCGACACCGTTCCTGGTCACCGCGGCCGCACTGCTGATCTACGCGATCGTGGCGGCGCTGATCCTGCGTGATGCCCCCGCCCGGGTCGTTCCGACCGAGCCGCTGGCCCGTCGACTGAGCTCGACCGCGCGAATGACGGTGACCAGGCAGGCATCCGTGCTGTACGCGGTGGCGTTCGGCGGCTACGTCGCCTTCTCGGTGTACTTGCCGGCGTACCTGAAGACCGCCTATGGGCTGGAACAGGCGGACGCGGCCGCTCGGATGGCCGGTTTCGTCCTGCTGGCGGTGGCCATGCGTCCGGTCGGCGGCTGGCTGGCCGACCATCTCGGGCCGATTCGGGTGTTGGTCACCGCCATGGCCGTGGTGAGCGTGGCGGCCGCGGTGCAGGCGTTCACGCCGGCACTGATGCCGGTAGCAACCGTGGCGTTCCTGTCGATGGCCGCCGCGCTCGGCGCTGCCAGCGGGGCGGTGTTCGCGCTGGTGGCCCTGCTCGCCCCGGGCGAGCGGGTCGGATCGGTCACCGGAATGGTCGGCGCCGCAGGCGGTCTGGGCGGATTCGTGCCACCTCTGGTGATGGGCGCCGTCTACGGGGCGCTGGGCTCCTACGGGGTCGGCTTGGCCGCGCTGGCGGTGGTCGCGGCTGCCACCGGCGTGTTCACCCTCACCGCCGTCCGCAAACAGATCCCCGTGCCCGCGTGACCTCGCTCCGGTAGCGAACTCGTCCTGGCCCCTCGTAGAAGAGAGCACCCGATGACCGCTGGAACAGAACCCACACCCTCTTCCCCTGGACTGGACGGCCCACTATCCGAGGCCCTGGTCCGAACACGTCGATATTTCACCCGGGCGGAGGTATCCGCCGATGCCCGCACGATCCACCTGGCCGGCGGCCGGGACGCCGACGAGTTCTATCGGGACCGATGGGCGCACGACACAGTGGTGCGTTCCACGCACGGCGTGAACTGCACCGGTTCCTGCTCATGGAAGGTGTACGTCAAGGACGGCATCATCACCTGGGAGACCCAGCAGACCGATTATCCGTCGGCCGGTGCGGACCGACCCGAGTACGAGCCGCGCGGCTGCCCGCGCGGGGCGGCATTCTCCTGGTACACCTATTCGCCCACGCGAGTGCGCTACCCCTATGTCCGCGGCGTGCTGCTGGACATGTACCGACAGGCGAAGGCGCGCACCGGGGATCCGGTGGCCGCGTGGGGGTCGATCGTCACCGACACCGAATCCGCGTGCCGCTACAAAGCGGCGCGAGGCCGGGGTGGCCTGGTACGCGCATCATGGGACGAGGCAGCCGAGCTGGTCGCCGCGGCGCACGTGTACACCATCAAAACCTATGGGCCGGACAGGATCGCGGGATTCTCCCCGATTCCGGCGATGTCGATGGTTTCGCATGCTTCCGGAGCCCGGTTCGTCTCCTTGCTCGGCGGTGCGATGCTGTCGTTCTACGACTGGTACGCCGATCTGCCGGTGGCCTCGCCACAGGTCTTCGGCGACCAGACCGACGTGCCGGAGTCCGGGGACTGGTGGGACGCGGGCTATCTCATCATGTGGGGTTCGAACCTGCCGGTCACCCGCACGCCCGACGCGCACTGGATGGCGGAGGCCCGCTACCGGGGTCAGAAGGTGATCGCGGTGGCTCCGGACTACGCCGACAATGTGAAATTCGCCGATGAATGGATTCCGATGCGGCCGGGTATGGACGGTGCGCTCGCCCTGGCGATGGGTCATGTGATCCTGCGGGAGTTCTTCGTGCAGCGGACCACGCCGTACTTCACCGAGTACGTCAAGCGGTACACCGATCTACCGTTCCTGGTACGACTGACCCCCGATGGAGACGCCTTCCGTCCCGGGAAAGCGTTGACGGCCGCGGATCTCTCGGAATTCGCCGACCAGGAGAACGCCGCCTTCAAGACCGTCCTGCTGGATTCGGAGGGACACGCGGTGGTGCCCAACGGCTCACTGGGCTTCCGCTACGGCGCTGACGGCGCGGGAAAGTGGAACCTCGACCTCGACGGAGTGGACCCGCTGCTCACGGTCGCCGGTGGCGAGTCGGTGGAGGTGCTCCTGCCCCGTTTCGACACTCCCGACGCGGCACTGCGGCGCGGAGTGCCGGTTCGCCGTCTCGGTGGTCACCTGGTCACCACTGTATTCGACCTGCTGCTCGCCCAGTACGGCGTGCAACGCGCCGGCCTGCCCGGCCGGTGGCCGACCGGGTACGACGACACGGACGACCCGTGCACGCCTGCCTGGCAGGAACCCCTCACCGGAGTTCCCGCCGTCGCGGCGGCGCGGATCGCCCGCGAGTTCGCCACCAATGCCGAGGAATCGCGCGGCCGGTCGATGATCATCATGGGCGCAGGGACCAATCACTGGTTCCACTCCGACACCATCTACCGAGCCTTCCTGGCGCTGACCACACTCACCGGATGCCAAGGCGTCAACGGTGGTGGCTGGGCGCACTATGTCGGCCAGGAGAAGTGCCGCCCGGTCACCGGATGGTCGCAGTTGGCTTTCGGCCTGGACTGGTCGCGGCCGCCGCGGCAGATGATCCAGACCGCCTACTGGTACCTGCACACCGACCAGTTCCGCTACGACCCGTTCGGGGCGGAGACCCTCGCCGCCAGCGGCAGGGGCGGCAAGCTGGCCGGGATGACCACGGCGGACGTCATCGCCCAGTCCGCGCGGCTGGGCTGGATGCCGTCATACCCGACCTTCGACCGCAACCCCCTCACCCTGGCCGACGATGCCGAGGCGGCTGGTATACCGCTCGGCGACTATGTCGCATCGAGACTGAAGTCGGGGCAGTTGCGGTTCGCATGCGAAGACCCCGATGCCCCGGCAAACTTTCCGCGGGTACTGAGTGTCTGGCGGGCCAACCTGCTCGGTTCCTCGGCCAAAGGCAACGAGTACTTCCTGAAGCATCTGCTCGGCGCCGATTCATCGCTGCGTGCCGACGAGGCGGACCCACGCGCCCGGCCCCGCGACGTCGTCTGGCGCGACCGGGCGCCGACCGGGAAGCTGGATCTACTGATGAGCGTCGATTTCCGGATGACCAGCACCACGCTGTTTTCCGACGTGGTGTTGCCGGCGGCGACCTGGTACGAGAAGCACGATCTCAACACCACGGATATGCATCCGTTCATCCATTCGTTCAATCCGGCCATCGCCCCGCCGTGGCAGACCCGCACCGACTGGACCACATTTCAGACCATTGCCGACGCCTTCAGCGAGTTGGCGCGTACGCACCTGGGCGTGCGCCGGGATGTGGTCGCCACCCCGCTGCTGCACGACACCCCGGACGAGCTGGCCACCCCGCACGGGGTGGTGCGTGATTGGAAAGCCGGTGACTGCGAACCGATTCCGGGTGTGACGATGCCGCGGCTGACAGTGGTGGAACGCGATTACGCCGCAGTTGCCGCGAAAATGCGCGCGCTGGGTCCGCTCCTGGACAGTCTGGGAGCCACCACCAAGGGCATCACCTACAGCGTGAACGGCGAAATCGATTACCTGGCCCACAAGAACGGTACGGTGCGCGGCGGGGCAGCCGACGGCCGTCCGTCGCTACGCCGAGATGTCGACGCATGTGAGGCGATCCTGGCGCTTTCGGGGACCACCAACGGGCACCTGGCAACCCAGGGATTCCACACACTCGAACAACGCACGGGCACCGCGCTGGCGGATCTGGCCGCCGAACACGAGGGCAAGCGGATCACCTTCGCCGATACCCAGGCCGCGCCGGTACCGGTGATCACCTCGCCGGAATGGTCCGGTTCCGAGACCGGCGGCCGCCGCTACTCGCCGTTCACCATCAATGTCGAGCGACTCAAACCATGGCACACCCTCACCGGGCGGCAGCACTTCTACCTCGACCATGATTGGATGATCGAGCTCGGCGAACAGCTGCCGGTCTTCCGGCCGCCGCTGAACATGACGGCTCTGTTCGCCGAACCACAGCTCGGCGAGCACGGTGAGAACGAGATCACGTTGCGGTATCTCACACCGCACTCGAAATGGTCGATCCACTCCGAGTACCAGGACAATCTGTTCATGCTGAGCCTGTCTCGCGGTGGGCCCAACATCTGGATGTCAGACCGAGATGCCGCGAAAATCGGTGTTCAGGACAATGATTGGATCGAGGCGGTCAATCGCAACGGGGTCGTGGTGGCGCGTGCGATCGTCTCCCATCGGATGCCCGAGGGCACGGTATATATGCACCATGCCCAGGACCGTCTGATCGACGTACCGCTGGCCGAAGCCTCGGGTAGACGTGGTGGCATCCACAATTCGCTGACCCGCCTGCTGATAAAACCCAGCCACCTCATCGGCGGCTATGCCCAATTGTCTTTCGCATTCAACTATCTCGGCCCGACCGGCAATCAACGCGACGAGGTCACCGTGATCCGCCGCCGGAGCCAGGAGGTACGGTACTGATGCGCGTCATGGCTCAGATGGCGATGGTGATGAATCTCGACAAATGCATCGGCTGCCATACCTGCTCGGTCACCTGCAAACAGACCTGGACCAATCGTGCGGGGGTCGAATACGTCTGGTTCAACAATGTGGAAACTCGCCCCGGGCAAGGATATCCACGGGGCTACGAGGATCAGGACCGCTGGCGCGGTGGCTGGACGCTGAGCCGCCGCGGCCGATTACGACTACGCGGCGGCGGCCGATGGCGGCGGCTGGCAAGCATCTTCTCCAACCCCAAACTTCCCGCACTGCAAGACTATTACGAGCCCTGGACCTACGATTACGCCGACCTCACCACCGCGCCGCTGCAAACCCATACTCCGGTAGCGCGGCCCCGCTCACTGATCAGCGGCAAACCGACCGCCATCACCTGGTCGGCCAACTGGGACGACAACCTCGCGGGCGCACCCGCGCACGGACAGCACGATCCGATCCGCAAACGCATCGAGGACAAGGTGCGTTTCGAGTTCGAGCAGACGTTCATGTTCTATCTGCCGCGCATCTGCGAACACTGTCTCAACCCCTCCTGCGCGGCTTCGTGCCCATCGGGCGCGATCTACAAGCGCAGCGAGGACGGCATCGTCCTCGTCGACTCCGACCGCTGCCGCGGCTGGCGCATGTGCGTGTCCGGATGCCCTTACAAGAAGGTCTATTTCAACCACCGCACCGGCAAGGCTGAAAAGTGCACCTTCTGCTTCCCCCGTGTGGAGGTCGGGCTGCCGACGGTGTGCGCGGAGACCTGCGTGGGCCGCCTGCGGTATATCGGACTGGTCCTGTACGACGCCGACCGAGTACTCGACGCCGCCTCGACGCCCTCGGACACCGACCTCTACGAGGCACAGCGCGAGCTTCTGCTCGACCCGCACGATCCGGCCGTCGTGGCCGCGGCCGAAACCGCCGGCATACCGGGCGATTGGATCGCCGCAGCACAGCGGTCACCCATATACGCGCTCATCAATACCTATCGGGTGGCGCTGCCGCTGCATCCGGAGTACCGCACCATGCCCATGGTCTGGTACATCCCACCCCTGTCACCGGTGGTCGATATCGTTCGAGACACCGGTCACGACGCCGAGGACCACGGCAATCTCTTCGCCGCCATCGACGCGCTCCGAATTCCCGTCGATTATCTGGCCCACCTCTTCACCGCTGGAGACCCGAAACCCGTTGTCGCGGTATTGCAGAAGCTGGCCGCCATGCGGTCCTACATGCGTGATATCAACCTCGGCCGCGAACCTCAGGAGCGCATCGCGGCTCGCGTGGGCCTGAGCGGGGAGCAGATCTACGACCTGTACCGGCTGCTGGCGTTGGCCAAATACGACGAGCGCTATGTCATCCCCCAGGCACACGCCGAACAGGCGCACGGACTCGAAGAACTCGCGACCGAATGCAGTCTCGACTACGACGGTGGCCCCGGCATGGGTGGATCCGGACCCTTCGGCGAAAGCTCCGGCGGGGCATCGCCCATCGCGGTGGAGAACTTCCACATGCTGGCCGACCGCCAGTGCAGTGACAGCGTCGCCGCGCCCGCAGACGGGGAGGTACGGGTCAATTTGCTCAATTGGGACGGCAAAGGCCACCCCCGCGGTCTACTGCCGCCACGCGATCGCTCCCGCACAGACACCCCGGAGAAGCCGAAATGAACTACGCTGCAAGCGATTCAGCGATGGCATGGCAGGCTCAATCGCTGCTGATCGGCTACCCAGACACCGACCTGCGCCAACGGCTGCCGCTGCTGCGTGCTGTCGCGGCCACCGTGCCCCGCCCGGTCGGACGCCCGCTGTCGGCTTTCATCGACCACGCGGATTCGACCGCCGACACCGCCTTGGCGGCCGACTACGTTGCCACCTTCGACCACCACAAGCGGTTTTCGCTGTATCTGACCTACTTCACGCATGGTGACACCCGCACCCGAGGTATGGCTCTGCTCCGACTCAAACGCACCTACCGTGGCACCGGCCTCGACCTGGGCGAACATGAACTGCCGGACCACCTGTCGGTGCTGCTCGAGTTCGCGGCGACCCAGCCCGAACCAGGGCGAAGCCTGCTTCTCCGGCACCGCGCCGGACTGGAGTTGCTCCGCCTCGGCCTGACCGAGACAGCCTCGCCCTGGGCAGCGATCGTGGACTCGATCTCGGCCACCCTGCCCACACTGAGCCGCCACGAGAGCGATCGGGTACTGCGGCTGGCCGCCCAAGGCCCACCAGAGGAGGCCGTCGGCCTCACTCCCTACGCACCACCGAACCACCCGCCGCACGGAGGCCACCGATGACCAGCCGGCTCACTGCCGCCCCACCACCCGCCGACCTGGGTGCGCTCGACATCCTGCTGTGGGTAGCGGTCCCCTACGCCGCGATCGCCGCCTTCGTGGTCGGCCATATCTGGCGCTACCGCTACGACAAGTTCGGCTGGACCACGCGCTCCTCACAGTTGTACGAGAACCGGCTGCTACGCCTGGGCAGCCCCCTGTTCCACTACGGCATCCTGCTGGTGATCGTCGGCCACGTCGGCGGGCTGTTGATTCCCAAGTCGTGGACCGAAGCCATCGGTCTCAGCGAGAACACCTACCATCTACTCGCCGTCGGCCTCGGCGCCGTCGCGGGTGCGGCGACGCTCACCGGTGCGGCCATCCTCGTCTACCGGCGTCGCACCGTGGGGCCGGTGTTCTCGGCCACCACGCGCAACGACAAGATCATGTACTTCCTGCTGGTGGGCACCTTACTCCTCGGCTTGGGCACGACAGTGCTCGGCAACCTGACCGAACACCCGCACGACTACCGCGAGACCGTCTCCCCCTGGTTCCGTTCCATTTTCGTCCTGCAACCCGACCCGGCTCTGATGGCCGTCGCTCCGCTGGGCTTCCGGCTGCACGCACTGTCGGCATGGGCGCTGGTCGCGTTCTGGCCCTTCAGCAGGCTTGTGCACGTCTTCTCGCTCCCCCTGGGGTACCTCACCCGCCCGTACATCGTCTATCGCAGCCGCGGCACTCGCACACCTAGGCGCGGATGGGAGCAGATTCGATGACGACGCCCACGATCACCTCGGCCCGACGGTGGGTGACGGCCGGGGCGGTGCTCGTCGCCGCAGCAGCCGCACTGACGGGACTGATTCTTCCCGACGCGTACCCGGACGCGGGTGGTGTCGCCGCGATGCTGCGGGCCTACGATTGGGTGACGCTGACGATCGCCGTACCCGTCGCCGTCGGCTGCCTGTGGGTGGGTCGAACGGGATCCCATCGTGCGCGGGTGCTACTCGCCGCCATGTTCGCCTATTTCGCGTACACCTTTGCCTATCACGTGTTCGGCACGGAATTCGCCGACGCCTTCCTGATCGACATCGTCGCGTTCTCCGTTGCGTCGGCCGGACTTCTCCTATCGGCCGTCACACTCGACGCCGCCGGTATCGCTGCCGACTTCCCTTGGCGAACAGCGCGAGTACCGAGCCTGGCACTCGGCCTGCTCGCCTTCGCGCTCGGTGTCATGTGGAGTTACTTCACGGTGCGGTTCGCACTCACCGACGACGTGCCAGCGGGCAGTGCTCTGGTGGAAACCGAGCAGCTCGTCCATCTGGGAATCGCACTCGACCTGGGCATCCTGGTCCCGGCGTACGCAATAGCCGCTGCCTTGCTGTGGCGACGCCACCAGTGGGGTCCGGTGTGGGCCGCGATCCTGCTGACTTCCGGTGCCCTGCACCAGGTTTCCTACCTTGCGGCCCTGCTGGGCCAATGGGCGGCGGAGGTGCCGGGTGCGGTCGCCTTCGACCCGGCCGAACCGGTAATCCTGCTCGTCTATGCCGTCGCGGCCATCCTGGTGTTGCGCGGCATATCCGGCCCGGATCGAACAGCGCCCGCACCGCGGCACTGATCCGCACCTCTCGCCGGTAGTCGAGACGTGCGGGCTGCGATCAGCTACCGAAGCCGACCAGTGCGTCGGACAGGTTCTGCACCTCGAGCACCTCGAGTGCCTGCTGGCGGATGTCCGGGCAGGTGTTGGTGGTGGCCTCGTCGACGATGGTGGTATCGCCGATCACCTCGTCGTTGAGCCCCTCATTGCGGACTGCCCAGTTCTGCACGGTGCCGTTGAAGGAGACCTTGGCCAGTGTCGCGCCCTGGTCGCGCCAGTTGTCGAGTTCGGGCTCGATCATGTCGCAGAGCTGCTGGGCGGCGGCGGGCGTCACCACATCCTCGTCCCCGCCGGGAGTGGTCGTGGCCGTCGCCGTGGTCGTGGTGAGATCCGGTGTGGTCATGGTGGTGGTGTCCTGGACACCGGGCTCTTCGTCGTCGCCGCAGGCCGCCAGCATCGCCCCGGCCGCGATGAACCCGGCGGCCACGGTGGTACGAACGATCTTGTTGTAGGACATCGGCATAGCCGCCTCCTCGTCAGAGTTGGGAACCTCTACGGCGGCGTTACCCAGCCCCGGCCGATTGATGCGGGCGTTGCGTCAATCGACCACGCGATACAACGACTGCATTCCGGCCGCGATGTGGTCGCCCACATGGCAGTGGAACAACCAGGTCCCGGTGGCGTCCGGGCGCATGTCGGCGGTGGCCATGGTCGCGGGCAGCAGGCTCACCACATCGGTGCGCATGCCGTTCACCACGGCGGTATTGCCGTGCCAGTGCGGGGTGTGCAGGTCCACCTCGGTGCCCATGCCCATGAGGTACCAGCGCACGCGCTCGTTCTTGCGCATCGCCACCACCGGGCCGTTGCCGTAGACGAAGCCGTTGATGGCGTGCATGAGATTCGACTCGACGAACTCCTCGTCCTCGGGATCCGCGGGAGCCGCCGCCAGCCCCGCGAGATTGTCCGCGAGCAGCGGGCTCTGGTTCTCGTCGACGACCTCGTACAGCGAGAACACCTCGCGATCGACGTCGGCGGGGCTGCCGTCCGGATCGGCCTCGCCCTTCGCGGTGACGATGAGAAAACCGCTCAGCCCGGCGTACACGTCGCCGATCTCATCGGAGTGCGAGTGGTACATCCACATGGCGGTACTGCCCTCCATGGGGCCCGGACCGGCCCGCTCGGGCACCTCCCAGTGGTAGGTGTGGCCGCCGCCGGGCGGCACCTCGTCATCGTGTTTGTCGGCGGCCCCGGTGCCGTCGGCATAGGGCGCGCCCTCGCTGTCCTTGTCGTAGAACACGCCGTGCGGGTGCACCGAGGCCGGGAACGAGCAGTTGTTGCGGAATTCCACCCTGATGGTGTCACCGACCTCGGCGCGGATGACCGGGCCGAGGAAACCCAGGTAGGCATCGTCGGCGTCGCGTTCGATCCGGGTGCTGAAGGTGTCGTCGGTGTAACCCCGGTACAGGCATTTCGCGTAGGTCGAGCCGATCCGGTCCGGGGCGCTGCCGACGAATACCCGTTCGTCGTCGTCGAACGGCTCGCCGTGGATGTGGTTCTCGCCGTCGGGTGCGTAGTCCCAGCGCACCGGATCGGCGGCGATGTAATACACGCGCTCGGTGCCGCTCGATCGGCCGCCGGAAGTCCGATCCGGCGCGGTGGCACAGCCTGCCACCAAGGCGGTGACCGCGATCAACGCGGTTCCGACCGCGGTGCTTACGGTACGGAATCCTCGCACACTCGACTCCTGCGCAACTCGATCCGGCAGGGAACGGACAACCCGGCACCCCGCAAGAGTTAGATTAGGCAAATCTTACTTCACCCCGGGTTGATCGCAGCGCCGCCCAGCCATCCGCGTGTGGGCACCGCGAGGTCGGGTATGCCGCGACCGTAGAGGCGTCGTCGTGGTGAGGAGTCGGGATGCGAGTCGTAGTACTGGGCGGTACCGGAAATGTCGGAACCGCGGTGGTGGCCGCGCTGGCCGCCGATCCGGCGGTGACCTCCATTCTCGGAGTGGCCCGCCGCATCCCCGAGCGACGGGTCGAGAAGACGGAGTGGGTCGGCGCCGATATCCGGACCGACGAGTTGGAGCCGCTGCTGCGCGGAGCGGACGCGGTGGTGCATCTGGCGTGGGCCATCCAGCCGATGCGACGGCCACTCGATACCTGGCGCACCAATGTGCACGGCACCGAACGGGTCTTGCGGGCCGTCGCGGCCGCGTCGGTTCCGGCGCTGATCTACGCCTCGTCGGTGGGCGCGTATTCACCGCGCCGCGATGTGCGACCGGTCACCGAGAGCTGGCCCACCGACGGCTGGCCGGAGGCGGGGTACACGCGGGAGAAGGCGTACGTGGAGCGGCTGCTCGACGGGTTCGCCTTCGCCTATCCACACTGCCGAGTCGTGCGGCTGCGGCCCGCGTTCATCTTCCAGCGCGGCGCGGCCAGTGAACAGCGCCGGTTGTTCGCCGGGCCGCTGCTGCCGAACCCGTTGGTGCGCCCGGAACTGCTCCCCGTGCTCCCGACGCCCCGGGACCTGGCATTCCAGGCGGTGCACAGTGCGGATGTGGCGCAGGCGTACCGGCTGGCCGTCACCCGGGAGGTGGTGGGACCGTTCAATATCGCGGCGGAGCCGGTACTCGACCCGCGCTCGCTCGGTGAACTGCTCGGAGCCCGACCCGTACCGATTCCGGTGCGGCCGTTGCGTGCCGCCGTCGCCGCCGCCTGGCGGCTGCGCCTGCTACCGGTCGATCCGCGACTGCTGGACGCCTTCCTGCGCCTGCCGGTCATGGACACCACCCGGGCGCGCGACGAACTGGGCTGGACGCCCCGCCACAGCGCCGCCGACGCACTGCTCGAACTGCTGGACGGCCTGCGCGACGGCGCCGACCTGGATACGCCTCCGCTCGCCGCCGACGCGGGCGGTCCGTTGCGAATTCACGAATTCACCTCGGGTGTAGGTGGTTTCGACCCGGTTGACCACGACCCGCAGCTGCTGAGCGGGCGCGGCTGATCCGGTCACGCGGCCGGGTCGAGCACGATCTTCACCGCCCCCTCGGACTTCTCCTGGAACATTCGATAGGCGTGCGGCGCCTCGCCTAGCGGAAGTCGATGCGTGGCAAAGGTTTCCACGCCGAGCGGGTCGCCGTCCACGAGCAGCGGCAGCAGGTCGTGCACCCAGGGCTTGACGTTGGCCTGCCCCATGCGCAACTGAATCTGCTTGTCGAACAGGATGCGCATCGGGATGGGGTCCACCATGCCGCCGTACACGCCGATCAGCGAGATGGTGCCGCCACGCCGGACGATATCGATCGCGCTGTACAGGGCCGCCATCCGGTCGATGCCCACGGTGTCCATCATCTTGCGCGCCACCATATCCGGCAGCAGCGTAGCCGAACGCTGGGCCAGGGCGGTCACGGGCGAACCGTGCGCCTCCATGCCGACCGCGTCGATCACCGCATCGGTTCCCCGCCCGGCGGTGCGCTCCCGGATGATGTCGCCGATGGGCTGGTCGGCGGCGGCGAGATCGACGCATTCGATACCGCGTCCGGCCACCCGGCCGAGCCGTTCGGGCAGCAGGTCGACCCCGATCACCCGGTAGCCGCGGTGCGCGGCGATCCGGCAGGCCATATCGCCGATCGGGCCGAGCCCGAGCACGGTCACCGAGCCGCCCTCGGGCACGGCGGCGTACTCGACCGCCTGCCAGGCGGTGGGCAACACATCCGACAGATACAGGAAGCGGGTGTCGTCGGGACCGTGCGGCACCTTGATGTGGGTGAAATCGGCGTGCGGTACGCGCAGATATTCGGCCTGTCCGCCCGGAACCTGGCCGTACAGCTTGGAATAGCCGAACAGCGCCGCGCCGCACCCGTATTCGCGCACCTGCGTGGTCTCGCACTGCGTCGGAAGACCGGTGGAGCACATGAAGCAGGTGCCGCAGCTGATCTGGAACGGCACCACGATTCGATCCCCGACCGCCAATTCCGTCACCGCCGAACCGATCTCCTCCACAACGCCCATCGGCTCGTGCCCGAGCACGTCACCCTCGCTCATGTACGCGCCGAGCACCTCGTACAGGTGCAGATCGGATCCGCAGATCGCCGACGAGGTCACCTTGATGACCGCGTCCCGGGTGCTTCGATACGTGGGTCCGGCACGGTATCCACCGCCACCTTGCGCCGTCCCTGCCAAGTCACCGCTTTCATGTTTCCTCCTCTTGTTCGGTCTCTTCCTCGTGTTCGGCGAGCCGGTAGGCGCGATTGCGGATGCGGAGGATGACGGCGGCCACGACGGCGGCGGTCAGGGAGCCGCACAGCACGCCGACCTTGGCGTGTTCGGCGTGCGGGCTGCCGGGGCCGAAGGCGAGTTCGGAGATGAGCAGGGAGACGGTGAAGCCGATGCCCGCGAGCAGGGCCGCGCCGTAGACGTCGATCCAGCGCAGCCCGGGGTCCAGCCGTGCGCGGGTCCAGCGGGCCACGGCGAAGGTCGTCCCGAAGATGCCGAAGGACTTTCCGAGCACCAGACCGGCGACAATGCCGATCGCCACCGGGTCGGTGAGCGCCTCGGTGAGACCGCGCAACCCGCTGACCGACACCCCGGCCGCGAACAGGGCGAAGACCGGCACCGCCAGTCCGGCCGCGACCGGTCGCCAGCGGTCCTCGAGCCGTTGCGCGGGATAGGGGTCGCGATCGCCGCCGCGCACCGGGACCACCGCGCCCAGCAGCAGTCCCGCGACGGTGGCGTGCACCCCGGCACCGTGCACCATCGCCCAGGTCACGACCGCCAGCGGTAGCAGCAGCCACCACCTTCGCGGCCAGCGCCGCACCACGAATGCGAAGGCGAGCAGGGCGAGCAGCGCACCGCCGAAGTACGCGGGGGTCAACGTCCCCGAGTAGAACACGGCGATGATAGTGATGGCGATGAGGTCGTCCACGACCGCGAGCGTGAGCAGGAAGGTGCGCAGCGAGGGCGGCAGATGGGTGCTGATCAGGCCGAGAACGGCGACCGCGAAGGCGATATCGGTCGCGGACGGAATGGCCCACCCGCGCAGCGCGTCCACCCCCGTGCTCGCGATGATCGCCACGTACACCAGCGCGGGCACGATCATGCCGCCCAGCGCGGCCGCCACGGGCAGAATCGCCTTGCGGAACCGGCTCAGCTCACCGGTCACGAACTCCTGTTTGAGTTCGAGCCCGGCGACGAAGAAGAAGATCGCCAGCAAACCCCCGGCCGCCCACTCCCCCACCGACAGGTGCAGATGGGCGACGTGCGGCCCGAAGGTGAAATCACGGACCGTGGCGTAGGCGTCCTGCCAGGGCGAGTTCGCCCAGGCCAGGGCGAGCACCGTCGCCGCGAGAACCAGTACGCCGCCGACGGTTTCGCGGCGCAGCAGGGCGGCGACCCGGGTGTCCTCGGGCGGCGGCGGGATCGGGAACAGCAGATTGGTCGACGGCTGGCTCGCGGCCACCGACGAGCCGGTCGCGGCCTCCCGGGGCGACCCGTCCCGACCCCCGTTCACCGCCATCCGCATCCCTCCGTCGCAGTGTCGAATCGTCTGGTCTCGATATGCCGCGACTACCCGGTGCACCCGGCTTCAACCGAATGATCGCGCCGACCCGGGCATCAGCGCCGTCACAGTGGTTACCCGCTCGACATAGACCCGAACGACACCGCAGCACCCGACGAACAGGAGTGAGCCCATGCCACGCGACTCGATTCGGCGATCTCTACGATCCCGCCTCGCCGCCGTGGCGGCGCTGGCCACCGCGACCGGTCTCACCGCCGCATGTATGGCCGACCAGAACCCGAGCGACACCACCGGCACGATGCCGTCGGTGTGGACCGGGAGCACGGTGCCGTCGACGATCGGGGACGCGCCCGGGGAGCCGGGCCACTCCCCCGGCGGCAACACCGTCTCCGCCGGTTTCGTCGACGCCGAGGGCCGTCCCGCCGGTACCGTGACCTTCATCGAACGCGCCGGCTTCGTCGAGGTTCGCGCCGAGGTGCACGGCATGGACCCCGGCTTCCACGGTTTCCACATCCACGAGCGCGGCGTCTGCGAACCGGATTCCGCTCCGCCGGAGGGCGGCGATCCCGGTGCGTTCCGCTCGGCGGGTGGCCATATGCAGGTGGACGGGCACACCGGACAGCCCGCCAGCGGCGATCTGACCTCCGTGCACGTCCGCCCCGACGGCCGCGGTCTGCTGGTGACGACCACCTCCGCCTTCACGCTGGAGGATCTGCGCAACGGCGGCGTCGGTCGCGCCGCCATCATCCACGCGGGCGCAGACAACTTCGGCAATATCCCGCCCCGCTACACCGTTCCGGGCGGTGAGGTGCCCGATGCCGAAACCCGCTCCACCGGCGATGCCGGACCGCGATCCGTCTGCGCGGCGGTGATGTGAGCGACCCGGCCGAAGTTTGGGTCGTATGTCATCGGGCATCTCGCCGATGACATCGATCAACCCTCGGCCGCAGTGAGGAATTCGGCATGCCGAGACTTTTTCCGGGGCTGTCACCAGCCGCGTGCGCCGCGCTCATCCTGGTGGCGGGACTGCTCACCGGGTGCGGCGCGGGCCAGCTCTCGCAGACCAGCATGGACAAGAACCCGGTCAACGGCAGCAATGCCGAGGCCGGTGATATCGCGTTGCGCAATGTGTATCTCGCGGCGGAGTCCGTGGGTGAGCGGATCGGCGACTACGGTTCGGTCAGCCTGTCGTTCACCGCGATTCACACCGGCATCGGCGCTCCGGACCGGTTGCTGGCGATAGCGTCGGCGGCCGTCGAGGAGGTGCGGATCGAGGCCGAACCCGACGAGTTGGTCATCGACGCCGGTACCGCGATCGCCGCGGGGCAGCCGATCGAGTCGCTGGATCCGGCGACAGCACCCGATGAGCCGTTCACCGTCGCGGTGCGCCCGGTCGCGGGCGCCCTGCGGCCCGGGGTGGCGTTGCCGTTCACCTTCGTCTTCGAACGCGGCGGCGCGGTGACCTTCGGTGTGCCGTTCGACGTGTGGAGCAAGGGTGAACCCCCGTCACCGACCCGGCCGCAGCGCTGACCGGCGGCCGCGCAGCGGACCCCCCGCCCGGGCACGAGAGTCGGAGGGACGGATCCGGAGCAGGAGAGGCAATGATGTGCGACAAGGCGTTCGGAGCGCCGATCGACACCGCGACAGTCGCCCGGCGGGTGCGCCGGTGAACGGCTCCGCGCAGCGCTCCGACGCCATCCCACCGCGCTGGACGTGGAACCCCTCCTCCTGGTCGCAGCGACTGCCGATCGTGGGCATCGCGCTGGTGGGCTGCGCCATCGCCACCTATCTCGCGCTCTACCAGTACGACGTGGTGCCGACCGTGTGGGAGCCGTTCTTCGGTGACGGCAGTCGCGTCATTCTGGACTCGAAGTTGTCCTACGTGCTGCCCGTCTCGGATGCGACGCTGGGTGCGCTCGCCTATCTTGCCGACGCCGTCTCCGGCGCGTACGGGGGTGTGCGCCGCTGGCGGACGATGCCGTGGATCGTGGTCGTGTTCGGCATCGCGGTCGGCCCACTCGGCACCATCAGCATTCTGCTGGTGATCGCGCAGCCGGTGCTCTACGGCGCGTTCTGCACATTGTGTCTGGCCTCGGCCGTCATCTCCATGGTGATGATCCCGCCCGCCATGGACGAGGTGCTGGCGAGCCTGCAATATCTGCGGCGGGTACACGATCGAGGCGAGTCGGTGTGGCGGGCGTTCTGGGGGCTGACGCAGCGAGAGCAGGAGGCGGCGTCATGATTCCCCAGTTCGTCATCGCGGCCCTCGGGATCTGGCTGATGGGTTCGCCCGCCGTCCTCGACTACGGCGCACCGGCGGCGACCAGCGATCGCATCGCGGGCCCGGTCCTGGCGGCGATCGGCTATCTGGCCGCGTACGACATCCTGCGCGGCATGCGCTGGCTCAACGTGGCCACCGGCGGCTGGCTGCTCCTGGCCCCGTGGGTGCTCGACTTCCCTTCCGCCGCAACGGTGAACAGCCTCGTCGTCGGCATGCTCACGCTCGTGCTGGTGCCGTTGACACGCGGCCCGCGCCAGCGGTTCGGCGGCGGCTGGGCCAGCCTGCTGCGACGCGACCCGGACGCCGCCGATACCGGCTGAACCGAGTCGCGGCGCCGACCGCACGGCCGCGAGTTCATTCCATCGCTACCTGACGGCTACCCGACTCCGCCACGATCACCGGGTTCCCCGCCTGCGGGGAGAAGATCGTTGCGAGGAGTACGGTGTGGCCGGGATGAGACAGTGGCGACTGGGTGCGGCGGTTGCCGCGGTGGCGGTGCTCGCCACCGCGTGCGGATCCGACGACCGGCAGACGGGTCCGGCGGCCGCGCCGGGCTGGGAGCGCGACGCCGCGAACAGCTATCACCGGCTGGCCACCTATCCGATCGTCGAGAACCGCCCGGACGGGGTGGCGGCCGACGCGGAGACCTCCGCGGAGATCTCGGCGGTCACCGCCGACGGAAAGACCCTGATCTACACGGACGCGGCCGGGAAGCGCATCGGTTTCCTGGATCTCAGCGATCCGGCCGCCCCGAAGGGCACCGGCTCGGTCTCGCTGGAGCAGTTGGGCCACGCCGACGACCAGCCCACCTCGGTGGCGGTCGCCGGTGACTACGTGCTGGTCGTGGTGGACAGCAGCGGTGGCGACTTCACCGCGCCGTCCGGGCGCGTGGACGTGGTGCGCATCAGCGATCGCGCCAAGGTGCACAGCATCGACCTGGGCGGGCAGCCGGATTCGATCGCGGTCAGCGCGGACGGCACCCGTGCCGCCATCGCCATGGAGAACCAGCGCGACGAGGAATTCACGCCGCCGGGCGGTGAGAAGGGCGATCTGCCGCAGCCGCCGACCGGCTTCGTGCAGCTGCTGAACCTGACCGGCGCGCCGCAGCAGTGGGCGGCCACCCCGGTGCGCATCGACGAATCCGCCGCCCGCGCGGCGGGTTTGGCCGCGCCCGAGGATCTCGAGCCGGAGTACGTGAGCTTCAACGCACGCGGCGAGGTGGCCGTCACCCTCCAGGAGAACAACGGCATCGCGATCATCGACGCCGCCGCCGGAACCGTGCGGAAAGTGTTCTCCGCCGGGCAGGTGTCGGCCGATGGCATCGACACCGAGAAGGACGGCCGGATCGACCCGAGCGGATCGCTGAAAGATGTGCCGCGCGAACCGGATTCGATCGCCTGGATCGGCGACGACCACGTGGTGACCGCCAACGAGGGCGACTGGAAGGGCGGCTCGCGCGGCTGGACCGTCTTCGACGCCGCCTCCGGCGCGGTGGTCTGGGACGCCGGTAACTCGTTCGAGCAGTTGGCGGTGCGCGTCGGCCTCCACAACGACGATCGCGCCGGAAAGAAGGGCACCGAACCCGAGGGCATCGCGGTCACCGAACTGGACGGCGTCCCGGTGGCGCTGATCGGTTCGGAGCGTAGCAATTTCGTCGCGGTGTACGACGTCTCGAATCCGGCCGAGCCGGTGTTCCGGCAGGTGTTGGCGACCGGTGTCGGTCCCGAGGGCATCGTCCCGATTCCGAACCGCAACCTGCTGGCGGTCTCCTCCGAGGTGGACGACGCGGAGGCCGGGGTGCGCGGCACCGTCAGCGTGTTCGGCTACGGCTCCGACTACGCCGACGGCGGCACGCCCGAGTTCCCGTCGGTCGTTTCGGCCGATGCCGACGGCACGCCGATCGGCTGGGGTGCGCTGGGCGCGCTGAGCCCCGACCCGGCCGCCGCCGACCGGCTGTTCACCGCCACCGACAACGCCTACGGCCCGGCCCGCATCCTCGGCCTGGACATCTCGGTCGCCCCGGCCGTGATCGACACCGAAATCGCCGTCACCGACAACGGCACACCCGCGGAACTGGATATCGAGGGTCTCGCGGCCCGCGCCGACGGCGGTTTCTACCTGGCCGTCGAGGGCAAGGACGGCCCCGGCAACCAGGTGCTGCGGGTGGCGGCCGACGGTGCGATCGAGCAGCGGATCCAGCTACCCGCCGAGATCGCGGCCGGACTCGGCAAGCAGGGCCTGGAGGGCATCGCGGTGCAGGGCTCCGGCGCGGACGAGACGGTATGGATGGTGCTGCAGCGCGAGCTGAAGTCCGATCCGAAGGGCGTCGCCCGCATCGGCAAGTACCTGCCGAAGTCCGGCGAATGGCAGTGGTACGGCTACCGCTTGGACGGCACCGACACCGAGGGCGACTGGATCGGCCTGTCCGAGATCGCGGTCGACGGCGATACCCTGCTGCTGCTGGAGCGCGACAAGCTCAGTGGCCCGAACGCGGTACTCAAGGTGGTCACCCGGGTCGCCATCCCGGCCGAGGCAGGCGTGACCGGCACCGCCCAGCCGACCGTGCTGGACAAGACCACCGCCCACGACCTGCTCCCCGACCTGCGCGCCACCAACGGCTGGGTGCAGGAGAAGGTCGAGGGGATGGCCGTCGCGGGCAACGGCGAACTCTACGTCGTCACCGACAACGACGGCCTGGACGACGCCACCGGCGAAACCGTGCTGCTGCGCCTGGGCACGCCGAGCTGATCTTGGAACCGAAGGGACGGCGGCGGACCAGGTGGTCCGCCGCCGTCCCTTCGCCGTTCCCCAACGATAGAATTTGCAGTTTCTGAATTTTTGCAGTTTCTGCTAAATTTCCGAGTATGGCGGAAGCGAGGCGCGAGGAGCCCGAACTCGGACTGCGTGAGCGCAAGAAGCGACAGACCCGACTCGATCTGTGCATGGCGGCACGACGGCTGGCCGCCGAACACGGTTTGGACGCGACGACGACCGACGAGATCGCCAAGGCGGTGGGCGTCTCACCGCGCACCTTCTTCAACTACTACGAGACCAAGCTGGACGCCGTGGTCGGACCGGTCGGCGAGATTGGAACACCCGAGGCGCGATTGGAATTCGCGGCCGGGGGGCCGACCGGCGTGCTGATCGACGATGTGATCCGGCTCTACGTCTCCGGCTACGAACCGGAAGACGAAGTGCGTGAGAGCATCGCACTGGTCGCATCGATCATCGAGACCGAGCCTCGGGTGCTGGCCGGATTCATCGCTGCCGGAGCCCAACACGAGGACGCCCTGCGGGAACTACTGTCCGCCCGCCTCGGTGACACCGTCTCAGCCGAATTCGCCGGTCTCACAGCCGGACTCATGTCCACACTGGCCACCCGGGCCGCGACGTCCCTGCGCGAGAACCCATCCCGGTCACTGGCCGACGCGGTGCGAGCGCAATGCGCCATGGCGATCGAACTCTTCAGCGGATCTCAGAGCGTCCGCAAGCCCGACAACAGATGAAGGAGACGCGCCGATGACCACGGCTGCCGCATCACCACCCACCCCGATCGTCCTGACCCAGAAGCGGATTTGGCTCATCTTCTCCGCACTCATCGCGGGCATGTTCCTGGCCAGCCTCGATCAGACCATCGTGGGCACCGCCATGCCGACCATTGTCGGCGAACTCGGTGGCGTCTCCGAAATGGCCTGGACCGCAACCTCGTATCTGCTGGCCACCACCATCGTCATGCCGATCTACGGTAAGTTCGGCGACCTGTTCGGCAGGCGGTGGCTGTTCCTGTTCGCCATCGGCGTCTTCACCGCCGCCTCGATCGGCGCGGCGCTGGCGACCGGCTTCTGGGAGTTCATCGCCTTCCGCGGACTCCAGGGCGTCGGCGGCGGCGGTCTGATGATCCTGGCGCAGGCCATCATCGCCGACGTGGTGCCCGCCAAGGATCGTGGTAAGTACATGGCCCCGATGGGCGCGGTCTTCGGCATCACCTCGGTGGCCGGACCGCTGCTAGGCGGCTTCTTCGCCGACCACATCGGCTGGCGCTGGTGCTTCTGGATCAATGTGCCCGTCGGTCTGGCGGCCATGGCCATCGCGTTCAAATACCTGAGCATTCCCAGCCATCGGCCCAAGTCCAAGCCGGACTATCTCGGCGTCGTGCTCATGTCCGCGGCCACCACGCTGATCATTCTGGCCACCGACTGGGGCGGTAAGCGCTACGCGTGGGATTCTTCGGTCATCCTGTCGATGATCGTCGCGCTGGTGCTGGTGATCGCCGCGTTCGTGGTGGTGGAAGCGCGGGCCGAGGAACCGATGTTGCCGCTGTGGCTGTTCCGAAACCGCACCTTCGTTCTCACCTCGACCATCGGTCTGGTGGTCGGTCTGGTGATGTTCGCGGCGCTCGCCTTCATTCCGACCTACCTCCAAATGGCCACGGGCGCTTCCGCTTCGGTCTCGGGGCTGCTGCTGATCCCGATGATGGTCGGCTTGCTGGCCACGCTGATCTCGTCCATGGCGGCCATCACCAAGACCGGTCGCTACCGGGTGTATCCGCCGCTGGGCGCGCTGATCATCGGCATCGGCATGGTGTGGCTGACCCAGCTGCGCGCGGACACCTCCATGTGGGTGGTGTCGGGCATGCTGTTCGTCATGGGCGCGGGCCTCGGCCTGATCATGCAGATCATCGTGCTGGTGGTGCAGAACGCGGTGTCGCCGGACCAGATCGGCACGGCCACCAGCGCCAACAACTACTTCCGGGAAATGGGCGGCGCGATCGGTGTCGCCGTCTTCGGCTCGATCTTCACCAGCCGCCTCACCGAAGGTTTGTCCGGCGCCTTCCAGGAGCACGGCCAGCAGGCCGCCGGTCTGGACCCCGGCGGCCTGGTGCCGACCGTGGTCAAGCACCTACCACAGCAGTTGCACGATGCCATCGTCAGCGCCTACGTCGACGCCCTGGTCCCCGGCTTCTGGTACCTGCTCCCAGGCGTGGCCGTAGCCTTCCTGCTCGCACTGTTCATCCCGCACCTGAAGCTCTCCGACGAGGCGGGCATGGTCGCGCGCGGCGAGGCGGTCCTCGCGGAGGACACGCCGGAGCCGGAATCCCTTCCGGCTGCTCAGGATCCGGTCCAGCGGTAGCGGCGCTCCGGGCGTCCGGTGCCGCCGTAGCGGAGTCGGACCTCCGCGCGGCCGGTATCCACGAAGTACTCCAGGTAGCGTCGGGCGCTGACGCGTGAGAGCGTGGCGGCGTCGGCGCATTCCTGGGCGGAGAGGTCGGTGTCGGCGGCGCGCAGGACGCGGGCGACCAGGTCGGCGGTATGCGCGGTCAGGCCCTTGGGCAGGGCGATGGTGCCGCTCGGGCGGGCGCCGAAGACCTGGTCGATATCGGCCTGGGCGGCGCGGTCGAGGCCGCTGAGTTTGGTGTGCAGGGCGGCGAAGTGGCGGAGCTGATCGTGCAGCGCGCCGTAGGTGAACGGCTTGATCAGATAGTGCAGGACGCCGCCGCGCACCGCCGCGCGAATGGTGTCCACGTGGTCGGCGGCGCTGACCACGATGACATCCGCCTCGGCGGTCTCCCGGATTCCGCGCAACACCGACAGGCCGTCGATATCGGGCAGATAGATGTCGAGCAGCACCAGATCGGGACGCAGCTCACCGACCATGCGCAGCGCCTCACCGCCGGTGTGCGCCACCCCGGCGACCTCGAAACCCGCTGTGCGGGAGACGTATCCGCTGTGCACCCGGGCGACCATGAAGTCGTCGTCGACGACCAGCACCCGAATCATTTCGACACCACCGGGGTGAGCGGGAGGGTGGCGGTGAAGACCGCGCCCTCGGCATTGTGGACCGATACCGAGCCACCGCGCCGCACGCAGGTCTGCCGGGTGATGGCCAGTCCGAGCCCCCGGGCGCCGCCGCGCTCGGCCGCCTTGGTGGTGAAACCATGCCGGAAGACCTCCTCGGCGATCTCGGGTGCGACACCGGGACCGGAGTCGCGCACCACCACCCGCACCGCCCCGGCCACCCGGCGCAGATCGACCTCGATCCAGCCCGGACCGCGCAGCGCGTCCAGCGCGTTGTCCACCAGATTGCCCAGCACGGTCACCAGATCGGCGGAGAGCGCGTCATCCACCTCGGGCAGCGCGGTGCTGGGCGACAACCGCAGTCCCACACCGTGTTCGGCGGCGGGACTGGCTTTGGCGATGAGCAGCGCCGCCACTGCCACGTCGCCGATCCGCTCGGTCACCTCGGCCTGCCACTGATCGCGTCCCGCGCTCACCACCTCGACATAGCGGCGCACTTCGTCGTATTCGCCGAGTTCGATGAGTCCGGCGATGGTGTGCAGGCGATTGCTGAACTCGTGTGCCTGGGCGCGCAGCATATCGGTGGTATTGCGGTTCTCGGTCAGTTCGTCGCGCAGCCGCATCAGTTCGGTGCGGTCGCGCAGGGTGATCACCGCGCCAAGGGTGCGCTGATCCCAGCGGATCGGGGTGCGGTTCATGATCAGCACCTTGCCGCGGCGCAGTCCGACCAGGTCGGTGCCCGCCGCCCGGCCGGTGAAGACGTCCAGAATCCGGTCGTTGAGCCCCAAGGCGTGCACGCTCGCCCCCACCACGTCGCCGAGCGACAGCAGCGCCTTGGCCTGGTCGTTCACCAGGGTGATGCGCTGCTGCTGATCCAGGCCGACCACGCCCTCGTGGATGCCGTGCAGCATGGCCTCGCGATGCTCGACGAGTCCGGTGATCTCGGCGGGCTCCAGGCCGAGCGTCTGCCGCTTGACCCACCACGTCACCGACAGCGAGCCCGCGATCCCGAGCACGCAGGCCAGCCCCAGCAGTCCGAGCAGGCGCGGGAACGATTCGGTGAGGATGGTCAGGAAGCCCGGAAGTTGCTTGCGCGCGGCGACATAGCCGACGAGTTCGTGACTGCTCTGCCCGATCACCGGCACATGCGCCACCACCGCGCCGTCGACATCTCCGACCCAGGCCCGCCCCTCGGTCACCGTCGAATCGGCCAGGGCCAGCGGCTCACCGATCTCCGCCGGGTCCTGCGAGGTCAGCACCGTGCCGTCGGTTCTGGCGATGACGACCACATCCGCACCGGAGGCCACCTGCGCCACGGTGGCGAAGGGCGCCAGCCGCAGATGCTGTTTCGGGTCGGCGAGCAGCACGCGCAGGCTGGGATTGGCGGCGACATCCTCGGCGATGCCGAGCATGCGCCGCGACTCGGTGGCCCGGAAGGTCTCCCCGACCTGCGCGACCACCACCGCCGCGACCGCGGCGAGCAGGACCACCACGATCGTCAGTTGCAGGGCCAGCAGCCGTCGTGCCAGCGAGCCCTTCTTGCCCACGTGTTCTCGTACCTCCCGGCCTCATCGCCCGTCGCCAGTCTCACCGCCCGACGGTGCCGACCGGACCGTTTTCGCCGCGAACACTATGAACAAAACGAACATTTCTGACGCAAGGCAGACAGCGTGCAGTGGCCCCGCTCACAATTCGACCCTGTTCGATGGTGAGAGATGAGGGATCGACAGTGCGAAAGTCCACAATGCTGGCCGGACTGGCGGCCGCTGCCGTCGCGGCCCTGACCCTGACCGCGTGCGGCAGCACCGCGGCCGGAGGCGAGAAGTTGAGCGGCGTCCGGATCATGGTGCCCAACTCCCCCGGCGGCGGCTACGACATCACCGCGCGCACCTCCGCGAAGGCCATGGAGGACGCGGGGATCGCGCGCTCGGTGGAGGTGTTCAACCTGCCCGGCGCGGGCGGCACCGTCGGTCTGGGCCGCCTGGTCGGCGAGGACGGCAACGGCAAACTGGTCATGCAGATGGGCCTGGGCGTGGTCGGCAGCGTCTACACCAACAATTCGCCCTCCACGCTCACCGACACCACGCCGATCGCGAAGCTGATCGAGGAACCCGACATCCTGGTGGTGTCGAAGAACTCCAAGTACACCAGCATCGACCAGCTCGTCGCGGACTGGAAGGCGAATCCGGGCGCGGTGCCGGTGGGCGGCGGCTCCTCCCCCGGCGGTCCGGACCACCTCGCACCCATGCTGGTGGCGAAAGCCGTTGGCATCGAACCGAAGTCGGTCAACTACATCCCGTTCGACGGTGGCGGTGAACTGCTGGCCTCGGTCCTGGGCGACAAGATCGCTTTCGGCGTCTCCGGGGTGGGCGAGTACCTCGACCAGATCCAGGCCGGTGAGTTGCGGGTGCTCGCCGTGACCGGACCCGAGCGCATCGCCGACGTGGACGCGCCCACCCTGAAGGAGGCTGGCATCGACGTCGAGTTCACCAACTGGCGCGGGGTGGTCGCACCGCCGGGCATCAGTGACGCCGACCGCACCGCACTCATCGACGCCTACACCCGCATGCACGATTCGCCGCAGTGGCGCGACGCGCTAGCCGCCAACGGCTGGGACGACGCCTTCGTCACCGGTACCGAGTTCGGCACGTTCATCCAGCGGCAGACCGACCAGGTCGGCTCGGTGCTGAAGGATCTGGGACTGGCATGACCGAGCGACCCGGGCGCACCTCGACGCTGGCCTGGTGGCGTGAGCGGTCCGAACTCGGGGTGTCCGCCCTGCTGGCCGGGGCGGGTGCGCTGGTGATCGTGGACGCGCTGACCATGTCGGCCGACTTCACCCAGCGCGGCCCGGTCGGGCCGCGCGCGGTGCCGGTGGTCGTCGGCCTGCTGCTGATCGTGGTCGCGGTGGTGCTCGCCGTGGATGTGCTGCGCGGCGGACGCGGCCCGGCCGAGGCCGGTGAGGACATCGATCTGTCCACACCCGTGGAGTGGCGGACGGTACTGCTGCTCATCGGGGTGTTCGTCGCCAACATCATGCTCATCGACGTGGTCGGTTTCCCGATTTCGGGCGGGCTGCTGTTCTGGGGTGCGGCCTACGCGCTCGGCAGCCGGCACTACGTGCGCGATCCCGTGATCGCGATAGCGCTGTCGCTGCTCACCTATATCGCATTCGTCCGGCTGCTCGGGGTCATGTTGCCGGGCGGCCCACTGGAGGGGCTGATCTGACGTGGATGTACTCGGGGATCTACTCGCGGGGTTCGGCACGGCGCTGACCCCCACCCATCTACTGCTCGCGGCCGTCGGAGTGCTGCTGGGCACGGCCATCGGCGTGCTGCCCGGCATCGGGCCCGCCATGGCGGTGGCGCTGCTGCTGCCGATCACCTACAGCATCGAGCCGACCGGCGCGTTCATCATGTTCGCCGGTATCTATTACGGCGGCATGTTCGGTGGGTCGACCACCTCCATCCTGCTGAACACGCCCGGCGAGACCGCCTCGGTGGTCACCGCCATCGAGGGGCATCCGATGGCGCGCAGCGGGCGCGGCGCACAGGCGTTGGCGACGGCGGCGATCGGCAATTTCGTCGGCGCGCTGTGCGGCACGCTGTTGCTGGTGCTGCTGGCTCCGGCGGTGGCGAAGGTGGCGGTGAATATCGGTGCGCCCGACTACTTCGCGGTCATGCTGCTGGCGTTCATCGCCGTCACCTCGGTGCTCGGCAGTTCGCGGGTACGCGGATTCGCTTCGCTGGGAATCGGTTTGGTGATCGGGCTGATCGGGCTGGACCCGATGACGGGTCAGCAGCGGCTCACCTTCGGCTCCCTGCACCTGGCCGACGGCATCGACGTGATCGTGGTGGCGGTCGGGCTCTTCGCGGTCGGCGAGGCGCTCTGGGTGGCCGCTCATCTGCGCCGACAACCGGCCACGGCCGTACCCGTCGGTCGAGTGCTGTTGAGCAAGAGCGACTTCCAGCGATCCTGGAAGCCGTGGCTGCGCGGGCCGCTCATCGGCTATCCGTTCGGCGCGGTACCGGCGGGCGGCGCGGAGATCCCGACCTTCCTGTCCTATGCGACCGAGCGAAAGCTGTCCAAGCATCCGGAGGAGTTCGGCAAGGGCGCGATCGAGGGTGTCGCCGGACCGGAGTCCACCGCCAGCGCCTCGGCGGCGGGCACGCTGACCACCATGCTGACCCTCGGCCTGCCGACCACGGCGACGGCGGCGGTCATGCTGGCGGCCTTCCAGCAGTACGGGATTCAGCCGGGGCCGCTGCTGTTCCAGCGGGAGTCGGAGTTGGTGTGGACGCTCATCGCCAGCCTGTTCATCGGCACCGTGCTGCTGCTGGCGCTGAACCTGCCGCTGGCACCGCTGTGGGCGAAACTGCTGCTCATCCCGCGCCCGTACCTGTACGCGGGCATCCTGTTCTTCGCCAGCGTCGGCGCGTACGCGGTGAGCGGAGACACCACCGACCTGATCCTGCTGCTGCTGATCGGCATGCTCGGATTCCTGATGCGGCGCTACGGAATTCCGTTGCTGCCCGCCATTATCGGAGCCATTCTGGGGCCGAACGCCGAACAGCAGATGCGCCGTGCGCTGCAGATCAGCGACGGTGCGCTGAGCGGCCTGGTCAACACCTGGTTCTCGGTCACCGTCTACGCCGTGATCGCCGCCATCCTGGCCTGGCCGCTGGTCGCCCGACTGCTGCGGGCGCGCCGCGACACCTCGGTTGGCGTATCGTAGAGACACCATTCGATCCCACGACGGCCCCCGATGCGCCGCGAGCATCGTTGCCATGAATTACGTTCTGCCCCCGGGAAAGGCTCTTCCCGCCATCCGATGACGGCCGCCCGGCTGCGCACCCGCCGCGAACTGCGCACCCAACGCCGCCCCCGCGCACACGGCTGCTGGAACCACCTCATCGCCGCCCCGCTGTGGCCGAAACACGGCGTGAACCTCGGCACCCTGCTGCGCACCTGCGACGCCACCGGCGCCTGCCTCGCCGTCCCCCGCCTCCCCTGGGTCCCCGAGGCCCTGGAACGCGGCAACACCCTGCGCCACCGCCAGTGCGTGCACTGGGTATCCGGCCGCGCCGACCGCTGGCTCGACCGCCAACGCACCGGCGGCGCAACCATTCTCGGCGTGGAACTCACCGACGAGTCCATCCGCCTCGCCGACCTCCCCGCCGCCCGGCGGCGCACCGTCGTGGTCCTCGGCAACGAGGGCTACGGCATCCCACCGGAAGGTCTCGACCACCTGGACACAGCGGTCGAGATCCCGATGGTCGGCACGGGGGCGAGTCTCAATGTGGCGGTGGCAGGTTCGCTGGTGCTCTACAAACTCGCGGGGCTGTGCTGAGCCCGCACCGAGCCTGGTCGCCTGCGCCCTCAAGCGGGCCAGCGGCGGGCGGCCGAACTTCGGGTCGTAGACGATCATGTCCGCGAAGTCGTAGCCGAGTCGTGTCGCGAGCCTGCGGATCTCATGCTGATCGGCAAGGGCGGGTCGGAGGTCACCGGGTGCCCGTCCCTCTACCTCACCGACCATGGCTACCTCGCGCAGGGATGGAAAACCAGCTGTCCGGAGACCGTCGAGATACCGCATCTCCTGCTGGGTTTCCTGAAACCCGACACCTATATCGACGCGACCCTCACCGACACGGGGCGCGGCACGTTCACCTTGACAGGTCGGCCGGTAGTCGACGGTTCCACAGCTTCCTCGAGGGCGAACCCGCGATCGTCGACGACTACAAGACTTCCTGGGTTGGTCTCGTCGAGGACATGACAGCACGAGGAGTCCGAACCAATCGTGTCCGTGTCGTCACGGTCCCACATTCCGATTACCAGCGATGGCTCTTGACCGTCACATCGGGGAATGTCGAGGCGGGCGAGGACATTCGGTACCTGCCACGACACCTCGTTACGGATGTGCCCTCGGACGACTGGTGGCTGCTCGACAACGAACGAGTGGTGTTCAATCTGGTGGACGAGCACGGTGTGCAGGCGGACGGCATAGCGATCACCACGGACCCCCGAATCGTCGAATACTGTTGTGGCGCTAAACAGCGGCTGTGGGATATGGCTACCCCGTACGCCGACTACATCGACAGTGCCTACGCCCGGCAGTGACAGGCGTAGATGAAGCGCGGGAGGCTCTCGGTGCCAGGCTCCGGGAGCTTCGCCGCAGATCCGGACTCACCGGAAGGCGGCTCGCCGAGCTCTCGGGCTGGCACCCCTCGAAGGTATCGAAGATCGAGTACGGGCGTATCAGCCCGTCCGATGCGGACATACGCGCCTATTGTGCGCACACGGACGCTGCCGACCAGCTGGCGGACCTGCTGGCGACTCTGCACAACATCGACACCGCCTATCTCGAGTGGCGGCGCATCCTCGCCACCGGCGTGCAGCGCCGACAGCAGAAATCCGTGAAACTGGAAGCGGCGGCACGGATCCTCCGCGTCTACACCACCCAGGTGGTCCCCGGTCTCCTCCAGACCGCCGAATATGCGGAGGCGATACTCCGGCGCCATATCGAGTTCTACCGAGTGCCCGATGATGTGGACGAAGGCGTCGCCAAGAGAATGGAGCGCCAACGGGTCCTCTACCAGCGCGACCATCGCTTCCACTTTCTCGTCAGCGAGCAGTCGCTGTACACGACGGTGGGCAGCGATGAGATCATGAGAGGCCAACTCCGAAAGGCCCTCGGTATTCGGTCTCGCGCCGACAACCACCCCGACAACTGAACTCGGACTATGAACTGTGGACCGTCCGCAGCTCGGCGTTCGCCTCGTCGAGTACCCGTTTGAACACGTAGGTGAGGATCGGGCGGGCGATCAGTCTGGTCAGAAACGCGCCGAGTAACGGGAAGCGGAGTTCGACCTGCGTCGACCAGACCACGCGGGTGCCGCCCGGCACCGCGGTGAAGGTGACGCTGCCGCCCTCGTGACGGGCGGGCGGAATCGCGCGGTAGACATGGAATTCGAACGAGTGCGGCGGGTCATAGGCGGTGATGCGCTCCCAGAACCAGCCGGCCGCCCAGCCCAGCACTCGCACCGCGCCGACCCCGTACGGTGCGTCCGCGCCGGGCCGGGCGAGATGCTCGTGCAGCACGAAGCCGACGCGAGTGTAGTTGTGCGCATTGCTCATCCAGTCGAAGACCGCGTGTGGCGGTGCTGCGACGATGCGTTCAACCGTGATCGTTTCCATGGGTTTCCCTCCCGAGAGTGAGTGGTTGCAAGGTCCTGGCCGCGCGCAGTTTCTCCGGATTGCGGACCGCGTAGAGCCTGGTGACGCGGCCGTCGGCGATCTCGAACAGGAGGATCGAATCGAGGGCGCCCTCCGCGTGGAACAGCACGGCGGGCAGCGCGTTGTAGGTGCCGAATTCGGCTGTCATAGCGGCCATCTGCCTGCGGGCCAGGCCGGAGCAGAAGGCAGCGACACGCTCCGCGCCCGCGATCGGACGCGACGCGACGCGCACACGGCCGCCGCCGTCGGAGATCTGGACGACATCCGGTGCCATGAGGTCCAGCAGCGCCGCGATATCGCCGGTCTTGGCGGCACGCAGAAACTGCCCGACCACCTTCGGGGCGGTGTCGTCGAGTTGGAAGCGCTGGCGGCGGGCCTGCACGTGCCGCCGGGCCCGATGGAGGATCTGGCGGACCGTGACATCGGATTTTCCGACCATATCGGCGATTTCGACCTGGCTGTACCCGAAGACCTCGGCGAGCACGAAGACGGCGCGTTCGGTCGGGCCGAGCGTCTCCAGGATCAGCAGCATGGCCATCGACACCGATTCCGCGAGCACGGTATCGGCGCTGGCATCCGGGCCGGTGCGGATGGGCTCGGGTAGCCAGCTGCCGATGTAGTCCTCCCGTCGCCGCCGCACCGTACGCAGATGATTGAGCGACTGCCGGGTCACCGTCTGCACCAGGTACCGGCGCGGATGCGCCACCGTGGCCGCGTTGACATCCCGCCAGCGCAGATAGCTGTCCTGCACTATGTCCTCGGCGTCGGCGGCGCTGCCGAGTATCTCGTAGGCGATGGTGAACAGCAGTGGCCGCAGTTCGGCGAATTCCTCGTCCCCGGTCGTCACGATCGCACCCTCCCTTCGTTCCCCAGTCGAACACAGGGACACCGCTCGGCACGGCAGCGTGACGTACCGGTGCTGTGCCCTCGGTCACAAGGAGGGGATGGGAGGGGAGCCGAGATCAGGAGCGGGCTGCGGCGACGAACTCGCGCATGCGGCCGTGGTCCTTCACGCCTCGGCTGGACTCCACGCCGCTGGACACGTCCACTCCCCACGGGCGGGCGACGGCGGCGGCCTCGGCCACATTGTCGGGGGACAGGCCGCCCGCGAGCAGCCACTGGCCGGTCGGCCGGTCGGCGGTCAGGGCGGTGAGGTCCCAGCGTTCGCCGGAACCGGCGACGGGGGAATCGAGCAGCAGCCATTCCTCGCCGTACGCGCCGGTGCGCACGTCGGTGTCGGCGGTGAGCGAGGTGGCGCGCAGCAGGCGCAGGTCGGACAGTTCGTCGAAGGCCGCGCGTGGGTACCCGCCGTGCAGTTGCAGCGCGTCCACCCCGGCCGCCCGCGCCAGCGCACCCGCCTCCGCCGCGGGGATGCCGTGGACGACGCCGACCGACAGCACCGTCGGCGGCACCTCGCGCAGCAGTCGCCGGACCACCTCGACCGAGACCTGCCGGGGGCTGGCGGTGAAGACGAACCCCACGGCGTCGGCACCGGCGGCGACGGCGGTCGTCACATCGGCCTCGGTACGCAGGCCGCACAGCTTCACGAACATGGGAAAACCCTAGGCGACGCGATGCGGCCGCCGACGCGGCCCGTCCTCCGTAGAGTGTCGACTGTGGACCTGCTGGCGGCGCGGTCGGAGTTCTCGGCCTACGGACTGTCGCACTGGATCGTGCTGGCCGTCTTCGCGGTCGGTGCGGTCGCGGTCGTGCGGATCGGGCGCGCGCACCGAAACGACCGTGCGGCAAAGCTTTTCACCCGGACATTCGGCGCGGCCACGCTGCTGTCGTACGGGGTGATCTATGTCGTCGCCCTGATCCCGTTCACCGTCGACCGCTCGATACCGCTGCGGCTGACCGACCTCGCCACCCTCGTTGCCGGGTACGCCCTGTGGTCGCACGCCCGGTGGGCCTACGCGCTGACCTACTACTGGTGTCTCACGCTGAGCACCCAGGCGCTCATCTCCCCGGCGCTGGAGAGCCGCGACTTCCCGTCCGCCGAATTCATCGCCTTCTGGGTCATCCACCTGGCCGTGGTCTGGGCGGCGATCTACCTGACCTGGGGAATCGGCATGCGCCCTGACTGGGGCAGCTACCGTTTCGCGTTGGCCGCCACCCTGATCTGGGTCGCGGTCACCTACGTCGTCAATACACTCACCGACGCCAATTACGGCTTCGTCAACGCCAAACCCAGCACCCCGTCACTGCTCGACGTGCTCGGCCCGTGGCCCTGGTACCTGGCCACCGTCGCCGCCATCCTGCTCACGGTGTGGGCCCTGATGACCTGGCCCTGGACGGTGCGGCGGCCGGAGCGGAGCGAGGTCAGCCACCCAGGTCGGTGAGGATGGCCCCGGTGAAATCGTCCAGGTCGCCGGGGTTGCGGGAGGTGATCAGGGTCCAGCCGTTCGCGGAGCGGACCATCGGCTCATCGGTCCACTCGCCGCCCGCATTGCGGATATCGGTGCGCAGGGACGGGTACGAGGTCACCGACCGCCCGCGAAGCAGATCCGCCTCCACCAGCAGCCACGGCCCGTGGCAGATGGCGGCGATCGTCTTGCCCGCCGCGGCGAACGACCGCACCACCTCGACCGCGGGCTCGGTGAGCCGCAGCTTGTCGGCGTTCACGGTACCGCCCGGAATGACCAGGGCCGCATAATCTTCCACCGCGACCGAATCCAGGCTCGCATCCGGATCGACGGCGATCGCCTGTTCGGTGTCGTGCAGGACGGTCCGCACCGCCTCCTTCTCCGGGGCCGCGTGCACCACCTGCGCACCGCTGTCGCGCAGCCTGCGCACGGGGACGAGCAGTTCGTCGCGTTCGACACCGGTATTGGAGGTGATGACCAACACCTTCGCGTTCACGCTCATGACACTCCTTTCCGACGGGCGGGACTCGCTCACCGAATGCCCGGGGGCGGGCATGGCAAACCGCCACACCGCAGGTCGCTCGGTCATTGCCGAACCGGCTGGATTGGGTCATTGTTGTGGGTGTGCGGCGCCTGCGCGCGGGACTCGAAGCCGGAACGGTGTGCCTGACGGCCGCCCTCGCCGGGCTTACCGTCATGGTGCCGATCGACCCCCTCGAAGATGCGACTCCGCAGTCGGTGGCCTCGATCGACCTGGCCGTGTTCCAGGTGCCGCGGGCCACCATGGCGGCGGCCTTCGTGACCATTCTCGCGGCGGTGTTCGCCTTGATGATGCGCAGTGCCGTCGCGTGGGCCACCATCACACTGACCGGTATCGCCCTGCTGATCGATCAATTGCTATGGAGTAGCTCGATCGCGGCGGAGGCAACGCTCACCTATATCGACTCGGCTCTGGCCGGGGTACTGATGGGCGTAGTCGGCACGCTGGCCTGGCCCCGGAGAGCGACCGCGAGCGGATTTCTGTTCGGCGCCATGGCGGGCATTCTGCTGGGCGATTTCACGCCCGCGCCCGCCCCCGGCGAATCGCCCTCGCCGGTGGACCGGCTGCTGCTGGACGCGCCCTCGGTGGGGCTGTCGACGGTGCTGGTCGTGGCGGCCGGGGTCTGCGCCTTCGAGCACCGGCGGCAACCGATGACGGTGCGTCGACTGGTCGATGTGGTGCCGCTGCGGTCGATTCTGGCGGCGGGCATCATCTTTCCCACCATCCTGCTGACCTCGGAGTGGTTCGCGCGCGACGGCCGAGACCTGTCCGTGCTGACCGTCGGCGTGCTGGTCATCGTGGTGGCGGCCACCGTCGCCGCGCTGTTCCTGCCCGGCCGCGATGGTCTGCTGTTGCTGCTCATGGTCGCGTTCGCCGCGGCCGGGAGCACGCCGGTCACCGTGCCGCGTCCCGACTGGGTGGTTCCGCTGTTCGTCGCCGCCATCGGACTGGGTCTGTACGTCGGATACCGCCGCGGGCTGCCGCTGGTGGCGGCGGCGCTGACGGCGGTGCTGGCCGTGGCCTCGGTGCTGGCGGTCGCCGCCGGGGTGCACGGCGAGGTGCCGGCCGTCGTGGGCGGCCTCGCGGTGGCGTTCGTGGGCGGCTACTGCCTCGGCGCGGCGACGCCGCTGTTTCCCACGGTGCCGCCGCTGTGCATCGCCGTGCTGTTCGTGCCGTCGGCGGCGGTGGCGTTGTGGGGCAGGGATTTCGAACGAGTCGCCTACTCGCCGGGCTGGTATCGGCCGACCGAGCCGGTGCGCGCGCTCGCACCCGGACTGGTGGCGCTGGCGATCACCGCGGGCTGCACGGTCGGCATGCTGCTGGTGTATCGCCTGCGGCCGAACACCAAGGAGGCGATCCGTCGCCGCTGGGCCCGGATCCGGGAGACAGCCGTCACGACCTCCGCCCTGCCCGGTGCGGTGGTGGTTCGGCCGAGCCACCCGGAGCCGCCACCAGCATGACCTACCGGTCGTTACTGTTTCTTGGGAACTCTGGACTTGAAATTTAGGTAAGCCGAACTTTACGATTCGACAGGTGAAGGTTTGGCTCCACCCGCTGCATCGTTCGCTTTTCCGCGCGTTCGCCCTGACGCTGCTCGCCGCCGCGATGGTGGCCGTGAGCGCCTGCGGCAGCCCCGCCGACCGGGACGGGAAGCCGGTGGTGCTGACCACGTTCACCGTGCTCGCCGATATCGCCCGGAATGTGGCCGGAGAGCATCTCACCGTCGAGTCGATCACCAAGGTGGGCGCGGAGATTCACGGCTACGAGCCGACTCCGGGCGATATCCGCACCGCGTCGACCGCCGACCTCATCCTCGACAACGGATTGAATCTGGAGGCGTGGTTCGCCCAGTTCGTCGCGGATCTCGATGTCGAACACGTGGTGGTCACCGAGGGAGTCACGCCCATTCCGATCGGTGAGGACGCTTACGCGGGCAAGCCGAACCCGCACGCGTGGATGTCACCGCTGAACGTGAAGATCTACGTGGACAACATGATTCGCGCGTTCTCCGAACTCGATCCGGAGCACGCGGCCGACTTCCGGGCCAATGGCGCGGCCTATCAGACGCAATTGCAGCAGGTGCACGACGAACTGACCGGCACCCTCGCGGCGCTGCCCACCAACGAGCGCGCCCTGGTGACCTGTGAAGGCGCGTTCTCCTACCTGGCCCGCGACGCCGGACTCACCGAGAAGTACATCTGGCCGGTCAACGCCGAACAGCAGGCGACGCCGCAGCAGATCACCTCGGCCATCGAATTCGTGCGCGCCAACCGGGTTCCGGCGGTGTTCTGCGAGTCGACCGTCTCCGATGCGCCCATGCAGCGCGTCGTCGAGGCCAGCGGTGCGCGTTTCGGCGGCACGCTGTACGTGGATTCGCTGTCCGAGGCCGACGGCCCGGTCCCGACCTACCTGGACCTCATCCGGCACGACGTCCGGACGATCACCACCGCGCTGAGGGGAGCCGAATCATGACTCGCGCGATCGAGACACCGGCCATCGAAATATCCGATGTCGCAGTTCATTACGGTGAAGTGCTGGCGTTGGACGGGGTCGATCTCACCCTGCGTCCCGGCCGGGTGTGCGGGCTGATCGGGATGAACGGCTCCGGCAAGTCGACACTGTTCAAGGCCATCATGGGCCTGGTACAGCCGGACCGGGGCACGGTGCGCGTGAACGGCGGCGCACCCGTGAGCGCGCGCCGCTCCGGCACCCTCGGCTATGTGCCGCAGAGCGAGGACGTGGACTGGAACTTTCCGCTCTCGGTGCGTGATGTGGTGATGACCGGGCGATACGGCCGGATGGGGTTCACCCGTCGGCCGCGCCGCGCCGACCGCGAGGCGGTCGCGCACGCGCTGGAGCGGGTGGAACTCACCGAGTTGGCCGACCGGCAGATCGGTCAACTCTCCGGCGGACAGCGCAAGCGCGCCTTCGTGGCGCGCGGAATCGCCCAGGGCGCGACGATTCTGCTGCTGGACGAACCGTTCGCGGGCGTCGACAAGCGGTCCGAGGCCACCATTTCGGCGCTGCTGCGCGAACTGGCCGACGAGGGCGCGACCGTGCTGGTGTCCACCCATGACCTGCACGCGCTGCCCGCGCTGGCGGACGAAGCGGTGCTGCTCATGCGCCGGGTGCTCGCACACGGCGATCCGAGCGAGGTGCTGCGGCCCGAAAAGCTGGCGCTGGCATTCGGTGTGGATGCCACCGACAGCGGTGCACTGGCGCAGGCGAGTTGACCATGACACTCACCGAACTGTTCGCCGATCCGCTGCGCTACGAATTCATGGTGCGCGCCTTGGCCACCACGGTGATCACCGCCGTGGTGTGCGCGACGCTGTCCTGCTGGCTGGTGCTGATCGGCTGGTCGCTCATGGGCGACGCAGTCTCGCACGCGGTGCTGCCCGGCGTGGTGCTGGCCTATATCGTCGGCGCGCCGTTCGCGGTGGGCGCGGTGATCTTCGGATTCCTCGCGGTCGCCCTGATCGGCGTGGTTCGCGATACCAGCCGGGTGAAGGAGGACGCCGCCATCGGCATCGTCTTCACCACACTGTTCGCCCTCGGCCTGGTGCTGGTGTCGGTGACCCCCAGCAATACCGACCTCAACCACATCATCTTCGGCAACCTGCTCGGTGTCGGCCGCTCGGAACTGATCCAGATCGCCATCCTCGCCGCCATCGTCATGGCCGCCCTGGTCCTCAAACGCCGCGACTTCACCCTCTACGCCTTCGACCCCACCCACGCCCACGCCCTCGGCCTGCGCCCCCGCCTGCTCGGCGCCGCCCTGTTGGGACTGCTCGCCCTGACGGCGGTTCTCGCCCTGCAAGCGGTCGGCGTCATCCTCGTGGTGGCCATGCTCATCATCCCGGGTGCGACCGCGCATCTGCTCACCGACCGTTTCGGCCACATGCTCCTCATCGCCCCGGCCGTCTCGGTGGTGTGCTCGGTCGCCGGTCTCTACATCAGCTACCACGCCGACACCGCCCCCGGCGGCATGGTCGTCGTGGTCCAGGGCATCGCCTTCACCCTGGCCTACCTCTTCGCGCCCACCCGCGGCGTGATCACCCGGACCGTCACGGCCCGCCGCCGCGGCCGAGCCCGGGAGGCCGCCGAGGTGCCGGTGTGACACCGTGCTCCGAAGCGGTGACCGCCGGTCGCTAGCATCACCGCGATGCGCGAATCCCTGGAACCCCTGCGAGCCCTGCGAGCCGTCCGGCACTACCGGCCCGACCCCGTTCCCCGGGAGTCGGTCGAGCGGATCGTCGAGGCGGCGCGGTGGACGGGGTCGGCGCGGAATCGGCAGCCGTGGCGGTTCGTCGCGGTGACGGATGCGGCGCTGCGGGGGGAGTTGAGTCGGTGTGGGGCCTATGCCGTGCATCTGGCGGCGGCTCCGGTGGTGTTGGTGCTGGCGTCGGTGGCGAACGAGTTCTCGGACACGCTGTTCGACATGGGGCGGGTGACGCAGTCGGTCTGTCTGGCCGCGCGGGAGCTGGGGTTGGGGTCGTGTCCGACGACTTTCCATCCGGCGGAGAATGTTTCGCGGGTGGCGGCGCTGCTGGGGCTGCCCGCGGGGTGGCTGCCCCGGCATGCGGTGGCCATGGGGTATCCGGCGGCGGCGCCGTCACCGTCGGCCGTTCCGACCGGTCGCCTGCGCACGGCCGAACTGCTGCGCTGGATGTGAACGCGCGCTACACCTTCGCGCGCTTGGCCGCGCGGTCGCGGATCCGGTTGAGGGTGAGCCGCCACATGGCCGTGGCGACGTCGAGCGGGACGCGCGGGGTGACAACTCGGGTGGACATCTCGAGGCGGGTCCGGCGGAGCAGGGCCGCGGGTGCCTTGTCGGGGTGGCCGGTGTCGAAGGGCGGCTGCGGGTCGTATTCGATGACCAGCTGCGCCATTTCGGCGCGTTCGGTCCCGGCGATCTCACCCACCAGCCAGAGGCCGAGGTCGATTCCGGCCGAGACCCCGGCGGCGGTGACGATCTTGCCGCTGCGCACCATGCGGTCGTGCGGCCGGGATTCGGCTCCGAAGGCGGCCAGCGCCGGCTGCGCCGACCAGTGCGTGGTGGCGGGATGCCCGCGCAGGATGTCGGCCGCCGCCAGCACCAGCGCACCGCTGCACACCGAGGTGGTCCACTGCGTATTCGGGTGCACCGCGCGCAGCCATGCGATGAGCTCACCATTGGCCATGGCTTCGGTGGTCGCGGCCTCCGATCCCGGGACCAGCACCAGATCGGGTGCGGGTGTCTCGGCGAAGGTGTGGGTGGCTCCCAGGACGAGCACGCCGCTGTCGGAGACGATGGGGCCGACTTCATTGGAGACGAAACGCAATTCGCTGTCGGGCAGGAGGCGCAGGACCTCGTAGGGGCCGATGGCGTCCAGCACGGTCATGCCCGGATACAGCACGATGGCGGTCTGAAATGTCATGGGGGGCGTTCTCTTTCAGTTGTGGGTGAAGCGGGCGCGGTATTCGCCGGGCGGTATGCCCAAATGGCGGTGGAAGATCCGGTAGAGGGTTTCGGGGCTGCCCAGGCCGACGGCGGCGGCGACCCGGGACAGCGGTTGGTCGGTGGTCTCCAGCAGTCGCCGGGCCGCGCCGATGCGGACCCGCTCGACGTAGCGGGCGGGGGTGGTGCCGATCTCGTCGGCGAAGACGCGGGAGAAGTGGCGGGTGCTCATGCCCGCCCGCTGTGCCAAAGTGGCGAGGGACAGATCGGCGGTGAGGTTCTCCTCCACCCAGACCTGTAGCTCGCGCAGCGACCTGCGCTTGCAGGGTCCGGCGGCGATCGGCGCGCTGAACTGGCTCTGCCCGCCGGGGCGGTGCAGATAGACCACCAGCCAGCGGGCCACCTCGCGGGAGAGTTCGGGACCGTGGTCCGCGCCGACGATGGCCAGGGCCAGATCGATGCCCGCGGTGACGCCCGCCGACGTCCACACCGGCCCGTCCCGGACGTAGATGCGGTCGGGTTCGGTGCACACGGCCGGGAACTCGCGGGCCAGCATCTCCCCGCCCGCCCAGTGCGTGGTGGCCTTGCGGCCGTCGAGCAGGCCGCTGCGAGCCAGTAGGAACGCGCCGGAACACACCGAGCCGACGCGCTCGGCGGAGTTCGCGACGCGTCGAATGCCCGCGATCAGTTCGGCGTCACGGCTGGCGTTCCAGGCGCTGAGTCCGCCGACCACGAGCACCGTGTCCACCGGTTCGGACCAGGTGTCGAGCGCATGTGCGGCCGTGACCTCGACACCGCTGGCCGAACGCACCGGCCCGGACCGCACCGCGGCGATCTCGACCCGGTACCCCGGGCGCGCGCCCATGAGCGCCGCCGAGGAGAACACGTCGGCGGGTCCGGCGAGGTCCAGAAGCTGGAATCCGTCGAAGACGACGAACAGCACCACCCGCATATGCCCAGCCTCGCGGGCGGCGGCCATGGCGTCAACGACACGACTATGGCAGATCCGGCCAGGCGCGGCGGTGAGGGCTACGCGTGGCCCATCGTCGCGGGTGGATCGAGGAGAACGCCGGGGTTGAGAATGCCCGCCGGATCGAGTGCCGCCTTCGTCGCCCGCAGGGCGAGTGCGAACGGTTCGGGTCGCTGCCGGTCGTACCAGGGGCGGTGATCGCGACCGACGGCGTGATGGTGGGTGATGGTCGCGCCCGCACCGGCGAGTGCCTCCGAGACCGCCGCCTTGATGTCGTCCCACTGCGCCACGGTGCTGCCCCACCGGCCCGCAGCGTAGACGCCGAAGTAGGGCGCGGGGCCGTCGGGGTAGACGTGGGTGAAGCGGCAGCTGACCAGGCCGGTGGTGCCGGTCGCCGCGAAGGCGGCGGTGGCGGCGGCCAGCACGGCGGCGCGCAGTTCCTCGAAACGATCCCAGGTGCAGGCGGTTTCGAAGGTCTCCACGATCATGGACTGCGCGGCCAGGGCATCGCGCTGATAGGGCATGCGCAGGAAGGACGAGCGCCATACGTCCGAGGCACCGGAACTCACCTTCGCCTCGGCGGTGTCGGAGACGCGCACCCCGTCCGGCACCCGTCCGCCGTGCTCGGCGCAGATCTCGACGGCCCGCGCCATCGGCACGTCGACCGGATGGTCGGCGGATTCGAAGCCGAGCACGAGCACCCCGCCCACGGTGCCGGTTCCGGCATTGAGGAACGCTTCCACCGGGTCGAGCAGGCGGCAGTTGGCCGGGAACAGGCCCGCCTGCGCGATGACCCGGGTGGCGGTCACGGCGCGCGCGTAGTCGTCGAAGTGCACCGAGGCTCCGGCCCGCCAGCGTGGCCGGTCCTGCAGCCGCATCCACGCCTCGGTGATGACGCCGAGGGTGCCCTCCGAGCCGAGGAACATCCGGTCGGGTGACGGTCCGGCGCCGGAACGGGGCAGGCGCCGCGATTCGCTGATCCCGGCCGGTGTGACGACGCGCAGCGATTCCACCATGTCGTCGATGTGGGTGTACACGGTCGAGTAGTGCCCGCCCGCGCGCGTGGCGAGCCAGCCACCCAGGGTGGAGAATTCGAAGGACTGCGGGAAGTGGCGCAGGGTCAGCCGGTGGTCGCGCAGACCGGCTTCCAGTGCGGGACCCAGGATTCCGGCCTGGATGCGGGCGGCCCGGCTGGTGCGGTCGATCTCGACGATCCGGTCCAGACGGCCGAGGTCCAGTGCGACGACGCCGGAATAGTCGGCGGCACAGCGAGGTTCGACGCCGCCGACCACGGAGGTGCCGCCGCCGTACGGGATCACCGCGATATCCGCGCCGCCGCACCAGTCGAGAACGGCGGCGACGTCGGATTCGCCGCGCGGTCGCAGCACCAGGTCGGGCACATGGTCGATGCGGCCCAGCAGGTTTCGCACCACGTCGCGGAACGCCTGACCGTGCCCGTGTGCCACTCGATCCTCGCGATCATCGGAGGCCAAGGGCGCCAGGGATTCCGGGGCGTGTATCCGAGGGTCGGGGATATCGAGCTCGGCGAGGTCGGGCGGTTCGTGCACGCTGAGGTCGGCCCCGGGCAGCAGCGCCGCCACCCGCGTGGTCAGCGCCTCGCGTTCCGCGCCGGTCACCGCGTCGGCGCGGGTGCCCCAGCCCCACCAGGATCGATCCGCCATGTCCTACCTCTCGATCGACAGCGAATTGACCTAATAGTAAATTACCCGTCGGTCAATTAATAGGTGGGTTCAGGACGACGCGGACGCGCGCGCCCACTCCAGGACGCGCAGCGTCGCCACGGCATCGCGCGGGTCGACGGGAACCGGAGCTTCGTCGATGAGCGCGGCCGCCATCCCGCGATAGAAGGCGGGATAGTCGCCCGGCTCGCTGGCGATCCGGCGCGTATCCCCATCGGTGCCGAACCAGCCCCCGTGCTCGACATCGACCGTCCCCCAGGGTTTTCCGTCATCGGGTCGACGCCCGTCGCGCAGCGCCTGCTCCTGCGGGTCGAGACCGTAACTGACATAGGCGTTCTCGGAGCCGAGCACCCGGAAGCGCGGACCGAGCTGGGCTGCCACGGCGCTCATCCACAGGTGCGAGCGGACGCCGGAGGCGTGGGTGAGCGCCACGAAGGCATCGTCGTCGGCCTGGACGCCGGGCCGGCGGCTGTCCAGTTCGCAGTACACGTCGGTGACCGGTCCGAACAGGGTGAGCGCCTGGTCGACCAGATGACTGCCCAGGTCGTAGAGAATTCCCGCGCCTTCCTCGGCGCTGCCCAGCTCGCGCCAGCCGCCCTTGGTCACCGGCCGCCACCGCTCGAATCGGGATTCGAAACGCCGCACCTCCCCCAGCCGACCATCGCCGATCAGCGCCGCGATGGTGCGGAAGTCGCTGTCCCACCGCCGATTCTGAAATACCGACAGCGCCAGCCCGGTCCGCTCGGCGACCGCCACCACCTGCTCACCCTCCGCCGCCGTGAGGGCGAACGGCTTGTCGACCACCACCGGCAGCCCCGCCTCCAGCGCCCACACGGCCAGCGGGGCGTGGGTGCGGTTGGGCGTCGCGATGACCACGAGATCGATGCCCGCGGGATCGGCGAACAATTCCTCGACCGCCGCCAGCACCCGCACCCCCGGATGCTCCCGCCGCGCCTGCTCGGCCCGCTCGGCCGAGGAGGTGACCACCACCGCCACCCGCAAGCGCGGATCGGCGGCGATGAGCGGAGCGTGGAACACCGCCCCGGCCAGCCCGTAGCCGATCACCGCCACACCGAGTTCGCGCATCTCGTGCCCCTTCCGCCGACAACCTCACATCCCCGCCACCGTAACCGGCCCGCCACACCTCGATGGGCCGTACGCCACCGTGCGGGCGCGGCCGTTGCGCTAGTCCTTCGGTTGCTTTGTCGCACCGCGCTTTTCGGCGGCCGCCTCCAGGTAGGCGCTGAGTTCGCTCTGCAATACCCGGTCCAGTGCCTGGGCCAGGGTGTTCTGCACCGCCGTCACACCCAGCTCCCGCAGGTGATTGAGCATCTTGGTGGTGGCGGCGACCTCGGCATCGCTGTCGGGCAGCCAGCCCGCGCCGTGTTCGGCGACGATGTGGTCCTTGGCCGCGGTGACCATGAGCCGGGCGATGTCGTCCACGCGACGACCGACGGCGGCATAGACGTCGATCAGGGCCTCGAGCCCGAATCCGTAGCCGTGCAGCGCCCCGAAGGTCTCCAGCAGTTCCGGCTGAGTGAATTCGACCGTCTCGGCGTGCAGCCGGATCAGCCCCAGCTCGGCGAGCCGTTCCAGCTCGTCGCCGGTCACCGGGGCTCCGTCGACGCCTCCCAGGAAGGTGTCCACGAGCTCACGCGGCACCTCCAGTGGTGCGGCGCTGCTGCCCCAGGTGGCGGTGACGGCCTGTTGCAGTCCGAGCACCTCGGTGAGGTCCTTGCCGGTCTCCCAGCTGGTGATGAAGTCGGCGATATGCGCGGTGGTGAACCCGCGCTGCAGCAGGGCGTCGATGATGCGCAGCCGGGCGAGGTGCGAATCGTCGTAGATGAGTGCGCGGCCGCTGCGCCGGGTCGGTGTGGCGAGCAGGCCGCGCTCCTGATAGGCGCGCACATTGCGGGCGGTGGTTCCGGCGGCCCGCGCGAGATCGTCGATGCGGTATTCCGCCATCCTCGTCTCGCCCTCCCTGTGTCGCGGTTCGCCCGGACGCGTCGCCCGTGCGCCGGTCGGCGGCACGGGCGTCACGCTCGGAGACGACATTAGCCGAGGGAGACGGCGATTCCACGGTCGGCACTCGCGGGTGCCGCATCGCGCGGGGTGAGTACGTAGTCGTCGAGTTCCACCCGGGCCAGCTGGCGTACGAACTGGGTGCCGAAGCCCGGGTACATGGTGGCGTTGAAGCCGTCTTCGGTGAGATACCAGCTGCGGCAGCCGGAGTTCCAGGTGGTGGCCGACAGCCTGCGCTGGATGCGCGCGTTGTAGCGGTCCTGCCGATCGCGGCGCACCTCGAGCATGCGCAGATCGCGATCCAGCAGAATGCCGATGGCGTCGGTGAGGTATTCGATCTGCGCCTCCATGTACACCAGCGCCGAGTTGTGGCCGGGGCCGGAGTTCGGGCCGAAGGTGAGGAACAGGTTCGGATAACCCGACACCGCGACGCTCTTGAACGCGTATGCGCCCCTGCTCCATTCGTCACCAAGCACCCGTCCGTCGCGTCCGGTGACCGGGATGGGAGCCCCGGCCTTGGACACGTCGAAGCCGGTGGCGAACACGATGCAGTCGAACCGGTGCTCGATGCCCTCGGCGGTGCGGATGCCGTGCTCGCTGAGCCGCGCGATCGGCCAGGTGATGAGCTTGCAGTTCTCCCGTTGCAGCGCCGGGTAGTAGTCGTTGCTGATCAGCAGCCGCTTGCAGCCCGCCCGGAAGTCCGGGGTGAGCTGGCGGCGCAGCCACGGGTCGCGTACCTGACCGCGCAGGTGCAGCCGCGCGACCGATTCCACCACCCGGGTCAGCGGCGAATTCCACACCACCCCCAGCGCCACCGACTCGTGGCCCCAGAACCAGGCGTCGCGCGCGAGCTTCTGGGTGATGGGGGCCTGCCGGTACAGCCGTCGGGTGGCACCGCTGGTGCGCCGGTTGGCGCGAGGCAGCACCCAGCCCGGCGTGCGCTGGAAGACCTTGACCGCCGCCGCCCGGTCCACGAGTTCGGGAATGATCTGCACGGCGCTGGCACCGGTGCCGACCACGGCGACCTTCTTGCCGGTGAAGTCGTAGTCGTGATCCCAGCGGGCACTGTGGATCTTGTGGCCCGTGTAGTCCTCGATGCCGGGGATGTTCGGGAAGCTGGCATTGGACAGCGGTCCGGAGGCGACGACCACGCTGCGCGCCTTCACCTGTCGGCGGCCGCCCGCGAAGGCGATGTCCCACAGCCCGCTCACCTCGTCGAACTCCAGCCCGGTCACGGTGTGGTCGAAGCGGATATGGGGGCGGATTCCGAATTCGTCCACCATGGACTCGATGTAGGCGAGTATCTCCGCACTGCCGGAGTAGGTGTGCGACCAGTCCGGATTGGGGGCGAAGGCGTACGAGTACAGGCGCGACGGGATGTCGCAGGCCGCGCCGGGATAGGTGTTGTCCCGCCAGGTGCCGCCCACCCGGGTGTCCCGCTCGAACAGTTCGAAGTCGGTGACCCCCTTCTGCCGCAGGCGGATCGCGGCACCGATGCCCGCGAAGCCCGCGCCGATGATCGCCACGTCCAGTGGCTGGCCCGTGCTCATGCGACCGGCTCGTAGGTGAGCTCTTCGGACCAGGTCGGCTGCGGTCCGAGGAAGCGGTCCGGGATGCGCGCGGTCAGCTTGACCATGGCGTCGGCGAACAGGTGATACGGGTGCTCGCGGTTGATCACCCAGCCGCTGTGCATCTTGACGATGCGGTACATGGGCACGCGGTTGGCGATCGGGGTGCGCTCGCCGACGGCCTTGAACCGCCGCATGGCCGCGTACAGCTTCTCCTCGTCCACCCCCATGGCGACGATATTGTCGCGCATCTTGTTCAGCAGCGGCACATAGCTGAGCACGCCGACGAGGAACGAGGGTTTGGCCCAGCCGCCGACCAGATCGATGGCGAGTTTGCGGGCGGTGGCGTGGCCGAGCAGCTCCATCACCGCGTAATCGGTGGCCAGATGCCGTGATTCGTCGGCGTTGATCTTCTTGAAGACCTCCTGCGCGACCGGGTCGGTGATCTCGTCGGTGATGAACTTGATCAGCGCGCCGTCCAGCGCCACCTCGAGCATGGGGATGACGGTGCCCAGGAACGACAGCGACATATCGTCGGCGTGCGAGTCCAGGAACTCGATCACCAGTTTGACATTGATGTTCGGCTCGGGGATCTCGTCGCCGTCGAGCATGCCCCAGCGGCGCATGAGCGCGAGTTCGGCATTGGCGTGCCGCTGCTCCTCGGCATGGAAGTACTGGTAGATCTGCTTCAGCGTATCGGTCGGGGCCTTCTTGGCCATGGCCGCGAAACCGCGCGCGCCGACGTTCTCGATCCACATGAGATCGGCCATGAAGGGCTTCAGTTTGGCATGCAGTTCGGGCTCGATGAGCTCGGCTCCCGGTGCGCCCCAGTCGATGTCGGCGAGCGCCCACTGCCGGGACTTGATCTTGGCCAACATGGCCTCGAAGTCGAAGGACATATCAGACTCCTGTCTGTTCCAGCGGTGCGGCCTGGGTCGAATCGTCCTGCGGGAGAATTCGATTCAGCACACCGAGGGCATGGGTGTAGAGGGCGGGGAAGGACCGCTTGAGCAGCCAGACGGCGTGGGCGTCCAGCTGCGGCAGCACATAGAGGCGACCGCGGTCGTTGGCGTCGAGGGCGGTGCGGGCGACCCGCTCCGGAGCGAAGCCGGTGCGGCGCATGAGTTCGTCGGCCAGCCGGGCCGAGGGTGCGCCGATGCGGCCGTCGCGCACCACATTCGTCTTGACGAAGGTGGGGCACAGCACCGTCACCGCCACACCGGTACCGGACAGTTCCGCGGCGAGCGTCTCCGACAGCGACATCACCCCGGCCTTGGAGACGTTGTAGGCGGCCATCCCCGGGGCCGCCGCGAATCCGGCGGCGGAGGCGACATTGACGATGCCGCCGCGACCGGCCGCACGCAGCCGCGGCGCGAAGATCTCACAGCCGTGCACGACACCCCACAGATTGATGCCGAGCGCCCATTCCCAGTCGGCGAAACCGATATCGCCCACCGGTTTTCCGCCGATGCCGACCCCGGCGTTGTTGATCACCAGGGTCGGTGCGCCGCCGAAGATGAGCTCGCTGTGCAGTGCCAGGCTCTCCACGTCCTCGCGGCGGGAGACGTCGCAGAAGATGGCGTGGGCGGGTCGGCCGTGCGTGCGCTCGATCAACCTCACCGTGTCGTCGGCGCGATCTTTGTCGATGTCCGCGCACACCACGTCGCCGCCGCGCGCGGCGATCTCGAGGGCGAAGGCCCGGCCGATACCGCTGCCCGCGCCGGTGACCACGGCACGCGCACCGTGCGATCGTCGGCTGCCGAGCACCGGCAGCACCGCGTCGAGAATCGACATGTCAGCCCACTTTCGTCCGGTCGGCGACCGCCTCGGCGAATGCGCCCGCGACGAAGCCCCGCGTGCGCCGAAGCGCCTGTGCCGCTTCGGGAACCAGCAGCGGCAGGGCCTGGAATACATGGATGCGGCCGGGCCAGAGTTCCAGATCGCAGCGCGCCCCGGCGGCGACGGCCATATCGCGCAGGTGCCGGGCGTCGTCGGCGAGCATCTCCCCCGCACTGGCCTGCACCAACAGCGGCGGAAGCGCCGCGCCGCGCGGCACGGTGAGGCGCAGCCGTGGCGAATCCGGATGCTGCCCTTCGGTGTAGAGCTCGATGAGCCGTCGGCCGGTGCGCGCCGGGGCCATCGGGTCGGGAAGTTCGCGGTCGCGCCGCTCGGCCATGGTCAGGGTGAGGTCCATGAGCGGCGAGTACATGAACGCGCCCGCCGGTTGCGGCCGATCCCCCGCCGCGTTCTGTAGCAGCAGGTCCAGGGCCAGATGTCCGCCCGCGGAATCGCCGCCGATCACCAGGTCCTCGGGACGGTGCCCCTGGTCGAGCAGCCAGCGGTATCCGGCCGCCACATCGTCGGCCGCCGCCGGGAAGCGGTGTTCGGGGGCGAGTCGGTAGTCGATCAGGAAGACCGGCAGTCCGGTGAGTTTCGACAGCCGCGACGCCAGTCCGCGATGGGTGCGCGCCGAACACACCACGTAGCCGCTGCCGTGGATGTAGTAGATCGCCCGCGGCCCGTGCGCGACTCCGGCCGCCCGCACCCACTCGCCGCGCATCGCGCCGGAGCGGACCGGGGTGACCCGCGTCCCCGGCAGGGTCGGCCCGAAGGCGGCCATCACGCCGGCGATCAGCCCGCGGCCCAGCTCGATGCCCACGCGATTGCGCGGCAGCAGTCCATTGACCCGGCGTAACCCGACCACCGACGCCGTCGCCGCGAGCCGCGCTTGTCGCGAGGCCGAGACGGGTATCGCCGCCGATGCGCAGGTCGCCGTTGACCTTGCTCTCGTCATAGCAAGAGAATCATCCCTGAATGTGCCATTTGTCAATGGCACATTTTGTACTGAGGACAGAAAAGGGTCTCCGACCGGTGCGGCCGCGTAACGATCCGAGGAACAAATGGGTACGGCGGACTGATCGGATACGGAACGGGGAATCAAGAGACCCACAGGATTTCCGCGAACGGCCCGAGGAGGACGACATGGGCGAGCCGGTATGCGTCGATTGCTGGCGCCGGGACAACCTGACCTTCGCGCAGCGGCTGGACCCGGCCTTCGTCACCCCCGGCCCGGCGCACCGCTGCGCCACGCACCGGGCATTCCTCGAGGATCTGCGCAAGGCCCCCGAGCACACCCCGCGCGCCGCGTAGCCTGGAGATATCTCCAGGTCGGCCGCACAGGGGAATGATTATGGCCAGAATGACCATCGACGAACTGCTCGATGTTTTCAAAGGTATGACGCTGCTGGAGCTTTCGGCCTTCCTCAAGGCGTTCGAGGACGAATTCGGGGTGTCCGCCGCCGTGCCCACGGCCGCCGCCGTCACCGCCGAAGCGACCCCGACCACCGAGGCGGCCGAGGAGCGCACCGAATTCGATCTGGTCCTGGAGTCCTTCGGCGACAAGAAGATTCAGGTCATCAAGGCGATGCGGGAGGTTATTCCGGGCCTCGGTCTCAAGGAGGCCAAGGATCTGGTCGAGTCCGCTCCGGCCAGAATCCTGGAACAGGTGGACCAAACCGCCGCCGAGACCGCCAAACTCAAGCTCGAGGCCGCCGGAGCCCGTGTCGCCCTGCGGTGATTCGACACACCCGGAGGCTCGGCTGCGGCCGGGAACGCCGCACATGTGTCAAAGTCGGAGCCGTACTCCTCCGGGCCGGACGACCACAGTGGAGCAACGGCATGAGCGGGAGTGCTGACGCGTCGGCGCAAGTGGGGCTGATTCGTCGAGTTGTACCGATTAGAGCTCGGCGGCAAGGACATCGAGGGCGGCCACGGCCGCTCGCGTGCTCTCCTCGGCGGCGGGTAGCAAGGGAAGCCGGACCGAGGCCGTGGGGATGCGGCCTCGGTCGGCCAATACCGCCTTGACGACGGTGGGGTTGGGTTCGGCGAACAGGGCCGCGGACAGGCCGGACAGGGCGTCGCTCAGGCGGCGGGCCTTGTCGAGCGGGCCGTGTCGCCAGGTGGCGACCAGCGCGGCGAAGGCATCGGTGGCCACGGTGGCCGAGGCCAGAATCGCACCCGACGCGCCCAGGGCGAGCAGGGGCGCGGCGAAGAGGTCGTCCCCGGCGAGCACCGCGAAATCGGCTGGGCGGGTGCGCATCAGATCGACGGTGGTCTCGTCGACCGCTCCGACGGCGTGTTTGATGCCGACGATATTCGGGATGGCCGCGAGGGCCCGCAGCGTCTCCGGGCCGAGGGTGCGGCCGGTGCGGTACGGAATGTTGTAGACCACCAGCGGTACCGGACTGGTTTCGGCGAGCCGCCGGAAATGCGCGAGGACGCCCGCCTCGGTGGGACGGGTGTAGTAGGGCACGACCGTCAGCGCGGCGGTGACGCCGGAGCCGAGACGCTCCAGGGCGGCGAGCGAGGCGGCGGTGGAGTTGGTGCCCGCGCCCACGATCAGCGGGGCATCGTGTTCCCGGCACACCCGGGTGCAGATATCGACGACGAGTTCGCGTTCGGCCTCCGTGAGGGTGGCCGTCTCCGCCGTGGTGCCGAGTGCGACGAGACCCGTCGCGCCCTGTTCGAGCGCGGCATGTGCCAGCCCGGCCAAGGCGTCGGCGGCGATGGTGTCGTCGGCGGCGAACGGCGTGACCAGGGGCACGAAGAGTCCGGAGAGCGTCATGGCACGAGCCTCCCCCGCCACACCCATCAGGTCCAGTTCACATTTCTTCATCTGAGCGTAAGCTGAACTGATGCTGGATGTGCGTAAGCTGCGCCTGCTGCGCGAACTCGCGCACCGGGAGACCATCGCGGCGGTCGCGGAGGCATTGAACTTCACCCCCTCGGCTGTCTCCCAGCAGCTGACCGCGCTGGAACGCGAAGCCGGGGTCCCGCTCCTGGAGCGCACCGGCCGCCGAGTCACCCTCACCGCCGCCGCACATGGCCTGGTTCAGCACACCGAGACGATTCTGGCCGTGCTGGAACAGGCCACCGCCGAATTGGCCGCGGGCCGTGCGACATTGACCGGCCGACTGCGCATCGGCGTGTTCCCTACCGCGATTCGCACCATCCTCGCCCCCGCCCTGGTCACCCTCAGCACCGCGCACCCCGAACTGGAGCTCCTGGTCACCGAACTGGACCCGGCGCTGGCCCCCGGCGCCCTGCGCACCGATGCCCTCGACATCGCCCTGGTCCAGGAATACGACTACGTCCCCGTCGCCCCCGATCCGGCCCTCGACACCGAGCCGCTGCTCGAGGAGACCGTCTACCTCGCCGCCCTCTCCCCCGCCCCGCTGTCCACCCACCGCGACACCCCCTGGATCGCGGGCACCCCCGGCACTCTCTGCCACACCATGACCATCCGCACCTGCCAGGCCGCCGGATTCACCCCCCACATCCGCCACCACGCCGACGATTTCGACGCCGTCCTCGCCCTGGTGGCGGCGGGCCAGGGCGTGGCGCTCATCCCCCAACTCGCCATCCATACCCCACCCGACGCCATCCACCTCACACCCCTCGCCACTCGACGCCGCACCCACATCGCCTACCGTCGCGGGACCGCTCACCACCCCACCATCCACGCGGCCCGCACCGCCCTGATACCGGGGCGCGGCGAACGCTGACCACGCCGCCTGACCAGCCGGTGGGCCGGTCCGGGTTATCGTTGATTCGTCACGTGGCGACGGCGTGCGGGCTTGGCTCCGGTATGCGGTGGTCGGAGCAGGAAAACGGGCGCGGTGGTCCCGAGGGAGGATACGAACGTGAGTGACGCGATCAGGAAGAAGATCAGGGGTCGATTCGGGTTGTCGGCGGTCGGGGCGCGCGCGAGCGCCATCGCGTCTGTCGGCGGCTAGTTCGATGTCGGATCGGGAAGTGCCGGGGCGGGGCCGCCCGTCGGAGCCCGGGGAGCCGGGGTTCGACGCGGTGGAGCATTTGCGCCGGAAATTGGAGGGGATGAAGGCCGCCGACGCGGGGGCGTCCGAGGCGGGGAAACCGATCCGGCTGCCGCGGCGACCGCGGCGCATGTCCGAGGAACCCGGCGAGCGCCCACGCAAGACGTGGCGTTCCGAAGGTAGCGGATCGGTCTACGATCCCGCGCCCACCCGGCCCGTGCTGCGGTCGGAATTGCAGCGCGAGACGGGCTGGTGGCAGGCGGGGCCGAATTCGGCCTGGCTGCCCACCGTGCAACCGGATCCGGCGGGGGCCGAGCAGGACGGGAGCGTGATCGACTTCGGCGCGGCGCGGCGGAAGCGAGCCGGTGCGGACGGCCCGGCCCGCGGCGGTCGACGCATGGCCAAACCGCGCAGAATCGGCCCGGACGCGGGGTCCGGCTCCGACGGTGACCAGGGCGACGGCCGCCCCGACGACACCGATTCCCCGGAGCCGAACGGCCCCGGCCCGAGGCGCTGACGCGCCGGTAACCGGGTAATCGAGTACCGCACCCGCCGAGCGGGTAACGTCGGCGGCAGTCGAACCCGATCGTCGGCCGTCACGCGGCGGATCGTGATCGCGTATCGGCCCTCGATCGCAGGCACAAGGTTTTCGGTCGGGGCTACCCGCAAGGAGCCTTCATGACCACGGCCCGCAGCAATTCCTACCCGGATCCGGTGATCGGTTTCGCCGACGCCCGCGCCGCCGAGAAGGCGGCCCTGCTCGAGCGCAACGCCCTGGCCGCGAAAACGGTCGCCGTCCACGCGCGCAGCGCCGCCGAGTGCACGGAACTGCTGGCCATGCTCGGCCTCGATCTGGCCGATCTGAAATAACCGCGCGCAGCCGCTACTTCCCCGCCAGATCGCGGGCGATGACCAGGCGCTGGATCTGGTTGGTGCCCTCGAAGATCTGCGTGATCTTGGCTTCGCGCATATAGCGCTCCACCGGGAAGTCCTGGGTGTAGCCGTAGCCGCCGAAGACCTGGACGGCGTCGGTGGTCACCTTCATGGCGGCGTCGGTGGCCACCAGTTTGGCGACGCTGGCCTGACGCGAGTAGGACAGTCCGGCGTCGCGGCGGCGGGCGGCGTCGAGGTAGGTGGCGCGGGCGGAGTCCACGGCGGCGGCCATATCGGCGAGCAGGAAGCCGAGCCCCTGGTGGTCGATGATGCGGCGGCCGAAGGCTTCGCGGTCCCGAGCGTAGGCGACAGCGTCGTCCAGGGCGCGCTGCGCGATGCCGGTGGCCACGGCCGCGATGCCGAGGCGGCCGGAATCCAGGGCGCTGAAGGCGATGGACAGGCCCTGACCGGGGTCTCCGATGCGGCGCTCGGCGGGCAGGAAGGCGTCGTCGTAGGCGGCGGAGGTGGTGGGAACCGCGCGCAGGCCCATCTTCTCCTCGGGCTTGCCGAAGGTCAGGCCCGCGGTGTCGGCGGGCACCAGGAAACAGGACACGCCGCGGGACCCCTCGCCCGTGCGGGCGAACAGCGTGTAGTAGTCGGCTCGGCCGCCATTGGTGATCCACGCCTTGGTGCCGGTGATCCGGTAGCCGCCGTCGACCTCCACCGCCCGGCAGCGCAGCGCCGCCGCATCGGATCCGGCATGCGCCTCGGACAGGCTGTACGCGCCGATCAGGTTGCCGGACAACATCTCCGGCAGCCATCGCTGCTGCTGTTCGGCGGTGCCGTAGGCGAACAGCGGATGGCAGGACAGGCTGTGCACGCTCACCGCGACCGCCACCGCCGCCCAGCGCGCGGCCAACTCCTCGAGCACCTGGAGGTACACCTCGTACGGCTGCGCGCCGCCGCCGAACTCCTCGGGGTACGGCAGGCTGAGCAACCCGGCCGCGCCGAGCGCGCGGAACGCCTCCTCGGGGTAGCGCTGTTCCCGCTCGAACTCGACGACGTGCGGTTCGAGCACCTTGTCGGCGATATCGCGGGTCAACTCGAGCAGATCCCGGGCCTCCGGGGTGGGCAGCATACGGTCCACGGCCATGTCGATACATTACGTCCGACACCTGATTGCGTGCAAGACAGCACGTAATTTATGCGGCTAGACTGGGCGAATGGTTTCGTCGCTGCCGCCGAACAAGCATCAGGAGAAGAGTCTGCGCACCCGCGCGCTGCTGTTGGACGCCGCGATCGACAGCCTGGCCGAGGTGGGCTACGGCAGCGCCTCCATCGCCGATATCACCGCTCGCGCCGGGGTGACCCGCGGTGCGCAGCTGCACCACTTCCACACCCGCCAAGAACTGTTCGCACAGGCCATCGGCCACCTCACCCAGCGACAGCGCGAGGCCATGCGGCGCCGCCTGCGGTCGCTGTCGGCCACCGGCGCCGGTGCGGTGCTGGTGGAGCTGGTGACCGCCACCTTCGCGGGCAAACTGGGCCGCGCGGCGGTGGAGCTGTACGTCGGCATCGCCAACGACCGCGAGCTGCGTCGCGAAATGCTGCGGGTGCAGCACGAGCTCACCACCGAACTGCTGGACGCCTGCGCCGCCCGCATCGATTCCGATATCACCACCGATCGCCTGGAGTCGGCCTTCTGGCTCACCATCAACCTGGTACGCGGCACCACCCTCGACGAGATGGTCGGCCGGGATCGGGCCCGGCGCAAGCAGGTGCTCGCCGACTGGACCGAACTCGCCGACACCGTATTGTGCAGGTGATCGAGAAGTAGATGTGATCGAGAACCCTTGGGCCACAGCCGTTCCCGGGTGACGAGCGAAAGCCGACCGGGTCGGGCGAGTGCCTCGACCCGGCCCGGTCGGCCGCCTCCGCCGCGACTGGAGAGCTCCCCGTGCCGGATGGGATGCTCGGCCCCATGGGCTCCCGGCACGAGGGTGGCGGCGGATAGGTGCGCCGGGCCCGGCGGCGGGGGTTTCGCAGGGTTACACCGCGGGGCGGGCGCACGATCCGGTGTCGCGCTCACGCTATTCCGAAGACGAAGGGCCGCACAGTGATCCGGCTCGACTCTGGCACAGTTCACGATCGCCGCCGACCGGGACAGTGAATCCTCCAGAATCGGCACCGGGCCGATGGGGTGTGCGGCGTCGGCCGCGCTTCCCGACGCCGCACCCGGCGAACGGTAGAGGATGTTCGCGCCGGAGCGCCCCGACGACGGTCATGATCGGGAGAAGTCACGACCGGCCAGTAGAGTGGTTGTCGAATTCTCCATCCGACGTGGTCCGAAACGAACGTGAGGAGAGTCGGCGCATGGCTCAGCAGGCCCAGGCCGAGGGCGCTACCGGCGACACCGCGGCCGACAATGTGGACAGCAGCGGCGGGCGCACCGTCGCACCGCGACCGTATCGGCTCGGCGAGGCGTCCGGCCCGCTGTCCCGCGCGGAACTCACCGCCATCGACGCGTGGTGGCGGGCGGCGAACTACCTGTCCGTCGGCCAGATCTATCTGATGGACAATCCGCTGCTGCGCGAACCGCTGCGCCCCGAGCACATCAAACCGCGCCTGCTCGGCCACTTCGGCACCGTGCCCGGACTGAATCTCGTATGGGTGCATGCCAATCGGGCCATTCGCCAGCGCGATCTCGACGCGGTCTTCGTGGCCGGACCGGGCCACGGCGGGCCGGGGCCGAATGCGTGCGGCTGGCTGGAGGGCACGTATTCCGAGCTCTACAGCGATATTCCGCGCGATGCCGAGGGCATGCGCGCCCTGTTCGCCCAGTTCTCCTTCCCAGGCGGAGTGCCGAGCCACTGCGCACCCGAGACGCCGGGCTCCTTCCACGAGGGCGGCGAGCTCGGCTATTCCCTGCTGCACGCTTACGGTGCGGCACTGGACAATCCGAGGCTCACGGTGTTCTGCGTCATCGGCGACGGCGAGGCGGAGACCGGGCCGTTGGCGGGCAGCTGGCACGCCAACAAATTCCTCAATCCGGCCCGGGACGGGGCCGTGATCCCGATTCTGGCGCTCAATGAGTACAAGATCGCCAACCCCACCATTCTCGCCCGGATTCCGGAATCGGAACTGCTGTCGCTGCTGCGGGGATACGGGTACGACCCGGTCGTGGTGGCGGGCAGCGATCCGGCGGCCGTGCACCAGGCCATGGCGGCGGCCACCGACTCCTGCCTGGATCGCATCGAGCGGATACAGCGCGCCGCCCGGGGCGGTTCCGACGGCGCCCGGCCGAGCTGGCCCATGATCGTGCTGCGCACCCCGAAGGGCTGGACCTGCCCGCCGATCGTGGACGGCGATCCGGTGGAGGGCACCTTCCGGGCGCATCAGGTGCCGCTGGCGGCGGCCCGCGACAATGACGCCCACCGCGCGGTCCTCGACGAGTGGCTGAAGTCCTACCGGCCCGAGGAACTGTTCGGCGCCAACGGCGGCCCGGTGCCCGAGCTGATCGAGCAGTCCCCCGTCGGCGACCGCCGCATGAGCGCCAATCCGATCGCCAACGGCGGCCTGCTGATCCGCGATCTGGCGCTGCCGGACTGGCGCGACTTCGGGCTCGAGGTGGCCCGGCCCGGCGCGGTCAAGCACGAGGCGACGCGCGTGCTGGGCGGCTGGCTACGGGAGGTCACCCGGCGAAATCCGGACAACTTCCTCACCTTCGCGCCCGATGAGCTGGCCAGCAATCGGCTGCAGGACATTCTGGAGGTGACCGGGCGCGACTGGCAGGCCGAGATCGGCGAATTCGACGTCAAGCTGGACCGCACCGGCCGGGTGATCGAGGTGCTGTCCGAGCACATGTGCCAGGGCCTGTTGGAGGGCTACCTGCTCACCGGCAGGCACGGGGTGTTCACTTGCTACGAGGCGTTCATCCACATTGTCGACGCCATGTTCAACCAGCACGCCAAATGGTTGGACGCCAGTGCGCAGGTGCCGTGGCGGCGGCCTATTCCGAGCCTGAACTACCTGCTGTCGTCCCATGTCTGGCGGCAGGACCACAATGGCTTCACCCATCAGGATCCCGGGTTCCTGGACGTGGTGCTGAACAAGAGCCCCGAGATCGTCCGGGTGTATCTGCCGCCGGACGCCAATACGCTGCTGTCCACCTACGACCACTGCCTGCGCTCGCGGCACTACGTGAATGTCGTCGTGGCGGGCAAGCAGCCGCAGGAGTCGTGGCTGTCGGTGCCCGAGGCGGCGCGGCACTGCGCGCGCGGGGTCGGCATCTGGGAGTGGGCGGGCCACAACGACACTGTGGGCGGCACCCCGGACGTGGTGCTGGCCTGCGCCGGCGACGTGCCCACGCTGGAGACCCTAGCCGCCGCCGCCATTCTGCGAGATCGCCTGCCGGAGCTGCGGGTTCGCGTGGTGAACGTGGTGGACCTGATGCGGCTGCTCCCCGAGAACGAGCATCCGCACGGACTGCCCGACAGCGAATTCGACACGCTGTTCACCCGGGACCGCCCGGTCATCTTCGCCTTCCACGGCTACCCCTGGCTGATCCACCGGCTCACCTACCGCCGCACCAACCACGATGAGCTGCATGTGCGCGGCTACAAGGAGAAGGGCACCACCACAACGCCTTTCGACATGGTGATGCTCAACGACCTGGATCGCTACCACCTGGTCACCGATGTCATCGACCGGGTGCCGTCGCTGCGCGAGACGGCCGCGGGGCTACGCCAGGAGATGGTGGATGCCCGCTGGAACGCGCGCCAGTGGACGCGCGAACACGGTGCGGACATCCCGGTGGTCGCCGAGTGGACCTGGCCGGACCCCAGCCGCTGAGAGCCGGGATCAGGCCAGAGCGAAGTGCAGCAGCGCCTGCATATCGCCCTGCTTGATCTTGCCCTTGCGGTCCAGCACCTCCAGCTGCCAGGCCGGGCCGTTGCGGAAGGCGCGGGCGATGGCGTTGGCATTGTCGCTGCCCAGCAGGGACGGCCAGATATCGGCTACCTGCTGGGAGCTGCCGCCGGTGGCGTCGTAGATCTTGAACGAGATGTTGTTCGCCTTCTCGAAGGATGAGCCCTTCTTGAACGCCGCGGCCACGAACACGATGGAGTCGATGGCGGTCGGCACATTGGCGAAGGTGACGTGCACGGTCTCGTCGTCGCCGGAGGCGGCGCCGGTCTGCTCGTCACCGGTGTGCACCACCGAGCCGTTGCCGAGCGGGTCCAGGGAGTCCAGTCCGGCGAAACGCACCGGATCGCCGCCCTGCATGAGAATGGCGACCAGGTCCAGGTCCACGCCCTTCTTACGGCGCGCCATACCCAGCAGACCCCCGCTGGCACCGGCGGACGGATCCCAGCTCACTCCGACACTCATCTTGGTGATGCCCGCGAGATCCGCGGCCCCGTCTTCTTTCCTGAGCGTAATCACAGCTCACAGCCTACCGACGATTCGTAACCCGGTGCAGTGCAGCTTTTTCCGGGCAGCCGACGGCGAAACAGTCGATGTACTAGGCGAAAACAGCAGGTGAGCGCGCGGTGAGGCCGACGGCGGCGGCCAGGCGGCGATGTGATTCCAGCCGAGCCGTACGATCGTAAGTGCTGGTGTGGACCAGGATTTCGTCGGCCCCCGTGCGCGCTACCAGCGCCTCCAGCTCGGCCACGACCGTCTCCTCGGTGCCGTGGATGTGGCCGCGCAGCGAGTCGGTGAAGATGCCGCGCTGCTTGTCGGTCATGGCGATGCGGTCGATCTCCTCGGGCGAGATCAGGGGCGGAAACTCGCCGCGGGTGCGCGACCAGGCGGCCGACCACGCCTCGGGCAGCAGCAGGCGATGGGCCTGCTCCGTGGAATCGGCGACGACAGCGGAGGTGGACACCACGACGTAGGGCGTGGCGTCGTATCCGGGCCGGAAGTCGTCGCGGTAGCGCTCGATGGACCGCACCATGGCGGATGTTCCGGCGGCGGGAGCGATCACCAGCGGCAGCCCGAATCGGGCCGCCCGCTCCGCGCCCGAACCGACGGCCAGCAGGAAGGCCGGTATGCGCAGGCCCTCGGTGGGCCAGGCGTGCACGCCCGCGCGACCGGTGGCCAGATAGTCCAGCAGTTCGGTCAGCTGGGCGTCGAAATCATCGGCATCGCCCCTGCCGTGGCCGAGGGCGCGCCGCACGCCCCCGGTGAAGCCCACCGAGCGACCCAGACCCATATCGATGCGGCCCGGGTACAGCGACTCCAGCACGCCGAACTGTTCGGCCACCACCAGCGGCTGGTGATTGGGCAGCATGACCCCGCCGGTGCCCACCCGGATGTGCGCGGTGGCGGCGGCGACCCCGGCGGCGAGTACGGTCGGCGCGGATCCGGCCACCCCGGGCACGCTGTGATGCTCCGAGACCCAGAAGCGGTGATAGCCCCACCGCTCGGCGAGTCGGGCGAATTCCACGGTCTCCCGCAGCGCCTCCGGATGACTCTGCCCCTGGCGCACCCGCGAGCGGTCCAGGATGGAGAAGCGGACGGCGGCCAGCGGAGTACTCATATCCCATGCCAACGCCTGGCGATCCCGGTGATTCCGACGCGCTCGAGCGGGCGCGCCCGGACGCCTCCCAGCAGGCGGTTCGTGATCACGCCTAGGCTGCATCCATGGTCGACAGCGATGTGACGCCCAGGGCGCTGGGCGCGGCCCCGTTCGGGTCGCGCCTCCTGGGGCCCGCCGATCAGGGAGCGACGTCGCGGCGGGTGCGCGTGCAGCTGCTGCTGACCGTGCCGGTGCTGTTCGCGAACCTCACCGGTGTGGTGGTGGCGGCGCTGCTCATCGGCTTGGTGCTGCCGGGTCCGTCGGTGTTCACGCAGGACCTGGTGCTACTGAACTTCGTGGCCGTCCCGGTGTACGTGACCTTCGCCCTGGCGGTGGGTTTCGTGTGGGGCACGCTGTCTGGACTGCGGACGCTGCGCTGGGCCACCGATCCGGAGCGGATTCCGAACGAGGCGGAGCGCATCGCGTCGTCGAAGGTACCGCGACGGCTGGTGCATCAGCAGGCGCTGCTGTGGTTCGGCGGGATGGCGGTGCTGACGCCGCTGTACGGCCTGGTCGATCCGGCCTTCGTGCCCAAGATCATTCTGGGGGTCGGGTTCAGCGCCGTCGTGGTCTGCGCCAACAGCTACCTGATCACCGAATTCGCCCTGCGGCTGGTGACCGCGCGGGTGCTCGAGGCCGAACCGCGCCGACGGCAGCGCGGCCTCGGCGTCTTCGGCCGATCGCTGCTGGTGTGGGTGCTGGGTTCGGGCACGCCGGTGGCGCTGCTCATGATCGTGGCGGTGCTGGCGCTGTCCGGAGTGAACGTCAGCACCGAGCGGCTGGCGGTCTGCGTGCTCTCGCTCGGCGGGGCGACGCTGGTCTTCGGCCTGCTGCTCATGACGCAGACGCTCGCCGCCACGGTCGCGCCCATCCGCAATGTGCGCACCGCGATGCGCCGGGTGGAGGACGGTGATCTGCAGGTGGCGGTCACCGTCTACGACGGCACCGAACTCGGTGAGTTGCAGAGCGGTTTCAACCACATGGTGGCGGGACTGCGCGAGCGCGAACAGATCCGGGATCTGTTCGGCCGCCACGTCGGCCGCGATGTGGCGGCGGCGGCGCTGGCCGGGCAGCCGGAGCTGGGCGGGGAGGAATGCGAGGCGGCCGCGCTGTTCATCGACGTCATCGGCTCCACCGCCATGACCGCGACCCGGCCCCCGCACGAGATCGTCACCATTCTCAACGAGTTCTTCGGCATCGTGGTGGACGAGGTGGAGCGGCACGGCGGCCTGGTCAACAAGTTCGAGGGCGATGCCGCACTGGCCATTTTCGGCACCCCCGCGCCGCTGACCGACGCCGCCGGGGCCGCGCTCGCGAGCGCCCGCGCCATCCGGCGGCGATTGTCCGGCGCCGCCATCGAATTCGACGCCGCCATCGGTGTCGCGGCCGGACGGGTGGTGGCGGGCAATGTCGGCGCGCATCGCCGCTACGAGTTCACCGTCATCGGAGATCCGGTGAACGAGGCGGCCCGCCTGTGCGAACTGGCCAAACAGGATGACGGCCGCGTCCTGGCCTCCGCCACCGCCGTGAGCAGCGCCGAACCCTCCGAGCGCAAGCATTGGGACCCGGGCGAATCGGTGACGCTGCGCGGTCGCGTCCACGAAACCCGCCTGGCCCGACCACGCACCTGACGGCCGGAAAACCGGTGGCGGCCGGAGCGCGGCCGCTGCTACGGTTGCCGCCGCGCTGTTCGCGCACACCGAACTCACCCGCCGGAGGGGATGATTTATGAGCCAGCCCGCGCCGAGAGCGCCTCATGGTGTGGCCTCGGCCCGAGATATGGCCGCCCACAACCGGACACGTCCGTAACGACCTGCGTCACCGAGGCGCACTCGGCCTACTCCTGCTGTCTGCACATCAGCTCTCGGCTAAGGAGTGATCCGGGTTGTCCGACACTTTCTCCACCCAGCACGATCCCGGTCCGACCCTGCGGACCGGAACCTTCTCCTGCCTGCGCTGCGGTCTGACCGTGGCCGTCCTCGCGCCCGACGGCAGTCGGCGCAATCACTGTCCCAGCTGCCTACACTCCCGGCACACCGTCGACCACGTCGACGGCGGTGTCTCGGACTGCCGGGCGCGCATGGCTCCACTGTCGATCGCGGTGTCGCGCACCGGTGAGTGGGGCATCGTGCACCGCTGCACGCGGTGCCACGAGTTGGCGCTGCATTCGGTGTGCGGCGACGACAATCAGTTGATCCTCATGCGATTGGCCGTGCGTCCGCTCGCCGAACCGCCGTTCCCGCTCGAAGTGTTCGGCGATCTGTGATGCCGCGCCGAAACAAGGCGACACCGCGAGGCGAACAGCGCGGGAAAACCGTCCTGCACGGCCGCGCGGGCACATCCGGCGATACCTTCCGGTGTGTGGGCTGCCGGCTCGACGTGCCGGTCGCCGCGCCGGGCACGGCGCATCGCAACCACTGTCCGCACTGTCTGGCCAGTCGCCATGTGGATCGAGTTCCGGGCGACCGGTCCGCGACCTGCCGTGGGCGGATGCGGGCGGTGAGCATGTCGGTGCGCGACGACGGCGAATGGTCGCTGGTACACCAGTGTCTGGCCTGCGGAGTGCTGAAGGTGAACCGGGTGGCCGGGGACGACAATGCCCTCGCGCTCATGCGGATCGCCCTGCGCCCGCTGGCCGATCCGCTCATCGCGCGGCGCGTCCTGCGGGTGCTGTAACGGGGCCTCCGTTCGGCCGCGGCGCAGCCGTCGCGGCCGAACGGTGACGCGGCGATGCGGGTTCGCAGATCGGGACGGCGCGGATCGGCCGGTCCCGGTTCAGTAGCCCGTGCCGCCCGCGCAGAAGGGCTGGCAGGCTTCGGGGTGCGGGGGCAGGGTCGGTGGCCCCGCACCGAATTCCGCATTGCTCACCAGCACCATCAGCAGCACCGCGAGGGCTATCACGGCGGCGCAGGCGACAGCGATGATCGCCCAGTCGAGCTGCTGGTAGGTGACGATGGTGGCGGGCGAATCCTCGGGATTCTGGTATTGCGTTACCTCTGGTGGGCTGGACAGCTGGTCGATGACGCCGCTTCCCCAGCCGTATGCCGATGTGGGTGGCACGGAGCTTGTCCCCATTTCCGAACGAGCATTGTCGTGTTCAGGGCCGGGATCAGGCTACACGTTCATAGCTGCTATGCATAACAGTTCGAAGAATGAGAAGTATGTCCGGAATTCAACCGTCTGAGTCAATTGCGAAGTCCCGCATGGACATTGTCGGAGCGGGCCACCTTAGAACATGTTCCTCCGCGATGCAATCCGGCGGTGAATTGTTCTATGCCACAACGGTTACCGGTGGCGAGATCAGTGAACGCGTGTAACCTACTGGCAAGTAGCATCATCGGCTACCGTCCAGTAGGGCAGGCAGGGACAGTTCGGCATCGGGGGTCGGACTATGGGCACGAAAATGTAAGGGACAGACTTGAATCAGTCGGCCACTCCGACTATTCGCCGGGCCACCGAGGCTGACATCGACGAAATCGTTCGCGTTGTCGCGGCGGCCTTCGCCACCGACGATCCGATCGAGGAGTACGTCTTCCCGGATGCGGCGATCCGCGAACGTCGCACGCCGGGCATGCTGCGGACGATGATCCGGCACCGCTTCCTACCCGGCGACGGCGCGATCGTCGCCACGCTCGACGACCGGGTGGTCGGCGCGATGCTGTGGTACCCCGCCGGATACCGCAAATCACTGTGGCGCGAGATGGTTTCGGGGCCACAGCTGCTGTGGGCCATGGGGCCGGCCACCGTGCGGGGCATCCACGTCGACGAGGCCATCGCCAGGGTCGCACCCGCCGAACCGCACCACCTGCTGGTCTATCTCGGCATCGATCCGGACATTCAGCGCAGTGGGGTGGGTCGCGCGCTGGTCGACTGGGTCGACGCGCAAGCCGACCGGGAATCCGCGCCGGTGTGCGGGATAACCAAGGACGACAACGTCGCCTACTATCGCCGCTTCGGCTTCGAGTTCGTCACCAAGGCTCGGATCGGAAAGACCGGTCCGGAGCTGAATTTCGTCCTGCGCCCACCGGTTCCGGTCCGCGCGGATTGACGAACAGCGGGGGGATATCAGCAGGTCCATTCTCCAGTTTCGCCGAGGAGCTCGTCGTGTCGGACATCGCCATTGTCGGAATCGGCTGCCGTTATGCCGGTGGCATCGATTCACCGGAATCGTTCTGGGACTTCCTGGTCCGCAAGGGCGACGGGGTGGTCGACATCCCGGAATCGCGCTGGGACTATCGCCGCTACTACGATCCGGACAAACGCACCCCGGGCCGGATGTACACCCGGCGCGCCGCGTTCATGACCGGTGACCCCTGGGAATTCGATCCCGACTTCTTCGGCATCTCGCCGCGCGAGGCCGCGGCCATGGATCCACAGCAGCGCCTCGTACTCGAGGTGGCCTGGGAGGCGCTCGACGACGCCGGAATGGCGGGCCGCATCACCGGCGCGCCCGTCGGCGTGTACCTCGGCGCGTTCACCCTGGACCAACTCGCGGTGTCCACCACCAACGCCGCGCTGCCGTACGTGGACATGCATACCGCGGTGGGCGCGTCCTACACCATGCTGTCGAACCGCATCGCCTACGCGCTCGACCTGGTCGGCCCGGCGCTGACCGTCGACACCGCCTGCTCGTCCTCCCTGGTCGCGCTGCACCTGGCCTGCCAGGCCCTGGACAGCGGCGACTGCACGGTGGCGCTGGCCGGTGGCGTCACCATGCTGCTCGGCCCGGAACCCTTCGTCTCCATGTGCAAGGGCGGGTTCCTCGCCGCCGACGGGCGCAGCAAGCCCTTCGACGCCGCCGCCGACGGGTACGGCCGCGGTGAGGGCTCGGGCATGGTGGTGCTCAAGAAACTCGCCGACGCCGAGCGCGACGGCGACCGGGTGTACGCCGTCATCAAGGCGACCGGCTCCAATCAGGACGGCCGCACCACCGCCATCACGGTGCCCAATGCCGATCTCCAGGAGGAACTGGCCAAGACGGTGACCCGGCGGGCCGGTATCGAGCCGCACCAGGTCACCTATGTGGAGGCGCACGGCACCGGCACTCCGGTGGGTGACCCGCTGGAACTGCGGGCCATCGGCAATGCCTACGGCCGGGTGCCGGGCCGCACCGCACCCCTGGGCGTGGGTTCGGTGAAGGCGCAGCTCGGGCACACCGAGGCGGCGTCCGGCATCGCCAGCATCATCAAGTCCGCGCTGGCCGTCGCCAACCGCACCATCGCCCCGCAGGGCTGGCTGAACGAGCCGAATCCGGATATCCCGTTCGACGAACTGGGAATCCGGCTCCAGCTGGAAGCCGAGCCGGTCGGTCCGGAGGTCGAGCGGATGACCGTGGCCGTCAACGGTTTCGGCTACGGCGGCACCAACGCACACGCCATCCTGCAGGAGTACGTGCCGACCGCGAACACCGCGCGGGCTCCGAAACACTATGGGGTACTGCCGATCTCATCGCGCAGCGAGCAGGCCGCCCGCGAACTGGCCGAGGGCTTCGCCCAGCTCATCGCCGAGGGCGCGGACCCGGCCCGGCTGGCCGAGGCGGCCTGGACCCGGCGGCGGCATCACCCCTACCGCACCGCCCTGACCTTCGGCGACGACACCGAACTGGTGCGCGCCCTGGTCGATTTCGCGCACGGCTCCGGCCGCGGCGCGACCAAGACGGTGGCCCGCAAGCATCCGGAACCGGTCTTCGTCTTCACCGGCATGGGGCCGCAGTGGTGGGGCATGGGCCGTGAACTGCTCGAGACCGACGGCGTCTTCGCCGCCGAGGCGAAGCGCATCGACGCGGTGTTCACCGAGATCGCCGGATGGTCGATCATCGAGGAGCTGCTGCGCCCGGAGGAGGAATCCAAGGTCACCACGACCGCGGTCGCGCAGCCCGCCAACTTCCTGGTGCAGGTGTCGCTGTTCGCCATGCTGGCGGAGCTGGGCGTGCGTCCGGCCGCGGTGGTCGGGCACAGCGTCGGTGAGGTGTCGGCCGCCTACGTCACCGGCATGCTGTCACTGCGCGACGCCCTCCTGGTCAGCTACCACCGGGCCCGCTTGCAGGCCACCACCGCGGGATCGGGCGGCATGCTGGCCGTCGGGCTCCCGCTCGCCGCCGCCCGGGAACTCATCGACGGTGACGAGCTGGTGGATGTGGCCGCCGTCAACAGTCCGAGCGCGGTGACGCTGGCCGGGGCCGAGGCGCGCCTCGACGAGATCGCCGAAACCCTCACCGAGCAGGGCACTTTCGCCAAGCGGCTGCATGTCGAGGTGCCGTATCACAGCTACCTCATGGAGCCGATCCTCGACGAACTGCGCACGGCCCTGGCCGATCTCACCCTCGCCGAGCCGCGCATTCCGCTCTGGTCGACGGTCACCGGGGAACGGGTCACCGCGGGCGACTGGGATGCCGAGTACTGGTGTGCCAATGTCCGGCAGCCGGTGCGCTTCGCCGATGCCGTCACCGCACTGGTCGGGGCGGGCAGCCGGGTGTTCCTGGAGGTCGGACCGCATCCGGTGCTGGGCGCGAATATCCGCGAAATCCTCATCGGCGCGGGCGAATCCGGCACCACGGTGCCCACGCTCCATCGCAAGCAGTCCGATGCCGAGAGCATCCGGCAGACCATCGCCGGGCTGTACACGGCCGGGGCCCTCGATATCGACGCGCTCTTCACCGAGACTGTGACCCCGCACGTGGACCTGCCGCGCTACCCGTGGCAGCGGACCCGGCTGCAGAACCTCAATCCCGTCTTCCAGCAGCGCCGCCACGGCACCCCCGACGGCTACCCGATGCTGGGCGATCCGGACCTGGACAACTCCACCACCTCGTGGCGTCTCCAGCTCAGTGTGGGCGCGATGCCGTGGCTGGCCGACCATGTCGTCGGCGAGGCGCGCATCCTGCCCGGCGCGGCCTACCTGGACGCCGCGCTGAGCGCGGTCGCGCTGCGCACCGAATCCACCCGGGTGGCGGTGGAGGAGGTGCGCTTCATCGCACCGCTGGTCATCGACGAGGGCGCGGCCCCGGTCGTGGAACTGCGGGTGGAGGAGTCCACCGGCCGGTTCACCATTCGCTCCCGGGATATGGCCGGGTCCCTCTGGACCACCCATGCCACCGGGCGGCTGATCCAGGGCGGCGTCTTCGAGTCCACCAAGATGGAGCTGCCCGACGTCGACGATATGTACGCCCTGGACCCGACGGCGTTCTACGACGGGCTGGCGGCGCGCGGACTCCGGTACGGTCCGACCTTCCGCCGCGCCACCGCCCTCCGCGTCTCCGGTTCGACCGTGGTCGCCACCCTGGACGGTTCGGTGGCCCACGACTGCGGCCACCTCGCCCACCCGTGCGTGGTGGACGCCGCGCTGCAGAGCGTGGCGGCGCTGCTGGCGGGCACCGGCGGCGCGGACGACGGCGCCATGGTGCCGGTGGCCGTGGACGGGGTGCGAGCCTTCGAGACCATTCCGGACGAGGTGACGGTGGTGGCCCGGCTCGACACCACCGGCGCGCCCGTCGCCGATATCGATCTGCTGGACGCGGAACAGAATGTGATCCTGCAGATCGTCGGCATGCGCTTCGGTTCCATCGCCCCGGGACGCGGTGCGCTGCAACGGATGACCGACATCTTCTTCGAGGACCGCTGGGAGCTGCGGGATCCGGTGGACCGCGCTGCGCTGCCGTCGCCGGAGGGCGCTTTCACCCTCGTCGTCGAGCTCGGCCCCGAGGTGAGCGATCGCGCCACCGCCGTGGCCGCGACCGCGCCGCGCTCCGAACTGTTCGCGACCGGCGATCCGAACCGCGTCGACCTGGAAGACGCTGTACTGGAACGGCTTCGGACCGCGATCGCCGCCGAGGGTGTGGAACGCCTGCACGTGGCCGTGGTGGCGGGCAGCGCGTACGCGGATCTCGACGCCCTGTGGACGCTGCGCCGCCTGGCGGTCACCATCGAGGGCTTCCTCGAGGTGTGGCTGGAACAGCGCGGCGACGAGATGCCCATGACCGGTGACGGTTCCATCCACGTCAGCCTGATCACCGAACGCGCCTACGCCCATCCGGACGAGGACGCCGCGCCGAACCCGTCTCATGCCGCGCTCGCCGGTGCCCGCCGCGTCCTGCTCAACGAGCAGCCACGACTGCGCTGGCGGCTGGTGGACGTCGAACCCGAGGTCTCCACCGCCGATCTGGCGGCGGAACTGGCGGTTCCCGGTGCGTTCGGCTACGACAACGCCGACGAGGTGATGCTGCGCAACGGCCTGCGCTGGGTGACGGTCGTGGCCGCTACGCTGCCGGAACGGCTCGACAAGCTGGACGAGGCGGTGCCGCTCACCGATCCGGAGGCGAATTTCACGCTGGAACTGCCCAAGTCGCGGGTGCTCTCGCGGCTCGGCTGGCGGCGCTGCGGGCGGCGGGAACCCGGCCCGGGCGAGGTGGAGGTGCGGATCAGCGCCATCGGCCTCAACTACAAGGATCCGCTCAAGGTGATCGGCGTGCTCACCGAACAGGATATGGCGGAGACCTTCTTCGGCACCCTGCCCGGCATGGAGGGCGACGGTGTGGTGGTACGGGTCGGACCCGAGGTGGACGATCTGGCCGTCGGCGACGCCGTGACGCTGACCTCCAAGGGCATGATCAGCCGCTACCACACCGCACCCCGCGATCTGATCATCAAGTACGACACCGACGCGGAACCCGGATCGTGCACCAGCGGAACGGCTTTCGCCACCGCCGACTACGCGCTACTGGAACTGGCGCGGGTGCGCGCGGGCGATGTGGTGCTGGTGCACGGCGCGGCGGGCGGCGTCGGCTCGGCGGCCGTGCAGATCGCGAAAATGCACGGCGCGACCGTGATCGGCACCGCGAGCACCGACGAGCGGCGCGCCTACGTACTCGACCAGGGTGCGGATCATGTGCTGAACTCCCGCTCGCTGAACTTCGCCGACGACGTGCTCGGACTCACCGACGGTCGCGGCGCCGACGTGGTGATCAGCACCGCCCCCGGGGAGATCCTGCGCCGGAACTTCAAGGCGGTGGCCGAATTCGGCCGCATCGTGGAGATCGGCAAGGCCGATATCTACGGCGGCGGCGTGCTCGATATGCGACTGTTCGACAAGAACGTCTCCTATCACTCCTTCGATCTGGACCGCATGCTGGCCAAGCGTCGTGCCGAGACCATGCGCGTGATCGGCCGGGTCAACGAACATCTCGCTGCCCAGCGCTACCGACGGCTGCCGTTCGAGCTGTACGGCACCAATGACGTGACCAAGGCGTTCGAGGATGTGGCCCGCTCCACCCGGCTGGGTCGGATCGCGCTCAGCCTCGACGATCCGGCCCCGCTGGTGCGCCCCGACACCCGCCCGGTGACCGTCGATTCGACGGCTCGCTACCTCATCACCGGCGGTTTCGGCGCGTTCGGCCTGGCGGTCGGGCGCTGGCTGGTCGGTCGCGGCGCACGCCACCTCACTCTGCTCGGGCGCGGTGGTGCGCGCACCGACGCCAGCCGCGCCCAGCTCGCCGCCTGGCGGGAGCAGGGCGTGGAGATCGTCACCGAGCAGGTGGATGTCACCGACGCCGCAGCGATGGCGGCGGTCCTCGCCCGGGCGCACGACGCCGACCATCCGCTGCGCGGTGTCTTCCACACCGCGGGCGTGGTGGACGACAAGCGCGTCTCGGTCATGGACCGCGACAGCCTGGCCGCGGTGTACCGGCCGAAGATCGAGGGCGTGCACGCGCTGCGCCACGGCATCGCCGCCGTCGGGGCGGAACTGGATATGTTCGTGCTGTTCTCCTCGGGCAGCGCCATATTCGCGGGCACCGGGCAGTACTCCTACACGGCCGCGAATATCGCCCTGCAATCGGTCGCGGACGTGGTGGCGCGCGGGGGCGGCGAGGTGCTGGCGGTCGGCTGGGGCCACATGTCCGGCGGCGGCATGGCCGAGGCGGACGAGAACGTGGCACGCTACCTGCGCACCACCGGGTTCGACGCCATCGATATGGATGAGGGCACCGAATTCCTGGAGAAGGCATTGGAACTCGACATCCACCACCAGGTGGCCATCATTCCGGTGGACTGGCGCACGGTCGGCAGCACCGCGCCGATCTTCGGCATGACCGGCCGGGTGGCGGCGCTCATCGCCGCGGCGGCCGAGGACGATTCCGCCGCCTCGCATCTGGTCGCGACACTGCGCGAACTCGACGAGGCACAGCGCGGGGATGTGGTCGCCCACATGTTGGCCGAGCAGTTGGCCGCGGTCATGGGAGTGGACGCCGACTCGATCGACATCCACATCCCGGTGCCGGAACTCGGCCTCGATTCGCTCATGGCGGTCGAATTCGGCGCACTGGTCGGCAAATCCGTGGGCGTGGATCTCATGTCGCTGAAGGTGGGCCGGTCTTTCACGCTGGCACAGGCCGGAGCGCGGGCCGCGGAAGTACTGGTCGGCGGCGAGCAGGCCGGAAAGGAAGCAGCATGAGCGAATCGGCACGTGAGTTGGCGCGGAAACTACTCGCCGACAAGCGCGTCCACAGCGCACCCGCCGCCCGGACCGTGACCGCGCGACCGGCGGCCGCCGCACCGGCACGCGCCCCGCGCGGGCCGGGCCGACAGTTCGCCGATCACCCGGAGGTGGCGGCGACCGTTCAGAAGCAGGCGGCGATCAAGGCCATCAGTGCGCAGTCGGGCCTGACCAACCCGCTGTTCCTGCCGCGCGAGAGCCCGAACGACACGGTGATCCGGGCGGCGGATCGGGAGCTGGTGAACTTCAGCGCCTACAACTATCTGGGCCTGTCCAGCCATCCGCGGGTGGTGGCGGCGGCCAAGGACGCACTGGATCGATATGGCGCGTCGGCCTCGGCCAGCCGTATCGTCTCCGGTGAGATCCCGCTCTACGGCGACCTGGAGCGACGCCTCGCCGACCTGTACGACCAGGGCGATGCCATGGTCACCACCAGCGGTTACCTCACCAACGCCGGTGTGATCGGCTTCCTGCTGCGGGAGGGCGATGTGGCGGTCTGCGACTCGCTCATCCACGGCAGCGTGGTCTCGGGAACGCAGTGGGCCGGATGTCGGCGGATCAACTTCCGGCACAACGACCCGGATTCGCTGCGGTCGGTGCTCAAGATGTCGCGCGGCGGCTTCGACCGGGCCCTGGTGGTGCTGGAAGGCCACTACAGCATGGACGGCACCATCGGCCGGGTCGCCGAACTGGCGGCCGTCGCGCGGGAATTCGACTGCGCGGTCATGGTGGACGAGGCCCATTCGCTCGGTGTGCTCGGTCCGCGCGGGCTCGGCATTCGCGAGCACTACGCCATGGCCGGGACTGACGTCGACATCTGGATGGGCACCCTGTCCAAGGCTCTGGGCAGCTGCGGCGGGTTCGTGGCCGCCGACGCCGATCTGATCGGGGCCATGAAGGCGAGCGCGCCGGGCGTGGCCATGCTCACCGGCGGTCCCGCGCCGTCCACCATCGCCGCCGCGGCGGCGGGCCTGGACCTGCTCGAGGCGGAACCGGAGCGGGTGCGGCGACTGTGGAGCAATACCCGGACCTTCAACGACGCGCTCCGCGCGCACGGCCTGAATCTCGGTGATTCCCAAGGAACTCCGATCGTGCCCGTCATCGTGCCCGGTGAGCTCCGGGCCGGATTCGTCTCCGCCACCCTGCTGGAACGGGGCGTGTACGCCGGAGCCATCTCGGCTCCGGCGGTACCGGCGGGCAAGGAGCGGCTGCGGTTCTTCATCACCTCCGAGCACACCGGCGAACAGCTGCGCTCAACGGCCGACCTGCTCGCCGAGGTGGTGGAGCTGGCGGATCGGATTCCGGAGCTGTCGGCGGTCTGACGGCGGTCAGTACGGATTGGCCCGGTCCGCCCAGCGGGCGGCCAGGTCACCGGACAGCTGACGCGGGAAGGAGATCCGCGCCGGATCGCCGTCGGAGGTGTAGCGCTGCTCGGCCAGCCGGTCCAGCCAGTAGGCGGAATCGAACGGCACCGTGTCGCGGCCCGACCGGATGCGCGGCACGCCGGCCGGATCGACCGGGCCGTACGGCGACGGCGCGGGGTTGGAGCCCACCAGCATGACGGCCTCGAACGCGTAGGAGGTACCGTCCCAGCCGCCGGTCGCGGCCAGGGTCCGATCACCGGGAAAGATGCCCAGCGGCAGGGCCATGGCACGCACCGGCTGGTCCGGCACCGCCGCGGTGATGGCGCGAACGTTCTCCACCAGCTCCCGCTGCACGCCCGCCGCGTCGAGACTCGCGAGGTTGGCGTGCGAGGCGGTGTGCGCGCCGATCTCGTAGCCGTGCGCGGCCAGCCAGGGCAGCGCCCGCTCCTCCCCGGCGAAGGGGTCGTTGTTCACGAAGAAGGTGGCGGTGGGGGCGAAATCGGGGTAGCGGGACCGGAATTCCTCCAGGATCCCCACGGCGCTGTCGGGTGTGGGGGCGCCGTCGGCGGTGAAGGCGAGCTGGCTGGTGGTGGAATCGTCGAAGGTCAGCACCACCGGATGGGTGCCCGCGGGGATGTCGATCGTCCCGGAGATGTAGTCGGACACCGTGATCGGGCGGTAGTCCTCCCGGTACAGCCGCTCCAGCTCGGCGCGGAACTCCTCCGGCGTCTGGTCGTATTCGCCCGCGGGTGTGGGCGACAGCTGGTGATACATGAGCACCGGGACGAGTCCGAGCTCGTTCGCGCCGACCGCCGCCGGATCGGGGGCGACCGTGGTGGTCGGGGCCGCCGTCTCGGCCCGGGGTGTGGGCTCACTGTCCTCCGGCGCCGCGCAGGCGGCGAGGGCGAGGCCCACCGCGGCCAGGCGCGCCAACATCAGCGTCTTTCCGCGCATCTCACCAACTCTAGTGTCAGGCAATCGATTTGGTACCAGAGTTGTGAAGATGGCATGACGGACGGCCTCCCCGGTAGAGACTGGGGAGGCAGTCGAACGAGAGTGGGTGTACGGGTTGTTGAGGCGGATTCCGCGTGCTGGACGGATGCGGGCGGCGGTGGTGGTCGCGATCGCGGTGGTGATGATCGTGGTCATCGCGCTGACGGCGGGGGCGCTGCGCGGTGACCCGGAGGGGATGGCGCTCAACGGACTTCCCGACGGGGTCGTGAACGCCGCCGCGCTGCGGGAGCTGGCGCTGGTGGTGGACGCCAGCGGTCACGACGCCGAGGCGGTGCGGCTCGAACTCGACGGGAAGACGGTCACCGGCGAGGTGTCCGGTGACACCGTGGTGTTCCGGCCCGGTGAGCTCGCCGACGGCCCGCACACCCTCACCGCGGAGATTCCGCCGGGCGGACCGTTCGGCGCGCTGCGCACCGGCCCGGGCACGACCGGCACCTTCACCGTCGATGCGCGACCGCCGTCGCTCGAGGTCAGCCAGCCGGAGACGGTCGGGTCCTACCGCGAACCGGTGACCCTGAGCGGCACGGTCTCCGGCGCGGACAGCCTCACCCTGGACGGGCGGCCGGTCGAGGTGGCCGACGACGGCACCTTCGAACTCACGCTGCCCAACGCCCCGGTCGGCGCGGCACTGGTGGCCGCGGACGCGGCGGGCAACGAGACCAGGCAGCCCATCACCACCCGGGTGGAGGTGCCGCGGATTCGCGCGGTGCACGTGACCGCGCACGCCTGGTCGCACGACGGTTTGCGGGAGGCGGTGCTGGATCTGGCGCGCGAGGGCCGGATCGACACCGTGCAGCTCGACATCAAGGACGAGGACGGGGTCGTCGGCTACGACTCCCAGGTGCCGCTGGCCCGCGAGTCGGGTGCGGCCACCACCATCTACGACGCTCCGACCGCGCTGCGGACGCTGCACGACATGGGGTTGCGGGTGGTCGGCCGGATCGTGGCCTTCCGCGACCCGACCATGGCGGAGTGGGCGTGGCACAACGGCCGCCGCGACTGGGTGATCCAGAACAGCGGCGGCGCACCGTATTCCAGCCACTACGGGGCCATCGCGTTCACGAACTTCGCCCACCCTGAGATCCGCAGGTACAACATCGATCTGGCGGTGGAGGCCGCGCGGCTCGGCTTCGACGAGGTGATGTACGACTACGTCCGTCGCCCCGACGGGTCGCTGTCCAGCATGGCCTTCCCGGGCCTGACGGAGAACGCCAGCGTCTCCATCGCCGAATTCCTGCGCGAGAGCCGCACTCCGGTGCGCGACGCGGGCGCGTACCAGAGTGCCGCGGTCTTCGGCATCGCCTCCACCCGCCCCGACCAGATCGCCCAGGACATCCGGCTCATGGCGCCGCACGTGGACTACGTCGCGCCCATGCTCTATCCCTCGCACTGGAATCCGGGCGAGTACGGCGTGGCCAATCCCAACGCCCAGCCCTACGACATCATCTTCCGCTCCCTGGAGGACTTCCACCGCCAAGTGGAGGGCACCAATGCCAAGGTGATCCCGTGGCTGCAGGACTTCAGCCTCGGCGTCACCTACGGCGATGCCGAGGTCCGCGCCCAGATCGAGGCCACCGCGGCCCGCGGCATCGACAGCTTCTTCCTGTGGAACGCCGCCTCCCGCTATCACGGCGGCGCGATGGACCCGAGCTGATCGGGTCCGGGCCGAGCGGGCGTCAGTACTTGTAGAAGCCCTCGCCGGTGGCGATGCCGAGCTTGCCCTTGTCGATGTAGTTGTCCTTCAGCCACTTCGCCAGCTGCCGACCGTTCTCGTCGCCATTGGCGAGGATGTTGTAGGGGGTGGTGAGGCCGATGACGTCGAGGATCTGGAAGGGGCCCATGGGGGCGCCGGTGGCGATGCGCCAGGTCTTGTCCACGGCCTCGGGTTCGGCGTATCCGCCCGCGGCGAGGGAGATTCCGGAGTTGAGGAAGGGCACCAGCAGGGAGTTGAGGACGTAACCGGCCTTCTCCTTGTGCAATTCGATCGGGACCATGCCGATGGCCGCGGCGAAGTCGACGACCGCCTGGAAGACCGCCGGATCGGTGTCGGTGGTGCCCATGACCTCGCCGGTGTTGAACTTCCACACCTGGTTGGCGAAGTGCAGGGCGAGGAACTTGTCCGGCCGCCCGGTGAAGTCCTTCATGGCGCTGGGCAGCAGGGTGGAGGAGTTGGTGGCGAAGATGGTGCGTTCCGGCGCGAGCTTGCCCAGTTTCTCGTAGGTCTCCTGTTTGATGGCCAGCACCTCCGGCACCGCCTCGATCACCAGGTCGGTGTCGCGCACCGCATCGCCCAGATCCGAGGTGAGCGTAATGGATTCGGCGGTCTGCTCCGCCTTGCCGTCACCGCCGCCCTGCACATCGGAGCGGTAGATGCCCGCCAGTTTGGCGAACCGTTCGCGCGCCGCGTCCAGCGCCTCACCGTCGATGTCGTAGGCGGTGACGTCGAATCCGCTGAATGCCGTCTGGAAGGCGATCTGCGAACCCAGCACTCCGGTCCCCAGCACGGTGACCTTGCGAATCTCGATGCTCATTGTTCTCCTTTCCGCGCCAGGAATCCGGCGACGATCTGTGCGATCTGCCCCCGCAGGTCCGCGGCGGCGTCATGGCCCGCATGGGCGCCCGTCGAGGGCTGGGCGAGCGCGAGATGCAGGACGGCGAACACACTGCGTCCGGCCAGCTCGGCCCGCTCGTGCATGTCCGGCGGCTCGACCCCGCGCGATCGGGCCGATGCCGCGAGTATGTCCGCGATGGTGGATTCGAGCCGCTGCACGAGGGCGAGCCCCTCGGCGCGGTACTGCTCGGTGGGCGGCCCGAACAGCAGTTCCCGCTGATAGGCGATGGTGTTCTCGACCCGGCGGGCGGCGAGGTCGAGCACCGGGCGGACCAGCGCGGTAATCGCCGCCCCGGGATCGGTCCGCTCGCGCGCCACCCGCTCCCCGGCGTCCAGTGCCGCCCGGAACTCCTCGTTGTAGACCATGAGCAGCAGCTCACCCTTGGATGCCGCATACCGGAACAGCGTCCCGGCGGCAATATCCGCACGATCGGAGATCTGCTGCGTGGTCACCCGCTCGAATCCGTTTTCGGCGAAGAGATGCGCGGCCGCCTCGAAGATGCGGCCCTGCTTGTCCAGCATCTTCCGAGCCCGCCGCCCGCCCCGCACGTCCCGAGGCGAATGAACCATGTGCACCTCCCGGTCCATCAGTGAGCACACTCATTAATGAGCGTACTCGTAGCAACCGATTGCGCAACCCCTCCCAGCTTGCACCCGCGAATGGGCCTCGTCGAGATCCGATCCCCCGCGCCATGGACAACTAGCCAAATTTGGCTAGAATGGCACTAGCCAAATTTGGCTAATAAGGAGGTAGTGATGTCCGCCGTAACCCCCTACGTCATGGTCGACGACGCCCAGATCTTCCGCGAGTTCCTGGAACGCGCATTCCACGCCGAGATCGCTCAACTCATCCCCCTGGAAACGGATCCACGGCGAGTGATCCACGCGGAGGCGCGAATCGGCGACGCAGTGGTGTACTTCGCCGACTCGGGACCGGACGGAGGCCGCTGTCTGCGATCGCCCGCCGATCCCGTGCACGTACAGCTCTGGGCGACCGTCCCGGATGCCGATGAGACCTTCGAGCGGGCGGTTTCCGTCGGCGCACGAGCCGCACGGGAGGTCGAGGTGGCAGCGGATGGCAGCCGCTCGGGCGGATTCGTCGACCCGTTCGGCACACTGTGGTGGGTAACCTCACCCGCCTGACCGAGAAGGAGACGTGTGTCCGCGGTTCGGTTGCTCGTGCTGGGCGCGGTGCGCCGCCGCGGGCGCACGCACGGATATCAGGTCCGCGCCGATCTGGAGTCCTGGGGGGCGCACGAATGGGCCCGCGCCACTTCGGGTTCGGTGTACCACGCGCTGAAAGCGCTGACCAGGAACGGGCTACTGGTCGTCCACGACAGCACGCCCAGCGCCGCCGGCGGGCCACCCCGCGTGGAGTACGAGATCACCGAGGCGGGCGACGCGGAATACCTGGCGTCCCTGCGCACGGCGTTGGCACACCGCGACCCGCGTCTCGATGTGCTGGCCGCCGCCGTGGGCCTGATCGAGGACCTGCCGCGCGCGGAGGCGATCGGGTTGCTCCGGGACCGCGCGACGGAATTGGCGCGGTGGCGCGCCAGCATCACCGCCGAGCTGCCGTCGGGTACCGATCTGGACACGTGGGGCCCGGTGGGTGCGGTGGTCGGGCTCTGGCTCGATACCGCCGACAGCCGGACGGCCTGGACCAACGGTCTCATCGAACGCCTCGAGAGCGGCGCCTTCCGTATGGCGGACGAGTCGGTCTGATTCAGGCGTCGTCGTCGGCTCCGGCCGCGGCCCAGGCGAATTCGAATTCGTCGCGGCTGATGGTGTGCCGCGCCAGCTCCGGGTCGTAGAGGTCGACGGGCGGATGCGCGGGCCATTCGTCGGCGCCGGTGCGCAGTACGGTGCCGTCACCGGCGATGGCCACCTCGCGTAGTCGGTGGCCGTCGGGGCCCAGCTCCATCAGGGCGACGAACGCGCCCTCGCTCTGGCGCAGGTGCACGATGCCCCGGCCGACCAGTGCGCCGAAGCCGGGCCGCGAGCGCTGCGCCCGGCGTTGATCCCGCAGGTCCCGCAGGCCCGGCGGCAAGTCGTCGGCGTCCACCGCGGTCTCGTCCAGACGCAGATGCCGCGCCTGCTCCAGCAACTCGTCGTCCTCGATCACCTCGACCTCGGCGAAGGTCTCGAGGATTTCCCGGGGCGAACGCGCCCGCACCCACCACCAGGCCCGGCTGATTCCGTAGTCGTGCAGCACCAGAAACCGATCCATGCTCCCATCCTGGCGAACGAGTCGGCCGCGGGGCTACATTCCGCCCGAAAGGCGGGCTGGCGTATCGGAGTCAGCCGGGCAACGCGCTACTTGCCGTGGGCGCGCAGCTGGTACAGGCCCTCGGTCTCGGCGACCAGCACACCGTCGGCGTCGGTGACGACCGCACGCAGCGTGAAGTCGGATTTGCCGTTGGCGGCGGCCTCGGCGGTGATGCGGGCGATCTCCTCCTCGCCGAGGGTGGCCTCGGCGCGCACATCGGTGCGGGCGGGCTTACGGAAGGCGATCCGCAGATCCTTGACCAGGGGGTAGTACTCGGCGCTGTCGAAGCTGGCGATGGCGATCGCGCCGCCCAGGATCTCGGCGACGGTGAACAGCACCCCGGCGTAGATCGCGCCGAAATGGTTGGCGTTGCCCTCGGCGGGCACGGTGGTGGCCGCGAAGCCGGGCCGTACTTCGAGGGCGCGCACTCCCATGCGGTGGGCGGCCGGAATGGTGAATTCCAGCGCGCCGTTGATCACGTCTGCCAGCGGTGGGGTGGCGGTCCCGACTTCGTTGTCACTCATACCCGCAAGTATGAACTGATGGCAGGTGATGTCAATCAGAGGGGCAGAACTCCGGCAGCACGCACGGCCTCCACCACCCGGTCGGCCACGCCGCGCATGCCCTGCACCGTCGGGTGGTACGGCACCAGGGTCTCGGTGGCCAGCAGCGGATCGAACCAGCGCACCCCCGCGGGCGCGCAGGCGTCGCGGCCCGCCGAGGCGGCGACGGTGTCCACATAGAGCGCGCCGACGGCCGCGGCCTCGCGGGCCACCACCGCATTGAGGCGTTCGAACTTGGATTGGATGTAGGCGGCGTCGGCCGGGGCCAGGCCGAGCGTCTCGGGGCAGCCGCCGTCGCGCAGATAGCGCGGCCAGCCGTCGACCACCAGCGCGGCATGCGGCGCGCGGCGGGTGATCTCACGCAGGGCGGCGGCATAGGGCGCGGCGATGGCGTCGATATCGGCATCCCAGCCGTCGGCGGTTCCGGCGCAGCCGCCGCGCGCCGCGGCCAGGTAGCAGTCCAGCAGATGGGCGGTGAACCGGGCGTCGTTCGCGCCGATGTGCAGGGTCACCAGGCGGGTGTTCGGACCGAGCGCGTCCAATTGCGGTGGCACACCGGCCGCTTGGGACTGCGTGAGATGCGGGATTCGGGCCGAGCTACAGGTCCGGTCATCCAGGCGCAGGCCGAGCCGCGCGGCCACCAGATGCGGGTAGTTGGTGGTGGAGCGTGCGCAGCTCAGGGGTGCTGAGGTGTCGAAATTGACGATGCCGGTGGTGGCCGCGCCCGAATCGCCGAGGGCGACGTACTCCGCGCCGCCGTCGGCCGGGGCGGCCGTCGCGGTCGCCAGGGACAACACCGTCGCGGCGACACCCGCCAGTGCCGCGGTGATGGTTCTCGAACTCATCGAATCTCCTCCTCGGTCCGGCTCACATTCTGCGACCGGGTGACGCGCGTCCCAATGGGCGGGGCCACACCGGAGGCGGGCGCGGACTGTGTGGCCGAACAATGCGGGCGGCCCGGGGGCGCGGGAGGGTGGACGCACGCCGAGACGAGGAGGGGCCTCGATGGGGAGGACCGTGACGAGCCGAAATCTGGCCACAGTGGGGCTGCGCGTGGTCGCGGTAGCGATCGTGGTGGCCATGCTGGGGTTCCCCGGGACCGCGACGGCGCGGGAACCGACGCACCCGCCCGCGCCGACCGTCCAGAGCCTGTTCAACACCGCAGGCCCGCATCCGGTGGCCACCACCGTGCACATCGATCCGTGCCGGGAATCGGTGTGGGGCATGGTGCAGCAGCTCGCGGTCCAGGCGCTGGGCAATCGCGAGGATCTCACCTGCACCCGGGCGTTTCCGAACGGGCTCGACTCACCCGTCGGCGTGAACGTCTACCACCCGGCCGATATCGCCGCATTACCGCCCGCGCCCCTGATCGTCCTGACGCCCGGCTATCACGCCAATCCGGGCATGTACGACGCCATGGCGCGGCAGTGGGTGAGTCACGGCTTCGTGGTCGTGATCCCCTACGAGTTCTTCAACTCCCTGATCCATGTCCCCGCACTGGGTGTGGCGGCGGCGGTGGCCGCGCACCGGGATCCGAATTCCCCGCTGCATCACCGTATCGACCTCGGCCGCACGGTTTTCGCCGGACATTCGGGCGGTGGACAGGCGGCATTGCAGGCGGGTGCGCTGTTTCCCGGCGTCGCCGGGCTCGTCGATCCGGGACTGCGGGTCGCCGGGGTGCTGGCCGTCCAACCCGGTCCGCTCGCCATCGGGGCGTCGATCGGGGTGCCGACGCTGTTCCTCACCGGCTCCGACGATTTCGTGGTTCCCGATGGCGCGTGGGTGCGCTGGTGGCAGTACGACCTGACCGTGCACGCCCCGGCCTGGATCGCGAATGCTCGTGGGGTCAGCCATTTCTCGCCGGTGGACGGGCTCGCGCACTATCGTTCCGCCGGAGTGGCGGTGGCCTGGCTGCGCTATCTCGCGCTCGGGGACGAGACGGCGAAACGGTATTTCGTCGGACCCGAGTGGCTGCTGCCCGCCGATGACACGTTCGTCAGCGTGGAGCGCAACGCCCTGGCGAGCGCACTGCGCTGATTCGGGACCGTGACCGCCGAGTTAGATACATGAGATACACGCCGTATCATTTTCTCGGTGAGTACTCGGCAGCAGCCCGCCCGCTCCCCCGGGCGTCCGGCCTCGGCCACCAAGGCGGAGGTCGTCGAACTCGCCCGGCGGGCCTTCCTGGCGGGCGAGCGGGTCGACGTCCAAGCCGTCGCCGCCGAACTGGGCCTGAGCCGGGCCTCGATCTACCGGTGGTTCGGCTCCCGGGACGGGCTCATGGGCGCGGTCCTGGCCGATGAGTTCGAGAGCCTGCTGCGGCTCGCCGACAGTCGCCGGAAAACCACAGGCGCACACCGCATCCTGGAGGCCCTGGACCGCACCAACCACTGGCTGGCCGCGAGCGCGCCGCTGCAACGGTACCTGGACAACGAACGCCTGGTGGGCTTGAAGGTGCTGACCGCCAGCGACGGACCGGTACAGCCCAAGGCCGTCGCCGCCGTGGAGGACCTCATCACCCGCACCGAGGACGAGGACGGCTACCACGCCATCCTGGACCGGCAGCTGCTCGCCTACACTCTCATCCGGCTGTTGGAAGCTTTCCTCTACAACGACACGGCGGCCGGTATCCGCGGCGACGTGGACCGGCTGCGGCAGGTGCAGGCCGCGCTGCTGGGCATCCCGGAGTAAGGCCCCCGGCGCGATCGCACCGATCACCCGCTAGCAGGGCTGGTGCGAGGGGGATACATGCGGAAGACCATGGTGATCGCCACGGCGACACTGTTCGCCGGACTCCTGTCCGGCTGCCCGAAAGACAGCCCACCGGAGCCTGATTCGTCCCCTTCCGCGGGCGCATTCCTCGGCGAGTGCGGCGGCGCGCGCGACGACGACATCCGCACCATCACCGGCCTGCCCACCCTGGTGGCCGTCGCCCGCAACGGCCTCAAATGCGTCTGGGAATCATCCGGCCGCGACCGGCGGGTCATGTTCACCTGGTTCCGCGACAGCCCCATCGAACGCGAACGCACCATCGCCACCGTCAGCGGAAAGGCCGTGGCGGACTTCTCCATCGACGGCTTCCACGGCTTCACCGCCAACGCGACGAGCCTGTGCCAGGTCGCGGTCCAGGACGGCGCGGACTTCTTCCACTGGCTCATCCTCGCCCCCGGCATCGACTGCACGGTCCTGCGGCCGCTGGCCCGGCTGACCGTGGACCGGGCACACGCCTGGGCGCCAGCCCCCACGCAACCACCCGGACGCCTCGACGAACTACTCCACGAATGCACGGCGGTCCCGCCGGACGACATCATGTCGACCGTCGGCGAATCCGGCCGGTCGGAAATGTACTTCCATGGGGCCGTGTGCATGTGGCGTATCGGCGGCCACGTGGACCTGACCTTCGGCTGGCTGGAGAACGGTTCGGTGGAACGGGAGGAGGGGATAGCGCGACAACTCGGCTACCAGATCACCGCCATCACTTCCGCTGGCTGGCAGGGCTTTTCCCAACGGCGGCCGGGTCAACCCGCTACCTGCGGGGTCACCACCAGCGATTCGGGCGCGGTCACCTGGTGGGTACAGTCGGCCACCGGTGATCCGTGCGAGACGGCGGAGCGCTTGATGGCGCTCACGGTGCGGCGCAGGGTATGACGGATCGATCAAAGCCGTTTCCGAACGTCTCCGCCGTGGACGGATTACTGCGAGGCTGAACGCGAGTGACGGACAGGATTCGACAGGTTCGTGGGCGCTGTTGTGCCTCTAGTAGCTCGGTGGCTGAACAAACACGACCTGTTGGTCTTGCTCGGGTGCGCCGGTCGACGAGGAACCGGCAGTGTCGACCCGGACCGAGGAGATGGTGTCGTTGAACGCGTCGCCGACGTAGGCGGTGTCGGTGGTGAATGTCGTACTCGCGCCCTGACAGTCGGCGAGGGCGTAGACGGTGACCGCGTATCCGGGCGCGACCTGCAGTGATGAGAGGGAGTCGTCGCCGACCTCGGATCCGGCCATGTTGTAGGTGCCGGTCTCGAGAGTCGCGCTCGCGCCGCCGTAGTCGCGGTCGGTGAACAGCTGAGCCTTGCCGGAAGTCGGGGGCATGCGGATCACCTCGGTCACGTGAGGGTCGGACAACTGCCTATTATCCTCGACACCGATCGAATACGCAGTGGAATCGCCCTCACCCGGACCGAGAGGTCGCGGCGCGGTACGCCGGGGCCCCGGCCACGACCGAAATCGTTGTCGCGGTGCGGCTCTCGCAGGCTCCCCGCACCGCAAATCTGAACCTGACCCGTCCAGATTACGGATGCGAGGTACCGGCGCGTGACAGCGTGCCACACTGCCGTCCACGGGGCCCAGCTGGTTTCGTGGACCGTATCGGGCGTCGCGTTCTACTGGGCGCGAGGATGCAGTCGACGGCGGTATACAGGGTCTCGGTTTCGGTTTTCAGGATGGACTCGCCGCTGGGAAGGGCGCGCTCGATGGAGAGTCCGTTGACGTTCCCGAGTCAGTACTGCTGCCGATGGTTTGACGTCGGCCTCCTCCCGCCTGCCTGTGTGATCTGTTGCCGTCCGTTTGACAGCGGCCCACTCGAGGTTCCCAATTGGGCGTATGTCCAGATAACCCATGCTCCTGCCCCGGAGCAGCGTGTTTCCGCACAGGAGTGGTGATGAACCTTCGTCGTCTCGTACTCACTGCCATGTTCGCCGCCGCCTGCGCCGCGGCGACCGTCGCGACACCCGTCGCGCACGCCGAACCCGACCGGGTACCGGAGACCGTCGACATCGCCTGTGGAGATGCTGTCCGGCATCTGAACGCCGACTGGTACCTGCCAGACGGGCCCGCCGGTGGCCTGGTCTGGCTGCAACACGGTTTCGCGCGGAGCAATGCGAATGTGGCCAGCCTCGCCGAGCATTTCGCCGCTGCCGGATACGTCGTCTTCGCACCCTCGCTGCCGTTCATGGATCCGGCTGGTTGCACCCTGCAGAACCTCGGCGACAACACCGGATTCCTCGGGAACCTCGCCGACCTGTTCGCCACCGATGCCGAACCAACCAACTCGCTGGCGCGCAGCTTCGCCGCGGCTACCGCGACGGCGCACCGCCCGGATCTGCGACTGCCGCGGCAGACGGTCTTCGTCGGGCACTCGGCCGGCGGCGAGGCCGTCGAATACGTCGCGCGCCGACTGCACACCGACCACCCCGCCGCCTTCGCCGACCTGCGCGGACTCGTCCTGCTCGACCCGGTGAAGTCCTTCCTCGGTGACAACACCGACCAAGCCCTCACCGATCTCGACCACACCGACCTACCGATTCTCGATATTGCCGCGAAACCCTCACCGTGCAATCTTTTCGGCGTCGGCACCGACACCCTCCAGCGACTGCTGCACCGCCGCTACCTCGGCATCCGCATCGGTACCGGAGTACACACCGACGCCGAAGGCCCCAGCGGAGACACCCTGGGCGACCTGGTGTGCGGCGACCCGACATCGGTGAACATCTCAACCCTGCAGACGCTCGCGGTCGGCTGGGCCACCGACTACTTCACCGGCACCAGAACCGCCGCCTACTACCCCGCCCACGCGCCCGCCGCCGATGCCGCCGCCGCGCACTCGGCCGTGACAGACGTGGTTTCGGCCGCACCCGAGGCGGAGATCCTGGTCGGGGTCTAGCGGAGGCTGCTCGGAGCACCGACTATGCCCGGTATGAGATTCGCTCCGCCCCTGGTTGAACAGCCGGGTCATCCGATCACTCGACAACGGAGGGTGCGATGTCCAAAGAGGTCTACCTGATTGCTCTCGACGATCAGGGGCTACCCGGAGTTCTGGACCCGGCGGTAGTCGAGGAGATATTCGGACGGCACGGCGTGGACGTCGTCGGCACCGATGCATTCGTCAGCGATCCTGACATCGAACACGCCTGGACCGAGGTCACCGGGCTGGGGAGCGGGGTACTGACCTTCTGGCGGCCTGCTGGCAGGCTGATCTGGCGCATACTCTTCGATCTACTGACCGAGTGTCACGGTTTTGCCTACGACACCGGTGGTTCACTGACAGTCGGCAATGGCGAGTCCCTCCGCCGCCTGCGCGCGTCGGGCAATTGGGACGCCGACGATGCCAGGACTGTCACCTCATCGGACGAACTGGGCTGATTCTGAACCAATATGTGGAGGCATCGCCATTCAGCCGATTCGATCGCGTTGTCGTCACCACCGACGACTTCGAACATCCCGGTGTACCAAGGATCATCACGCCGAGCATTCGATCAGCCTTGTGCCGTATCGAAAGGTTGAATTTCTTCGGCATGTCGGTCTAGCTGGGGTTTCGTGTCGCGATCGCGGGCAGTAGATTCGAACACATGAGCGAAACCGTCGCGGGCGAGGCCACCAGCTACGAGCTGGTCGCGCGACTGCGGGAGGTACACGCGCAGATCGCCGCCGCCCAAGCCGAGGAGGTCGAGTTGATGACACGGCTGTATCGGCTGCGGCGCGCCCAGCAGCTCGAGGCCGGGGTCGCGGCGCGGTATGCCGGGGAGTCGGCGGCCACGGAAATCGGTGTGGCGGTGCGGGTCTCGCAGCGCAGCGCGGACGGGCTGATCGCGCTCGGGATGGGATTGGGGCGGTTGCCCGCGACCCGGCGGGCGTTCGCGCAGGGGTGGATCGATTTGGCGCGGGTACGCGCGATCCACGACACGCTGGTCAATGCACCCGACGACACGGTCGCGGAGTTGGAAGAAGACGTGGTCGGCCGTGCCGAGCGCAGTGATCCCGCGCGGTTGCGGCGCACCATCCGTAAGAAGCTGCTCGAGCTCGACCCCGCCGGGCAGGCGCGGCGGCGTCGTGAGGCCGAACGCGAACGGTACGTGGCCGTGCGTGCGGCCGACGACGGGACCGCGCTGGTCGATGCGGTGTTGCCCGCGGCTGGGGGTTGGACGTTGTTCGAACGGTTGCGGGAGATGGCTGTCAGTCAGTGTTGTGCCGCCGATCCGCGCTCGATGAATCAGCGGCGCGCTGATGCCCTGGTGGCGTTGGCCGACGGGAGCGGGCGACTGACCTGCGGCTGCACGCTGCCCGAGTGTGCTCGCCGGGACCCGACCACGCCGGTGTCGGCCGCGCGGCGGGCGTTGGTGCAGGTCGGTGTCAGCGCGGCGACCCTGGCGGGGGTGCAGGACAATCCGGGGTTGTTGGCGGGGTTCGGTGCGATCGACGCCGATCTGGCGCGGCAGATCGCCCGCCACGCCCGCTCCCATGTCATCACCGAAACCAGCGACGAAATCGGCAGCGACACCACCACACCCCACACCGCAGGATCGCCGACCATCGAATCCGCCGACGACATCCATGCACCGGCAGCGGTCGAGCTCGCCGACGGCAGTCCTGTCATCGGCGAACCCGCCGACCCCGACCGTGTACCCGCAGCTCCGGACGTCGCTGAGAACGGCCTTGCCACGATCGACGACACCGCTGCCATACCCCCACGCAACATGAATCCCCCACCAACGGCGATGGACTCACCAGAATGGCGATACCGCCCCAGCGCCACGGTCGCCGCCCGCGTACGAGCACTCGATGGAACCTGCCGCGCTCCCGGCTGCCCGGTCCCGGCCGCGGCCACCGACCTCGACCACCAACAGCCCTTCGACCACCACGCCCCCACCACCGGCGGACCCACCACCGTACACAACCTCGGCTGCCGCTGCCGCCGCCACCACCGCCTGAAAACCCTCGCCGACCACGGCATGAACGGCTGGACGGTCACCCACCATCCGCATCGGCGCATCGAATGGCGCACCCCCTCCGGCGATACGATCACCACCAGCCCCGAAGGCGCGAAATTCCTGTTCCCGCACGCGCCGGTGGCCGCCACCCTAGTGGAACCCGTTGATCCACAACCCGATCCACCGCTACTCGACCCAGGACCGACGGTCAACGCACTCACCGAACTACTCCACGTCTACATCCCGCCAGGGCGACGACACCTGCGCACACACCGCGACGTCCACCACACCGTCACTGTCGGAGGCACCTTGTGCAGTGTCGTCGGCTCTGATGGGGGTGCGGAGAGCCCACCCTTTTGAGTAGAACCGGGGACATACCGGTCGATTTTCGCTGGGCGGGAAATAATGGAAACGATGAAAGTCGTTCTCGAACATGCCGAAGCACCCGCGAATGCCGCTGAAGTCGACCGGCTGCTGGGGCGACCTCCACGTCATGTCACCTCATCCGGCATCGAATTCGCCGGTCTGCACACCCGTTACGAACGCGTCCCACGCGCTGGGCATGAATACCAGCGCAGAACCCGTAGCGTTCTTCGAATCCCTGACTCCCACTGCTCCGCCCGCAAGGAGCGCCACTTCCACACACTCACCTTGCGCACTGCTGTGACTGCTCTTGAACCACTCGGCCTCGGATAGGTCGACGTTCACGCGCGGTACTCCTTTGCCGTCGCCGACACGATGTGCCTGGTCGTGTCGGGATCCAACGCTACACGGCTGATCTCGGCCAGAGCTTCGCGATAGCGCGTCACTTCCGCTTCTCGTTCGAGGTACAGGTCTCCGGCCCATTCCTCGACATAGATCACAGGTGGTTCGGCCATTCCGGTGGCGGGCAACTTGGGAAACTCCAGCAGGACGAATGAACCTACGCGGGAGCCCAGGTGCCCTGCCGCGTCGAACGAAACCATCCGAACAGTGACGTTCGGCAGTTCACTCACTTCGAGGAGCCGGTCGAGTTGTTCGGCCATGACGCCTCGGCCACCGATCTGGTCACGAATCACGGCCTCCCACAGGATCACATCCACGGCGAAGTCGGTATCGCGCAGGCGCAACTGTCGCTTCTCCGCGACCTCGATCAGTTTCTCGACCTGTCCGGTCGGCATGTCGGGCGTCTCCAGCCAGGCCATCGCACGGCGGTACGCGGGAGTTTGGAGCAGACCGGGCACAATGGCGGTCTTCCATGCGGTGACTTTGCGGGCAGCGGCCTCCAAGCCCATGTAGTGATCGAATCCCGGGCGCATCTCATCGGCATAGGCTCGCCACCAGTTCTTCTGCACCGAGTTGAGTTCCTGGGCCAGCCCGAGCATCACTCTGCGGTCCTCGTCGCCCACACCGTATGCATCAGAGAACGCATTGATCCACAGTTGGGGGACTTTGGTTTTCAGACCGTCTTCCAGCCGCCCGATAGTTTGCTGTGAGGTCTCCACGATCTGCGCTGCCGCATACCTGGTAAGCCCAGCTCGGGTGCGATGCTGAGCAAGCAGTCGTCCGAGCGCTCTACTCGCAAGGGTCGATCCAGCCATGGCCATTAGCCTCGCTATTGAAGGGGGCGAGATTTGGAAGTATCCGAGCTGGGTGTAGCCGTTCTGAAAGTTTGGCATCCCCGCCATGTTTCACACAAGGTGGAAGTTCCATCTCTTAGCCGTCGGGTGTCTACTGAGTTCACCCCGGATGGCCGGGAACAGCCGAAACCCCCGAGCCACACCACAACTCGGATCGCTGAGTGTGCCCACGCAGTTCGACGGTTCAGGGAACACGCGAAGTACCGGCCATCAGGGGCTCCATCACCCACACCACTCAGAGGTCGATGATGTTGGTAGCCACAGACAACCCGACGGCGTTCGACGACTGCACGGCACCCGGCACGGATCGCTGGACCGAACAGGACGCGGTGCTGGTCTGGGATCTACACCGGGAGCATCCGGTCACCGTGTGCGCCGCCAAGGCCGCGGCGCGGGCCATCCTCATCCGTTGCGGACGGCTGCATCGCAATCGGGTGCTGGTGCCCGTGGAGCGAGGCAGGCACCGCCGGGCCGGGAAGCATCGCAGGTGACGGGGTATGGGGATGACGTACGAAGCTCCGCGCATTGTCGAATTGGCGGACTGCGACCTGGACCCGGCCACGATCCGGACGTTCGAGGAGTCGACAGTGCTCGCGCTGCACCGGGATTGTGATCCGGAGCGGTGTCGGCTCGCCGAGCGGTGGTCGGCGAGCGCCAGCGCCTCAGCCGATCCAGGCTCCCGCCGCCAAGAACACGCAGATGAGCACGAGCAGGATGCCCATGAGTGGGCCCACGAACCGGACGTAGCGGTCGTAGCGGACCTTGGCCAGGGCGATGCCGCCGGTGACCACCGCCGTGGTGGGGGTGACCAGGTTGGCCCAGCCCGAGGCGGATTGCCAGGCGGTGACGACCAGGGAGCGGGGGACGTTCGCGAAGTCGGCGAGGGGAGCCATGATGGGCATGGCGAGGGTGGCGTGTCCCGAGGTGGAGGGGATCAGGAAGGCGAGGGGGACGTTCACCAGGAAGACGCCTACCGCGAAGAAGGCGGAGGAGGTGCCGGTGACGACGCCCTCGAGGGCGTGTAGGACGGTGCTGGTGATCTGGGTGTTGTTCATGATCACGGTGACGCCGCGGGCGAGGACGATGACTATGCCCGCGCCGACGAAATCGCCGAAGCCCTTGCCGATCTCCTCCGTCATGCGGGTTTCGCCGAGGCCGCCGACCAGGCCGATCACCACCGCGCCCACCAGGAACAGGGCGGTGAGTTCCGGGAAGTACCAACCCAGTTCCCACGGGAAGGGAGCGGCGTCCGGGCCGTCGATCACCTCGGCCCACGGGATGATGGAGAAGATCATGAAGGCGAAGGTCAGCGTCACCAGCCACAGCACGGCCTGCTGGCGGCGGGTCATCGGGTTCGGTTCGTGGTCTTCGGCTTTCACCTCCCGGTCCCCGGGTTGCCAACCGGACCACGACTTTTCGGGGTCGCGCTGGACGCGGCGTGCGTACCAGAGCACGTAGCCGACGGTGACCGCGGTCAGCACCACCAGCATGACCAGGCGCAGCACGATGCCGTCACCGATGGGGATGCCCGCCGCCGAGGACGCGGTGCCGGTGGCGAACGGGTTCACCGTCGAGCACAGCACGCCGACGCCCGCACCGCAGATGATCGCGCCGACCGCGGTCATGCGGTCGTAGCCCAGGGCCAGCATGAGCGGCACCAGCAGGGCGTAGAAGCCGAGGGTCTCCTCCGCGAATCCCTCCACCGTGCCCGCCAGCGCGAAGACCACCATGATGCCGACGATCAGCAGGAAGGAACGCCGCCGCAGGGCGTAGGCCAGACGGCCGATGCCGGCGTCGAGCGCGCCGGTGCCGAACGCGACGGTGATGAAGGCCCCGACCGCCAGCACGAACAGGAATACCGCCGCCGCGCCGTACAGCGCACCCGACATATCGGGGCCGACCTGGCCGGTCGCGTCGTCCTGCACGCCGTAGAGGCCGTTGATGGGAGCCAGGAACAGATCCCGCAGCCGGTCGCCGACACTCTGCGACTCGTCGAGGCGGTGATAGGTCCCGGCGACGGGGCGGCCGGTGTCGTCGTGGTCGTAGGTCCCCGGCGGAATCACGAAGGCCGCCAACCACACCAGGACCGTGACGCCCGCGAGGATCGTGTAGGTGGACGGGAACGTCCAGCTGCGTTCGTGTTCCGGAGATGCGGGATCGGCGGTGGCGGTATCGCTCATCGGACCGCCCGTTCGGCGAAGGTGCGGGCGAACAGCTGGAAGAACTCCGCCTCCGCCACCGCCACATTGCGCAGCTCGCTGAGCAGCACCCGCTCGTTGTAGCCGTGCATATTGCACTTGGCGTCCTCGACACCCAGCATGAGCACCTCGGCGTGCGGCGCGGCCGCGGCCATGGAGTTGGTGAGCGGAATCGAACCGCCCATGGCGGAATCCACCGCGTCGGTCCCCCACGCCTTCGCCATGGCCGCGCGCATGGCGGTGTAGGCGGGGCCGTCGGTGCCGGCGGCGAAACCGGTGCCCACATCGCCGCCGCTGACCGTCAGCGGGATGCCGAAGGGCCGGGCCCGGCGCAGATGCTCGATCACCGCGCGCTGTCCCTCGGCCGGGTTCTGCTCCGGATGCACGCGAACGTTCAGGTAGGCGCGGGCGTAGGGCACCACCGCCGAGGCGGCGGTCTCCACGGCCGGGGCGTCGAGTCCGATCACGGTGATCGCCGGGCCGTACCAGATGCGCTCCCCGATGGGTCCGGTACCGAGCAGCGGCATATCCGGCGTCATCCCGGTGATCTCCGCGAACTCGGTCTCGGTGTAGTCGGCTCCGGTCCAGGTGTCGCGGCGCAGTCCGGGCACCGCCACATTGCCGTCGGCGTCGTGCAGGGTAGCCAGTCCGGCCATGAGCGCCAGCAGGGCATCCGGTGCGGCCCCGCCGAATTGGCCCGAGTGCACGGGCGCGGCCAGCGTCCGCACCTCTACGAAGACATCGGCCACCCCGCGCAGCGCGGTCACCAGGGTCGGCGTGCCCGCCCGCAGATTGCCCGCATCGCAGATGAGCATGGCGTCGGCCCGGAACAGCTCGGGATGCGCGGCCGGATAGTCGTCGAAGTCGGAGCCGTACTCCTCCTGACCCTCGATCACCACGATCACGCCCACCGGCGGGGTGCCGCCGTAGGCGCGCAGCGCGGCGATATGGGCGATCACATTGGCCTTGCAGTCGGCCGCGCCGCGTCCGTAGATCGCGCCGTCCCGCTCGATCGGCCGGAACGGCGGGGTGTGCCACAGTTCCGCGTCACCCGGCGGCTGGACGTCGTAGTGCGCGTACAGCAGCACGGTCGGCGCGCCCTCGGGGGCGGGGATGCGGCCGTACACAACCGGGGCGGTGCGCGGCAGCTCGAGGACCCTGATGTCGTCGATTCCAGCGGATCGCAATTCTTCGGCAACGAAGTCGTGCGCCCGCTGCACATTCTCCCGGGGGTAGTCGGGGAAGGCGATGGAGGGAATCGATACGAGCCGCTCAAGCTTGGCTTTCAGCTCGGGCATGAGGGCGTCGACGGTGGCGGCGAGATCGGTGCGAGGCTCCACGATTTCCCATCGAACCACTCCGCAGACAAATATCAGCAAACCTGTGGCGAGTTTTATGCAACGGAGATCGGAGCTCCGGCCTTGTAGCGTCGGAACGGCAGACTGGAACGACAGCGGATCACACACGAAGGAGATATCCGTGCGCTTCGGCATCTTCGTCCCGCAGGGCTGGCGGCTCGACCTGGTCGGCATCGACCCGGCCGAACAGTGGTCGGTCATGCGCGATCTCGCGCGACGCGCGGACGCCAACCCGGATTGGGAGTCGATCTGGGTCTACGACCACTTCCACACCGTGCCGGTGCCCACCGAGGAGGCCACCCACGAGGCGTGGACGCTCATGTCGGCCTTCGCCGCGAGCACCGAGCGGGTGCGCCTGGGCCAGATGTGCACCGCCATGGCCTACCGCAATCCGGCCTACCTGGCCAAGGTCGCCGCCACCGTCGACCATGTGTCGGCGGGCCGGGTGGAGATGGGCATCGGCGCGGGCTGGTACGAACACGAGTGGCGCGCCTACGGGTACGGCTTCCCACCCGCCGGTGAGCGCCTGGGCCGCCTGCGCGAGGGCGTGGAGATCTTCCGGCAGGCGTGGAGCACCGGCGCGGCCACCCTGGACGGCAAGTACTACCAGGTGAACGGCGCGATCGTGCGGCCGCTGCCGATCCAGGAGGGCGGTATTCCGCTGTGGATCGCGGGCGGCGGGGAAAAGGTGACGCTGCGCATCGCCGCCCAGTACGCGCAATACACCAATTTCGCGGGCGAGCCGGAGCAATTCGCCCACAAGTCCGAACTGCTGCGCGGCCACTGCGCCGAGGTGGGCACCGATTTCGACGCCATCACCCGCTCCTCGAATTTCAATGTGGCCATCGGCGCGACCGAGGCGGAAGTGGAGGACCGGCTGGCGGCGCTCGCCGCGCGCCTGACCCCATTTGTGGGGGCAGACAATGCGCAGCAGCAGGTCAACGATATGTTGCGGGGCACCGCCGCCGTCGGTACCCCGGAACAGGTCGTCGAAAATCTGTCCCGCGTACGCGGACTCGGCCTCGGATATGCCATTCTCAATTTCCCGGAGGCGGCCTACGACACCTCCGGAATGGAGTTGTTCGAGCGCGAGGTGATCCCAGCGCTGCGCTGAGATCGGGAGAAGGTATGCGGAAACTCGCGGACACGGTGCGGATCTCGGGTTCGGCGGTCCTCGCCGTGATCGCGATGCTGCTGCTGCCGGCCCTGCCGCCGACGGTCGCGGTGGCGTCGGCACAGACCGGGGAGGTCGATCCGGCCGAGATCGACCGGTTCCTGACGGACTATCTGGCGCGCACCGGACTACCGGGCGCGGCGGTCGCCCTCACCCACGGCGACCGGGTGGTGCACGTGGCGGGCTACGGCCGCGACTCCACCGGCGCGGCCATCACCGCCGACACCCCGATGCCGGTGGCCTCGCTGAGCAAATCCTTTGCGGCACTGGCCGTCATGCAGCTCGTCGAGGCGGGCCGGGTCGATCTGGACGCACCCGTGCGGCGGTATCTGCCCGAGTTCGGCATGGCCGATCCGCGCGCCGAGGCGATCACGGTGCGGCAGCTGCTGAACCAGACCTCGGGCATGTCCGACCGCGCCTTCCCGGATCTCAAACGGCCCCAGGCGCATTCCCTCGCCGAGGCGGTCGATCGGCTGCACGGCGCGGCGCTGGCCGACGAACCCGGCACCGACTACCACTATCACAATCCGAACTACCAGGTCGCGGCGCGCCTGGTGGAGATGGTGAGCGGCCGACCGTACGCGGAATACCTGCGCGAGCGGGTCTTCGGGCCGCTGGGCATGGACGCGAGCACCACCGTGGACCGACCGCGGGACGCCGACCTGCCGCGCGGCCACATCCGCCTGTACGGGAAGGCGATCGCGGTCCCCGAGATCGACTGGTTCGTGGGCGGCAGCCACGGCATCGTCACCACCGCGGCGGATCTGGCGCAGTGGCTCATCATGCAGAACAACGGCGGCCGCGGGGCCGGTGGACAGCAACTGGTCTCCCCCGCCGCCGTCGACCTCATGCACACCCCGCCGCGCGGCTCCCGCTACGCCATGGGCTGGCAGGTCGACGACACCGAACCCGGACGGCTGTACCACACCGGGTCCTGGTTCACCTACACCGCCGAGCAGGTGCTGCTGCCCAAGACCGGGTACGGCATCGTGGTGCTGACCGATATGGGGATGGCGCTGGAGTCGGACCCGTCGATCATCGCCGACGGACTGGTCGACATCGCCCGGGGCGACCAACCGACGGTGCGGCGACCGGCCGGAATCTACGCGGACTGGGGACTCGCGGCGGCCACCCTCGCCGTGGCGGTGCTGGCGGGTATCGCGGTCGCGCGCTCGCGCCGCTGGGCGCACCGGCAGCGCGAGATGTCCCTGCCCGGTTGGCTCATCGTGCTGCGGCAGC
>NZ_BAGD01000279.1 GCF_000308635.1 Nocardia otitidiscaviarum NBRC 14405 | reverse complement strand
GGTATCGACGCCGCCCCCATCTACGACCGCACCGGCGCGATCGTCGGCGAACTACGACCCCCTGCCGACACGCGCCTGGTCAACGAGGTCGTGCTGTGGGCCCGCGAGATCGAGGCCCGCGCAGAATATTTCGACGCGTTCTTCGACAGCTGCACCATCCGATGCCTCGCCCTCGCCACCGACCAGGTCTTCATCTCCGCCAGCGGCCACGTCTATCCCTGCTGCTGGATGTACGTCCAAGCCACCCTGCCGCAGCTGTACGGCCCCACCGGCGCAGCCACCGACCCGCAGGTCCGCGACCTCCTTGATTCCTGCGGAGGCCCCGACACCCTCGACGCCACCGGCCACCACCTCGAGGACATCCTGTCCGGCGCGTTCTTCACCGCTATCGAACGCAGTTGGGCCGCTGACTCCGTTGCAGGCGGAAAACTCACCGTGTGCTCTCGAGTGTGCGGCCAGGGGTTCGACGCCTACCGAGCGCAATTCGACCGCCCCGACCTCGTGCCCTGACCCTCGAGGCCGCCGCGCCCGCTATGGGCGACGGCCCAGAATGTAGTAGTGCGCGACACTTTCGCGCAGCTGACCGGACTCGTCGTACACACGCAACCGATCCCGCAGGTCGGCTTCGAATCGACGCGCTATGGCGGGATGCTGACGAAGTCGCCCGGTTCGCGAGGTGGACCACAAGAACCCGAGCAGCTCGTCCACAGTCCAGGTGTGCGGTGTCGGAAACTCGTACTGGGCAACCTCGCCGAAACCGACATCTCGCAACACCTCGTCGTGGGTGACCCGCTGCGCCGCCGCATCCCCCGACCCGCCCGGCGCAGCGGGCGACACCTCTGCCACAGCGGTGGCCCAATGCTCGAGGCACTCAACTACCACCGCTTGCCATGGTTCGGAGCCACTCCATGGGGTGCTGCTCCCCAAAATCGCGATACATCCCCCCGGCTCCAACCACTCCAGAGCACGCCCGGCGACCGCGACGCGATCCACCCAATGGAACGCATTTCCCAAGGTCACCAAGCGAACATCGTCGGCCGCGCTCACCACGACATCCTCGGCCCGACCTACACGCCACTCGATATTGCTCGCGCCGACCGCCGCCGCCTTGTCACGGCCGACTTCGATCATCCCCGGTTCGATATCACTCGCCAGCACCCGTGAGAACTCACCGTGCAGCGGTATCGCGATCTCGCCGGTACCGCACGCCATGTCCACCAGAACGCCACCTTGACCGACGCGGGCCCGGCTCACCAGATCATCGAAAAGCGCCTGCGGGTAGGGCGGACGGAACTGGGCGTAGAACTGCGCTGCGCCTCGGAACAACTCCTCACGGTCATCAGGAAGGACAGGCCAGCACGGCGGCGAACCAGGGATCATTCATCCATCATCGCCGATGCGCCGCAGATCAACGATCACAACAACCAGATCCACCTGGACATCTAGCACGACGCCCCGGGAAGATAGCCAGCACGCACGAGACCAGAACAACGACACCCACGCACCCGAGGGGGACTCCGATGATTGATCTCACCGCGACCGATCGCCGCTTGGGCGATGCCCTGGCCCAGCGCGACGATGCCCTGCTCGCCGAGGTAGCCGACGAGTTCGCCGCCGCTGGTGTGCCCGTCCTGGCGCGCCTCCTGCGCGAGCGGGGGACCAAGGGCGCTTCCGAGCTGCTGACGGTCGCGCCGCTCACCGGTACCCTGAACCCGGCCTCGGATCAGCAGGCGCAATGCGGATGACGTAGTCGCCTGTTCGAATGCATGTCACGCGCGATTCACAATCAGCTGCAAGACACCAGAATGGTGTTATTCTGCCACCATGGCAGACAAGACATTCACCTTGCGTCTTCCCGAAGATCTTCATCGACAGCTGGGTGTGGTGGCCGAGCAGGGCCACATCAGCTTGAACACCGCCGTCATCCACGCGATCAAACTGCTGCTCGCGCAGCGCGAAGGCGTGCAGGGCTCGCCGGTGGCACCGCTGGAGCCGACCCCGCGCGTCAAGGTCACGACGCGTCGTGACCGGACCCGGTTCGATGACGGCGATGACCCTGATGTTCCGATGCCGCAGCATGCGGTGGAGGTCGGGCGCGCGTTGGGACGACTCAACTACGTTCTGCGCCTGGTGACCGCCAAGACGAAGTTGCGGGGAGCGGTCGCCGAGGAGTGTGACGACGCCTTGGCCTTCGTGAGCATGGTGTCCCAGTATTTGACGGAGGATGGTCCTCGCCCCCCGAGTAACAGCGACATCGTCGAGTGGAGAACGCAGGGCAGGCCGTTGTCCTCGCAGCCGATCCCCACTGTGGTTGAGCGTATCCAATAGAGCTGAGCTCTGGGCCCGGCCACCGGCGGGCTTATCGCTCGATGCCGCGGTCCCTGTAGCGACACGCGGCATCGGTGATCGCATTTCCCCGCCGTGTCGGCGCGGGATGGTGCGGGGCTGGGTCGATGACGAGAGGGTTACGCGCGGCGTGCACTTGGCGCGCCAGCACGGCAGTGGCTGCACCGCTGAGCTTGAGCAGTTCCTCGCGGCGGTCCGGCTCCATGCGCGTGTGCCGTAGCTCGTGATCGAGACGCTCGATTTCAGCGCGGATCTCGGCGATATCGACCTCGGGGGTGCCGTGAACTATCCGCTTCGTGCGTTCGATGGCGTCGGCGTATCTGCTTTCGAGACTTTGCATTTCGCGGGAGTACCTCTTTTGGGCCGGAGCTGACAGGTTCAGCGTAGATCTGTGTTGCGAGGTCTGTCTTTTGCTTCGCGATGCATCCGTGAGCGACCGACGGGTTGACCAATTTGCCCGCTATCGGCGCGCGGCGTCGCGGCGGCGGCGCGCGGCGCGGATTTCGTTGTCCACCATGGAGTCTTTGGCCTGGGCGTAGATCAACGTGGTTTCCAGGCGGGAGTGCCCGAGGCGGCGGCGGATGACTTCGGGGTTGACGTCGGCGTCGGTGAGTTCCTGGGCGTGGGTGTGACGCAGCTGGTGGGGGGTGATGGTGACTTGCGCTGCGGCACAGTAGGTGTGGAGTCGTGCGCGGGCGGCACTGGGGGTCAGCGGGCCGCCGGCTCCGTTGATGCTGGCGCGGAACAGAGGGCCGGTGGTGTAGCCCGCGCGATTGAGGTAGAGGCGCAGCAGCGCGACGAATCCGCGGTCGTCGAGCAGAGCGGTGCGGATCTTGCCTCCTTTGCCGTGCAGGCTCACGTGCTCGTCGTCGACGCGCAGATCGAGGTCTTCGACGTGGACGCCGCAGGCTTCGCTGATTCGCGCGCCGGTGACGTAGACCAGTTCGAACAGGACCCGGTCCCGGATGACATCGAGGGGCACCGTCCGGGCCGGGCGGCGGGAGCAGATCGCGTTGAGCAGGCGGGCGACGTCGCGGGTGGCGGCGGGGCGTGGCAGACCTTTGGGCACGGAGACGGGGTTGGTCTTGTCGACGGGGTTGGCGGTGATGAGGTCGTGGCGATACGCCCACCGGCAGAACGCCGATACCGAGGCGCGGCGACGCGCGCGGGTGGAGGCGGCGAGCTCGGCTTGCTCGGACAGGAACGCGCGCACGGGTTCGACATCGAGTTCGCCGATCTCGCCGTCGGTGTGGGCGGCGAAGGCGATGAGGTCTTTGCGGTAGGCGGTGAGGGTGTTGGTGGCCTTGCCCTCGTTGCGCAAGTCGGACAGGAAGGTGTCGATGTGTCGGGCGTAGGGGTGGTGCTGGCCGAGGGCGTCGACGATCGCCTCGTGCATGATTTCGAGCCTCCCAGCGAGATGTTTTGCGATAACTCGGAATCGAGCGATTCCGCCGCCGCCGCGTTCGTCGACGTCGCTTCGGCCGATCCTAGCGAAGTCTTGCGATAACGACCGTTATTCGCAGACTAGTCCCTGTGCCTCTCTCACGGCCCCGAACGCGGCGGGGGAGGGGTGGACCTACCCCCGGACCGGCTACGGGCCATCCACGGGGCGGATTTCTGTGTCAGCGGCCAAGCACTCCTGTAGGTGCGCTGCTGACGACAGCGCCCCGCCATGGCCGGGGGGTGGGCAGTCAAGGTCAACAACCGGATTGGAGTGTGTCGCCCGACGCTGCGGTCAGTCGAATGACATCGGCTCGTGCGGAGTGCGCTCACGAAGGTCGTCGAGCGCGACCTGTTCCTCGTCGGTCAACGGCTCCTCATGCCAGAATGATGTGAGCAACCTACCGAACCCGGTGCGCTCGTCTGTGCCATCAGGTGGTGGGGACCCATTGGCGTTTCCTCTCGAGCGAACCGATCATCTCGCCGGTTGCAGTGTCAGCGCGCGGCTGCCGCCTGTGGAACATGCGGGCCGGACCGCATCGTGGTGATCCGGACTTCCCACCACAGTAGCCGCGCCACAGGACGCGGGTTTCGCGGATTCAGCGCCCGGTGCGCCATCCTGAGTCCCTACGTTGATGCTGGTAAAACCGCTTCCATGGGTAAATCGAGTGACAAAAAACGGGCGCGTCGAAAGAACCGCCTGAGCCAGAGGGTCGCGTCGAACTCAACCGTCGAGACGACGACGCGAGCACTGCGCGATTCGCTACCCGAACGCGGGACCGCAGCCGGGGAATGCGAGCAATTCAGCGGGATAGCCGGCACCGCCTCAACGGAGCGCACTCAGACCGTGCTGGTGATCGGCGACAACCAATACGGCTACGACGGCGAGATATACGACATGCAATGTGTCGCCAAAACAGCCCGAGGCAAGCGATGCGGCAATCTCATTGAGATCTACGGTCAGGTCGCGAAATGGGATGCCCACGGCCGCTACCGAATCGACTGGGAGGCCGATAGCTCGTTCTGGCTCAAGCGCTACGGCACAACCGAGCGCCTGTACGCAACCTATGTACTACAGCGCTGCAAATTGCATTTGGACCGACCCGGCGACGACGCTACCACTCGCGAGGTCTACCTCATCGGCCCGCTGACTCCCACCCCGGCCGATGTCGTCGACACGATCCGACGACGCGTGTTTCCCGGGCTGATGCACATGGCCGGGCATAAGGACAGCATCGATCACACCTCGGAGCTCGTACCCGCCGTTTCCGCTGCCCGCGGCGGTGATCTCGCCGCGTTGCTGGACCTGGTCGCGCGGCATCCATTGCCCAACGATCTCGAATTCGCCCGGCACCGCAAACCGGACCCGAACTACGTCAACTCCGGGTTGTGGTTAAAACTGCTCGGCGCGTGGGAAGAAGGGCTTCTCAGCGCCGAAGATCTCACCCGATGCGTATCCGTCGGGGCGGACAGCGCAGCGTGAAAGGGCCCGCCTGGAACGTCATCCACGCCGGGATGCGGGCCAGCACCTCGGGTACCCGCCGCGGCAGGGTGCCGAGTGGACGGTCCGGCACGCGTGGGTCCGTGTCGATGACGCCAGCTGGGTGGCGGGCGGGCCTCGTGCGCACGGACGCGCTCGGTGACGTGTCGGACGAACGCAGGCGCGGGCGGCGGCGTGGAGACACGATCTAGGGCGCGGTCATGCGTTGCAGGTGGCGGCGCGTTTCCTGGACGTCGGCCAGCGCTCGATGCCCGCCGCCGTTGGGCAGCCAGTCGCGGATGCGGGCATGGTCCGAGCGCGGCACCATGACATCGGCCCATCGTGCGGGGTCGGCCAGCCGGGAGCGGGTTATCCCGGCGGCGCGGCAGTCGGCGGCGACCACAGTCCGGTCGTAGTCAGCGTTGTAGGCCAAGATGGTACGTCCCTTGGTCGCCTTGAGTACCCGCGGATAGATCGTCTTCCAATCCGGCACCCCGGGGGCGGTGACGTCGCCCTCGCCGATGCCGTGGATGGCGATCGCGTCGGGGCTGATCGGACAGCCAGGGTTGACCAGCGAGTCCAGCAGGACCCGGCCAGTGCAGGCGTCGATGATCGCGATCTCACACACCCGGCCGAACAGGTCGGTGGTCTCGGTGTCGAGGATGACCGCGGCGCCGGGGGCGAGCATCTCTCGGGCGAATCGGATGGCCGCGCCGGCGTGGGAATGCAGCTGAATGTCGCGGCGGTAGCGCCGCAGTGCGGGATTGCCCTCGATAGCGGCGGCGACGTCCTGTTTCGTGGGGCCGCCGTCGATACGTTCCCAGTCGATCTCCCACAGATCCGGTCCGGGTACCCACCAGCCCCACATCTCGATGCCGTGGTCAGCACCGAACCACTGGAGAAACGAGCGAATCGCCTTCGCCCGCGTGAGCTTCCGGCCGCCGACCAGCTCCAACAACGGCGATCTGACCCCCTTCGGGGTGGCTCGAACCTGCGCCCAATCGACATCCGGGAGCTCGAGCAGGGCCTCGATATCGCCGGTTCGGTACAGCGGCACGGCCACAGTGCGATACCGGCCGACTTCCTTGTCGTGGTGGCGGACCGGCCGGATCCAGGCGTTCTCGACCGCGATATCGAAATGCCGCCGCTCGACATCGAGAAGCCCGGCTGCGGCGTCGGCAGTCATGACGCGGTCGAGCCGGATCTGTTCGCACAGATCCTCATCGGCGGCCAGGGCGTCGATATCGGCGCGGCGGTAACGGCCGAGCCGTCCCGTAGCGATCCGGCGTTCGTGGGCCACGCGCGTCAGCTCGTCGAACTTCCAACCCAGATGTGCGCAGGCGTCGTCGGCGGTGACCGAGACCGCAGTCCATTCGGTGCGTGCGGTGAGGATCGCGGCGACACTCTCGGCGGGCAGGGCATCGACGTGCGCGGGGGCGTAAAGGTCGTACGTGCGGCCGCCTTTGGTGAAGGTGTCGGCGACCTCCAGGTGCCCGGCTTCGGCCAACGCCTCGATATCGCAGGGCTGCACCGTCATCGCGAGACGGGCGGCGAGCCGGTCGGCACACCGGGCCGCGCCGATGGGATGCTCAGCACCGAAACGTCCGACGATTGCCGGGACCAGATTGCGGATCTGTTCGGCCTGCTCGGGTGTCCAGCCACGGGTGTGCTCAGGTCGGGGCAACAACCCGGCGGCCGACGCGCGCTCGAACTGCCAGCGCTGCAACCCGATCTCTTCAGCCAGAATCTGAGGACCGTAGTAGCTACGGGCACTGGTGGTGGTCACAGCTCTCCTTTGATCCGCATCGGGCACCCGGTCACGGCATCATCGCAGTCAGCACCGACAAACTCGGGCCCCTGTGTGAACGAGCCTGTGACGGAAGAGAAGGCAAGGCCCCGCCTCGATTCCCTAGGCTGGGTCGCATGGCCGCAGCGGATGAGGTGGAGCGTCTACGTGAGCAAATCGCGGCGGGCAAGCTCGCCGGGTTGCGGGCCGACCGCGCCGAGATCCTCACCGAACTCGACGCGGCCACCGGCGACGACGTCGCCTTCCTCGAAGGGCAGCTGGACGACGTTGACGCTCAGATTGCGGTGCTGCTGGAGCGGTGCGGGCGCGCTCTCGGTGAGCGGCAGCGCACACGCGCTCGCTCCGCGCCGCCGGACGCGACTGGGACGCTGTTCTGAATCAAACCAAGCGGTTCGAACAATAGTTCGACTCGAGGTAGGCTCGCGTTCATGCCCGAACTTGATCGCCGCGACTGGGCAGCCCTCAACCTGAGGCAGGTCTGCGCCCAGCTGCTCGATGCCGCTGCCTTCGGCAAGTATCTGACTCCCGAGCAACTGGAACATGCCGCCGGGAAGGTCGGCGAGGGGTTGCGGGTGTTCTTGGAGGAAACCGAGCGCTCGTAGAAGCCCTCCGGTGTCGGTGACTGGGTTTATGGTTGGCCGCATTGGGTTTTCGATCACCGGCAGAGGGGTCTCGACGTGGCACTGGTGTCCATCACGGTCGTCTTGATGGCGATGGTGGGTGTGTTCGGCGGAATCACCTTGCTCGGTGCCGGACACAGGCGTGCCGGTCGCCGGATCCTGCTGCTCCTGCCGCTGTCGTTCCTGATCCACGTGATAATTCGTTCGGCACAAGGCGAGTGGGCAGCGGCCGCCGCCGGGGGCGCGGGGCTCGTCGTCGCTGCGGTCGCGGCCTGGGTAGTGATCCCGAAACTCGCTGTTCCCCACTGACCTGGGTCCCGGTAGTAATCGCCGAAAAGCAACGGATATGGGTGTAGGTCCTGGTCAGCGCCGAAGTATCGCTAGCCACCGAAGGGTGGACGTTGCCGCGTACACGGCATGCGTTACAGGTCTGAGTGCCGCGTAGTCGGGGGAGTCATCGTTTTCCGTACAACTCAGAACAGCTCGGGCTGCATGATCTGCCCGTAAGATGCCGCGCTAGGCAAGTCGCCGCCGCAGCTCCTCGATATCCTCTTGGCTGAACAGCTGCTCGTGCAGCGGAATGCCGTTGTCGCCGAACAGCTCCCGCGATTTGCGTTGTTCCTCTCGATGCCACGCTCTAAGGACAGTTTCGATGTGATCGGTGTCAAAGTCTTCAGCTGTGAAGTGGGCAACCACGTCTCCTCGCCCTAGTAGAGGACCTGGCCGTGTGCTGGCTCCGGGCGCGGCCTCTTCCAGTTGGACGCGTTTCTGGAGGGCGCCGATACGGGACCGTCGGGGCCCGCTATTGGATGGTGGAGGTTGCGGGTGGGGTTCGGCGATGTCGTGAAACCCGGCAGCGTGTAGTGCGCGGCGAAGGTCATCGGCGTAACCGCTTGGGTCAGCAATGAGTTCGGCTCGACGTTGCAGCACGTGCTGGCGACCAGTCTCACTGATTCTCGCCAGCACGACCTTACGAGCTGCCAGCTCACCGCTGCCCCAGGTCAGTTGCCCGAGGTCCTCTAGGTGGACATTGGCTTGTACCGTCTCGATGAATCCGCGGGCGGTGAGGCTGCGTGCTGCACGTCTGTAGGCAGCCCGCCAGCTTCTCAACAGGTCACGATCGGTCGAGGTGCTCGGCTGGGTGTTCAGCGAGAACCAGGACATTAATCCGAGCCTGCGTAATTCGGGCGACCGACGAGGGCTATCACGCAGTGTTGGATGGTGGAATTCGGCGAGAGCCAGCTGCGCGATCAGATAGAACTCAGAACCATCCGAGAGCTCCGCGGCCCCGGTGGGGTAGACGCCGAGAGGGGTGGCCCAAACCTCGCCTTCATCGAACTCGTCGAAGTCGAGTTCCCAGCGAAGCAAATCTCGGAAGGGTGCCGCGTAGAGCGCGCTGAGGAGCCTCCGCTGGGTGATGCCCAACCCCTGTGACATGCACCGATTCTAAGTGTATCCACCCGTGCACCCCTCGATGCTGCAATGAATCCGCCCTCGAAAAGGGTGTGCCTCCCCCGAGTTGCATTCGGGGGAGGCACGAAATAGACAGCGTCCGTCAACGAACAGAGGTCCAGGAATGAGGGTAGACCCCCCATCCACCATTGAGAACGACCCGTTTCCGCCTGCGCCCGACCCGAGGGAGCCGGTGCATCCGCTTGTTGCGTTGTCACTGGCTGTCAGCCTCGCCAGCGCGGCTGGGCTCCTCGCGGGTTGGGATGCCGCAGTGACGGTCCTCGGCTGCGTACTCAGCTTCTTCGGAACGAATCCGCCGGGCCGCCGCCAGTGACATGAAGCCCGGGGTTCCCCACTAAGGTCCCCGGGCTTCCACTCTTCGGGGGTGCGCTCTTCGGGGGCGCCAGCCTCCCGAGCTGCAGCAGTACTCATTTCCGCCCAAAATTCGGCAGATACTACGGCGACCCCTGACCCCATCGACCATCCCGACGCTTTCGGTTTCGGCGCGGTGCCGATCTGCGAACCAGTGCTCCCCATCCCACGCGCGGCGTGTGCCGATTACCGATCGCGCTCGTTGCGGTCGGCGGCCTTGTCGGCGCGGTCGGCGAAACCGCTGGTCGCCGTCGGGCTGGCGGGGTCTCGTTCGGCTGCTTCGCCGATGCGGTCGGCGGCTTCGCGGTCCATCGGGGTGCTACCGCTGCTGCTGTTCTTGCTCATGGTCAGATGCCTTCCTGGTCGGCGGCGACCGGGCACCGAGCCCTGACGGCCGGGGGCGGCCGCCGCGAGCGAATGCGTAGCTGATTGCCTCGGCCACGTGGGCATGGCCTCACGTTCCGATTCCGGCGTCGGCATAGCCTGACGCGGGCCTGGTGCGGTCGCGGCGCGGTGTGCCGTGGCCCGCCATAGACTGGGCCATCCCATAGGGCGGAGTACATGCTGGCGTCCGGCCGCGACCATGCCTTCGCCAGATCCCGGCATATGTTGCGCAACACCGTTATTCTCGCACATCGACGCCCGATCTTCGGGCGTCGATCGACATAAACAGCGCATCACCCGCTACCCAGCGGCACCATCGACGACGGCACCGGGCAAACAGGGGCCGGGGCGGTGTTGTCAAGGCATAAACCTTACGAAGGCACGAATTGTCATGAATTGCCCGATTTGCACAGCCTGCGCGGGGTGCGGCGACGATGGACGCCTGACTTGGTGTGCCAGTCAGTTGCCAGGGCCTGGCCCGGGACATGGCGGGGTCGCTAGTGTTCGCGGTGGCGCGGCCGACCGGCCTCGCGCGTGCTCGGTCGGCTTTCCAGACTCCGCGGAAAGCTGGCCTCCTTACCCCCGCGCATGGCCGGTCGAGCTGCGCCGCCAATCCACCGCCGGTGCCGACGGGGCCCGCAGGGCTCGGCGGGCGCAGGCCGTAGCCCCGTTCTGCGTGTGCGGACCCTGACGGCCTGATTTCGATCCCCTCCGACGAGCGAGGTTCACCGTGGGGCGGGACCCGGGTATCGGCGGGGGTCACGCCCTCCACGTGCCGATGCCGCTCCACCAGAAATCCAGATAGCGCGGGACATCGACTTGTGCGGCCACCCGTCGGCCGACCTTGCGCATCAGGTCGGGGCCGCCTTCGATGTGTAGTTGTTCACCGAGCGCCCGGGCTTCGGTCTCTACGGAGGCGGTGAACTCCGCTGGTACGAACTCGTCACGCTGCTCGGCGTGTTCTGCTCGACGGTGGAAGGCGTCGACAAGGTCGATCAGCCGGTCCGCGATCTGCTCGTGCTGCTCGGACAGTGCATCTGCGGGACGCGGCAGCTCTTCGCCGCGAGGGCTCTCCGCATGGTAGTCGTTGTGTTCGAGAGCATCCTCGAAGGCGTATTCCCATGGGCCCAAACCGATCCCGTAGCGGCAGCGCGTGCAGTGCAGTTGATATACGTCGTCGGGATCGTCGTTGAACCACACGCAACCGATCACGAATGTCGGCCACTCATGGCGACTCTCGACCCGGACGCTGAGAAGTGACGATACGTCGATCAGTTCGGGGTCGCGTTCGCACTCGGCGGTGAGGTTTTGTGGCGCCCAGAGGTCGAGTAACTGCCGACCGGTACAGCTGCCCAGACGTTTCTCCTTGTCGGTGTGCCAGATCTCGAAGACGGCGTCAGGGTGGACATCGGGCCACGGCATCATCAGCCATGCCTGACCGTGCTGGCCCCACGCGGCCAGGTTCAGTCTCCATGTCCCTGTCGCCGCCCCGGGGTAGGAGTGGGTGACGGCGACCTCGTGGCTGAACCAGTCCATGTCGGCATAGAGTGCGTCGCGGGGGATCGAGAGTTGCCGATAGACCACCGTGATGTTTGAAGCGTCGGGGGTCGACGGCAGCATAACCGTAATCGGTTGGTGCTCAGCGGATACGGTGGTGAGGGGGCTTCGGCGCGGATCGGCGTCGTAGGCGGTCTTGTATGGGAGTTCGTGTGCTTCGGCGCGGGAGCGACGGGCCTTTTTCGCTTTGGCGTCGTGACGGACCATGCTCGACTCTCTGTTCCGGCGAGGCACCCCACGCGTCCCCCGCCTGCTGGTCGATGCATGCACGGTGGACGGTCGCGACGGTCCGGGACCCTTGTGCATCTGTCGGTGCCGCGGTCCCGGCGTGGGCGGGAGATGCAGCTCGAGATGCCAGCCAGCGACTTGGCGTGCGGTCATCGTAGCCGCGCAGTCGGTGTTGTCCACGATCGCGCAGTGCGTGCGTGTCGTGTCCTTCACCGGATGGACCAGGCCACGCTGCCCGGCGTACTAGAGTGATCCCGCCCACCGTGGCGATCGGTCCGTCACAACCGCCAGCCTGTCCTGGATCCGAACCAGGCAGTCGGGGAGAGGTCCGTGCGCATGTCGATGCTGCTGATATATCCGGCCTTTGCTGTGCTGGTCGTGGTTGTGGTGATCGTGGTGAAGGTGCGTCACCCCGCCCCGGCTCCTGCACGAGGCCGACGGAAGCGGGTGGGGCGCGCGCTGGCCGGCGGCGCGGTGGGCGCGGCCGTCGGCATGATGGTGGCCGGGCTGTTGTCCATCGCTCCGCGCCGCTCGCCCCGCCGCTGACGGCGGTGGCCCGCGCCGCAGCGGCCGCGCTCCTTCCTCTGGTCGCCGATGCAGCCTACGTTTGATCAGAGGGTCAGTTCGATCGGTACGCGCAGCCAGTTGGCTAATCCGGCGGCGATCATCTCCAGGGCGGCCGCCGCCGTGGGTGCGGCGGCACCGGTGATGACAACGAGTCCGCGGCCCTCGTGCTGGCGCTCGGCGATCTGCTGAGACCAGGAGGGCTCGCACGCGAGGTCTCCTTCGTGGATCAGTTCGTCGCCGGGGGCGATAAGTTGCACGCTGCCGTGGCGGGTGTCGATCACCGCGCGCCATCCGGGCGCGGGCTCTCGGTCGAAGTCGATATCGGTCATGGGCTGCGCGCCACGGGCGCGCAGCGCCGCGTCGAGCGCGTCACCGCAGAGGAGTACGCCGTCCTCGGTGCGCTGGGCGACGCGGTAGCGGGTGAGTAGGAACAGCACCGGTTCCTCGGCGATGGTGCCGGTGAGTACGGTCGCGTCGTCGGTGCCGGCGGGAGCGGGATCACTGGGACCGATATGGTGAGGACTGCGCACGGGGTTGAGCGTATCGGCGAAATCGCCTCGAGCGCTGCGCTTTTGCGGCGCTGACCCGCGTGATGAATGGATCGGGGCTATTCGGGTTCGGGGCAGCGGTATTGCACCTCCGCGGCGAATACCTCGCGCATTTTCTTGCGCGTCACACTGCCTTCGCAGCTGACCAGCCATCTTTTGGGAATGGTCCGGCCCCGGGTGACGTCTACCGTCATTCCGGGCCGGGGGTCGCCGACTTCCAGGAGCACGGTGAGGTCGGTGGCCGGGGCGTTGGCGACCGGGAGCACCGCGATGTGGGGGAGCATGGCGTTGTCGCGGGAGTTGGACACCACCAGCACCAGATCCGGACCGAGTGACGACGGCGCGGCGCGGCCCGCAATCGACGGCGCGAACGCCCACACTTCACCCTGCCGCGGCCGCGCGGCATCCGGGTGCGCGGAGGTCACCGGGCGGCGTCGGCGTCGAGTTCGGCGAACGCGGCCGCATCGACGGTGAACGCGTCCACATAGGCTTCGTCGCTGTCCAGCCCGTTGTCGTGGTACCAGGCGGCCAGCACGGCAGCGCTGCTACCGGCGGCGCTCGTCGACGTGCTCGCAGTCATAGCGTCGATGGTAACTCGAGCAACCACTCAACCGCCCCGTCAGAGGCCAGATTCCGGGGGCGTGTGCCTCAAGACGAGAAGCATGCGCGGTCCCGTCAACATGTCCGTTGACGGGGTGGCTTCAGGGTTCTAATCCCGTCGGGTGGTCTGGGGTGGTGGGGCGGTAGTGCTGGCGTTGCTGGTCGAGTTCGCGCTGTCGTTGTCGGTCGAGTTCGCGCTGGCGTTCCTGTTCGGCGTCGTGTTGGGCGTGGCGGGTGGCGTCGTCGACGGCGGTGGTGCGGAGGCGGTGGGCGTCGCGGGTGAGTTCGTCGTAGCGGTCGGCGCGGTCGGGGTCATGAGCTGGGCGGTCGCCGAGCAGGGTGGTGGGGTCGGTGATGTCGTGTTGTTCGCGCCAGGCGGCGATGTGTCCGGCGGTGGTGATCCAGTCCGCGCGCGAGACCGCGCCGGCCGGGAGCGGCCCGAGATGCGCCGACCACGCCGGTCGCTCATCAGCGACCTGACCACCCAGCCACACCGTGCGCTCGATGATCGCCGTGTACTGCTCACGAGCACGGTCGGCCATCGCGCTGGTGTTCTCAGCTGGTGGCGGCGCGGGCAGCCAGCTCGGTGCCCGCCGATCCGGCTCGCCGGGCAGGACCGCCGCTTCGGTGAGGGTCTGCAGGTAGGCGGCGGCGGCTTGGTCCATGGGGGTGTCGGCGGTGACAGTGAGGTGTTCCAGCTGCTCGCCCCGCTCTATCTGGGTTGCGACTGGCCTCCGAACGCTACCGACAGCTCCCGCCGATTCGGAGCCCGCGGTGGTGATCGGCTCGTGTTGGCGCTCGGCGAGCGCGCGGAGGGCGGTGTCGGCGGCCGCTCGCAGCTGGTCGGCGCGCGCCCGCGCCGCGACAGCGGCTTGTTCGGCGCGGGTGCGTTCGACGGTGAGTTCTGTGTCGGCGGTGTCGGCGGCCGCCGCCTTGTACTGCTCGAGCATCTCGGTCATCTGTGCTCGCAGCGGGGCGTGAGCTTCGGAGTCCGGATCCAGCGCGTCGATGCGTTCCTGCATGTCCCGCACGAACGGATCGGCAGCGGCAGCGGTCCAGGGATCGGATTCCTTGGTGCGGGCCCGTTCGTGGTCGGCGTCGGCGGCGAGAGCCGCGGCGTCGGCGGCCTTCCACGCGAGTTCGGCGCGGTGGGCCTCGATGGCCCACGGAAGCAAGGCGTCGGCGCGGGCGCGGACCAGCCGGACGATCGCATTGCGGTCGTCGATCGGCGCGGGTGTCTGTTCGCGGTCGTAGGCGGTCTCGATTTCGCGCATCCGCCGGCGGGCGAGGTTCACGGCCGCGTCCACGGTCTCCGCAGCGTCGGGCGCGGGCAGCGAGTCGGTCTCCCGGGATTCGCGCCCGAGCACGCGGGTCATTGCTTCGTGCTGCTCGGTCTGGGTCGGCACCGTGCAGCGGTCGAGTTCCGCGACGGCGGCGTCAGCGTCAATACCGCTCTCGTCAACGAGTGCGTCGACAGCATGTGCTCGCGCTGTGCGCAGCTGTGCATTCAGGCGCAGTACGGCCGCGCGGGCAGCGACCAGATCGGTCCCGGCGAGTTGGGTGGCGAGATCGCGCACGTATTGCACGTCCAACCCATCGACTACGCGGTGTTGGGCAGCCGCGGCGTCCAGGGCTCGCTCGGCTGCGCCGATGTCGGCGCGGACCTGTTCGGCGAATTCGCGTGCTCGCTCCATGGTGCGGCGGGCGGTGGCGATTTCCTGAGCGGCGAGTGCGTCGGTGCGCGCGTCGGTGCCATCGGTGGCGTCCAGGTATCGAGCGAGCAGATCGTTCAGTCGCGCCAGGACGGCCGGGTCCTCGGTGGCTTCCATCCGATCGGCGAGTCCGTGCAGGAACTCTTCGTCGGCGGCGTCGGGTGTGGCGTGGAGTAGCTGGTGGTAGGCGTCCTCGGCGAGCACCAGCTCGCGCTCGGCGTCGACGAGAATGTCTTGGGCGTCGCGCAGCTCGCGCAGTAGTGGTGCCAGTTCGTCGGCACGGGCGCGGACCCGGCGGACGATATCCTCGATCGCGCTGTCGTAGATGTTCGTCCCAGCGAACAGCGTGGCCGTCAGCAGGTCGGTCTGGGCCTGAGCTGCGGCGAGTTCGGCGCGCAATCGGACCACGCGCTCGATGCTGTCCAGGTCGGGATAGGCGAGTTCGGTGTTGGCCGCGGCAAGTGAAATCCACTCGTCGATGTCGATCGCGTCGTGGTCTCCCGGCCGCCGCTGTGCGGCGCGAGCCCGCCAGTCCGGGGTGTCGTCCGGCAGATCGAGCAGAAGTCGGCGCAGCTCGTCGGCGTAGTCGGCGACGGCCGTGTCCATGCCCGGGTATTCGGGTGGGATCGGGCGCAGCCCTGGTGGTGAGCCGAGTTGTTCGAGGGCACGGAATCGCTCGGTGCGCGGCTGCCATGCCAGGACGTCCGCGCCGCGATTCAGTGCCACGACAGCCTGGGTCAGTGCCTCCGTGTCGGTGTCGGCGGCACCGAGGGATTCGACCGGCAGCACCGTGACGGGGTTGTCGACGGTGACGATGTGATCGGCGATCCACTCATCGGCCCGGTACTGCAGGATGGCGGAGGCGTCGCGCACCGTGAGCAGGCTTTCGCCCCGGTCGCGACCTCCACGGGTACAGATGTCTGCCACTAACGCGGCCGCGTCCAGGCGGTGCTCGTCGGCTAGTCCGATGGTGTCCAGGAGGCTGGTGTACCGGCGGCCCGACTCCACGATCCGCAGAAGATCGTCGGTCAGGTAGTGGTCGAGCAAGTAGGTGGCGCGGGCACGCTCGAGGTCGCGGACATAGGTCTCGTAGTCTCGACGCAACCGTGCCCGGCGGTCCACCGGATCGGTGGTATGGGTGTACTCGTCGAGTGCGGCCGCGCGCTCGCTACTGGTGCGCGGTGCGGCGGCCGGGGCGCGCGTGTCGGCGTGGCTTCCGACCAGCCGGGCGCGGATCTCCTCGGCCAGATCGGCCAACGCGCCGTTCATTCCGGGGTGACGCGAGGGGACTGGTGGGATGCCGTCGTATTCGGCGTCACGCACCGCATAGAACCGCCCGCGGCGCTGCGTGGTGCCCAGATGGGTAGCGCGGTTCGTCTCCGCGACGGCGCCGATGATGGCGGCGGTGTCGGTGAACTCGTTCAGGCCGAGGGTGTCGACGCGGGTGGAGGCGGGGGTTCCGTCGCTGTGCAGTTGTTCGGCGATCCAGGTGTCGGCACGGGCGCGCAGTACGGCGGTGGTGTCGCGGGCTGAGAGCAGGCTCTGTCCCTCATCGCGCCACCCGGCGGTGCTGATGTGGTTGATCATCGCGACGGTGTTCAGGCCGTGCTGATCGGCTACCGCGATGGTGGCGAGCAGGGCTGGGAACCCTTCGCTGTTGCTGATCTCGTGGTAGATCGCGACGGGGAGCGCACGCTCGAGTAGATCGCGGCCTCGGGTGTCGGCGAGCGTGGCGGTGATCTCGTGATAGATCTGTCGGAGCCGGGTGGGGTCGCTGATGCGAGCCTGCTCGGCACGCATCACTTCGGTCGCGGTGAGGTTGTCGTCTTCGCGGGCCAGCACGCGTAGCCAGATATCGCGTTCGGTGATGGGTTCGTCGGGGTCGTCGGGCTGAATCTCGATTCCTGGGTCGGGGGCGGTGTCGGTGGCGATGTAGACCCCGTTCCACGACTTGCCGCGGGTCAGTCCCACGTAGGCCAGTGCACGCCCGAGTGCCTTGTTCATTAACAGGTACGCGCGGTCCACGGTCATGCCTTGCGACCGGTGGACTGTCGTCGCGTAGCCGAGTTCGGTGTGCGTCCGGACGTAGTCGACAGGCAGGTGTACGACTCCCCGGTGGGAGCTGCCGACCACGGTGAGCGAACCATCCTCGTGAATCTTCGTGATCCGCCACAGGTTGCCGTTGTCGACACTGGAACCGGCCCGCTTCCCGCGTGTGACCCGGAGCCGATTGTTGTTCTTGCGGGTGACGACCATGTCGCCGATGTAGCCGTGGTGCCCATCGGACAGGGCGGTGCGTGGACCTGCGGTCCGCACCTCGCCCGAGGCAGCGAACATGGCCTGTGCCGCACCGTTGAGCGCCGTGACGTCGCTGACGGTTGCGGCCATCATGAGACTCACGGTTCCGGCGGCGCGGTCTCGCACGTATTCGGCGAGGATCTTCTCCCGCAACTCGTCGCTCATGCCCGATGTGATGCGTCCCTGGTCCTTGTACCAGTCGAACGCGATCCGGGCGTCGCCGTTGCGGACTTGCAGACTGGCGGGCGCTTCTCCTTCGGTGCGGAAGCGCACGACGGTCACGAGCTCGGGTGCCTTGGTTTCCTGTGCGAGCAGCCGCATCATGCCGCCGGATTCGACGGCGCTGAGCTGATATGGGTCACCGACGTAGCGCACGACTGCGCCGGCGGTGTCAGCGATGCGTTGCAGTTCATAGAGGTTGGGTGTGCTGGCCATCGCGGCCTCGTCGACGAGGATCATCGCTCCCCGCACCAAGCCCGACGGGTTGCCCATGCGCACCCGCATCAGCAGGCTGTCGATGGTGCGTGCGTCGACGCCGACGTCTTGGCTGAGAACGTCGGCGGCCGCGGCGGATGGGGCCAACGCTACCACCTGGCGGCCATCGTTGAGCCATGCCCGTACCGCCGCCTTCATTGCGGTGGTCTTGCCCGCACCAGCTGCACCGACAGCGACATCGAGCCGCATTCCCGAGGTGCACAGATGGGTGACGATCTCGCGCTGTCCGGAGTTCAGCCGGAAGTCCGCGCCGCGGGCACTCGCCTCATCGGCTTCGACCTGCGCGATGGCGCGGTCGACGGCGGTACGGCTCAGGAAGTCTGCGGTGGGGGTCTGAGCGGCCTCGCGCAGCACATTCTCCGCTGCGAGCACTTGCTCACTGGAGTAGCGGATCGTAGTGACTGCGACGGTGTCGAACTGGCTCTCGCCGTTTCGACGGCACACCTCTTCCGGATACTCGTCCGGGTCGATCGTGAGTTGGATGCTGTGCTGGTCGCGCACGTTTGCGACCGTGTCCTCTACGGCAGCTCTCAGGGCTGCGACATCGGGGAAATCACAGCGTGCCAGCCGGTCCCAGGTCGCCGACCGAATATGTGCTTCAGTCCAGGTGGCACGCCGTCGTGCGACCTTCTCTGTGACCTCTCGTGCGATCCGCACTGGGTCGTACACCCGAGCATCAGCGGCTGCGCAAGCCGCATCAACGGCCGCAAGAGCGTTGGTCGGTGCCCTCGGATTGAGCAGCGAACGTACTTCGGCGAATGCTGCGTGGAATTCGATCGCATCGCTGAGTTGGTACCGACGCAACGCATCCGCGATCGCGGAGTCGACGGCAGAGGGGTTTGTGCTGAGGATGCCCTCGCGGCCGCCAAGTTCGACCCCGACTCTGATGGCGGCGTGCTCGGCGTCGTAGGGCCGGACGGCATGGGGATCGGTGTGCCAGCGCAAGACTTCAGCGACGAACTCTTGCCCGGTCCGGTGCTGATCATCGAACTCTATGAAGCGCTGATCCCATTCCTCCACCATCTCCCGCAGCGACTTGGGAACCGGTTTGGCATCACGCGTTGCCAAGGTGGCTTGCTCGGCCAGCTTGATCTGAACCCGCTTGGATGGGTTGCGCCCATGTGTGGCTCGGTACTGGGCAATCAGCTGTTCGGTGACCCGGACGATGTCGGGTCGACGGGAGAACAGGTCTCGCAGCTCGCGAGCGACGTCCTTGATCTCGAGAACGGGTTCCTTACCGCGGTGCTCGACATCTTCGAACGCGAACCCGATGCGGTGTTTGAGGTTGGCGGCGTTCAGGGCGTTGTACATGCAGCTGAGGCTGGTGCCGCCGGCGAACAGGGCGCGTGCGTCCAGGGCGCTCCATTTCTCGTCCGAGCCCATCACCCTGGCGCTGATAACGCAATGGGTGTGAGGGTTCGGGTCACCGGTGCGGTTGTCGTAGTGTTCGAACATCGCCACGGTGAGACCTTCGGCGTCGATCTGCCGTATGCCACCGGTTCCGCGGCGCGTCAGCGCGAAGTGTTCCTCTGCCCATTCGAGCGTGGCCAGCACCGCGTCTCGATGGCATTCGTAGATGGCGCGGCGGAGTTTGTCGTCGGCAAGGCCCCATATCACGCTGACGCTTTTCGGGGGAGTGAACACGCAGTCGAACCCGGCGACTGCCCGCTTGTGCAGCTTCTTTTGTGCGCCCAGCGTGGCGTTGATCTCTTGCCTGGTGGGTTTGCGTCCGAGCTTGGCGCACAGGTGCTCGTGCGCGGCGTCGGTACGGAGCATCATGCGCACGTCGTGATTGGGTCGACGCCGATGCTTCGCGATCCACTCGTTGAGCTTTCGGTCGTAGATCTCGCTGATCTCGGTCTTCTTCGGCGAGAATTCCGACAGCATTCGGCCGATCTTTGCTCGGTCGACGGCCTCTTTGACCGTCGCCCCGTTCTCCAGCGCTTCGGCGATGATGGCGTTGGCCTCGGGATGCAGTCCTTCACCGAACAGTGCTTGCATCTGTTCTTCGCGAACCGCGCCAGAGATCCCGAGGAGATCGGCGCCCTTGCCCCACCACTGCCCTGGCGGTGTGCCGTGCTCGGTGTAGTAGTCGGTCAGGTCGCGTGACCGGTCGCGGTCACGGTCCTGCGAAGCTACTTGACGCGTCAAGTATTCGTATCCGTCACCAGCGTGTAGCGGGTGCGGACCGGACATCATGATCATCACGGTAGCGCGGATTCCGCCGCCGAGAAAAGAGGTCAACCCTGGGATCTCACAGAAGTGCAGAAGGTGTGTCGCTCTTTTCGGGTCGACGGGTCGCGAGACGCGAGCGAAGCGAGCGGACCGGATTCGGGGGTAATCCGGTCCGGTTCCGGCGGTCGCCGGGACGGCGGTGCTGTTCTGAACTGGGGTTACTGGGTTACGGTGTGATCAATTCTCGGTGATCGGACGTCACCGGCGCGCACGCCGCGACCGTCGCCGGGCTAGGAACCGCTAGGTGTGAGGAGTTGCCAAGATGGCCAATAGGCAGAGTCAACCGGGCGCGCTCAAAGCCGCGCGCGAACGGGCGGCAGCGGCCGCGCGGGCGGACCTGGACAGGGCGGCCGCGATTCATCGCGCGTTCAACGAGTTGTTCACCGGGGAAGAGCGCATAGCGGACAAGCTGGAACAAGCGGCCGCGCGGCGAGATGCCGCGATCAACAAGGCACACGTGGCCTACGAGCGGACCACCTCCAAAGCGCTCGCCGCTCAGGGCCGGATACTCGCGCGATTGCGGGCGCTGGGACTGAATGAGTCGGATCTCATCGAACGAACCGGGCTCACACAGAGCGAACTGCGCAAGCGGCTGCGGGCGCTCGAGCCGGAAGCCGAATCGGCGGCCGCGTCGGTCTCGGCGAGCGGTGGCGCGGTGACCGACGGAAAGACACCGACTCGTGGAAGCGAGCAGGCACCGACTCCGCCGGTGGCGGACAAGTCGGCGGCTGATTCCGGGCGGCAACCGCTAGGCGCAGCGGACAGCGGGGCGAGTCCGTCGGCTCCGGCCTCGTAGTCGAGTGGTGGTACGGCAATGGGTTCGGCCGATTCGTCTCGCCCCGACGGCGAGCAACTGAGCTTCTGGGTTGCCGCGCGGGCCAATGGGAGCGGCTCGGGTCCGGGCGGTTCATCGGCGGCCGCGTTATCGGCTCCGCGACCGCTGGCCGTGGGGGATGCGGTGGAGGTCGCGCGCTTCGAGGCGAAGATTGTGCGCGGTCCGGCTGTCGGCGACTGCTGGATATGGATTGGTGCCCTAGGCAATGACGGGTACGGGCGATTCTGGGTCACCCGGGACGGAATGGATGTGATGGTGCGGCCGAGCCGCTATGCGGTGGCGCTGGCCACCGGTGAGCCGGTACCGCCGGACCTGGTAGCGATGCATGATCGCTGCGACAATCCGATCTGTGTCCGGGCCGCGTGGGTCGGCACGTCACCGCCGCATGTTGTGCTCGGTACGCAAGCGGACAACCTGTCCTCCATGGGCAGCAAACGGCGCGGCGGCGGGCAGCGGCCGCTGTGGAAGCACGACGGGCTGACCCGTGCGGAGCGCGTGGCGCGCTCCAAAGCGCTGCGGGATGCGGTGCGTACCGGCTGGAACGGGGATGCGGTGCGGCGGGCGCTGCTGGTCGGCGGTGGCCGTCCGACGCTGTTCGGTGCGGACGGGATGCCATGACCGGGCTCGGTCGTGGGAGACGCTAGGCGCTGCGCGCGGACAGGGCGGGCGGCGGGGACCATGAAAGGGGCGGTGATGGTTTCTCAGATCGTGGGGGTTGCCGCGCTCGTAGCGCTGGTGGCGCTCGTGTCCTGGCTGATCGGCTCGGCGGTCGCGCGGTGGGTGGGGGCACTCTTGGTCCTCGATAGCCTGGTCAGCCTGGCGGCGGCTCTGCTGTTCCCTGGTCGGCTGGTGGTGGCGCTGGGGTACCTGGGCGCGGGACTGGCGCTGTGGCTGTGCGGGCATCGGCTGTACCTCGCCAAGTATGGGCGGTGGCGCTCGGCGCTGGCCGCTCGAGCGTTCGCACTGCCTGGCCTCCGTGCGCTGGTGCGGCCTGCGGCGGCACCGTAGTGTGGAACACTCTTCCGGGCCGGAATCGCGTTCGCCGGGAACTCTCTATGAGGTTCCCGGCGAACGTGCGGGCTGGCTCGTCCTCGGGCGGGTGAGGCCAATACTCAGAACGGCGGTTCGTCATACACTTCCGGCGGTCCATCACTCCAGAACGTTGCGGGCGCGTCGTCTTCGTCGTAGTGCGGCGGTTCGCCCGTGCTGTCCTCGGCGGCGTAGCGGTCGGGGTCGGGCTCGCAGGGGGGCGGCGGAAACCGGCCGTAGCGCGGGTACTCGGCTTCGAGGTCGGTCACCCGGGGAGCCGCGTGCGCCATCCGGATACGATCTCGCACGCCGAGTCGGTGTGCGGTGATGGACTGAACGCGGCGTCGTCTGAACTCGTTGCGCAACGCCTCGACCTGCTGCCACCACATGCGGGCGTGTTCGTCTCCGTTCGGGGTGGGTCCGAGTACGTGGCATTCGGCGATGGCCGCGCGCTTGCTCACGCGCGCGTAGTCGAGTTCGGATATCAGCTGGCTCATGCTCAAATCTTCGAGGCGCTCGTGTCGACAGCCAGCGAGTAGCGCGGGGTCGAATCGACTCCGCTCCTCCTGGTCGCTTCGCTGGGCCTCCCATGCGCTCGCTTCGTCACGCGCCAACACTTCGGCGCGCATCCGGTCGAGCTCGGCGCGCGCGGCCGGGGACATGCTCAGCCGGGCGGCGGCGGTGCGGATACGAGTGAGAGGGTCGAGGGCACACAGTCCGGCGGCGGCCGCGATCGTGAGCAGCGTGCTCGCGGCTCCGGCGGCGAAAGCGGTACCTGCCCGCGTCGTGATCATGACTGGAGTCCTTCCGAGGGTTCTGCGGCGCGAATAGAGACGCGCCGCGGGGTGTGCATGTAGTTGGTCGGTGCGGCCGCCTACGGCCCGTCTGGGGTGCGTAAGCGGCCTCGGCGGCCCTCGCCTGAGCGGTCGCGGTTCGGCGGGCGGGTCGGGCCCTGCGCTCCTGCGGGACGTAGGCGGCTTGGGGGCGGCGGGACCGGCGGCCACTGGGCGCGGCCGCCGGTCTTTCCGTCAACCGGTCGGCTGCTCGTCGCTGCGGCGGCCCTGAGCGTCGAAGCTGACGCGTTCTCCGGCGCGGTTGGTAATTCCCGTGATCTTGTTGATGGGGTATTTGTTGTTCCATCCGGGGGCCACGTCCAAAGTGACCGTGGTTTTGTTGACCCGCACGACGGGTTCCGGGCGGACGTGCCCGCGAGCGTGGACGTAGTCGCCGGGGCGGATCATGTCCGGGGTGAATACGACGGCACCGGCGGCTTGCGCGGCGGCGAGCAAGCTGCGTTGGTGGGCGATCTCGTCGGCGCGCTGGGCGATCTCGGCCACCAGGCGAGCGCGGTAGTCGCCGCGCGCGGCGGGGCATTCCTCAATGATCGGGGTTCCGGTCTGGCCGTTGATACCCAGCGAGCGGCGGTATCCGTCGCGGCGGCGCTCGGCGGCGCGCTGCTCGGCTTCGAGGCGCGCTATGCGGCGCTGGATCATGTCGGGGGGCTCGGGGGTGGTGGCGTTGCTCTCGGCCACCTGGGCGCGTTGCTCGGTCGCGGCGGCCTTCGCGCGGGCCTCGCTTGCCTGGCGCGCGGTGCGGTCGGCGGCCTCGTGCAGGCGTTCGTGTCGGCGCTGGGAGTGGTGGCCGTACTTGATCGGCTCGCCTCCGGGCGGCAATGAGTCGTGTGCGCGGGCTGCGCGGGCGTCGGCGGCGTCGGCGGCCGCACGGTGACGCTCAGCCTTGGCGTGCACGGCGGCGGCGTAGGCGGCGCGGTCGGCGGCGCGGTCGGCGGCGACCTGGGCAGGGTCGCGGTGGGTGCGGTCGATATCGACGGTCACCGTGTACCCGGCGGTGGTCAGCGCTTCGACGGCCGCGTTGATAACCCATGTCGTCGGCTGGCGGTCGCGGGAGCGGTACACGATCCACTGCGACAGCGAGCGGGACCACTTCCAATAGCGGCCGATCCGCTGCTCGAGCGCGGACATGATTTCGTAAGTTCCGTCGCCGTACTGGGTTCCCTCCAACCGGGTGCCTTCGGCGGCGGTGTGGGCGATGGTGAGTGTGTCGGTCATGACTCCAACTGTACCAACTGTACGAACAGTACGACATAGATTCTGTGTGATGCGCGCCACTTCTCGCCGCTCCGCCCCGCACGAGGCGGCGGGGCACCTGCGGAACCGCGTGCGGGAGCGCGGCGCATCCGCGCCGCGCTCCCGACATCCGCCCACAGGATTCGCACCGGCGGCGGCCGCACGGCGCGGTCAGTCCGCGACTACCTGCGCGGTGCGGGCCGTCGTCCACGCCTTCGGCAGGTGTCCGGCGCTGGCGAGTGCGTGGAGGCGTTCGGCCGTCTCGGTTGCGTGCTCGTACAGCTCGGCGCGCGCGTCGGCATAGCGCGCGGTCACGGCCGCGTCCTGATCGCTTCCGGGCTCGTCGGTGTACCGCGCTGTGTGGTCCTCGATGGCGCGCACGTCGGCCCGGAAGTCGGCGAGTAGCTGGTCCGCGCGGGCGGCCTCTGCCGTCCGATCGGTCCTGACCAAGGTGTATCCGTACCACTCGGCCAGCATGTCCAGCACTTCGCGGCCGGTCGGCAACGGCGTGGCGTCGGCCTGCTCGCGCTCGGCGGTGGCCTCGGGGGTCTTGCACGTCGTGCACCGGTCCGGGCATCCGCCATAGGTGCAATCGAGCGAACCGAGACCGTCCAGCGGGTACCCGTCAAGGCTGGTGGAATCGAGATGCCAGCGGCCTTCGGCGAAGTAGAAATAGATCTTGCCGTGATCCTCGTAGCGATGCTCGGCGGCGTCCTGGTCGTCGGCGGCCGGGCCGCTGTCGGCAGTCGGGGGAGCCCAGCACATGACAACCGGGCGCGCACCGGTGAGCCGCTGCCACAGTGTCGGCGCGACCGTGAGGCGCAGCGGGCGGTCGTCGTCGGCGCGCGGTGCGGCGTCGCGTGCGAACTTCTCGACGACGTGGCGGGCGGCGTCGCCATCCGTCGCCGCGCTGAGGGTGCGACCCTCATAGGTCACCCGCAGCTCACGGTCGGCGCGGTATGCGGGGAGCAGGGCGGCGACTATCCGCCACGCCTGCGCGTGGGTCAACGACTCGGGGTGCAGGGGCGCGCCGTAGGTGCGACGCGCCAAGTCGTCCAACTGCGTGAAGTTGTCGGGCTGCACGGTGACGGCGAACGGCAGGGATGTGGTCATGGTTGCTGTCCTTCGGTCAGTCGGGGTGGTCAGTGGATGCTGTCGAGCCATTCCGCGTACTCGATGCGGTCGCGGCGGTCGGCCTGGTGGAGGCTCAGACCCTCGTATTCGGCGGCGTGGGAGTCGCACAGCGTGGTGAGGTCGGGGTCTTCCTCGTCGGTGGCGGGGCTGGCGCACCAGGGGCATTGCGGGCGCATGCGGGGGCCTCTCGTGGTCAGCTGGCGAGCGGGGCGGCGGGGGCGGCCGCGGTGGCCTTGGCGGCCGCGATCTTCTCGCGGTATCCGTCGAAGTTGCGGGCCGGGGCGAAGGTTTCCGCGTCGTCGATTAGCTTGCTGGCGCGCTCGAGGTCTCCGGCCTTGAACGCCTTTCCGGCGGCCTGCACCTGGGCGTCGGCTTGCGCGGCGCGGGCCTGGGCACCGGCCGCGCGCTCGGCGGGGCTGCGCGTCAGCAACTCGGGCCGCTCGGTCAGTACCTCGACCAACGCCCGGTGCACCGGAGTCAATCCGTATTCGCTGACCAGGGCACGCAAATGGCCTTCGGCGGTGTAGCGCGCCGCGTCGTCGCGGCCGAAACCGAACACGGTGCCGTAGTAGTGGGCGGCGTGGTCCTCGGCGGCGTAGCGAATGATGAGGCGTTCAACCGGGGTGAATGTGTGCATGGTGGGGGCTCCTTCGGCGGGTGAGGGGCCGACGGGGGACCGGGCGGTTAGCGGCCGTCCGGTCCCGTGCTCGGCCTAGGGGTGGGGTTCTACTTGATGCGCTGGGCCGCGCGGATGAGTCCGCGTGCCTCGGCCCACAGAAGTTCGGCGGTGTCGAACTCGCATTTGTCGCGGTACTCGCGAGCGAGGGTGACCACGTGGCGCGCGGCATCGACACAGAACGTCTTGCGCGCGGCGGCATAGTCGGCGTCGCTCTGGCCGTCGACGCGCTCGGGGTAGGCGTCGCTGTCCGGCTCGCTCGTGCGGGCACCTTCACAGAACAGAGCGGCGTACACATCGGCGCGGTCGGCGCATTCCGATCGCCACGCGGTCATATCGGCGACGGATTCGAGTCCGGGCACTTCGGAGTCTTCGGCCAATCCATTTTCCTTGCGGTAGCGGGCGGCGAAGTTGCGCATCCGTTCGACCTGGCGGACGGCTTCGGCGAGCAGATCGGGAACCGATCCGCACCGCAGCACCCGAATCCACGGTCCGTCTTGCCACGGCTTGACGCGATGCCAGTAGCGGAATTCGAAGCGCTCGGGACCGACTTCGACTTCGTATCGGTGCTCGAGGTCGCCGGGCTCGTAGTCGATTCGCTCGGCGGCGGCCGCTCCGCCCTTGTCCCCGTTGACCTCGGCGGCCCACTGTTCCCACGTGTCGACGGTGAGTTCTTCGGCGCGCATGGCCATCTCGTAGGTCCATTCGGCGATCCGGGGGACCTGGTACTCGGGCGATCCCCAGTGCAGATAGAACGATGCGCGGCCGGTGGGGGTAATGATCGTGGTTGTAGAGCGAGAGCCCATGGTGTGGTGTCTCCTTCGGTGGTGGTGATGGTGGATGCGAGACCGGTGGGCCGGGCGGTTAGCGGCCGTCCGGCCCTACCGGTCTCGCGGGGAGGAATCGGGTCAGCTGCCCGTGCCGCGCAGTAGCACACGGAATCCGGCGGCACGGTCGCCGCGCAGCTTCTCCACGTAGGACGCGACCCGTTCGCGGTCGATATGGTCGAGGTGCTGCGCGCGAATCTCGGCGGTGCGCTCGTGCTCCGGCAGCGCGGCGATACGCAACAGCTCCCCGTCCCACGCGCGGGCGTACTGCGCCTCTCGGCGCAGCGCGTCCGCATAGACATCGACCCGCTTGCGGTCGACGTCGTGCACGCGCTGCGCGCGCATCTCCGCCGTACGCTCGTGCTCCGGCAGCGCGGCGATACGCAACAGCTCCCGGGTCCACGCATGGTCGGCCTCCCGCGACGCGTCGGCATCGGTGATCAGCACGTACCGGCGGCTGCTGTGATCGTGGTACGCGCTGCACTCGAGCTGGTCGCCGTTCTCGACCGGGCTCAGACGCGCGTACCGCTGGGGGCACCGGGTGCTGAAATCAGGCTGCGACATTGGGTTCTCCTTCTGTGTGATCTGATCCCCTCCAACACAATCAACTGTACCAACTGTACGAACTGTGCGAATCATTTCGGAGAGTGATCTACATCACACCTAGCGGTTGCCGCTGCGGGTCTACTCAGCTGCGCGCCGGGCCGCGCGCGTGGACCTCGCTCCACGGGGTGGCGGCGGGGCCCTCGGGCCCGAGAACGTCCCACCGCACGGCCTCGGCGCTGCTGTCCCACGAGGCGCGGGCAACGAGATCGTCCAGCAAATTCCAGCGGCAATCCTCGTGGTCCTCGCGGGTGGTGCGCACTACGGCGACGCACCAGCTCCAGCCGTTGCCGTAGTGGTGCACCGACTCGCGCAACTGCTCTTCGGCCCAGCGGCGGGCCTGGGCCTCGGTGTCGTGGATGGCTTCGGCGGCGTCCTCGCGGGCGTGGGCGGGCGGAACGTTGCTGAGCAGGGTCACGAATACGTAGTCGTTCACGGAATATCCTTCGGGTAGCGAATGATTGAGTGATCGCGCAACGGCGGCGCGGACGCTAGAACCGGGTCCGCGTCTGAATGGGGGCGATCGGATGTCGGGCTCTACTGGTGGGCACGCTCCGCGCAGCGCGCGGTGAGTGCGTCGGCAAGGGGTTGGGGGGCGGTGACCGTGTCCCCGGTCCGGGTGCCGTACGCGTGTACCCACAGGGGGCGGCCATCGGGGCCGAACGCGGTGTCGACGGTCCATCCGTCCTCGCCGTCCAACCGCGACAGGCACAGGATTTCGCCGGTGTCGACGACTCGCACCGTGGCGTCGTCGCCGTCGACGGCGCTACCGAACACGGTGCTGTGCGGGCGGCGGCCTAGGTGGCTCAGTTCGAAATTCATTGTCGGGGTGCCTTTCTCCGTAGATCGGCGCGCGCCGCGCCTGCTCCTGCCTCGAGGGCGGGCGCGACGCGCGCCGGGGAATGGGTGGAGGGCGGACACTCGGAACTACCGGGCAGTTAGCGGCTGTCCGGGCCTCGAGCGCGGCCCGGGACTAGCGGGGTAGTACCGCCTGGTCCAAGCACGCGAACGCCTGATCGTCGCTGGCTCCCAGCTCGGTGGCGAGTCGCACGACGGCGGCGGCGGCCTCGTGGGCGGCCTCGGTCAGCGCCTCCCGGCGGGCGGCGTCGCGGAACTCCGGGGCGTCGCCGGTCAGGGCGGTGTGTCCCGCGCGCACGGCGGCGGTGAGCGCGGTCAGCGCGTATGCGCTCGGGTGGACGGTCGCGGCGGTGGTGGACATTGGGTGACCTCCTCGGGTCGGTTGGGGGGTGTTGCTGGGGATGAGGTGATCCAGGCAGGACCGGGCGGTTAGCGGCCGTCCGGTCCCACCGGGACCGGTTGGGGTCAGCCCTGTTGCTTGATCTCGCGCATGTTCGCGGCGAGCTTCCACAGGGCTCGATTGAGTCGCACGTCCTCGGTGACGCTGTTCACCGGGCGGGTGCGCGCCTTGCGGTCGTTGCGGGTCCTGCCGTCCAGACCGCCCTTGATGAGGTTCTCCTGCACGCGGTTGAACGTCGACCACAGATCGGGGTTGTTGTCGGCGGAGCGGCGGGCCGCGAGCAGCTGCGTGGCTGCGACCGGGGCCGGTTTCTCCTCGGAATTCCAGCGCAGTTCCCTGGCGGCGTCGGCGAACGCCCGTTCTTCGCGGGAGGACAGGGGAAGGGCCTTCATTTCGTCGCGCTCGGTGGTGACGAGTTCGAAATTCTCGAGGACGCTGTACGCGCCTGCCACCACATCGTCAATGACGTTTTTGCCGGTGTGGCGGATGCGTACGTCTTCGATGGTGTCCCCGCACACCATCCCGTTGGTGCACACGAACCGGAACATTCCGGCGAGCATCTGGTAACTGGATGTTCCGTCGTGGCTGTTCAGCAGGATGATCTCGTTCGCTTCGGTGGTGGCGATGTCGCGGGCGTGGCGCAAGCGCAGCATGTGCTTGGTGAAGTCGCGGCGGTCCTCGTTGCGCACGCGGGTCTGTGCTGCGGCGAAGGGCTGGAATCCCTCGCGCTGCAAGGCGTTCAGCACATCCACGGTCGGGATGTAGGCGTACAGGGCGCTGCGGGTCTCGTGGGGCTCGGTGGCGAAGATGCTCGGCACGACGCTGCGAATCGCGTCGTGGCTGAGCGGGCTCGCTGCCCTTCGCCTGGATGGCCACGGGGTTGCGGAAGCTGGATGCCAGTGCCATTTCTCGTACTCCTTACGGCGATTGCGGATGTGCTGTCGGGGGTGTGGTCTTCCTCTCTCCCAACACATCTAACTGTACCAACTGTACGAACTGTGCGAACAACTTCGAGATGTGATCTGCGACACACATGACGACGCGGGCCGGAACTGGTGGTGTTCCGGCCCGCGCGGAATGTGGGGCGAACTGTCGTGCTGGCGGGGCTAGGCGCGGATGTCGGCGGTGGATGCCTCGCCGATCGTCACGCGTTCGATGTCGGCGAGCCCGTAGTCACGCTCGCGCAAAAAGCGCAGGTAGAGGGCTGCTATTTCGAGCCTGGCGTATCCGTGGGTCTTGTCGGGGTCGCCGACTCGCCAATAGTTCGGGGTGGCGTCGGTGGGCTGCATCCGCGCTTCGAATCCGCCCAACAACAAGGCGAAGGCGATCACGCGGGCGCGGGCCTCGCTGGCCTTCTCGACGGCTTCGGCGAGCTTGTCGGTCGTGAAACCGAGCAGTTCCGCAGCGATCGCGCGGCCCCTGTACTCGGTCAGCAGGGCGGGGTCACGGGTAAGTGCGGCGGCGGTCAGCTTGTCGGCCTTCGGGGGGAGTTTGCTGCCCTTGACCAGGGTTGCCACGAACTCGCGGCGCACCACGGTGGCGGCGCGGGCGGCCGCGTTGCAGCGAGTGGAACGCTCACGCTGTACGCGCTTCTTCTCTTCCCTCGCGGCCGCGTCTCCGCCGACCACGGACAGACCCTCGGCGGCAGGGGCGAGACAGAAGTACTCGGGTTTCCACCCGGTACGCACTTCGACTTCGCCACTGGCGTTTTCGGTCTTCACCTCACCTACCGCCAGCCACACCCCCCAGTGCTCGGGGGTCTTCACGTCCTCGCCGTTGGCTATCCGCCCGTCCGGACGGCGCAGGAAGTGCAGTGACACCTGTTCGTAGCTGTCATAGCGTGGGCACTCGGTCAAGATGGTGTAACCCGCGTCGGTGAGTTCGGCGCACAAGCGCGCGCGTTCGGCGCGGGCGTCGCGGTCCTCGCGCAACTGCTGGGCGACGTGGGCGAACTGCCCTTCGGCGGCGGCTTGCAGCAACTCCGCTTCGGCTTCCTCGTCACCCTCGAACTCGGCGAGCACCAGCGCTTCGGTGAGGCTGAGCTGTGAGGCGTCGACGGCGGCGCGGGCCGTGGCGGACTTGGCGACGTCGCGGGCGGCGGCGGCCCGCTTGCGGCCGATCCGCAGTTTCGCCCCTGCCTGGTTCGCCGAGAATCCGAGATCCATCATTTCGGTCACAGCGTCCATGACGTCGGTGTCATCGGCGGCGTACTGGTCGTGATTGGTGCTGAACTGCTCGCTGATCCGATCGGCCTCGGCGGCGACCGATCCGGACAGGTCCGCCGCGATGATCTCCACTTTCAGCTCGACACCGGCGGCTCGACAGGCGAGGGTGCGGTGTTGACCGTGGCGGATGGTCAGCACACCTTCGCTGTCGTAGTAGCCGTGGGCGGCGAACAGATTGCCACCCGACGCGCGAACGGCTCCGATGAGTTTGTTGTCGACTCGTTGACGCCGGTTCTTCTCCAACGCAACGGAATTCGGGTCAACCTTGGCCAGCGATCCCACGGGGTGCCGATCGGCTTCCGCGATCGGCGTCGGGGTCGTCGGGGCCTGGGCCTGGGCCGTGGCTGGGGCCTGGTCGACGGTGTCCGTAGCGCGCTCGATGGTTGTCATTTCGTCTGTCCCTCTCTATGGTTCTTGGGGATCGGGACCAGGCAGTTAGCGGCTGTCTGGTCCCGTTTCCGTTTCGGGTCGTCCTGGTGGCCTGGGCGGGGTCGGTCGACGGGGCGGGGCGCGGGCCTGCGGGGCGGTACCGCTCATGCGTCGCTGTCGGCGAGAATGGTGCACACCGGTTCGTCGTCGTCGCCGTAGCCGCGCTCGACGTACAGCGCGATAGCGGCCAGTCCGCCGCCCGCGTCGCGGCGGAACACCTGGAACGGCACGCGGTCGCCGTCGTGGTGCAGCACAGCGGCCGCGAGCGCGGTGCGGGCCCTGCGCAAGGTCTCGAGCAGGCGCAGGTGTTCGCGGCGTGGCTGGTCCGGACAGGCCACAGCGGCGCGGTGGGCGGCGCGGGTGAGCGCGACCGGGCGACCGAACTCGAATATTCGGGACTGGTCGGTGACGTCCACCAGGTGTCCCTCGGCGAGAGCGCATGCACGGGTGCACGGGTAGGGCGGTTCGGTGGCGAAGGGGTCGAGCGGATTGGGAATCATGCGGGGTTCGCTCCTCGGTGAGGCGAGCGGACCGGGCGGTTAGCGGCCGTCCGGTCCTCTCGGCTGCGGGGTCGGTCAGAGATCGGCGGCGAACTCGGTTTCGAGTGCGCGCACGATCTCGGCGAGCGCGTCGGCGGCGTCGTCGAAGGTCTGCGCGTAGTCGCGGGCACGCTGCGGGCTCACCGATGCGGTGAGAGCCGACGTGCCTCGCTGCCTCCACTCGGCGGCCGACCGGCTGTAGATGCGGATCTGTTCGTTCAGCTCGGCCCGGATACCGGCGGCCGCCCGGCCGCCCCGATACGGCCACAAGGTGGCGGCCACCATGAGAGCTTTCACGGCCAGATCAGCGGCGGGCTCGAGATATCCGCCGGGGGCGGGCTGCTGCGCGGTTGCCATGCGGTCGAGCCACCGCAGCGTATCCAGATCGGTGAACGTGGCGGTGGGCGATTCCGCGCACAGCGCGGTGCGCACGCTCGCGGCGGCCTTACTCGGTGTAAGCACAGGTGATCCTTTCGATGCGGATTCGCGGGACGCGTCGGGGGCTCGGGCTTCCGTTTTCGCTCTCCCCCTGACACAATCCACTGTACCAACTGTACGAACTGTACTCACCTCAAACGGGAGTGATCTATGTCACATTTGAGCAAGTATCCGCAGGTCACAAGCATTTCCGAGGGCCGTTGCACTGCTTTGCGCACAATCCGCACAGTGCGTACTGTTCAAGGCGTGCGAGCCGTGGATACGCAGACCCTGCGCAATGAGAAGTGGGGCGAAGTCATTGCCGAGGCGACCGACGACGGCGAGGCGTTCGCGATCACGAAGAGAGGTCGCGCCGAAGCGGTGCTGATGTCGGTCAAGACCTGGCGGTTCGGGTGCACAGCGGTCGACGTGCCCGAAGAGGCTCGCGCCACGGTAGGGCTCAACGCGCTGCGCAGCCGCTTCCGCGAGTATCGAGAGCGGGCCCGCGGCGGCGAGCACATCCTCATCGAGCCTTACGGCCAGGACGTGACGCTCGTGCTCGCGCCGTATACGTGGACACGCGAGGCTCTGCCCAGCCTCGGGGACCCCGTCACCGACTAGCCGCGCAGCTCCGCCGGCGCCGACCGGAGCACCACCGCGTGGAGCCGCGAATAGTATCCATATGGATACTTTCATCGGCACCTGTGACCTGCTTCGATAGGGGAGTGGGCTCAGTGTGTCGTCGTGCCCATGTCTCTGCGGGCCCGGTGCAGCTGGGTGTGATGTTCGTGAGCGTGCTCGACCGCGGCCGCGACCACGGACCTCGGAGCGCGGCGGCGCCAGCGCTCGATCGCCATCCGGGCCACCGTTCCCGCTGGCACGACATACACCTTGGCCGGCAGGCCACGCTGGGCGAGCTGGTCGACGACGTGCACGTACCGGGACACGGCCTGGCGGCCGCCGGGGTAGAGCTCGCGGGCCTCGGCGCGGGCTGCGTCGGCGAGCTCCTGGTGGATCGTGCGGGCCCGGAGTAGCAGGGCGTCGAGCTGGTCGGCGAAGTTCTCGGGCAGGTAGAACGATGCGGGGCGCGATTGGGGGAAGCGCTCGCTCAGCCGTTCTTCCTTGTGCGCGAGCCGGATTCGAGTGGCGTATCGCGCTACGTCCAGCGGATCCGGATCGGTCTCGAGGAAAGCGACGACGGCGGCCGCGATGCAGTCCGAACTTGAGGCTGGTGGTCGACCATCGGGTGTTCGCCAGGTCGTGGGCTCGGTCAGCGCTTGCCGCCAAGCGCTGACCAGCTCGAGATGCACGCCCGTGAGCCTGCCCGTTGAGTAATGCCTCTTACTGGCCGCTTTCGCCGATGGGGCCGTTTCCGCTGCGCCCGCGGCGGCCGCGAGCTCCACGCTATCCACATGGATACCTTAGGCAGACGGTCCGACTCCAACTCGTCCGAAAAATATTTGTAGATGCGCATGTCGAAATATATTGATGTATCTCGACGCAAGGCCCAGCGAACCGAGCGGGGGAGCTCCTTATGGGCTCAGGCTGCTCCGGCTGGATGATCGGGGCAGATCAGAGCACCGCCGGGGAGGGAGCGCCATCCGTGGTCCGCGAGCCATGCGATAACTGCGGCCGGGACGGCACCGGTAGCTCGCAGTTCCGCGGCGAGAGTGTAGGCCAGCAGGGGCCCGCTGTCGTCGCATCGTAGACAGGACACAGCGGCGGTCTCACCGGGAGACGGTTGGCAGTGCTCGCAGTGCAGGACTTCGGAGACCTCGCCGGGGAGTCGGGGATCCGGATGCAGCCAACTGACCTTGAGATCCTCTCGGAGTCGCCCAAGGTCGGACATCGTCGCGGGAGTGTGGCCGCAGCTGGGGCAGAAGCGGGCCGCGCGGCGCAGTACTTCGGCGCGCCGGTCCATTCGCCACAGGTACCCGGTTGCATTCGGTACCGTCGGTCCCTCGTGCTGCCAACGTGTCGCGGCGTCGTCGCGTGAATTCACGCGAGGCACAGCCTGTTCCACACCGCTCGCATCGGCGGCTTGTTCGCCCACAGTGGGGATGAGCAGTGGCTGCGGCGGTGCACTATCCATATGGATACTTCGGGGCTCCGTCGGATTCCGTTCCGAGGGGCGCGCGCGGCTCCCGGACTGACGAACACGGGCTCCGACGCGCTTCGCGTGCTGCTGCATCGACTGCCGGCTGCGCTTACCCAGCGCGGTGCCCAGTTCCTCCCATGTCCACCCGCGGGCGATCACCTGTTGGATGAGGTCGGATTCGGCACGGTCGACGGCTTCGCGGTGAGCGGCAATCAGCTGCAACGCCTTCACAGCGGCGGCAGCCGACTGCCGGTCCTCGCGCGACTCAAGGTGAGTTCGTACGGCCTCGATGCAATCCCACAGGGAGGCATCATCTCGCCGGGATTCGGGGATGTAGTCCCGCAGGTCGTCCGGCAACTGGGCTTGCTCGTCCGCTTCGAGCTCCATGGCTGTCAACCTAATCGTTGACACAGGGGTTGGTCAACGGCTTTGTTGACGTCAGGGGCGGTCGTATTCTCCGGCGGCGGTGCTGACTACGAAGCTGGCCCACGCTTCGGGGTGGAAGCGAAGTACAGGCCCGTGTCCGTGTTGCTTGGTATCGCGGACACCGATGGTGCCGTCGGCATAGAAACCGACCTCGACGCAGTTTCCAGACCCATTGGAGTAGCTGGACTTGCGCCAGTCGGCATCGGTGGTCATTTCGCGTTCATCTCCTTCACTGCTTTCGAAATCATCGCCCGGGAGTCTTCGGAACTCAGGGCGGCTCTGGCGATGCCGTCGAATGCGCGCTCGTAGCGCGCGACGACGTCGGCCTGGTCGATGCACAGCGCGCCGGTCCAGCCTTCGACGTACACGGTGGTGGCCTCAGCGAATTGGGCGTCGGCGCTGTTGGGGAAGTCCAGTAGCACGTGCGAACCCGCGGTGACACCGGTGTGCATGCCGATATGGAACGGAACGATTCGGATAGTGACATTGGGTAGCTCTGAGACCTCGAGCAGTCGTTCGAGCTGGGCCAGCATGATGGCGGGGCTTCCGATGGGCCTGTGCAGGATCGCCTCGTCGAGTACGACATGCCAGCGCTGAGGGGAGTCTTCGCGGGTCAGCAGCGATTGCCGGGTAAGCCGCAGCTGGACGCGGCGCTCGATCTCGTCTGCGGTGTCCTCGGGGTGGTCGGTACGGATGAGGGTTCGGGCGTAATCCGCCGTTTGGAAGATGCCGGGGATTAGCCCACTCTCGTACCAGCGAAAGCGATCCGCGGCGGGTTCGAGGCCGATGTAGACGTCAAACCCCTCGGGGATGACGTCGCTGTAGGCGTGCCACCAGGACCGATTCTTGGCGGCGCGGGCAAGTGCACCGAGACGGTCGGCCTGGTCAGGCCGCCTGTAGATGTTGCACATGTTCTCGACATCCATGGCGCGGACCCCGTTCTGGCCCTTTTCGATCCGCGACAGTTTGGACACCGACCACTCCATGAGTTCGGCGGCCTGCTCCTGGGTCATCGGCACAGCTTCACGCAGCTCTCGCAGCCTGCGCGATAGCTGTCGGCGCGCCACTGTCGCATCCGTTGTACCGGCCATTCGCTTACCTCCCCGAGGGTTCAGCCGAAGCCTACCAGTCATTTTGACTGGTAGGTCACTGACTGTTTGCAGACTGCGGGCAGTCAAGGTGCCTATCAGATATTCTGAGAATTCAATTTTGACGGGTTGCAGTTTGATGGTATGTCGTGTTTGACTTGGATCACAGGTCCGGCCCGCTCCCACGGAGTGGTCGGTTTACCGACGGGATTGCGAAATGCCAACGGACAGTGACGAATTCAGTTCCGACGATCGGGTCACGCCGTCTGCTCACAACACGGTTCCTGCGGCGATCACTCACGCGTGCATGCGGTATCGCTCGCTGCTCCAGCTACCCGTGACCCATAGTCCCTGCGGCCGGCACGTCGTATTGAGATCGGGGGCCGTCAGTGGCCTTGTCGTCCCGCGTTCTCTCGCCTCACTGATCATCACCGGTCTGAACGATCGTCACCTGCTCGGGCCGGTGATCGCCGACCGGCGATCACGTCGGGCCACGTTCCTGACCGGCCCGCCCGGAGCGGATGTCCTCAACGACTTCGCTCCGCTGCTGCGGTTGAACGCATGGGTCGCCGATTTGATCGTCCTGCCACCACCAGACGGTGGCCAGGGCGCCGATCGCCGATGGCTTGTGGAGCCTCGTGGCGGCTCGCTGCCCCCTCACTCCGCGGTGGTCGACATCGCGACCAATGTGGCGCATCTAGATCGCCCCGGACCCGCGCAGTAGGCGTGCCGTGGCTGGGACCTGCCAGGTTTCGAACATCGAAAGGGGTCGGCATGGAGTCGGGTCGAATGGCCCTCGGGTACCTGCGGTTGGACCTGGTGGCCGATCGTCGCGCGGATGTCGAGCGGCTGATGCAGGACGCTGCCACGCGGGACGGGGTCGGCACGGTGCATTTCTTCCGTGAACGCGCCAGCGAATCGGAAGAGCTGAGATCTCTGCTCCGTGAACTCAGAGCAGCGGGAGGCAGCCACGTCTACGTACCGACCACGGCGCATCTCGATGGCCATCCGCTGCCGAGACGGACTCTTCTGTACCGGCTGTGGGAGATGAAGGCGCAGGTCTGGTACCTGGATCCGGCCGAGAATTCTCTGGTCTCCCGCGGGCGCGCTGGCAGGGGGCTGTCACCATTGCCGACTGGCTCGGAGGTGGTCAGCTTCCGCTGCACAGCCACGATCTCGGCGCACGGGGTGGTGCAGTTACGGGTCCATGAGGTGCTGACACGGGTGGGACTGCGCGCCATGGTCGAGCCCGTGGAGTCGGTGGTCTTGGCTGTCGTCGATGAGGCCATCGAGGCGCAGAGGACCGACACACCGATCTACACGCAGCTCGCCCCGGAGCCAGCCGAGCTCACAGTCCGGCTGTCCCTGTGGCCGGCCGAGCTGATGGTGGAGATCCACGAAGCGCGCACCACGGACGCAGCGGTGCCCGCGGTGCTGGAGGAGCTGGGCCGCGCCGATCGCGTACGCGTGGATGGGGGGATGCTGACTCGCTGCTCGATGGGGTTGCCAACCGCTCTCGGCACAGCCGTTCTGACCGGCGCGACCGAGTTGCGGCCGCACCAGGCAGCGCGAAGGTGAACGGGGGCGGTCATGGCAGATGTACACCACGACATCGACCCGATGACCGTGCTCGACGACCTCGCTACCGGATGCCCGTCGGGCCGTGCGATTCTGCCGGACTGGCATGAGCTGTATGCCGCCTTCTGCGGGCATATCGGCGACACTGCGGATGCGCACCCGGTGACTCGCTGCGCGCGGGCGCTCGCCGAGCTGCGTGCACGGGTCCAACCCGATTCGTCGTCGCAGCACTATGAGGCGGCACGGCTGGCTTTCATTCGCGCCGTCGACGACTGGGCTCAGGCGCAGGCTCCATTTATGGCTGGTTGCGATGATTCCCCTGGCGCCGCGGTCGACCGCATGGCGGCCGCTCACTTGGAAGCCGTGGCGCTTCTGCGGAACGATGGTGATGAGCAGACCGTGCACGCCGCATGGCACGCGTTGGGCACGCGGGCCAACGAATGGACAGACTTGGTCAACGAAGTCGTTTACGGACAACGGCGCAATGCACAGGGGCCAATGGCCATGAGATCCGGCCCGTTCGATAGCGATCAGAAGTAGTTCTGCTCTCATGACCTGTCGGTGCGGGCACGCTCGCTCAGCCGCTGGTGGTGGATATTCATTGGATTCGCGCCAGCAAGCCCCCTCTGGGTTGATAGATTCTCAAGCTGACCGCTGATCCAATCGCGTTCAGCTGGGCCCGACCCGAGTCATCAGTCTGCCGACGGAAGGCACCGAACAGGACATGGGTGTGAGTGAATGACCGTCGACGGCAACGCCACCCATATCAGCGCCGGGCCGGATTCACCAGGTTTGCATCAGCCGGGGCGTACGCGGTCATATGATCCGAGACGCGGTATCCATGGCCATCTCGACCGCCTTGTAGCGCCCGGTCCGCTTGTCGTCACTGCTGTCGGTCACTACGACAACAGCCGCTCGGGGTTCGCGTACGTAGCATCGAATGGTCAGTGGGGGTGCAGCAGCTCAAACCCCTCTGGTACCGCCACTAGCCCCGCGGCACGTGAGGCTATCGCCGATCTGCGCGCGGTTAGGTTGGCGTTGAAGAATGTACCGGAAGAAGATCCCACGCTGTTCTACGTGGGGGCCACGGGCTTGGAGTTCCTGACCGACTGGCAGGAGGGCCACATCGTGGTACCCACGCGGATACGACATCTCCACCCGCAGCGGAAGGCATTCGTTCGCGCCGGCGTTGGTGAGCCTCGCGCTGAAGGTGCGGGCACGGGCCTCGGAACTCACCTTCCAGTCGGTGGAGACTCAGGTGTCTGGGCATCGTGAGTTCTTGGACGCGCTGGCCCTCGTCGGGCATGCAGCTACAGACCGGCGCAGGTTTCGGCGAGAGAATCAAGTCATCGACCTCGCGCACGCGAGGTACTCGATTCCCATCCACTGAACTCGTGGGATCCAGGGCATGAGGACGATCCTGGGGTGATTGTCGGTCGGGCCCAGTACCCCAGAGGGACAGCAGCGCCAAGGACTGGGACTCGCTTCACTACTCGCGGCAGGGTCACTTCATACCCTATATAGATGCCAAGCTAGGTGTCCTATGTAGGCTCGGAGCGTGGATGGCGTGAGGATCACCCCAACCGTGGCCAGTGTGCTACGCGAATTCCTCGAAGACCCGAGCAGAAGCCGATACGGGTTCGAGCTAATGAAATGCTGCGAGATCCCCAGTGGCTCACTGTATCCCATTTTGGCTCGACTCGAACGCGCCGCATGGATCATCGGACAGTCTGAGAGCATCGACCCGGTGAAAGAGGGCCGGCCGCCGCGCAAGCACTACAGGCTTACCGAGACCGGCACGGTTGCGGCGCGCGCCGCTCTCGCGAACTTCAGCGCCCATCTCGATAAGCTCAGTGCACGCCTGCGCCTCCCGGTAACCGATTGATAAATTCGTCCGACCTGGAGCCGGGAGGCACTGTTGCCAGTGCGGGGCGGCGGCCGCGGCGCTGGCTGGGAGATCTCGGTTAGTCGGCGGCGATGTTCAAGCGCGGCATGACCATCTGTAGGCGTGGCCTGACAGGTTCCTCGGTGGGCCGGGGACGCGCGGCCGTCCGAATGGCCTTGCTCGGCGCGGTTTCGGCGACGGTCAGTTTCCCGGAAGTCGGTTTCGGTGTGGGCGCTGGCTTCGGGGTGGGCTTCGCGGGGGCTGTACGGGCCGTGGGCGAGTTCGCCGCCACCGGTGCGGGGTTCGGGGTGGGTGCGGGTGCGCTGGCGCGGTTCGGCACAGCGGGGACAGCTGGGCGAGCGGGGAGCATGGCGGGGGATGCCGGGACCACAGCGGAGACGGGTGCGGCCGGGGTTGCGGTCGGTGCGAGACGGGCAGCTGTCGACGCCGCGATCACCGCGACGTCGGCGACCAGGATCGCCCCGTCGATGATGCAGGGCACCAACCATGCGAGATCCCTTGGTACACCGCACATCGCACCGAATTCCTCGAGTCCGGCGAACGAAAGCCGGAACGCGGCCAGCGCCAGGGCGGCCGCGCCGACCATGGCCAGGCCCAAGGCGGCGTAGATCAGATGCGATCCGCGGGTGACGTGAGCCAGCCGCAATAGCCGAGCGATGAGTTCGGTGACACCGAGCAGCGAGAGCGGGGCGAGCACGCCGAAGGCGGCCGCGCCCAGCGGTGAGACCGGGGCGCCGGCGGATTGAGCGAGACCGGCGTGTACGCCGTTGGCTGCCACCGAGACCAGCGCCCAGAAACCGAGCAGCACCCACCCGCACTGTCGAACAGCGGTGACGGCGTGTGCGAATTCCTCGGACCCAGCAGGCGCGGCCGGTGGCCTGGATGGGGCGGCGACCGGCGAGGCAGGGCGGGTGAGCACAGCAATCACTACAGGTTCTCCAGACGAGAGGGTGCGTGCGGGTATGGCAGTGAAGGACGCGGGGTCAGAGCTTCAGCAGGGCGAGGAAGTCAGCCATGGGCAGGTCGACCCCTGCGTGCTCGGCGGCCTTCTCGATCTCGCCCATGATCTGATAGGCCGACAGGCCCGCCTTGCGCATCTCGACCGCTGTGTCCGCGAGTGCCTCGACACGCTCGTTCGCACGCTTGGTGGCCTGCGCGGCTGAGTATGCATCATTGGAGAGCAGCTTCAGCTTCTGCTTGGCGTCCAGGACCGCCGTCGTCTGCCGTGGCGCAGCGGCGGCCTTCACTGCTTTGGCGGGTGTTGCCTTGCGGCTACGTTTGGCCGGTTCCTGGGGAACGGTGGCGGCAGCCCCCTCGCCGTCGAACACTTCGGCCTCGTCGCTCTCCTCGTAGTCTGGCTCGGGAGCGGACACCTGCGGCTCGCGCACGGCCGTCAACTGCGGCGCGGCCTCTTCCTGCGCGTGTGTGGCGCGAGGGGGGCGCTCGGGAATCGTGTCGGCAGGGTGGCCGCCAGCGGGTATGCGGTCAGGACGGGGGCTCATGCTGCATCCCTTTCGATCAGTCCGAGTTCGGCGGCGAGGCTGTCGTACACATCGCGGTAGTAGATGGTCTTGCTGCCTGGGTAGTCGTGGACAGGCGTCTGCGCTCCGTGGGCGTCGGCGCGGGTCACGTAGGAGTTGATCACTGTCGGCGAGACCAGATCGCCGAATGTCTCGCGGATCTCGTTGGCGCGGAAGGCATACTCGCCGCCGACCTGCATCTTGTTGATGACGATCCGCGCCCATTCCAGATTGGGATTCGCACGCTGCTTGATCTTGTCGACCGTCTTTTGCAGCTGCCGCATACCTTTCACCGAATCCACTTCCGGTGCAGCGACACCCAAGATCTCGCGGGCAGCAACCAGCGGGATGAACAGTCCGCTGCCCAGCGTGGGCGGACAGTCGAAGAAGATCGCGACGTACTCCGAGAGATCTACGTCTTCGAACGCGATGTCGAGGTTGTAGGCAACGTCCATGCCGCCGGACTCGAGGACACCAGCGAGGTGGGTCGTCGCGGGGATGAGATCGACACCGTCCCATTTCGTCGGCATGATCGCTTCGGCAGCGGATCCGGGCTTGCCCTCCCGGATGAGGTCAGCGACGGTCATGGTGTCATCGTGTTCGACGTCGACGCCGAGACCGTTGGTGGCGTTGCACTGCGGATCGCAGTCGACGACAAGCACCTTCCGCTTCCGTAGACCAGGGTTCGCCTTGAGTAGCAAGCGGATGTAGACGAGGATCGCGCTGACAAGCCCTAGCACGGTAGCGGTCTTGCCTACGCCGCCTTTCTGGTTCGCTATCGCAATCCTGCGAGTCATCCCGACCTCTCCTACTTCTGTTCGCGAATCGGTGTAATCGACTGGCAGCATAGAGCTTCGGGATACCAACCACCTAGCAACCGGATCGGCGTGTCGACGTTCGGTTCGCCGAGTCTGCTGTCCGGCTTTGAAGCTGACCGTGGACCTGATCTTGTTTTCTACCTACCGGCAGAAGATCCACTCCACCTATTGACTACTGGACCAGCATGATAGATAATCGCGCGCCCGGACGGGCGTCCGTGCGCGCGCCCGAGCGTCCGCAGGACTCAACTTCCGGAAGATCGGATGATCGGCGAAACGCCATGGCAGGTGATTGATCGTTAGGCCGTTTTACCGAATAGTTGAATGTATGGACTTTCTGATGGACTGTCGAATAGCATCAATACCGACAGTTCAGCCGTTCGGTTTTAAGTCCGTCTTGTCTGCATTCCTGGCTACCAGGGTTCCGATCGGCAATTCAGATAGATTGCTTGTCAAGTTGACAATCGGTCTGCCGCTAGATCGTTCTTGCTGCCTGTCTCATTGACTATCTACCGGAGTATCGGCATTACATTCGATCGACAGTCTTCACGGCAGACAGAATTGCCAGTACTTCGTTCTCTAAGGGGGGAGGGGTGGTCTGATGAAGGTGGGGTGCGATAGAGACGGCGGGCCGAATTGAGGTCGCAACCGTTGTGTGGTTCGGGCCTCCGCGCGTCGGGGGCGCTGGCTACAGTCGGGCGGTGACGGCCTCCCTACGGCTACGACCACGGCGGCCGCCGCGAGGTGACCGTGGACCTGATGCTGCCCAACCGCCTGCACGTGGAGATGTCGCCACATCAGGCGCGTCGGCTGGCGTGGGTATTGCGGGTGGCGGCCGCGGCGGGACGGCGGGTGTCCTGGTCGATGGCCGTCGCGGGTCCGCGTGCGGGTGAGCGGGTGCGGGTGAGGACCGAGCCGGGCGTGGTGACCGTGCTCGTGCAGGGGGACGCGGCCGATCTGGTGGCGGCCGAAGCGCGGGACGTCGAGGCCCGGTTGCGGGACGCGACCAAGCTCGTACGCGAGCCGGTCCGAGGCGCGACGGCCGCCGATGAGTGGCGATTGGTGCTCGATCTGCCGTAGCGACAGGAACACTCGGCACGCACCGATGCCGCGCGCAACGCGCGCATCGACTCCTACGCCACATCCTGCGTGTGCTCGCCGGTATCTGGCTGTGACCAACTACCAAGCACGAATGGGCGGTCTGGATACCGGCAGTCCTGACCCGCCCGGCCCGGGGGCAGTGGCGCGCCCGGTGGGTCGATACCGTTCAGCGGGTAGCGCTTCGCCCAATCGCGCCCCACAGCCCGTTCTACCTACCCGAGAACTTCGCCGACCAGCTCGACGGCCTGCTACTCCGGGGCCCGCACGTGGGGGGGTAGCGGGGGAACAAAGGGACGACGTTCCCCCAACAGGGCTGGAGAGCTCTCTCCGCCCAAACCTTCGCGGGGCCCCGCCGCGATACGCGCACGCCGCCGCCCAACAGCACTGAAGCCTGCACCGGGGATGAGCCCCCCCCTCAATGTGCCTCACTTTGGGGGTCGATCGGCGCACCCCCGCGAGCCCCCCCCGGATCGGGACTATGTATGTCACGTGACGATGAAGGGTTAGGAGGGGGGCCCATCGCCTGCCGCTTCCTGAGCTATCTGGCGAGGCTTCACCCGCAGCGACCTGGGGCTCGCCACTTCCGCCCGCATGCGATCTGGCGGAATCACCATTTCTCTTGCGAATCCGCCACTTCACCCGGGGGAACTGACCTCGTCCTACCCCCGCGACGGTCGGCTGCCTGACCCGCTTATTTCGTATCGGTTTTCATATCGGATATGAAAATAAATAAAAGATATGAAATTCGGATATAGAATGCTAGAATCGAGGCATGACCAGCGAAAACGGTCCGGCGACGCAGGTGGAGCCGAAGATCTGCAAGTATCCGGGGTGCACGCGGCCCGCCAAGCGCGGCGCGGGCGGGCGGGGAGCACCGAACGAGTACTGCCACGAGCCGGATGTGGTCGGCGGGCCGCCGCACAATGGGGCGAACGCCTGGAAGGCCAGGCAGAAGGCCGCCGATGCCGGTCCGGCACCGGAGATGGCTGCCGATTCCGCGGCGCGGGTGTCGATGGCGCGAGCGTCACTCGAGGTGCAGCTCGAGGACATGCGATCTCAAATCGCGACCATGGGGGCGCGGTTGACCCAGTTCGCAGACACGTTGCAGGTGTCGCGAGACGACGAGGCCCTCGCCGCCGAGCTCCGGCACCGCCAGCAGCAGGCCGAGGCCGACATCGCGGCCGCCAACCTGCGGGCCAATGACGCCGAAGCCGAAGCCCGGACGGCGCGAGCCGATTTGGAGGACGCGAACGAGGCCGCGCGGGAGGCTATCGCCCAGTCAGAGGCGGCAACAGAGCTGGCTCGGTGGCTGGTGGCAGAAGCGCAGTGGCGGGCCGATCAGGCCGCAGCGGCCGCCCGCGCGGCCGAGCAGCGGGTCAGCGAGCACCAGGCGCACGCCGAAGCCGACATCGCTGCGGCGCGGCAGGACGCGGCCGCGCGGGTTGAACGGGCCGAAGCCGAGGCCGCGCAACAGATCCGCGACGTACGAGCCGAGGCGGATGCCCGGATCCAGGACGCAGAGTCCCGGACGGAGGAGGCGGATGCCCGGCGTGCGGATGCTGAGCGGGCCGCCGAGCGCAGCGATCAGGCGCGGCAGGACGCGGCGGAATCGGCCGCCGAGTCGAAACGCACCGCCGAGGCTCTGCGCCTCCAGCTCGATCAGCTCCGCGGCTCGTACGACGTGCAGGTGAGGGGGTTGCACGCCGACATCGCCGAACTGCATCGCGGACATCATGCCGAAATCGCCCGTCTTGCAACCGAACACCGTGAGGACCGGAACCAATTGGAGGCCCAGTACATGAGCGAGCTCCGGCGGGTACGGGAGGAGGCCGAGGCCCGGGTCGCGGCCGCCGAAGAGGCGCTGAGTCAGGTCCGGCGAGCACCAGCGACTCGGGTCCGGGTCGGCGGCCGACGGCGGCCGGCGGTGTAGCTGCGACAAGTTCGTGGTCTCGGTGACCCCGCGTGTTGCGCGCAGCTGGGCGGCGATCAGCGCGGCGCGGGGGTGAGTTGCGCTGGTGATTGGCGGTAGAGGATTCGCAGCATGGCGGCGGATCCCGGTGAAGGGTCGACGGGCAAAGGAGGCGGTACATGGATACCGAAGGTAAGAACGCGGTGGTGGTCGTCAACGTGGTCGGCGGCGTAGCCGACATGTCGGCAGCTGTCGGCGCGTTCGATGGCGGCCGCACGCAGCAGGCATGGGAGGAGTTCTTTGCGCGTATGCCCGACGCGACGGTGCGCGAGGACGAACACGCTCTCGTGTGCACCATCGCCGATCTGGGCTACACGATCATGTACTCGACCACATTTCCAGCCAGCACCAGCGACGACACCACCGAATGGTTGGCCGTAAACGACTTTCCCGAGGGCGCCCTGCTGTGCCGGGCGCTGGACGACCTCCGGCCCGCGGCGCGGGTCAAAGCCACGCATTGCCGGACCATCAGGGATACGCACGGTGGGTTGGCGGGGTTCATCGACGACCATCGCGCAGCGGTCTCGTATCTCCGCAACAGCGGGAATCCGGCCTTCCTGTTCGATTACCTACTGGAGCAGCGGCTCGGTGAGCTGCGGGCACAGCTGGATACGCCGCCGCCCCCCGCGCGAGCACGGAAGTCTCGACGAAGAACGGCGGGGTCAACGCCTGCGTTGACACTCGAGTCCGGGCTTCTCGACCAGCTGCGCGCCGCGACGACTGCCAAGGCCGGTCCCGACGGCTGGGCCAATCTGTCGAACGTGTGCAACTGGATCCGTCAGCGGCACGCAGCCGTGGATGTCACCGGCACCGACTACCCCTCGCTTGGACGGTTCATCTTGGGTTGCGGTGAATTCGAGGTAGATCACCGCGACGGCGGGCCCGACAGGTCCGCCATCCCGTACGTGCGTGTGAAGCCCTGACCCTGCCCGACAGCGGGCATCACCCGCTGTTCTGGGGCGTTGTCGATGATCTCGGCACCGAGCTCGAGCTGGAGCAGGGTGAGTGCGGCCAGGTCATCGCCGCCGCCGTCGTCGTCTGGTGGTCGCACGTCGGGGAAGGCGGCCGCTAGGTAGTCGTCGGTCTCCCGGTTCACCTCCTCGACACTGGTGTAGCCACTGATCTCGCGGGCGTCGTAGTTGGCGGTGACGAGATCCCAGAAGCTCCAGAACTCAGCGCGTTCGCGCTGGTGACGGACGATCCGGTCAGCGCGGCGCTGTTCGGTTCGCGCGCTGAGGTCCGGCACCCGCCGCGGTGAACGCCCGGACCGCGCGATCCATCCGTGACCGAAGTCGACCAGGCCGGCCTGCTGAAGTCGGCGGCTGGCGCGATGCACCGTACTCAGGCTCACGCGGGCGGCCGCCGCCAATTCCTCCGGTGCCACCGTCTCGCCGAATCCGGGCTCGATGGCCTGCAAGACGGTGTACACCCACCAGGACGCAAACCCGAGTTCGGTCCAGATCGCCTCGAGCGGCTCCGGACGCGCCGCCAGGGCCTCCCAGTCCGCCGCTCGCACGATCGTGCCCTCCAAGCGAGGGGAGACCAGGGTATAGCGGTCTCCGCAGTGCGAGCGGGCGTCCCAGCGGGACAGAAACCGGACCGGCGACCCCGGCGTGGACCGCAGTTTGCGCAGGACGGTGCTGACGGCTTCCTCCCCGCACAGACCGGCCGCGACCGACAACCAGCGCTTGCCCACGGCGGCAGAGTCTCCTCCGGTCATCGACAGCGCCGCCGCGAGCGCCGTCACCACGATCAGGGCTGTCCATTGCTGGCGGCCGGGGAACTCCCCGCACAGCAGGACCCACTTGCGGGCGGCAGCGAGCTTCCAGCGTAGATCTCGGAGGTCCCCCAACCCCCCTGTGTGCACTTGGTTGGATTCATGGGCGGGTTGAGACGATTTTTCCGCCTTGCTGCTCATGCGAGTCTTGGCAGCGGCGAAGGCACGCTCCCAATCCCCGCGCAGGCGCCTCACTCGGTCGTTGCGGCACGCGTAGGCGGCCCAGAACGCGGCCCAGTCCGGATCGGTCTTGGTGGCTCGGATATCTGCGAGGCTCCAGCCGCGTGCGGCGTGCTGGTTGAGCACTGACAGCCGCGCATGGCTGGGCGTCCACGGGTCTCCGGCCGGGTCGGTCAGCTCGGGCACCGTGCCGTAGCGCAGGAAGGCCGGAACCCATGGCCGAAGGGCTCTCGCGGTCACCAGATCTGCGGGCAAACGCTCGTCGGCGCCGATACGCTCGACGACCGCAGGCACGACCGGGAACTCGTCGGTGGTCTCGGGTACGTCGAGTTCGCCCTCGTCGGCGAGGAGGGCTCGTAGATGAGCGACGAGCCGGGGCACGGAACGGGTTTTGAACGCAGCGACAGCGTCGGCCACGCTCATCCCGCCGTAGAGGGTGCGGAATCCGCCGCCTTTGCAGCGGGCACCGGGCGGCGTGATGCATCCCTGCTTTTCGCCATCCATCGGCTTGATGTCGAGTGACGGCAGCAGTCGTTGAAGCTGCCGATACAACGGCCGCAACGAGGCACACCGCAGCCTCTCGCCCATAGCGAGAGGGACATACACATGGATGCCGCCGCGCGGACTGCGATCAGCGACCACCTGCCCACCGGCCTGCCGTACCCAGCTGATCAGCTGCGCGGCGTCGCGTTCCACGGCGGCGCGTGCTTCGGCCCATGCGGCCGCAGAGCCGTTCCGCGGCTTGGGGTCGAAATCGAACACGAGCACGCCGGTACGGCCGGTGCCGTCGTAGATGCACACCGCTGCGGGCCGATCGGGCAGATTGCGGGTCGTTAGCCGCTTGGCGTCGTCGTATTTGCCCTTCGCGCCACGATGGGCGGGCGGCACGTACAGCCGCATCCACGCCCGGCCCGCGATGTACACGGTCAAGGCGGCCCACAGGGCACGTGCTGCGGCCTCGTCGGCCGGCTCACCAAGAGCGCCGCTCTCGGTGCTGAGGGTCAGCGTGGATTCGCTGACTGTTTGTGTCAGGGGGGTCACAGGCGTACCGACACGAACCGATCCAGTAGCGCTGGATTTTGGCAGTGCGGTACCATCGACCCTAGGTTCCTTCAGCAAAAGACTTGTCCTTGGTCTATGGGTTGCTGAGGGGCCTTACCAAGATGGGGAGTAGGGTTGCAGCTCTCCCCTGAGGCTTTATTGAGGGCTCTCGCACTTGTCCAAGGCGCGAGGGCCCTCAGCCATTCTTCGGCTGGTTCGGCCCAAGGTCGTTATTCAGTTAGAACCCGCAAACATCTACGGGCTGGGTGGCTCGCGTCCTACATCGCGTCTGCCACCATCTCAGGCGACCGACTTCCGCTTGCGTGAGCTGGCCTTCTTCTCGCCGGTCGACGGCGGCATGGCCGTCTGGTTCTTGTCGTCCGGCACGAGCAGCTCATCGACCGGGGTTCCGCTCTGCTCCGACACCATCAACGTCAGCCACCTACTGCGGTCGCCGCCGGTTTTCTGCGCGGCGAGATCGTCGATCAGTTTGTCGACATTCGGGTGCAGTTTGAAGCCGAACGTTTTGCGCGTGTACGGCAGCTGTTTCTTCCCAGCCATGCCGAACATCCTTGCACGGGCGGGCCATGCAGCGCGCCGCGACACGCTGATGTTGGTTAACCGATTCGCGGCGACATCTCGGTCCCTCCAACGATCCTCGGACCTACCACCTGGCCGACGGCGCGGATACCGGCAGGTCGGTGAGCGGGTGGGGGCGATGAACAGTGCGATGCGGCGGTGTTGCTCTTCACTCGTTGGCGGTGCGCGCGGTAGCTCCGATCGGTAACATCAAGCGGCGCTAGCTAACTGAGCTGAATCGAACGTATCCGGCACGCCGAGGGCAATCGGTCCAGCATCGTGCTTGATCGCGTCGGGCACGGCACGGCACAGAGAGGAATCTGGCCTTGGGTGCGGGTTCCCATCACTGCCCCACCACGTCGGTAGCGACCGTCGTGGAAGAAGCGCTCGACCAGCTCGCTCGCAGTGCCCCCGCAGCTCAAGTTGCCGTGGAGCACACGTCCGTTCCTGCGGTGCCGTCCTTCGTCATCGACGGACATCCCACCGCTTCCCACTCATGCACCCTTCTACGGGAGACCCCCTGTGCAATACATCGTCCACCAACACGACGACGACACTCCGACCCTGGCGGTTGAGCAGCTCGGACCGCGAGTGCCGCTCTACACCCCCGAGTTCGCGGCCGATCCGCATGCCGCGTACCGCGAGATGCGATCACGCTACGGTACTTTGGTTCCGGTCGAGCTCTGGCCCGGAATCTCGGCCACCTTGGTGATCGGGTATCACACCGCGGTCCGCATCCTCAATGACCCTGAGCACTTCTCCGCTGATCCGCGGGCGTGGCAGAAGACCGTGCCGGCGAACCTGCCGATCATGCCCATGATCGAATGGCGGCCGAACGCCCTGCGTACCAACGGCAATACCGCCGACCACCACCGCTACCGCCAGGCGACCAACGATGCGCTGCGCGGGGTCGATCTGCACGGGCTGCGTGCCAATGTGGAGCGGAACGCCGTCGCGATCATCAATAGCTTCTGTGCCGACGGATCTGCGGATCTGTTGGCGCAGTACTGCTTGCCGCTGGTGTTCTCCGTGCTTAACGAGATCATCGGGTGCCCGCCGGAGATCGGCGAGCGGGTCGCGGCCGCCAGTGCGGCTCTGTTCGAGGGTGTTGACACCGCAACGGTCAACAACATGCTCGATTCGGCACTGCTCGAACTCACTCATCTCAAGCGCCGTGAGCCTGGTGACGATATCGCCACGCGGCTGGTCCAGCACCCCTCCCGGTTGACCGATCTCGAGATGATCCACCAGCTCGTCACCTGCTACAGCGCCGGGATCGAGATCCCGCAGAACCTCATCGCCAATAGTCTGCTGCTGATGCTCACCGACGCGCATCGGTTCAGCGCCATCAACGGCTTCCCACCTTCAACGCAGTCGGTGCTCGACGAGATCCTGACCACCGACCCGCCGTTGGCCAACTACTGCCTGACCTACCCGCGCCAGCCGATGCTGGTCGACGGCGTGTGGCTGCCGGTCGACCAGCCGGTGATCACCAGCATGGCGGCCTGCAACAACAGTCCCGAGATCAACACCGGTGAATACGCTGGCAACGGTTGGCATCTGGGGTGGGGGACGGGCCCGCACGCGTGTCCGTCGAACGCTCGCTCGGTGTCGCAGCTGATCGCCCGCGACGCCATCGACCAGTTGCTCGACGCGCTGCCCGAACTCGCGCTCGCCGTCGCGCCGGAGGGCCTCACATGGCGGCCCGGGCCGTTCCACCGCGCACTCGAGGCGCTCCCCGTCACCTTCCCTCCATCCCCTCGGCTGCACATCCGGTGACAACCTCACACCGGCGATAGCCCCCCACACACAACCCGCCTCCCAGTCGGCCCGGAAGCCCACCGGCAAATGGTCCGAAAAGTAACAATTGAACGTGCCGCGCCCCACCATTCGAGCGGCACGGGCAGCATCGCAAGATAGGTGAGTGCCATGACCACGACAGATCTTCCCGTCGACGGAACCTTCGCCGAACCACCGCTGCGGCACACCGATTCCGCTGCCACCGTCGCAGCATTACAGGGGGTGATCTTCGGCGAGCACATCGCGATGCACACCCGGGTCCGTGACATCGTCGCCGGCTTGGCCGACCAGCCCACCTCCGGCCTCACTTTCGCGCAACAAGCAGAACACGCCCCGGCCCTGCTGCGCGCGGTCATCGCGGGGCTGGGCCGTCCGGCCCGCGAGATCGCCGCCGATGCCCAACTGCGCGGGGCGCTGTGTGACTGGGCGCAGATCGCTGCGCCCAGATTGCTGCTCGTCCTCACCGGCCATTTCGACCTGGCGATCGGCGCAATTCTTGCTCTGGGCAACGGATCTCGCTACCAGCAAGAGTGTCTGGCCGAGTTGGACACCGCTGAGGCTCTGGGCGTGTTGATGCTGACCGAACTCGGCGGCACCAACGGCGCCGATCATCAGACCACCGCCACCTGGGAACCGGCCACCGGCGGCTTCCGGCTGACCACCCCGGCCGCCGAGGCCATCAAGTTCATGCCTAATGTTGCCGACGTTCGCGTGCCGAAAACAGTCGTGGTCACCGCACGACTCATCGTTGGCGGGCGAGACGAAGGCGTGCTGCCCTTCCTGCTGAAGCTGCGGACGCGTGAGGGGCTGGCCGAGGGCGTGCGTGTAGTCCGGCTGCCCGACAAGGACTCCGCGCCCATGGACCACGCCTTGATCAAGTTCGACGGGGTATGGCTACCTCGCGAAGCCCTACTAGGCGGGGATTGGGCGCAGATTGACGCCGACGGGAATTTCAGCTGCGATCTACCGCCGCGCAGCCGCTTCCACCGCGCGATCAGCGTTCTCGGCAACGGCCGCCTCGACCTCGCCAATGCTGCTATCGCCAGCGCCCGCGCAGGTTTGGCCGGACTGGTGAACTACAGCCGCCAACGGCGACCCGGCTCCGGCACGCTGATGGCCGACCGCGACGCGGTGCAGCGGGATCTCGCCACCGGGCTCGCCGCGGTGTATGCGACCAGCGTGCTCGGCCGCCGCCTGCGTGATCTGCGCACGGATTCCACCGCCACCGCCGCAGAGCACGCGTTGTGGTCGATGCTCGCCAAACCGCTGCTGTCCAACACCGCCAACGACGTGCTGATGATGTGCCGCGACCGGGCAGCCGCTCAAGGCGCGCTGCGTATCAATCACCTCGTCGACTGGATCGGGAACCTCGCCGCGATCCGGACTGCCGAAGGCGAGAACCAGATCATGCAGGTGACGGCGGGCAAACAGGGCCGCGCTCTGACCGCGCTGCAACTGCCGGGCACACCGACACAGCTGCCCTGGTACGTGGCGATGCTCGCCGATCGTGAGCGTATGATCGCCGCCGCGTTGAGTTCTGGCAGCCACCAGGCAGCGGGCAGCGCTCTCGGTCGCGACTCGGCGGCCATCGAGTTGGCCACTGCGACAGCCGAACGTCTGGCCGCCACCGCCATGGCGACGGCGGCGTTCACCACCGCGGACCCGACCGCCCGCAAGCTCGCCGCTTCGGCGGCCGCGGCTTACGCCCTGGGTCGAATCGAGGCGCACGGAACCTGGTACACCGCCAACCGCCGCCTGACACCGCAGTATGCGGCGGCGATCACCACCGAACTCTCGCGCCACCTGCGCGTGATCGCCGAACAGCTGCCCACGCTGGTAGCCGCGTTCGCGCTCCCCGCGCTGCCTGGCCCGCTGTTCACCGGCGACTACATCCAGACGTGGATGGATCACGTCGGCTGGGACGCCGAGCAATTCGCCGCCGTCAGAACCCGCGCACGCCGCTGAAGGCTGCATCACACGCGATGGAATCAGAACCGTATGGCGTTGCTGCACAACGTCATACGGTCATCGTGCCCAGCTGGCGCAGACTAGTCTGTCCGTATGTGTACCGATCCCGGTCGCCGGTTGCCTGCGGGTTCGCGGCTAAGGCTGCTGCACGGTGAGTTCGATCGGTTGCCCGCAGCGCCGATCGAGCGTATCCGCGCGATACTCGATCTGATCGAGCTGCACACCCAGATCTCGCCGGGCGCGGATCAGCGGATGACTCACCTCGCCGCGCTCGGCGAGCTGGCCGGTGTCCTGCGGCCTGCGGTGTCGGCGCTCGAGAATCGGGTCGCCGCGGACGCTTTCGCGCACGGCGCAACACAGGAGGATCTTGCGCGCGCGGCCGGGCTGACCGATCAAGCCGCGCGCGACCGGTGGGGGGATTTGACGATCTGCCACTGCGTCGTGGTCATTTCGCACCAGGCCCGCGCGCAGGAGACCCAGCAGGATGATCCGCGCGCGGGAATCGGCGAGATGGGCGTCCCCGCACAGTACGACGCGGACCGGGGTGTGTGGCGCGTCGGGGTACATGTGCGCACGTGCGCGCGGCACGCGGTGATCGCGGTGGGCGGCAGCGTGCGGCGCGTGTACGAGATCGACCCGGACGGGTGGGAGCCGAACCCGGGCGGGTGGTCTTTCCGCGCGGTGGGCGAGCGGGCGCTGTCGCCGGTGGAGGTCGACGACCTCTACGCCGATGGCGAGCTGCCCTACCACATCGGGTCGCCGTGCCCCACTACAGCGGGCGGCCCGTATCGGCCGGAGCGATTCTGGCCCGTCCGTGAACGGGCCGCACGATGGTTCGAACCCTGAGCTTCATCGGGCCCGGTCATCCGACGACGGACCCGCCGCTGGCGGCGACCTGGCTATCTGCGACTACCCGCGTGGCTGATCCGTTGCCGCATCGCCTGGTTCGCCAGCGCCGGATTCCCCGATGGGGGCGATGTCAGCCGCACTGCCGGGGGGAATGGACATGATCAGGGCCTCCGCAGCGAAGACGTCGCCTTCGTCGTTCATGAGATGCTCCGCTGCCTCGGCGATCCGGCGGGCGGTCTCGTGTGGCGCAAGTTCGGCGGCGCGGGAGTCGATGGGCTCTGGAGTCATTTCGTAATCCTTTGTTGCTCGTTCACGGTGCCCGAACTGCTCGCCGTGGTGCACGAATCATTCTGCGGCACAGCCCATTATGCCCGCTGCCCTCGTTGATCCGCTCACTCCCATGGGTGTGGTGGTGGTCAGCGGTCGGGGCTGCCAGGTCGTCGAGAGCGTCCTCAGCCATCGGTGGCATCGCCGCTGGCGTGATCAGCGATGGCGAACTGCTCCTCGAGATGCTCGATCAGTACGTCCAGCTGGCCCAGCGCCACGTTAGTGACCTGCCGCCCGCCCGGGACGGCGGCAACCGCGGCTCCGCTGATGTGGTGGGGGGTGGGGCGCTCGCCTGCGCCGGAGAGAGCGAGCACGGGCAGGCGGCACCCACGGAGATCATCGAGGATGCTTGCGCTGGTCTCGCGATGGTCGTCGGCTTCGGCCGACGCGGCGATCGCTGTGGCCGAGGCGATGAGATCGGGCCGCCAGGCCGCCAGCGCCAGCGCGACCAGTCCGCCTAGCCCCTGCCCGACGACGTGCGGTTTGCGCAGGCCCAGACCGTCGATGACGGACATGGCATCGGCAGTCATGCCGGTCAGGGTGATGTCCAGGTGTCCGCGCTTCACCGCGTTCGTTCCCTGACCGCGGTGATCACCGGCGAACACCCGATACCCCCGTGATGCCAGCCCCTCCATGACGGGCTGGAGTGCTCGTAGGCCGATATCCAGTGGGGGACTGAGCAGCACCGGCCGACCATGGGCCGGTCCAACTTCGCTGATGATGAGGGTGGCACCGCGAGGGCAGACGGCGCGGGTCCGCAATGTCATTGAGCTGTCCCTGATTTGCTGGAGAGAAACAATGGCTGAGGGATCCCAGAGTAGTTCGAGTGTGGCTCAGCGTGGCTATTGCGTCACTCCTGCGTCTCAGGACTGTCGGAGCTGCGAGCCGGGGTACCGAACAGTTTTTCGCGCATCTGTTTCGGGCTCATTCCGAAGCGCTCTCGATAGGCTTCCCGGAAAGCGCGGGGGCTCGGAAAACCCTCCTCGAACGCGACTCTGTCCGTGTTGAATGGCAGCGCGGTCCGCACTCGCTGGTGTGCGCGCTCGACGCGGACCTCGCGCAGCATCGTCGTCGGGGGAGGGTATCCGGCGAGCTTGAGACTTGTGAACAGCGTGCGCTCGCCGATGCCCATCATGGCGGCGATGGCCTCCGGGGTCACATCGGGGTCTTTCGCGTGCAATTCGATGAGCCGCCGGGCGCGTTCGGCGAGGTCCGCGTGCGTGCCCAGCTTGGTACCGGGGTCTGGGTTGAGGACTCCCTTGAGGATCGCGAGCGTGCTGTTGTAGGCGACGCTCCAATCGGCTGCTGTCCAGCCCTGGGCCTCGCCGAGCAGACGGGCCTGTCCCTGAAGTGCTTGCACCAGCGGGCGATTCTCGTTCAGAGCAAGTGGTGCGGACTCAGCGCATTGTGTATCGACCGCGTCTTTGCCGACGGTGAGGATCAGTGCGGTGACCTCGTCGTCCTGAGTCATGAACAGGGGGCGGTGCCACCGGAAGAAGCCGACTTTGCCGGGGTAGAAGAACTCCCGGGAGTCTCCCTGCTCGAATGTGAAGTGCCCGCTCAAGGGGATGAGAAGCCGATAGCTGCGGTCATCGTCATCGGCGCGGATATTGCGGGCAGAACGCCGATAGTCGAGCGGGGCTGTGCTGAATTTGACCATCTGCATGGGACCTAGCCATTGAGCGAAAGCCCTCGACCGGAACTCCCCAGGGAACGTCAACCCGACCGATCCCTGTTTGTCCTTGAGGTACTGGTCCCAGGACCCCGCAGGGTCCTGGTCATCGGAGGTGAATTCTTCGGATCGAAATTCCACATCGCTCATAGGAACGCCCCGTCCACTCACTGAAGCAAGCCGCAAGCTGGGCACAACAGTACAAGGTGGTGCAAAGGCGTGTGCCGTGTGCGACCCCCGTCGGTCGCACACGGCACTGCGCGTACTGCTGGTTACCGGCCGAGTACCACCGGAAGGTGGAGGTGCCCGTTGGAGATGAAGCCCGGCGTCGTGCCGGGATCCTCTCCAGCGGCGAGAGCCATGTTCGGGAATCGCGCGAAGATCGCGGGAATGGCGACTTGCGCCTCCAATCGCGCTAAGGGTGCGCCCAGACAATGGTGGGCACCGTAGCCGAAGGCGAGGTGCTTGTCGGCGGTCGCGCGGGTCGGGTCGAACTCGTCGGCGGTCTCGCCGTGGACCTGGGGGTCTCGGCTGGCCCCGGCGTAGCAGACGAGGATCGGGTCGCCCGCGGCAATCGTCACGCCGCCGAGCTCAAGGTCGGTGACCGCGTAACGCAGCGGGACGTGCGCGGCGGGTGACTCGACCCGCAGCGCCTCCTCGATCACGATCCCCCAGTCGAGTCGACCCTCGATCGCGGCGGCGCGGTGATCGGGATGGGTCAGCAGTAGGTGGATCGTGTGGTCGAGCAGGCTCACCGTCGTCTCGTGCCCGGCGTTGACCGTCAGGTAGAGCGTTCCGACTGCTTCGTCCACGGTGAAATCGGTGTCCGGATCGTCGACCGCTCCGATGAGCATGCTGGTCATATCCTCGCCGGGATGCTCGCGGCGATACGCGACCAGGTCTTGCAGCAGGCCGATCATCCTCGTGTGGGTGGCCACGGCCTGCTCTTGGGTCACGCCGGTGTCGAAAACGCTGTCCACACAGGCGCGCAGAGGCGCACTGAGATCGTCAGGGACGCCGAGCAATTCGCCGATCACGCGGATAGGCAGCGGGTAGGCGAACTCTTCGCGCAGATCCACAACGCGACCTGCTGGGGCGGTCTCCAGGGTCGCGAGCAGCTCCTTGACGATCTGCTCGATGCGCGGCCGCAGCTGCGCGGTGCGGCCATGCGTGAACGCGGCTGCCACGACCTTTCGCAGCCGTCGGTGATCGGAACCGTGTGCGGTGAACATGCTGTAGGTGTTGACCCAGTTCGCCAGCGGCCAGTTCTCGGGGATGTCGCCGTTCCGGAACGCTGGCCAGTGCTCCCGAGGGTTCTTGGACACTGCGGGGCTGGCCAGGACGTTCCGGAGAATGTCGGCATCGGTGATCGACCATGCGCGCACGCCGCCCGGCAGCTCGACCAGGGTCACTGGCCCTCGCTCTCGGATGCGGGCGATTTCGCCCTGGATGTCGGTGCCCGCGGGATCGAGGACGAGGGGGGTGGTGTGGGTGTCCATCGAATGACTCCTGTCTGAACTACGGGATGGGTGAGCTGGGCGGGAAGGTGACGGGGAGCGCCTCGAGCGCGCGGTGGAACGGTCCCGGCTGCCAGGTGAGCTCCTCCAGCGGAACGGCGAGGGCGAGATCGGGCAGCGCGTCTAGGAGCTGGTCGATGGCCTCCTGGGCGATCATGTAGCCCATCGAGCGTGCCGGGCAGGCGTGCGGACCGAGGCTGAACGCCAAGTGCGCGCGATTACCAGTGACCTGCTCAGCGCCGGACCTGATCGCGGGATCGTTGTTGCAGGCCGCCATGCTGATCACCACGGGCTGATGCGCCGGCAGCCAGACGTCGTCGACGAGCACCGGTTGGCGCGGATAGGTAATGCAGTAGTTGGCCATCGGTGGGTCGTTGAACAGCACCTCGTCGATCGCGTCGCGAGTGGATAGGGTGCCGCTGAGCAGCTCGCCACCGAACCGATTGGCGGTCAACATCAGCAGCAGCGTGGTCGCGATGAGGTGCTGTGGTGGACTGATTCCGGCGGCGTACAGCAGTACCAGCTGGTGCAGGACTTCGTTGTCATCCAGCGCGACTGGATGCTGGATGAGCCAGCTCGTGACATCGGCGCCGGGGGTCGCACGTTTGGCCGCAATGAGATCCAGCAGCGCAGCACCGAGGATCTGGTTGCCTTCCGTAGCGTCGGCGTCGGCGGCGAACATCGCCGCAAGCCCCGTCGCCGCCCGCTCGCTGATCTCCGGGGAGCACCCGAGGACGGCATTGAGCGTCCCGAAGACCACGGGAAACGCGTACTGCCGCACCACATCCGCAGAACCGTGGGCGCAGAAACCATTGATCTGCTCGACCGCGATCTTCTCGACAACCCCCCGCAGGGCGTGAAGGTCGATCCGATCGAGAGCGGCGGTTGCCGCCGAGCGGTAGCGTCGATGCTCATCGCCAGCGCTGCGGATCGGGTTGGGCCGCCATCCCATCATCGGCAGCACGGGACAATCACCGGGGACGCTCTGCTGCCATCGGCGAGGGTCGGCGGGGAAATGATCCGGATCGTTGAGGATGCGGACCGCGGTGTGATACCCGATCACCAAGGTGGCCGCGACGCCAGGTGCCAACTCGACGGGCGCCAGCGCACCGTACCGCTCCCGCATGTCCTCATACACAAGGTGCGGATCGGCCGCGAAATCCTCTAACCAGAGCAGAACGCGCGGGCCGTGGAAGCTGGGTGCCACATCGAACCGAACGTCTCCATCAGTAATCAACGCGTTTCCTCACTGGTCGGCGCGACCGATCCGCATCTGTCGACGTTAGAGATCGGCGCTGCTGGCGCACGAGCGTTTCCCTGCCGATTTATGGTGATTCCCTGCCGACGGCCGCTACGGCGGCGGCCTCGTCGATACGCGTGCGCTGGTGAGCTCGTGATCTAGTCCGCGGCCGCGTCTCTACCCGCTGTAGGTGCAGTGACCAGGCAATTCGCGGGGGAGGGTTGAGTACCTGCTGCCGATCACATGGCGTCAACCGTGGTGGTTTGGCAGGGCCGAGGTTGCTGGTGCCGCATTCCCAATCGGCAGGGAATCACCATAAATCGGCAGGGAAACGTTCGAGATTCGGCGAATGAGCGTCCTAGTGTCCCGTGAACAAGCACCCGCAAGATCCGTCATGACGGCACTGACCTGCACAGACACCCTTGCGGCCATCATCGACGACAAAGGACTGAGCGATGTGCGCTGGATACCAAGCCCGCCGCGCCACCGCGCCCCGACAGGATGGGCTCGGTAAGCTGTCATGGTGATCCTGGACCCTGACCTCGCACTCGACTCCGCTGAGTACCTGTGCCGTGAAGTAACAACCCTCTGCACGCCGACCGCTCCTGTCGCTAATCCGGTGCTCCCCGATTGGCATGAGCTGTTCGCTGCCCTGTGTCCGGGACGGCGCATAAGCCCCAGTGCGCACCCGGTGGCCAGTTGCGCGCGTGGTCTGGCCGACCTGCACACCGTGGCCCGCGCGTATCCGACAGTTGATGGTCTGGCCGGTATGCGCCTGGCGCTGCGAGGCGCGATCGACGTATGGACCCTGCGCCACGCGCGCCACGCCCACCCTGGGGTTTCGTTGGGCGAGACGGTCGACGCGATGGCGATGGCCGAACTCGATGCGGTGCAGATCTTGCGGGCACCCACGAAGCCATCGCCGGATGTGATGCACACGGTGTGGATGCGAGTCGGAGAACTCGCCATGTGGTGGGCCGATCTCGTCGACCACGTTGTGCACGGGCAACCGCCACCAGCGAACACACCCCCTCGCCTGGTCGGCGATCCTGCCATCGACACCAGACAGCAGGAGTGGCAGCACACCGTGTTGCTGGACAGCGGATTCCATTGTCGGCGCAGAGTGAGAGAGCGTCCGACCCCATTAGCCACACGCTGCCGATCGGCGGCCCCGAGCTGACTCGACCAGAGGAGGTCACCAGCCATGATTGATGGTTTTCGCGGCAGCGCGGCCGGCCTGGTGACGGCGGGCCGCTGCTGGCCGTGCTCGGATGGTGGGTCTGCCGCTGTTTCCAGGCGAGTGTCACGAGTGACGAGAGTCCAGCTGCATAGTCAGAGGCCGTGGTCAGGGGGTGGTGCTGGTGGATGATTCGACGCGGCGGGTGGTGGCGGCGCGTGAAGCGGTGATGGCGCTGGTGCCCTCCCCGTGGAATCGGGATGCGTTCTTGCGCGCGCTGGGGGAGTGGCGCGGCAAGCCGATCGAGCTCATGCCGGTGGAGTCGGCGTTGTTGCCGGGAACGTTGGACCCGGGCCGGGGTACCCCGTGCGGGTTGTGGCTGGACTGCACGGATGTCGACGTGATCGCCTACGACTCTGCGACCAGCGACTACCACATCGACCAGATCATCGCCCACGAGACCGGCCATATGCTGCTCGATCATGACGCCGACGGCGCGGGGCTGCTCGGTGTTCAGCAGTTGTTGCCGGATGTGGATCCGGCGTTGATCCGGCGGGTGCTGGGCCGCAGCCAGTTCGCCGACCACCAGGAGGCTGAAGCGGAGCTGTTCGCCGATCTGCTGCTGGTGGGTGTCTCACGCTGGCGGTCTTCGCGGCCGATGACGTCGTTCTGGGGTGGGGAACCGTGACGTCGTCGGCACCGCCGCTCATCGCGTGGCTGATCATCGGAGTCAGCGCGATAACGGCTGCGCTGCGGCTGCTGTGGCTGCACGGTCGAGCACGGCCGAGCGAACGCCAGGTGACCTACGCGCTGCTCTGCGCGGTGGTCGCCGCGCTCCTGCGCGAGGGAACGGTCCAGATCACACTGGCCGACCTCGGCGTGCTCAGCGTCGGGTTCACCCGCCAGCTGGGGACGACGTTCATCGTGGCGGGCCTCGCACCGCTGATCGTGCTCACGCAATCGTGGTCGGAGCGCTGGTCAGAGCAGGCGTCGCAGTCCTACCGGAGGATGAGCCGGACGGTTTGGGCCTCGGTCGTGGTCTCGATGGTGCTGATGCTGATGCTGGGGTCGCACGCGCGGGCCCTGGGGCAGTACATCGACCGCACGCAGGGCTGGCAGACCGTCGCCTACTTCGCGATCTTCTCGATCTGGTGCGCCGCCACCGGGCTGCTGGTGATCGCCGCCAGCGTCCGCGAGTTGCGGGCGGGTCAGCTGCGCCCCGCGCACACGGTGACCTACGTCCTGATCCTGATCGTCGGTGGCTGGGCGTTGGAAGAGGCTGTGTCGATCTTCCTCAGCGCCGTGTGCGCGGCGACGGGCACCGGCGCGGCGTTCGTCGAGTTCCGCTTCGCCGCGAACGAGAACAACTTCGTCTACATGGTCGGATTGGGCTCTCTGGTGGCCAGCGTGCGGGTGGGTACCGAGATTCTGCGGCGGTTGGGCATCGACTCGGCCTCGCGCACGGTGCGGCAGATGATGCCGATGTGGAGTGATCTGGTGGCGACCTGCGTCGAGATCCCCCGGCCCGCGCCCGCTGATCCGGGCATGAGTCCGCGGCGGCAGATGCATCGGATGACGGTCGAAATCCGTGATTGTCTGCTGGTTCTGGGACGTTACGCCGATCCGTTGCCGACCGACGTCGCCCCCGAGGCGGCCGAAGCGGTGCAGATCGCGCGAGCGTTGCGGCGCAAGGCCCGCGGCGCGGTGCCGGGTCCACATCGTCGGTTGGACGCGTCGTCTCCGGGCGGCGACATCATCGACGAGACACGGACACTACGGCGTATCGCGCGGCACTGGACGCTGGCACAGTCCATGGTCGAATGCCCCCAACTGGACGGAGCGAGATGACCACCACCAACTCACCAACCGCCTCTGGTCGGATTCGGGCCGGTGACCGGAAACTTCCTCACCCGCCCTACCGGCTGCCGGTGCTCGGCGACGTCTGGGATCTGCACGTCACCGACTCGAGCCAATGGGGGATGCGCGGGGCCCAGCGCTACGGCGGCATCTACGAGCGCAATATCCTCGGTGCCCGCGTGACGTATGTGTCGGACCCCGACTTGCTGCGGGAGATCAACGATGATTCGTTGTGGGCGAAGTTCCTCGGCATCCCCTTGCGTGACCTGCGCAAGGTCGCCGGGGATGGGTTGTTTACCGCGCACAACAGCGAACCGAACTGGGCCAAGGCACGTGCCATCCTCGCCCCGTCGTTCACGGCGGGGGCGATGCGCGGCTATCACGCCACGATGCAGGCCGTTGCCGCCGAGCTGGTCGATTACTGGTCGGCGCGGCCGGGGGTGTGGCTCGACATTCCCGCCGATACCAACAAGGCGGCGCTCGAGGTGATCGGCCGGGCCGCGTTCGGCTACGAGTTCCAGTCGTTCCGTCGTACCGATGAGCATCCGGTCGTGGCGGCGATGCTGCGGTCGCTGTCCTACCTCAACCGGGCGGCCTATTCGCACCCGCTCATCGAGAGGACGGTCCGCCGCGACGAGCGCGCCCAGCATCGCCGTGACGTCGAGTTCGTCAACGGCACCATTGACGACGTGATCGCCCGGCGGATGCGCGAGGGCACCGGCGAGCACGATGACCTGCTCGACCGGATGCTGACCGTGCCGGATCCCGAGACGGGTGAGCTGCTGGACCCGACGAATGTGCGCCATCAGATCCTGACCTTCCTCACCGCCGGCCACGAGACCACGGCGGGAGTGCTCGCGTTCGCGCTGCACTATTTGTCGCTGCACCCCGAGATCGCCGATCGGGCGCGGAAGGAAATCGCGGAAGTCTGGACCGCCGACGAGATCACGTTCGATCAGGTCGCGAAACTCCGGTATCTGCGGCGCATAATCGATGAGACGTTACGGCTGTGGCCGACCGCTCCGGGCTATTTCCGCAAAGCGAAGCAAGACACCATGCTCGGCGGCAAGCATCCATTCGAACGTGGCGAGTGGGTATTCATTGTGCTATTGCAGCTGCATCGACACGAACTGTGGGGCGGCGATCCCGAGGACTTCGATCCCGATCGTTTCACTCCCGAGCGGAACCGCAGCCGCCACCCCGAACTGTATCGGCCGTTCGGGGTGGGAGCGCGGGCCTGCATCGGTCGTCAGTTCGCCTACCACGAAATGCAACTCGTGCTGGCGACCGTACTGCGACATTTCGACCTGACTCCTGATCCGAACTACCGGCTTCGGGTGAAGGAAACAATCACGCTCAAACCGGAGGGGTTGCGCTTGAAACTATCTCGCCGTGACGGCTAGCTAAGACCATATTACTTTCACTCGAGGCCGGGAAGCCTCAACCGCCTGAATTCCCGGTCTTACTTGGACTTTCACAATTTTTGAAAGTTCGCCGTGTTTCAGGCGGGCACAGTGTCATCCATCCGCATTCGACCCTACGTACCCGGATACGCGGGAGTCCTCGCATCCCAGAGGAGGCAGAACCGATGTCGGCAACCCTTTCACCCAATGCCCTGTTCGATGTCGTGGTGGTCGGCGCGGGTTTTGCGGGACTGACCATGGCCTACCGATTGCGGGAGGCCGGGATCGAGAAGTTCGCGATCCTCGAAGAGGCCGACGTCCCTGGTGGGGTGTGGCGGGACAACCGCTACCCCGGATGCACCTGTGACGTGCCCTCGCACCTGTACTCCTTCGAATTCGCTCCCTATCGCGATGCCACGGTCCGCTACCCGCAGCAGTCGGAAATCCTGCACTACCTGCACCAAGTCGTCGACCAGTACGACCTGCGCCGCCACCTGCGCGTCAACTCCGCGGTACGCAGCGCGATCTACGACGACAGCGCGGGGGAGTGGACGCTGACCACCGCCTCGGGGGAGATCCGGACGACGGCGGTGGTCTGGGGCATCGGTCAGCTGCACCGCCCGTACATCCCGGACGATATTCCCGGCCTCGACGACTACCGCGGCCGCGCCTTCCACTCGGCCGACCGTGGCGCATGGGCGGCCACGCCGCGACTGCGCGGCGACGTGGCTGTGGTCGGTACCGGATCCTCGGCGGTGCAGATGGTGCCGCACCTGGCGAGGACGGCGGACATGTTGCAGGTGTACCAGCGCAGCGCGGCGTGGATTCTGCCCAAACCCGATGCCGAGTTCGGGGCCGTCGCGCGTGAGATCCTCGCGCGGGTGCCCGGCGCGCATCACCTCAACCGGGCTGCTCTGAGCCTCGCCGGTGACCAGCTTCTCGCGCCGATCATGCGGGGCGGCTGGCCCGCGCGTCCGGCCGAATGGCTGGCCCGAGCACACCTGTACCGCCACGTCCGCGATCGGTCGCTGCGGCGAAAGTTGCTGCCGCCGTACGCGATCGGCGAGAAGCGCATCCTATTGGACGACGGTGCCTTCTATCGGGCGCTGGGACGGCCGCAGGTCACGCTGGTCAACACCGGCATCACGCGCCTGACCCCGACGGGGATCCTCGCCGGGGACGGTATCGAACGGCCCGCCGCCACGATCGTGTGGGCCACCGGGTTTCAAGCCCCCGAGTTTTTCGGCGGCATCACCGTACGAGGCCGCGGTGGACTCGATCTTCACCAGATGTGGAGCGAACAGGGGGGCCGTCCCGAAGCGTGGTACGGGCTGGCCGTGCCCGGATTCCCGAACATGTACATGATCGCGGGTCCGCATTCCTTCACTCCCGCGAACTCGAATCCCTCGATGAAGGATCTTCAGGCGCGCTACATCGTGGAGGCTCTGCGCCTGGCCGCCGACCTGGGTAACCCGATCGAGATCAGCGACGTGGCGATGGCGAGCTATCAAGCCTGGCTGGACTCCGCTCTCGCACGCACGGTGTGGCAGGACGGCACTCCCTCCTGGTTCAAGCGGGCGGGCGTGGTCACCAATCCCTGGCCCGATACCGTCGGCGCCTTCGGACGCCACCTCGCCGAGCACCCTCCGCACCAGAGCTTCACCAGCTCGGCGGCAGCCACCGCGCCCGGCCCACGGATCCGGATATGACCACGCGCGCTTATGGGATCGTGCGCACCGATCTGGCGGGGTCGGCGGGCCCACACCATGTCGAGGCGCTGCGTGCCTTCGCCCGGCAGGGTGGCGTCGATCTGCGGGGGATCTGTGCCGTGGTGGGTGATCACGACTTCGCGCTCCTGCTCGAGACCCTGGAAGCCTCGGGGATCTCGACCCTGATCGTGCCGACCACCGAGCACTTGGTCGGCGGATGGGCCGACCGCTTCCGCGCTGTGGTCGACGTTCAGACGATATGCCCGTGCGAGCTGCTGCGCCGCCACTCGGCGAGCGACGCGACCATCCAGGAGTGAAGGGGGTGCGGGGGGTGAAGCAGTCAGGACGTCCGGCGCTGCCGGTCTCTCAGACTGTCGATGAGGGCTTGGCGGTCGCGCGAGGTCGGCGCGCCCCGAAGCCGGACGCCGCCTACCCCGGCGTCACGCAGTGCCGCGAGGGTGTCGAGCTGGATGTGCAGAGTGCGCACACGGTCGCTGCCACCGTCATCGGTGAGATACCAGGGCTCTTGCCGGAAGTGCTCGGCGAGCCCCGCAAGGACAGTCGGCGGCGGGTCGGCGATACGGCCGGTGCGGATGCCGGTCAGGTAGTCGGCATCGACCTCGATGCCACGGCCGCGCAGAGCCTCGGCGACATCGTCGGCCGTGGGCTCGGGATCGGTGCTGCTGTGCAGGGCGTAGAACAGCATGTTCACGCGCTCAGCCACCGACAGCGCCGCCGTGGTCATGTGTCCTCCTCCAATCGCGCCTCGAACCGCCTGCGCATAGCATCGTCGATCCCTTCGACCTGCATACCGGCGAGCCATCGCCGATATGCGGCATCCTCCCAATCATGATCGGCCGGACCGACAGGCCGGTCGAGAAACGGGCCGAGCAGAGCCACCAGCGGCGCGAGCGCGCCGCCCTGGCGGCGGTTGGCCTCGAGAAGCTTGGTGACGTACTGCGCGTACAGCGGCTGAATCGCTGTGTTGAGCCGCTCGGTTGCGTCTTGCATCCTCCGCGACTCTCCCGGGGCCAGCTCGGTGAGTTCCTGCGCAGCTCTGACCAGCTGTCCGATCGTCTCGGCCGACACCTCGATCAACGGGGGGCCGACGGCGACGTGGCGACCGCGCCCGCGCTGGAGCGGTGCGGGATCGTCGCCGGCGACGATCGCCGCGGCCGTGCCGGGTTCCCACCGCAGCGCGAAATCGAGCTTGCGCATGGTGTCCGGCTCCATGCGGCGGGCTTGGCCTCGTTCGATCTTCAGCATGGTCGGCTCGGTGGGTCCGCCGGTGAGGCTGACCTGCCGACGGCTGACTCCGAGGTCTTGTCGCCGTTTGAGCACGAGCCGGGCGAGCCGGGCCGCCGTGGCTTCATCCATCAGATCACGCTCCTGCCGCGAGGACGTATGCGCACATATACGAAAGTGTACGCGCAAGCGTTTCTCACTGACAGGGCCTCGTCAATCATGTCTGATTCTCTCAATAGAAACCTGTACCTGCTGGCAAACGGGCCTCTTATGGTCTCCTACTGGCACTTCCATGGTTGCGAAAACCTCAGCCGACAAACCAGTTGCTTTGCGTGTCAGTTTTCGTATCATTTACGTATGGCATTACTCACGGTTTGCGGGGGCACCGGGGCGACGCGCTCGGTGGTCGCCTCCCGTGCGGGCAGAGTTTGGCCATCGGCCCGTCTGGTTTGCCGCCTCGTGGCAAGGACTTCAGGCGGGGGTGCCGGGCGGGCGGTCCTGTGTCCGACGGTACGCGTCGCGGAACTCGGCCTCGCTGATCTCCAGTGCGGCCGCGAGCTTGGTGACGACCGCATCGGTGAGGGAGAGCAGCTCGCCGCGTTCGATGGTCGACACGGTACTTGTCGGCAATCCCGCGGCGGTGGCGATGTCGACCTGCGTGCAGCCGCGGATGTTGCGGTAGTAGCTCAACATCCGCGCTTCGGGTGCGACGACGATGAGGTCACTGAGCTTGACCTCAAGCGCCTCGGCGACCTTCGCCAACTGATGAATTTGAGGGCGTCGCGTACCGCCGAGCCAGTGCTGAATGGTCGATTTCCCCACCCGGGACCTTCGCACCAGGGCGCTCACGTCGAATCCGGCGCGGTCCATGGCGGCCGCCAGGGCTGCTGGATCGAAGCCGCTGATCACGGTACGACTCACCGGCACCACCCTGCCTCGTCTATATCCGATTGTCACAGCCGGTTGCCAAATCCGGTTGTAAAAAGCGAGACTGAGGAGGTGACGGATCAAGATCGCCGCCAGGGCGGCCTGACAGGCGGCGATCTCGTAGGTGGTGATTGCGCCGATACGACGTGATCACAGAGAGGGCTTCCCCCCGGCGGCAACCGGGGGGAAGCCCGGAAATCACTCCATGACCGGCGGCAACCGGGCACGGAGCTGGCGCAGAAACTAGGAGAGCTCTGCATGTCCACAGTAAAGGTGAACGACCGACCAGACCCTCAGGGCACTGCGGTTGCGCCCAATCGGGCGGCCCGGCGGCGTGCGCGTATCGCGGTGGCGACTCTGCCGCTGACGGCGGTGGTGTTTACCGCTGGCGTGGCCTACGGCGCGCCGACACATCAACCCGGAGTGACCGATCCCGAGCAGCCGGGGCTGACGGCACCGCGTGAGCAGCCCGGCGTGACCCCGTCGGCTCCGACGCCGCAGGCTTTGCCCGCGCCGGTGGAGGTCGACGAGATGCCGTTGCCGCCGATCGTCAACCGTCCGCGACCACAGCAGCAGACTCAGCCGTATATCCCGCAGCCGCGCCCACAAGTTCAGCCCTCGCAGCCGCAGGAGCAGAAGAGCGACGAGGAGACCGTTGTCGAGACTCCGCTGCCGCCGATCATCAATCCTCGGCTCATCCGCGTGGGTACCGAGATCTTCGAGGCCCCGGAATGGGTTCCGACCCCGGTCGTGCACGACGCACAGGCGGCGTCGGACTGGACCGAATGGCAGGTCGCGGGCGCATTCGACGCTGTCGGGTACTCGCGTGAGGCATCCGACCACCGTGCGGCGGCCACGTTGGCCGGTGGCGTGGGCGGCGCGGCCGTGGGTGCGGCGGTGGCCTACCCGGTGCCGATGCTGGTCGGCTGTGGTGTCGGCGCGGTCGCGGGTGGCCTGATCGGGGCGGGTATCGGCACTCTCGCGGCCCCCGCCACGGTGGGTGTGGCTATCCCGCTGGGCGCGGTGATCGGCGCCGGTGTCGGCTGTGTGGCTGGTTCGGTCGTGGTCGGGGTGCCCGCGGCGGTGTTGGGCGCGGCGGTCGGCGGGGCCGCCGGTGCCGCGCTGGGAGCCGCGATGGGCGGCAAGCTCGACGAGCGCGCCGCCGACCCCGAGGGGGGTCAGCAGACCGAGCCGGTGCCAGCACCCGCACCTGCGCCTGTTCCCGCACCGATGCCGATACCGGATCCGGTGGAGATTGTCACCGAGGTCGCCGACCAGGCGACGACGGTGGTCGCCGACTCCACTCCGCAGGTGCAGACCGTCCTCGAGGATGTCTCGGCATCGAGCCCGGCCGGTGAGCAGGCGGTGAACACACTGCGGGACGCGGTGGCCGAGATGCCGATGCTCGACCCGAACCAGGTCGGAGCGGGTATTGCCGACCCGATCAATTCCGTACTCGGCGCAGTGCAGGCGGCGGTACTGCCATGAGCCGCGCCGACCGTCAGCAGACCGGGCCGCGCCCGGCCGGACTCCTGGACTGGTTCGATGCTTCGGCCGCAACGGGGCGGCCGGAGAACGAATCGCTACTGGTGACCGCGCCGAAACCGCGCAAGCAGTGGACCGCGCCCACAACGGCGGGACCCCGCTCGCGCGGCCGACGCAGCGGTCTGGTCGTCGTAGCGTGCGCTGTCGCTGCGCTGGCGGTCGGCGCTTGGGCCGTGATCGGTGACGACCGCGACGGTGTCCCTGCAACCGTGGCGGAGACGCAGCCGCCCGCGTCTTCCGCTTCGGCACCTCCGGTCGCGCCGGTCACGGCCTCCTCCGACGATCCCGCGATCTGCGGCCCCGCCTCCGAGCCGGGCCTGGTGCGTGGCAAAGGGCCGGGTGGGACCGATACCGGCCCGAACGTGATCCTGGCCTTCGAGTACCACTACTACGTCGACCGCGACGCGGTCCGGGCGCGCGAGCTGGTCACCGACGACTCGAGCGTGCCGTCCGCCGACCGCATTCAGTCCGGCATCGACACCATTCCATCCGGGACAGCGCACTGCATCACCGTGCGCACCGAAGAGCCCGAGCGGTTCCTGGTCGGCATCACCGAAGTGCGGCCCGACGGCACCCAACCGCTGTACACCCAGCGAGTTTCGACGACCACCCGCGACGGTCGCGTGTTCATCACCGCGATCACGCCCGCGTGAGGGGAGTAAGAGCAATGAGGAAGTGGTGGAAACCCCTGGCAGCGGCCACCGCGGTCGCCGCGATCGGCGTCGGAGCGGCCAGCACCGGCGCAGGTGAGGGCGTCGCGGTGCCGACGGTGTATTCCCCGGGGCAGTGCACGCAGTACACCGCGATCATGGTCCCGGGGACCTGGGAGACCAACGCCGGTGCCGATCCGTATCAGGCCGTCGGGATGCTCAAGCCGATCGGCGATGGGCTCAAGCAGCGGCTCGGCAACAACGTCACCGTCATGTACGCGCCCTACCCCGCGTCGGCATTCGATCAGGGTTTGGCCTACAACCAGTCCAAGAGTGCGGGCGTGGCCAAGGTCAACGACATGTTGACCGGGCTGTGTGCGCAGACCAAGGTCGTGCTCGGCGGCTACAGCCAGGGCGCGGACGTCATGGGCGATGTGGCGGCCGAAATCGGCAACGGGACCGGGCCGATCCCGGCCGCCCAAGTCGTGGCGGTCGGACTACTGTCCGATCCGCGGCGAGACCCGCGCACCGCCGAGAGTCTGGGGCCGTCCCAGAACGGGCACGGTATCGCCGGAGTCCGGGAGAAGGGCTTCGGTGCCCTCACTCCGAAGGTGCGCTCGATCTGCGGGAGCGGTGATCTGTATTGCAGCGTCGACGAGTCGAGCCCCTTCGTCAGCGCCATCGGGCAAATTCTCGGGGGCAACGCCGACCCCACCAGCGCTGAAGGACAGCTGACCAGCAGCCTGATCAGTGACTTCTCCAAAGCGGATCTCGCCGGACTCAATTCGGCGGTCGGCACACTCGCCGATCGCGCCGGGTCGCTGCCGTCGGAGACCGACCTGAGTTCGATTCAGACGACCACCGGGGTGGCCGGTGTCGGTGCGGGGGCCAACGCCTTGGTCGGCACGCTCGAGCCGCTGCAAGATGTGGTCGAGTTCGCCCAGCAGAACCCCTACGCGGTGGATCAGCTCAAGCAGGCTCCGACCGGCTCGCCGGAAGCCGACGCCGCGAAGGTGCTCGACACGGCCTCGCAGGTCGACCTCGTCGGCGCGATCACGCAAGCGGTGTCGCTGGCCAATACCGCCTCGCAGATTCTTTCCGGAGCCGGTGCCGGGCAGCCCGGCACCGCGACGGTCAACCCGTCGGATGCGTTGACTCCTCGGGTGGAGCAGCTCGCCAACACGACCAACGCGCTGCAATCGCTGGACACTTCGACGCTGACCTCGGGTCTGGGCATCCTCAAGCTGCTCAAGCCCAACACGATCATCAAACAGATCACCAACGCGGGCACCGGCGTGGCGGCCACGGCGGCGAACATGCCGAGGATCCTCGACACCTTCGTCAAACTGCCCGGAGCCATCGCCACCGGCAACATCCAGGAAGCGCACCGGCTCGCCGGAGACATCAACAACCTGTTCTCGCCGATCATCAAGATGGCCGCCGGGGTGGATCTCGGATTCATCGCCAGCATCATCTCCGCCGCCTCGATGTTCGACCCCTCGGGCTGGACTGCCATCGCGGGCCTGATCGTCGGCGTGCTGGCGAATCTGGACATCGTCCGGATAGCCAACGACATCGGCCAAGCCCAAGAGGTGCTCTGGCGGGCAGTGGAGAAGCTGGCCCGCGGCGACCTGCTCGGAGCCGGGGCCGAGATGACCGGGCTGGCACCGGTGGGCATCGACCTGGCGGCGGCGGTGGCGGGCATGTTCACCGGCGCACCGAAACAGGACGTCGAGCGGCTGGGCGGACAGACCGCTGTCGGCGCGCAGAGCGTGGCCTTCTCCAAGGCGGTCAGCGCCGGTGACCTGGGCGGGATGGCGAGTGCGCTGTTCGAGACCGCCGGTGACAAGGGAATCAGCGATCTGGTCGACGTCGCCGCGCAGGGTATCGAGGTCGCGACCTTCTACGCCTCCGGAGCCCACGTCAACTACGGCGATGGGGTGCAACAGCTGCTCCAGTTCATCCTGCGCCAAATCGGCTCTTAGACACCGGTATCCGACCGACCACAACGAGAAGGGACAGGCGAGGTGATCACGACGACTCGGACGGCCTGGGCGGGCACTGTGCTGCGCGTCGTGATCACCTGCCCGGCCTGCCGCTTCTCCCACCAGCGAAGGAGGTGCCGCGCCCTGCCACGGTGACCCGTTGCGGGCGTACTGATTTCGCCGACCACAGTCCACATTTTCGTGCCCTGGGCGGGGACGACGAAAGTCTGACACGGAAGACGGTGTTCTCGATGAGCACTAGCTCGAAAGCTGTAGCGGCCGCACTCTGCGGCAGCGTGCTGGCTGGTGCCGCCCTGATGTTCTCCGGCGGCGGGTACGAGCCGCCACACACCCGGAACTGCCTACCGGTGCCCAACGATGGCATCGTCGCGCCGTCGGGCTCGGTCATCTTCCCCATGCGTGAAGGCACCTACCAGGTCAGCGACGTGTTCGGCTCCCGGGGTGGAGGACATCTCGGCGTCGACCTGGCCGCCGCCGAAGGAACACCGATCTACGCCGTCGCCGACGGCGTCGTCCGCGACGCGGGCCCGGCATCGGGCTTCGGCCAATGGATCGTGCTGGATTCGATCGTGGACGGCGAGAAGGTCTCGACCGTGTACGGCCACATGTACCCCGACGGCGTCCTCGTCCGCACAGGTCAGCGGGTCCGCGCGGGCGACCATATCGCCGACGTCGGCAACGGTGGCGAATCCACCGGCCCGCACCTGCACTTCGAGGTGGTGCCCGGCGGCCGTCTGGACGGCGGCCGCCAGATCGACCCGATGGCCTGGCTCGCCAAGGCCAAGACCGCCCCCGAGCCCACCGGCCCGGATATCCGCGCTGACGGGACGACGGTCACCCGCGATGTCCGGCTCGCGGCCGCCGTCAGCCCGAACGGCGGGGTCGGCTGTGGCCCCACGGTCGGCGCGGGCGGTCTCGACGTCGCCAAGATGGTCGCCGAATACCCGGCCTCCGAACCGTTCGTGCCCTGGATTCTCCAGGGGGAGCAAGCCTGTCCGGCCACTCCCGCGCCGCTGATCGCGGCTCAGCTGCGCAACGAATCGGGATTCCGGAAGGGACTCGTGTCTCCAGCCGGTGCGCTCGGCTACGCCCAGTTCATGCCGGGCACGTGGGAAGCCGTGGCTGTCGACGGCGACGGCGACGGCACCAGAGACCCCAACTCCATCGCTGATGCGGTGATGTCGCAGGCGGCCTACAACTGCCGCGCCCTGGACGAAGTCAAAGAGCTACTCGCCTCCGGCGCGCTCACCGGCGATCCGATCGAGCTGATGCTGTCGTTCTACAACTGCGGCGGACCCGGTACGAAGAAGTTCGGGCAGGTCTGCCCGTACACCGAGACACAGAACTACGTCAAAGAGATCCCCGACACCGCCCGCCGCTGGACACTGCCCGCCGCTACCGCCACTCCGCTCTACGGCGACTTCGGAACCCGGGTGGTGGGCGCGGCGCGGCGCTGGCTGGGCACTCCCTATGCCTGGGGCGGGGGCAATCCCGACGGCCCCACCCACGGCAGCGACGGCACTCTCGGGTTCGACTGCTCGGGCCTGACGATCTATGCGGTCAGCGCGGCCAGCGGCGGGCGAATCGTGCTGGAGCACTACACCACTCTCCAGCTCAACGACCCACGCGGTCGGGCCGTCCCTGCCGACCAGCTCATGCCCGGCGACCTCGTCTTCCCGGCGGGATCGGATCCACAGCACGTAGCCATCTACGCGGGCAACGGTCAGGTCATCGAGGCCCCACAGCACGGGGACGTCGTCAAGTTCTCGCCCCTGCCCTCGGGCGATATCCAGGCTCGGAGGTTCGTATGAGCACCTGCCTCCCGACGACGAACAGAGCGGTGGTCACGGTGATCGCGGTGAGCGCCGCGATCGCGCTGGCCGGCTGTGGCGGCGACATCTCTGGCCCCTCGGCGCCGACGTCGACAGCACCGTGGGCACAGCAGTGGACACCAGGGATGCAGTCACCCACACAGCGCGCGGCAGCCACTCCAGCGACCACCCTGCCGCCGGAATTCACCGACGTGGACCGCACCGACCCCGACGCGGTCGCGCTGGCGGTCGCAACGATCTGGTTCACCTGGGACACCACCACCGACAGCGGCCCCGACGACGCGGCCGCGCGGACAGCACCGCTGCTGACGCCGTCCTATGCGACAGCCCTGACCAGCGGCGCACCACAAGCATGGCCCGGCGCGGACTGGATGGCATGGCGCGATCAGCGCGCCCGACTCGAGGCGACGGTGCGGCCCGGCGCGGAACCGGTTCCCCCCGCAACAGCGACGACGGCCTACGCACTGGTCGTCGTGGACCAGGCGGTCACGCTGCCCGACGGCACGGTGACCATGCACATTCCCGCGGTGGTCGCAGTGACCTTGGCGAAGGGAGCGCACGGCTGGGAGGTGGCCTCTGTCGAACGCCGATAGTCCGACTCCTCCCACACTCAACCAGATAGGCGAATTCCTTTGAAAAACAACACTTCTCGCGCAAACCAGCGACGGGCACCAGCGGCAGCAGGCAATCGAGAGGACGTGCAGTGATGAGCGAGCGCAGTTACCCCATCGAGGGCGGTGTCAACCTCCGCCGCCTCGCCAACAGGTCCACCACGGCCGAACCCGACACGGCCCTGCCCGCCGATGAGGTCGACCACTTCGAGCCGACTGCCGCCGATCTGGCCGAGGCGCGGCCTTCGCTGCCGGAGCTGAGCCAGCTGCGTCCCTCGACCGAGGACGCCGCTACCGATCCGGCACGGTGGGGGTTCCGGGGCTGGGCCAATGCCGCGACCGGCGGGCTGCTCAAGCTCAAGCCGAAGACTCCGGAGGTGACCGCCCGCGCCGCTGTCGCAGCTGTCCGTCAGCAGTGGGTCGGTCACCAGCGCATCGTGGTCGCCAATCCGAAGGGCGGCGAGGGCTGCACGATCGCCGCGCTGATGCTGGGCAATATCTTCGCGCACGAGCGCGGCGGTGGAACCGTCATCTGGGACGCCAACGAGGCCGAGGGCACGCTGGCCGCGCGCGTCTCTCCGGGCCGCCACAACGCCACCGTGTGGGATCTGCTCGAGCACGCTGACGATCTGACCAATCCCGCGACCGAGCGGGCGGCCTTTCACTCGTTCGTGCGGTTGCAGCCTTCCCGGGCCGAGGTATTGGCCGCCGACGAAGATCCGCATGGCACGGCGTTGATCTCTGCCGAGCACTGCCGGGTCATTGACGCGGTGCTGCGCCGGTACCGCGAGTTGGTGGTCATCGACACCGGCAACAATCGCCGCCGCAGCAATTGGCTGTGGTGTGTCTACAACGCCCACCTGCTCGTCATTCCGATGACGCTGCGGGAGGATTCGGCGGTAGCGGTGGTACGCATGCTCAGCGACCTGCACGACCGCCTCCATCTCTACAGTCTGATCAGCAACGCCATCGTCGTGCTGACCGTGCCACCGACCGGCGTGACCGCCGAGGTTCGATCCCGGATCCAGACCGCGTTGCAGCGCTGCGGGATTCGCAATATGGCCGAAGTCCCGTTCGATCCGGTGCTGGCGGGCGGCGGGCTGGTCGACCACGCCCGATTGTCGGAGGACACGGTCGCCGCGTGGACGCAGGTGGCGGCCATGGCCGCCACCTCGCTGGCGGCGTCCTCCGAGTTGCACCAGCACGGTGTCACCGACGGCGGGCGCGCCACTCATACCGACGACGTGGACGAACCCGCCGCAGCGCGAGAGTCGTCCGCAGCAGTCCACCCGATCGACTCTCGCTCGCTGCGCTTCGGCGCCTGAGAGGAAGGCAGAAAACCATCATGAGCACCCCCATTTCGCATCCCATGCGCACAGTTCTGCCGCGCGCGGCCGCGGTCGCACTCGCGGCCACAGCGACGGTCCTCGTGTCCACCGGCACCGCCGACGCCGCGCCGATGCTGGCCGCGGCGGTGAATCCGTTCGAGGGCGTCACCCCCAATTTCGATGTGTTCGGCGTGGAGTTCAACACCGCCTGGAAGAAGTTGCTCGGCGGCATCTGGGCGCTGGCATTCGCCTTCTCCGCGTTCCAGGCCGTCAAGGCGGCCGCGAAGTTCGGGGCGGCGAAAAAGTCCGGGTACGCCGGACAGATCGGCGAGAACAAGGAGGAGTTCGGCAACGCGCTGCTCAGCTTCATCGCGTTGGCGGCCTTGCCCGTCATTGTTGTCGGCATTACCAGCTTCGTCTGAAACCTCTAGCGAGAGAAAGGCTCTGACATGGGCAAGGACTTCTCCAAGGTGCGCGCGGGCGACAAGCCCGCGGCCACCTCGCGATCGTCGACGACCGCGACGGCGAGTGGATCCGGCAGGGGCATCGCCTCGGTGTGGGCCGACGCCAGCCCGTCGCGGCGGCGGCTGTATGTGCTGCTGGCCGCAGTGCTGGTCCTGGTCGTTGTCCTGGTCATGGCCAAGGTGATCGGTGGAGGCGGCGAGGACGACGTCGCGACCGCGCCGTCATTCGGCACGGTGCACGGACCGACGCACTTCGACAACGGTATTCCGTCGGGCTACACCCGCGACCGCGGCGGCGCGGCGACAGCGGCGGTCAACCTGGTGCAATCCTTGGCTCGGGTCAAGCCTGGGCAGGTCGATACCTTGCAGTCCGCGCTCATCGGCCGTGACCCGAGCTCGACCCTGAAAGTGCAGCTGGAGCGGGCCAAAGACCCCTCTCCGTCCGCCCAGCACGATGTGCTCAACACCGTGCCGGCCACCGTGACCGTGCAGTCTCTGACCGAGGATGTGGCCGAGATCAGTGTGTGGACGCTGACTGCGGACCAGTTCGTCCTGAACGCCGCCGGACAGAAGTCGCTGCAAGTCATCTGGTCGACCACGGATTTGAAGATGGTCTGGCAGGACGGCGATTGGAAGGCGATCGACCTGCGGTTCCGCACGGGCCCGGAGCCCGGTGAGGCAGCGGCCCCGTCGAATTCCGGACAGCCCATCGAGACGGGCTACTACAGCTTCTTCGTCAACTAAAGGGGCGATGATGATCCGTCGATTGGTGCTGACGCTCGTGGCGGCGACCACGGTGGTCGCAGCCGGTAGTGGCGGGGCGGCGGCGCAGCCGCCCACCCCGTCGGATGTGGTGTCGTCGACCACGCTGCCGTCGGACTTCCCGGCGGATCTGAAGAAGTACATCGGCGGCACCGAGGAATTCCGCGCCGCGGAGTGGTTTCAAGGGGCGTGTGCCTCGCGTGGCGGTGACATGGGCGCGTACCTGGCGGGAATGCTCACCAACGAGAACCGGCTGATGTGGTGGAGCATGCCCGACACCGCACGTGTACAGCTGCTCATGGCCAGTCAGGGCCTCGCCGCCCAGAATTCGACCGGCACCGAGCAGCTGCGGGCGCAAGCCGAGCAGCTCGTGCGGGAGGGCAAGGAGCCACCGGAGTCGGTGATGCCGAAGGTCTTTCCTGCCGGGGATGCCGAATATCATCCACCCAAGGATGTCTGCGCCGATGATCTGAAGTCCTGGGCGACGGCTTCCTCGAACACCTGGGGATTCGAGTGGGCCAAGCAACCCGACAGCAGCTCACTGCAAGCGATGCGGTCGACCTCCGGCGGCGGCAAGGTACCCGAGAAGGCATGGACAGAACCATGCTCGGCGGAGGAACTGGGAATCTACTGCGCGCACGCGTTTTTCGTCGACTGTGCCAAGGCTGACAACAACACGGCCACCGACCCGAAGGCCGCGCCGGCGAGCACATGCCGGGCCTGGAACGCGCGGGTGGGGCATCTGTTCGCTGGCACTGCGAACTGGATCGACCAGAACACCGGTTTTGGTGACCGGGTCGCTCGAGCACTCGGCGGAGCCGTGGCGGTGGCCAACCAATGGCACATGGGCCGGTGGGTCGTCTCGGCGTTATCCGGGCTCGCGGCCGCCTCGACCGCGACGCTGAAGTTCATTGAGAACCCGCTGGGGGCACCCGACGAGTGGGCTAATGCGATGAAAGAGGGCTCGATCGACCTGACCACGAAGGTGCTCAAGTCGCTGGCGGGGGCGTCGCACTTCGACCCCAGCAGTGAGTGGTTCCGCAACCTGTATGCCGTCAGCATGGGCCTGGGCCTGATCCTGATGGCCGTCTTGGCGGTGGGCACCATCCAGCGCAGCTCGAGGAAGGGCTCTCCCCGAGAGTTGGCGGAGGCGCTGTTCGGCTGGCTGCCGCTCAGCTTGTTTTTTGCGACCTTCGCGCCCGGCTTCGCCGCGCTGCTGCTCGAGGTCACCACGTCGATGACGGAGGACATGGCGCAACTGGGCGGCCAGCCCACCGGCGAGCTGCTGGCCAACATCGCCAGCTTCAACAACGCGACCAGCGCCAACTTCCCCGGCGGATCGTTGATGGCCATCGTCATGTTCGGTCTGATGCTCGTCGGTGCGTTGATGGTGTGGGTCGGGCTCATGGTCCACGACTTCGGCCTGCCGCTGGCGGGCATGGTCTCGGCGATCAGCTTGTTCATGCTCGTGCACCCAAAATACCGGCACAAGGCGCTGCGGCCGGTCTACGTCTTCGTGGGGTTGGCGTTCTCCGTACCGATGTTGTTTCTGCTGCTGGCGGGCATCTTCACCACGACGAACCAGGTTTTCGGTGAAGACCGTGCCGGATTGGGGCAGGTCGCACAGGTCTTCACTGTCGCTCTGGCCATGGTGATGGTCGGTCTCGCCCCGTGGGCCCTGTTGAAGTGGGCCCCGATCTTGCCGACGGCCGCCGACAGCGAGGACATCGGACAGGGATCATCGACCGTCGGCGACGTGCTGGGATCGACCGGCAACGCCATGATCTTCGCCCGCGGCGGCGGCGTCGGCGGCGAGCGGCCGAACCCGCGCGCCGACGGCAGCCCGCCAGCGGAGAACCCGGCCTCGGTCGGCACGCCCGGGGGCGGCAACGGGACCAGCGGCGGCAGCTCTGGCACCACAGGCGAGGGCGCAACCAACCCGCTGACCCGCACCTACAAGGAGAAGAGCGCCGAAAGCGGCTCCGGCGCGGCCGTGGGCGGCCCCGGTGCCCACCCGGGCGTGCACAGCGGCGGCGATGGTGCCGCTGCAGCGGGCACACGCGCGGCCGAAACCGGCGGGAAGGCCGCAGCGGGCGCGGCGACCGGCGGTGCGGTACTGGCGGCGGCGGTCGGCACGCAAGCGGTCAGTTCCGCTGTCAACAAGGCCAAATCCATCTCCGACGACGCCGCACCGCGCGTCGACGACGACCGATAGGCAGGCGCGGCGATGACGACACCCACCATGGAATCCCGCACCGCGCAGCTCGATCCAGAGGTCCGCAAGCGCGGCCTGCTGGGGATGAGTCGCACCATGGTCACCACCTGGGCGGTCACTGCTTTCGTGGCCGTGCTCGCATGGATGGCGCTGGGAGGTCTGCTCGGCGCGGTCGGTGGCTTTGCTGTGCTCGGGCTGACCTGGATCACCACCAAACAGTTCGCCGGTGGACCGTCGTATGCCCAGCGCGTGCTGTTGTGGGGGCGCGACCGCTTGCGGCGCAGATCCGGTGAGCACATCTATTTCTCGGTGGCCGACCGCGGCGACCGCACCGGACAGCCGTCCGAGGACTACAACCCCGATGCCGATCCGGCCTGGGAGCGCCCGGTTCCGGTGGGGCGCGCCGAACCGCTGGATCTGACGGGTACCGGCTTCGATGGGCTGTTCATCGTGCGCCACGCCAACCCTGGCGAGGGTGCCTACCTGTCGTGCGTGGTGCAGGTCCAGGGACTCAAGGGTGGACTGCGGTCGGCTCCGGCATACGCGGCGAGCTGGCAGTCCTACGGCTACGTCCTCGCCCAGCTCGCCAAGCCCGAGAGCTTCATTCGAGGGCTTCAACAGCTGCACCGCAGTGTGGCCTACGACCTGACTCCGCACCTGGAGTGGTATCAAAACCAAATCGTCGGCGACGACGGCCGCCTCGAGAAGATGGTCGACTCCTATTGGTCGAATCTCGAACAGATCCGGCCGCTGGCCGAAGAACACCGAGTCTGGTACGTGCTGAAGTTCCCGCTGGACGGGCAATTCCTGTCGGAGGCAGCCAGCCGCGACCAGTGGGGCGAGCATCGGCGCGCCGAAATCGGGTGGGCCAGTGTGGTCAAAGACGAACTCGAGCGGTTCGAGCAGTTGGTGCGCGGGGCGGGGATGGGGGAGGTGACCGTTCTCGGAGAGCACCGCACCTGCGCGGTGATCCGTGCGCTGATGGATCCGTCCTACGCCCTCGACGACGACCGCGACGCCCCGGATTGGGAGTCGTGCTGGCAGAGCTATTTCGGTGATCAGGACTACGTCCTGATCAACAACCGCTGGTATACCCGGGTCGCTCACGTTCCGCCGGGCGGGCTCACGCCGACGCCACTGGGGCCTCTGTGGCTGCACCCGTTGCTGGTCGGCGTGCCAGCCGATGAAGGCGGCGACGACCAACCGCGCTCGGCCACCGTGCGCACGATCTGTGTGCGGATGGACTTCACGCCGGACTACGCGGCGCGTGAGCAGGCCACCTCCGACCTGACGCAGGACGCTGCCGTTCAGGCCAGTGAGGGCAAGAAAGGCAAGATCGACGACGGCAGCACCGAGGTGATGATGAGTGCCTCGGTGCGGCGGCGGCGCGATCTCATGCCCGGGTCCGGCATTCATGGCGTGACGTGGTCGATGTGGGTCGCGGTCACCGGCCGTGATCCCGATGATGTCCGGCGCGCCTGTATGCGCGTGACCAGCGCCGCCAGCGATTCCGCCATCACGAAGCTGGACTGGCAGACCAATTTCCACGACGTGGCCCAGGTAGCGACGCTCCCGTTGTGCCGGGGCATGGCAGGCTCCGCGCCCGCGCGGACAGCGTGAGGAGGTCAGCGATGACGACGAAAATCGTGTCCGTCAGCGAGCTTTCGCACTTCGGCACACGACTGCACTGGGACTACGAACTCGCCGACGAGCCTGCCCCCGTGCCGGTCGCACCACCCCGGCGGCCGCTGCCCAAGCGTCGCCGTGTGCTGGATCGAGCGGGCTTCTATGAACCGCGGCCCGAGGGTGGCGCGACCACCACGCGGCAGGCGGAAGCGCTCAACCTGGCGATTTCGCGCATGCCCAGCGGACATGAGGGCGTCATCAACGGCGTCGACGCGACCAGCAATGCTCCGATCGCGCTCGACCAGTTCACCGCGTACGGGCAGGACGTGAGCAATATCAACGTCGTTGCTATCGGTGACGTCGGCAAAGCGAAGTCCTCTCTGCTGAAGACCGTATTCACCACCCGCACGCTGCCTCTGGGGCGGCAGGTGATCGTCATCGACAAGAAGCGTCAGTCGGGGCGCGGTGAGTACAGCCGTGTCGCTGATGCGGTCCAAGCGCCGTCCATCGTGTTCAGCACTGGCGGGACCGGTGGCCCGCGGCTCAATTTGTTGGATCCCGCGATCAGCCTTCAGGGTGAGCATGAAGGCGCGGAGTATCGGCCGGAAGGGCAGTCGCAGCTGGTCTTCGCCGTGGTGGAGGACACCATGGGGCGGACGCTGTCGGAGACCGAGAAAGCCGCGACGACCAACGCGTTGTCCCTCGTCACTCACGAGGCGGTCGCGCAGGGACATGAGCCGCTGATCGGCATGGTGGCCCAGCGGATGCTGTACCCCAACGACGGCGACACCGATGTCTTCGGCCCTCTCTACAAGGAAGAAGCCCGGCTGTGGGGCCGGGATGTGGCGTTGGCGCTGCGGCGGCTCGCCGAGACCGATCTGCGGGGGTTGGTCGATCAGCCGACGACCGACGATGTCCGCGCCGCCCTGGAGCACCCCCTCGTCCATTTCGATGTGTCGCAGCTGCCCGACTCCGGGCCCGCGCTGCGCATTGTGATGACGCTGATCAACACCTGGTTGAGCAACCGGCTGGCTGCACGCTCCAGCCGCTACCAGCAGACGGAGATGCTGGTGGAGGAAGGCTGGCATCTGGGTGAGGGCAGTACCGGCCTGTTGCTGCGCAGGAACATGAAACTCAGTCGCGGCCTCGGGCTTTCGACCGTGTCCGCGTTTCATCACATCAGCGACTTTTCGCTGGAGAGCCCTGCTCGCGCGCTGATGCAGGAAGCGGCCATCGCCTACATCTACGGCCAAGAGCGCTACGACGACGCGGCGGCCTGTGCGTCGATGTACCAGCTGCCGGCCGGATCGGTGGAAACGATCATGCAGCTCGGGCAGGGGCAATGCCTGGTCAAGATCGGCTCCCGCGATCCGATTCTCATGCGGCATATCCGCAGTCCGTTCGAGCGCTACCTCACCGACACCGACGGAGCTATCAAGGGAAGGCAGGGCTGATATGGCCAGCGTACGACCCCCCGAGACGCCGCCGACACCACGCCGCCATCTCATACCGCCCGAAATACTCTGGGGCACAGGCATCATCGGGACCGCACTCGTAGCCTTGCTCAGCGGTGCCGCCCTGTCCGGGCTGCTCTCGGGGCACGGGTTCGCCACGCCGGGCAGCATGCGCGCCACATTGTCGGGGTGGATCAGCAATCCCGCCGACCCGGCGGCCGCGTGGGCGAGTGACCCGCGGCCGGGTACGGGCTGGCTGGTCTACACCCTCGCCGCACTCGTCGCTGCCTTGCTGTTCACGGCCTTCTGGTTCGGCTATGTGTGGTGGCACAGCCGCCGCCGCGCCGCCGCCACCCCTGGGTTGTCGACCACGCGAGATGTCGCCGGAATTCTCGACGAAGACGGAGCGAAGGCGAAGGCGCTGACGCTGCGGCCCTCACTGCACGGCCGCTCGGCGTCGGAGTTCACCGCCAACGAGCTGGTCACCAGGCTGGGCATCAACACCGCCGACGGTCAGCCGATCGCCCTGCACCCCACCGACAGCCTGCTGGTGTTCGGCCCGTCCGGTTCGGGCAAGACCTGGCGCACCGCCGTGGCCCCGGTGCTGTTCGCCCGCGGTTTCGTCGCGGTCACTTCGACCAAGCACGATGTGTTGCGGGCCACTTGCTGGGCCCGCGCGGGCCGGGGCGATATCAAGGTGTTCGACCCCGAGGACATCTCGGAATGGCCGAACAAAGCCCGCTGGTCGCTCATCGCCGGATGCGAAGACCCGGACACCGCTATCCGCCGCGCGGAAGGCATGGTGGCGGCCCGGCCGATGGGGCAGGGCTCCGACGCCTCCGCGTTCTACGTCGGTCGAGCCACCACCGTCATCCAGTGCTACCTCCACGCGGCCGCGACAGCGGGTAAACGGATGACCGACGTGCGGCGGTGGGCCGCGCACGGGGCCAACGAAGAGGTCGCCGAGATCCTCGACCAGCACCAGCCCGAATGGGCCATCGACTTCCGCAAGGCCACCGATTCCGGCGACCACCGAACCGACGGCAACACCATGAGCACGGTCGCGAACCTGCTCAAACCGCTCGCCTCCCCGGCGCTGATGGCCGCCATCGACGTCTCCGCGGAAGAGAGCCTGAACCTCGACACCCTCATCAGCGGCTCGAACACGCTCTACCTGCTCAGCGAGGGCTCCGGCCGTTCCATGGCCCCGTTCGTATCTGCCCTGCTCAACGAGCTGCATTACGCGGCGAAACGACGGGCGTCGCGGATGCCGGAAGGTCGGCTGGACCCGCCGATGGAGCTGGTACTCGATGAGGTCGCCAATGTTGCCCCCATCCCTGAGCTGGAGGCCAAGGTCACCGACTCGGGCGGGCGGGGGATCCAGATTCGTATGTTCGCCCACGGCAGCGATCAGCTGCGGGTCCGGTGGGGTGCCACGCAGGCGGAGCAGTTGTTGGGGTCGGTCAGCGCACAGTTGATCTTGCCCGGATTGCACGACAACGACTTGCTCGAGCGGGCCTCCAAGCTGCTGGGGAAAGTCGATACCTGGCGGGCCGTGCCGGGAGCGAACGGCGAGTGGCGGGACCAGCCGCACGAGCGTTTGGTCATGAGCCCCAACGAGATTCGCACCATGGATGCCGGTGAAGCGCTGCTGATCTACCGCAACCTGCCGGGGATCAAGCTGCGTGTGCGGGCGTGGTGGGAAGGCGATGAGGAACAGGCCGCGCTGGTGAAACCGTCGCTGGCCTACTACGACAAGGTCGTGGCTACCGGACGGTACCTTCCCGTCGGCGCGCCCGCCCGAGCGCAGGTCGATCCCACCGACGGTATCGAGATCACCACGCTGGCTGTCTCCGACTTCACCAAGGGGTGGCGACGGTGACCGACCAGCAGGATCCGCTGTCCGCACCGCAGGACACGCCCCCCGAGGCCGATCGGCTCACGGCGCTGATCGCGTGGCTGAGCGAAGACGGTGGGGTCATCGGCGAGGCACCGGTGGATCTGGTGTGGTCTTGGCGCACGATGCCGCGCGGGCGGGCACTCGAGGTGTGGATCGACCTCGTGGATTGGGTGGAGTGGTGGCGGCGTGACTACCGGCTCACCCGTGTCAAAGGATGCTGGTACCGGCACCGGCCGGTCCGGCATGAGCTGCTGGCGCTCATGGTCGCGCATCGCAAGGCGTACCGCCCCGGTTCCCGGGTGGATGACTGGCGCGACGATCTCACGGCCTGGCACACGCAGTGGATGGGCCCCTGCCTCGCCCGAGTCGGTGAACAGATGGCCTCGTGCGACGTCAACGCCTGCCGATACACCGACAAGCCACCGGCTCCGCTCCTGCACGACGACAAGGGCGGCCTCGAGCAGTGCATAGCACTCGACCTGGCCGACCGCCCCGATATTCAGATCGACCAGCCTGCGGCCGGCGCCGAGGAGGCCCAGCCGACCATGGCCACCGACGATATGACGCGCGCCTACCAGGCCGGGCTCGCCGAACCCGTCTACCCCTCCGACCCTGATCGCGCGCTGCGCTATCAGGGCGAGGTGTGGGAGTTCGACCAGAACGCCGGACTCTACCGACGGCAGCAACGAAGGTAGGCCAGCCCATGGACCGCGGACCACCACCTAGACCAGTCGATGCCGCTGATATCGCGCACCAGCCCGCCCGGCCGCGCGATACCAGCTCAGCGTCCTGGCGGTGGTCCGACGGAATCGGTGCCCGGGGCGGCGACCAGCCCGCCCGGCCCGCCTCCTCGGGCACCGGAACCGACGTAGGCACATCCCTTGGGGGGAAGAGGTTTTCCGATGAACGATTCACTCCGCAGCATCCCAGCCGCCGCCGTGCTCATGAGCACACTCGCACTGCTGCAATTCGGTACCGGCATGTGGGTCCACGCGATGACGGTCACCCTGGGCGGCCACTTCGGAACAGCGCGGGAGTGGGCCACCGTGACGCTGTTCCTGTTGGCAGCCGCCGCCGGTGCCTCGCTGACGAGCGCCGCACTGACCTGCCGCTGCGAGCACGTCGCGGCACACAAATCCTGGCGCCTGTCCCTCGGGCTGGAAGCGGGCGGGCTACTCACCCTGACCGCTGTGTTCCTGGAACTCGGTGCCTTCGGAGGATGGTCATGATCCATACGTTCACCGTCGCGGGCCGCACACTGGCACCCGGGGATCCCGAGTGGCAAGCGGCCCTCTCCGAAGCGCGCAACACCAACACCCGCCCCCGCTGCATGTGCGTGAGCGGGGGGGTGGAGATGTACATCGCCGCCACGCCCGGCGGCCATCTGATCCTCAAACGGATGCCCCTCTCCGGAGCCGCCCACGCACCCGGGTGCGAGAGCTACGAACCGCCTGCTGAACTGTCGGGCCTCGGTCAGCTCCTCGGAGCCGCGATCGAGGAAGACGGCCCGGAGACAAAACTGCGGCTGGCCTTCACTCTGTCGGTCAACGGCTCCGCACCCACACCAGCCAGCGACAGCGAACCCGGCGACTCCGTCAGCGCCGACCCCGCCAAGCTCACGATGCGCGGAACCCTGCACTACCTATACGAGCAAGCGGGCTTCCACCGTTGGGTACCGGGCATGGGCGGCAAACGCAACTGGTACGTAGTGCGCAAGCACCTGCTCGACGCAGCGCGGGACAAGACGGCCAAGGGTGCTCCCCTGAACGAAAGTCTCTATCTCCCAGAGGCATTCGCGCCCGCCCGCAAAACCGAGCAGGCGGCCCGGCACGCCAAGGCAATGAGCCTCATCGGCGACACCGGGCGCCGCCGACGGCTGCTGTTCCTCATCGGCGAGGTCGCCGGAATCGTCAACGGCCGGATCGGATATCGCATGGCCCTGACCGAACTCCCCGACATCTACTTTCTGCTCCCGGACGACTTGCACAAGCGGATGACCAAACGGTTCACCACCGAGCTGGACCTGTGGGCAGCCGACGAAGGGACTCGGCTCATCGTCGCGGGGACGATCAGCGCCAACCGTTCCGGGGTGCCGTCCTTCCAAGAACTGACGCTGATGACGGTCACCGCAAACTGGATTCCCTACGAATCGGTGTCCGAGAAACTGCTGCTGGACCACCTGACCGACCAGCGGCGGGCCTTCGTCAAGGGCCTGCGCTACAACCTGGCCAGCTCCACAGCGCTGGCGTCTGCCGTACTCACCGACACCGATCCGGCGACCGCGCTCTACCTCGTCGACACCGACGAGCATCGGGAAGCCGTGGATGAACTCATCGCCGAATCGGAGCTGCCGCATTGGGTCTGGGACATCCGCGGCGATCTACCTCCCCTCCCGGACCCCCTCGGGTCCACCCCAGCAAGGACATGACCATGGCCGAGGACGATCTCTTCCCCGAAGCCAGCGACATCGCCGAGTCGCTGCGCACTATCGCCGAAATCCACCTTCTCCAACAGCAGATCATGCGCTACCAGCACATGGTTGCCATCGCCGACCAGGTCCAGGCCCGACACCCTGATACGGACCTGTGGGAGCGCCTGTACTACGTCGCGGACCTGCTGCTCGACGACATCCTCATCCGCCGCGAACTAGCGACCGAAGGTCAGCAATTCCAGCAGATGACGGGTCTACGCAATATCCCGGACGCGATCCGTCAGCGATGGAGCACCGCCGATGACCAGATCCTCACCGCCGCCTACGCGCAGTACGAGTGCGCGGGTCTGGCCGCCGTCTACCTCGGGCCTTCGACCCTGGACGAACTTCTCTGGGTAGGGCCTGATTCCGCGCCGGAACCGGCTGCGGCTCCCGCGCCGGCGCTCCCGCTGGATCCATGCCTGGACTCCGAACTGGACGCTCACTGGGACCACCTCGAGCGCACGGTGTGGCTCGGTGGTCAGGTCGCTGCCGAGCGACCGGCGTGGTCGGCGCATCTCGGGCCGCTCCCGGCCGGCGCGGTCTCGCGCGCGGACTGGATCACCACCGCCGGACACATCGCCGCCTGGCGCGAACAACACGACATCACCGACCCCACCACCCTGCTCGGCGACCGCCCCGACCACGACCCTGACCGCGCCGACCGCTACGACGAACTCACCCGCGACGCCCACCGCCTGCGCACCACCGACCACCCGATGGGACCAGAAGCCTGAAACCACCTGTCAACGGATGCGTTGACGGACCACGCGAAGGAGTATCGAGTGTCTGAACTGCGTTCTATCAGCGACGCTGACACCAGCGAGGAGGTCATCGACCTGGATGCTCCGGCCCCGCCGGGCTCGCCCACCGAGCTGGTGGCACTCAACGGCCGGGATGGGCGGCTGCTGCGTCTCGACATCCCTCCGGTCCTGGTCATCGGCTGCGCTGGCGGGGGCGGGACCACTACGACCGCGCTCGGCTTGGCGGCCGCGATCACGACGGCCGATACCGACGAGACCGTGTCGCCGATCGTCGTCGATGCCACGCCAACGGGGGGAGACTTGGCCTCGCGCGGCTGTGACCGGGTGGAGGCCGCAGGCACTGTGCAGTCCTGGCTGACGATGACCAATCGCAGCCTCGCCGACGTCGTGCTGGCCAGCTGCGGTGAGACCAGCGCGACCACCGGCGTGCTACCCCGAGGTCCCGAGGCGCTTCCGCGTCGCGAGTCCTACTTGTCGGTACATCGAGACCTGTGCGAGGCCGGATGCCTGCCCGTCTACGACGGGGGCTCACCGGTCACCAATCGCGCCGTCGCACCACTGCTGTGCGATCCGCGCATCGCGCTGGTGATCACCCTCGCCAGCCGGGCCGACGCGGTGAACCGGCTCAAACCCGCCCTGATCTGGCTCGACGACCATTACAGCGAATACCACATCGCCGATGCCGTCCTTGTCGTCACCCGTCAGAGCGCGACCGCGACGGCTGAGGTCGCCGAACACGCCCGGACCTATCTCGGCACGTGGGTGCGCGCCGTCGTCGAGATCCCCTACGACCAGCATCTCGCGACCGGTGGTGAGATCTCCTGGAGCCGCCTGGCCTCCGATACCCGCCGGGCCTACCGCCACGTGGTCGGCTTGCTCCGCTGACGTCCTTATTGGTCGGATCGACGAGCTTGTGCGACCTGTGCGGCGATGTCCTCAGCGGCGGTGGCGATGTTGTCGGCGCTGGTGACGGCACGACCGATCACGAGGATGTCGGCTCCATGGTGGATGGCTTCTGCGGGTGTCGCGACTCGGGCCTGGTCGTGGACGGGGCTGCCAGCGGGACGGATTCCGGGGACGACGGTGGTGATCTGAGGAGCCGTTTCGCGAATCAAGGCCAGATCTGTGGCCGCACAGACGATTCCGCCGCATTCTGCGGTGACGGCGGCGGTGAGGCGTTCGGTGAGTAGTGCGGGGGTGGCGTTGGGTTCACTGGTCAAGATGGTGACGGCGAGTACGGTGGGTGTCGGCTGGTTTGCCTGGGCGGCACCCTCGGCGAGTCCGTCCACTGCGGCGCGCAGCATCTTCTCTCCGCCCGCCGCGTGCACGGTCAGGTACCGAACGCCGAGATTTCCCAGCGCCACACTGGCACCGCGCACGGTGTTGGGGATGTCGTGCAGTTTGACGTCCAGAAAGACGTCCATACCCGTGTCTTGTACGGCCTTGACCGCGTCGCGTCCGGCGGCGCTGAACAGTTGCAGCCCGACCTTCGCGATGGCGATGTGCGGCTGGACCGCGCGGGCGATGGCTACGGCGGTGTCGATGTCGGCGGTGTCGAGCGCAATGGCCAGATGGTCGCGGGCGGCGGTGAGATCACTGGGCACGGCGGGTCTCCTGCTGGTCGTTGTCGGGTCCTTCGTAGGTGTCGAAGGTCAGAACGGTGTGGGCGGCCGGTCGCACGTTGACGACGGCTTCGAGCGCTTCGCCGCGCGCACCGTAGGTGCCGTGGCTGTGCTCGATGACGATGCTGGTGGCGTCGATACCGAACAGTCGCTGTTCGGTTTCGCTGGGATGGCGGGCGCGCAATTCGTTCGCCGTGCGCGTGACGACATGACCGGCCGCTTCGATCAGCGGCACCACACGGATTCGGTCGTCGGTCTCGAGTCCAGGGGCGGCGTCGATGATCGCGGCCGGGAAATGCATGGTGGTGTCTTCGGTGAGCCGGTCGTTGACGTAGGTGCGGCTCGAGCGGCGGAAGACCCGGGTACCGGGAGCAACGCCCAGCAGTTGGGCGATGGGAGGCGGGGCGGGGATCCACTCGCGCGCGACAGTGTCCTTGCGCACCGAGCCGGACACGTCGCTGCCGAATAGTAGGCCCTGGGCGGCTCTAGCTCGTGCGTAGCGGCCGGTCATCGGCCATTTCGTGGCCCGCATCTCCGGCGGGACGGGCACGGCGCGCATCCCGGGGCGGGCGATCAGTACACCTTCGGCGACCAGGTGCTGCACGGCGCGGGCCGCGGTCTTCATATTGACGTCGAAGCGCTGGGCCAGCGTGCCGGTGCTGGGTAGCGGCTCGCTGTCGTAGTCGCCGGCGAGCACCTCGGCTTTCAGTGTCTCGGCGATCGTTACGTATTCGGGCTGTTTTGACACAGCTGGACACTACCTCGCAACCAGGGGACACCCCCCATCCGCCTACCACCTGGTGGACAACCACCTGGTGGCTAGGTACCGTGTTGTAGGTCACACTATCGGAGTGGGCCGACGGTTGCCACCCAGGCGAGATCGCCGCACGGCGCGGTCGGCGCGGGGGCAACGACAGGGCACGGGAGTTGATGGGCATGCCCGATTGGCCTGTGGCCGCTGATTCAGATCCGTGCTGCCGCGACCGCGCGGCAGCACCGATATATCGGCGCGAATCTCGTTGCACGACAACATCAATGACAGGGGTTGGACATGCTCGACAGCAGGGCACATGCGGATCGGTTGGCGGACCAGTGGGGTGTCGGGGCCGACGACATCGTGTTGATCGCGTTGAACTCGTGCGGGTTGGACGCCGATATCGGGGTGTCGCGGTTGCGGTTCCGGCTGCGGTTGCGCACGCGCCCGGATGATCAGCTGTACATGATCCTGTCGCTGGGGCGGTCACGGTCCCCGTTCCGGCTGGACGGCAATCGGATCCTGCTCCACGGCGATCCGATCGCCGACATCGACGCCGACGAAGCCGACGACGCGGTGCTGGGGTACTGGCGCAACGCCGGTCGCGTGCTCACGTTGAACTCGAACATGCGTAGCGCGTGCACCGGGTGTGTGTTCTGCCCGAACACCCTCGAGGAGGCCAACGACCCGCCTCTGGGGTTCGGCGATCTCGCCGCCTACTTCGCGACCCTGGCCGACGAGCGTGGCGAACCCGACCTGGCATCGGTACAGAAGATCTGCGTGTGTACCGGTTGCTTCCGGTTCGAGGACCTGGCGTTGAAGCATCTGCGGCAGGTGCGTGAGGCGATGACCATCCACAACTGCCGGGGGGAGCTGCATTTCCTGTCGAGTGTGCTGACCAGCGCCGCCGGGCTGGCCGAGGCCGCCACTCTGGGCCCGTTCCACCTGACGCTCACGGCGGAGGCGTTCACCCAGCGTAACCTGATCTTGAAGGACTCCAAGGCCGCGCTCACGCCCACGGATATGGTGCGCGTGCTCGGCGACGGGATGGCGGCCGGAGTGCGCACCGACTTCACCTACATCATCGGCCTGGACCCGCTGGAGGTGATGGCGCGCTGGCTGGCCGAGTTCACTCCGGTGTGCACGGCGTTCCCGAAATTCCAGGTGTATCAGTCCCATACGCCGCTGATGGACGTCTACGTCGCCGAACCGGCGCGGCGCATCGAGTACTACCTGGCCGCGCGCCGCCAGATCGAGGAGCAATTCGGGCCGACCGGATTGCGCCCGCAGCCCTGGGAGAACTACCGGCCGCTGTGGTACTTCAGCTTCGCCGACGAGCCGTTGACCGGGGTTCGAATCTGATGGGCGACACGATCACCGCGGTGAGCATCAGACCTCTGCCGCCGACACCCACTCAGGCCCCCGATTGTCAGGTCCTGCCCGACTGGGCGTGCCCGGCCCAACGGCCACCAGCGGGCCGGGTGTGGCCGGAGAGCGCGGTGCGGTTCGCGGTCGAAGTCGTCGATAGCACCGGTGTAGCAGGCACTTTCGGACCCGTGTCCGCGAGTGTCGCGGCCGTGGTGCGTGACCAGGTCGCGCCCGTGGTCGTCGGATGCGATGTCGATGCCTGGCGGGTGTTGGCCTCCCCGGCGCTGGCTGGTCGACACGTGCACGGCGCGCACGTGCGGCTCGCGGTCTCGGCGGTGGAGCTGGCAGCGTGGGATCTGCGCAGTCTCCACCACGGTGCTGCCGTCGGCGCGCTTGTCGGCGGGCAGCGCCGGACACAGGTCCCGGTGTACGCGTCCGCGCTGGGCATCGACATTGATCACCCCCTCGCCGCCGATATCGCCGCCTGGCTGACCGACACCGGATTCTGGGCGTCGAAATGGGCGCTACCCGGCGCGGACCGCGGTGAACCGCCCTCCCGGGATGCCCAACGGCTGCGGCGCTTGCGCGACGCTGTCGGCGACGCCGCCCGCCTCTGTGTCGATGTCGGCGGCCGGTGGCCGCTCGACTACGCCCGGCAGATGCTGCCGGCGCTGGCCGAGGTCGGCGTGAGCTGGATAGAGGAACCCGGGGCGGTCCCGGCCAGTGATCTGCTGGCCTACGGGCTGGCTCGCGCGGAGGGCGAACACGACTACGATCCCGCCGACCAGCTGCGTGCCCTGTCCGGTGACGTGCAGATCTGGCAACCGGACCCGAGCTGGTGCGGTGGGCTCGCGCACACCCTGGCCATGGTGGAACTGGCTGGGCTGCGCGGCATCCGCACCATCCCGCACGGTGGCGGGTTGGCGGCCGCGCTCGCTCTCGCCGAGGCCGCCCCCGCGCACCTGGTACCCGCGATCGAATACCACCTGACCCTCGAGCCGCTGCGCCAAGCCGCGCAGCTCCATCCGCTGATCCCGGTGCACGGCACGCTGACCCCACGCACGGCACCAGGGTTGACCAGCGGATACCGATTAGCCACGACCGAGGTGACCGGTGCCAATGCGTGAAACAACCATCCGCGCTGTGTGTTTCGACATCGGGGGCGTGCTGGTCCAGATGCCCCGCGGAGTGCTGGCCACCGAACTGGCCGCGCTGCTCGGTGCCGACGTCGAACACATCCGCGCCGTGCTGATCGAACACGGCAAGTGCCGCCGGACCCCGGTGACGCGGCTCGCGCACATCCTGGCCACCACCTGCGCCACCCCCGAGGTCACCGACGACGTGGCGGCGGTGCTGCGGGCACGCCTGGCCGATATGGCGAATCCGCCGTTGTACCCCGACGCCCTGCCCACCCTCGCCGCCGTCGCGGACGCCGGTTTCCGAATCTGCTTGCTGTCCAACGCCATCGGCCCCGATCCCGACTCCACCGGGCATGCGTGGGGACAGGTCGAGCATGTCGAGCGGGTGCTGCACAGCTGGCAGATCGGTGCCTGCAAGCCATCGCGGGTGGCGTTTCGGGCCGTGGAGTCGGCGATGCGCCTCGACCCGGGCGAGCTGGTCATGGTCGGCGACAGCGCCCGATTCGATATCGACGGCGCGCTGGCGGCGGGCTGGTCGGCCATCCATCTGGTGCGCGACCCCGCCGCGCCGTCGCACCCCGACGTACCCCGCATCGGCGCGTTGTCCGACGTGATTCCCCTACTGACCGGCGAGGAAGTGCGGTTGTCATGAGTGAGCCCCTGTTCGACGAAGTGCCCTGCCGCGCGGAGTGGTTGACCGGCGCGCGCCCCGATCCAGCCACCGGGCTTGTGGCCTTCCGCGATCTGTACCCCGACGCCTTCGCCGAGGCCCTGCGCACCGTGGCCGCCAGCGGCTCGGTGCTGGGGGTGGCGATCGGCGACGTGGACGACCTGAGAGTCCACATGGAACGCGTCAACGCCAGCGACCCCGACAGCTTCGGCCACCTGGCGGGCGCGGTGGTGATGTCGCGGCTCGGTGCGCTCGCGCGCACCTGGTTCGCCGAGACCATCCCCGCCGGGTGTGTGGCGACCTTCGGCGGGGACGAGGTAATCGTGGTGGCCACCGATGTGACCCGCACCGGGTTCGGCGACGCGATCACCGATCTGCGCGATCGCTGCGCGGCCGCGCTGCCGTGCACCGTGTCGTTCGCGACCACCGTCGTCGGCCCCGAGATACGGTGGCCGACACCCGATCCCGCCCAGCGAGGGAAAACGGTGCTGTCCCAGCTCGATCGGGCGTTGTTCAAGGCCAAGGCCGCCCGCCACGCCGGTACCGGCCCCGGCGGTGCCGTGGTGGCGGTAGACCTGGGACGGGCGGTGCGTGATGCTGCCTGAGCTGCCGACCACGCCTATCACCACCATCGGCACCGTGCGCTCGATCGGCGGCGCGACGGTGATCGTGCTCGACTACGCCGCACCGCGCGGTCCGCGTCGGGGCTGCCGATACCGCGTCGACCCCATCGACGCCGAACCCGGAACCACCGGATGCACGCGGGTGGTGTTCCACCTCGACGGTCGCGCCGCCTTGCGCCCGCCACCCTGGGCACAGCAGCGTGAGGTGGGGTTGCGGTTGCGGGCACTGCCCGATCGCCGTGCCCACCAGATTCCCCGCGACCTGGCCGCCGCGCTCGAGACCGCCGCAGTGACCATCGACCACCTCACCGACGCCGATCTGACGCAGATGGTGGAGATGGTCATCGAAGCCCACGATCCGGCCGTGCGCGCGGCCCGCATCACCGCGGTAGTCACCGCTGTCGCCGCGACCGCCGACCAGGCGGCGGTGCAATCATGACCGGCTGGGCACACCGAATCGCCGCCGCCGCAGCGGCGGGCGTCGACGAGGTCGACACCGCGCGCCGGGCCCTGGACTACCTGTGCCTGGCCCAGCTCTACCTGCGCGACAACATCATCGGCGACGAGCCGCTCACCCCCGCCCACGTGAAAGCCATACCGGCCGGGCACTGGGGTGTATGTCCACCGGTCAACGCCATGCTCGCCGCGCTCGGCCCCTACCGGCGACTGCCCGGCATCGACGTGCGGGTGGTGCACGGCGGCGGGCACGCCGGCCCGTCGGCGCTGGCGCACGCCTGGATCACCGGCGCGCTCGACGGCGGTGAGAGCGGATACGGCCACGACCGTGAGGGGCTTCGGCGGCTGTGTGCGCAGTTCCCTCGCACCCGCTACGGCTCGGAGATCACCCCGTTGATCCCCGGCCACGACCATCTCGGCGGACAACTCGGCCCCGCCCTGGCGATCTCGCACGGTATGGCCCTCGACGCCCCGGATCGGCTCGTGGTCGCCCTGATCGGGGACGGCGAATGCGAAACCGGTGCCACCGCCGCCGCCTGGCTGGGTGCCCGCGCGCTCACCGGCACCGGCACGCACGGCCGCGTGCTGCCGGTGGTGCTGGCCAACGGGTTGCGTATGGGCGCACCCGCCCTGCTGGCCGGACTCGGCACCGACGCGCTCACCCAGCACTTGAGCGGGCTGGGCTACCGAGTCATCACCGCCGGACCCGACACCGCGCAGATCACCACCGCACTGGCACATGCTCTGACCGGCCTGGCAGCGCTCGAGCACGGCCCGTCCACCGTGCTGGTCATCACCGTCGACAAAGGGCACGGTGCCCCGGAGACCGTCGGGGCCGCACCGATCGCCCGCACACCGCGAGTCCACAAGACCCCGCTGCGCGACCCGCGCCGCAATCCGGCCGAGTTCGCCGCCTTGCAGCACTGGCTGACCGGATATCGGCCCGCTGAACTGTTCACCGCCGACGCGGCACCGGCGGTCGCCGTCCGCACGGTTCTCGACGGCGGCAGCGGTACCCAGACCACCGTCGCGCCGCCGCGCCGCTGCCTGGCCGCCGCGCACATGGCCGCTGATCGGGTCGCCGGTGCCGAGTTCGGTGCCGCGATATCGCGCACCCTGCGCGATCTGCACACCGTCTACGGGCTGCGGGTGTTCAGCCCGGACGAGTTGTCCTCGAACCGGGTCGACCCGACCTCGCCCGCCGACCCCGGATGGGTGATCGAGGTGCTCAACGAGGAACTGTGTCACGCCTGGGCGCAGGGCTGTCACCTGGTCGACCGCCGCGCTCTGGTCCTCGGATACGAGGCGTTCGCGCCGATCACCGCCTCCCTGCTGACCCAGCAGCTGATCACCAACCGGCTCGCCGTCACCGCCGGACGCGCGCCCGGACCGAGCCCGGTCTACCTGCTGACCAGCCTCGGTTGGCACAACACGATCAGCCACGCCAACCCGAGCATGGTCGACGTCGTGATCGGGCTCGCCGATCCCCGCGTGCACGTCTACCTGCCAGCGGACGCGCCCCGCACGGCGGCGGCGCTTACCTTCGCCGTCCGCAAACTCGGCCGCGCCGCCCTGGTCATCGCGTCCAAACACCGCATGCCCGAGCATCCCCGCGACACCCTGGCCGCCGAGTTGCGCGACGGGTACGCGATCTGGCCGCACATCGCCGATACCCCGGATCCGGAACTGGTCCTGGTGTCAGCCGGGGACGTGGCCGCCCGGGAACTGTGCCGGGCCGCGGCCGATCTGCGCGCCGACCGGCCCGCAGCGCGGGTGCGGTATGTGCACGTGCACGACCTGAGCTGCCTGGGAGCCCCCGGCCAGCGGGATGCCGCGATCCCGGCCGACGTCTTCGAGCAGCTGTTCCCGCCCGGTGTGCCGATCCTCGTCGCCACGATCAGCCGCACCGCGCCGGTGCACGCACTGTTCGGGGAGCGCGGCGCAGCACGGGCGGTCACCGTGCGCGGATGGGTCGACCCGCCGCACCCGATGACCCCCGACGAACTGCTCGACCACTCCGGCATGGCCGCCGCAGCCTTGACCCGCACCGCACGGGACCTGCTCGACCACGCCACGACCCGTACCGACAGCCAAGGAGTCGCCTGATGAGCTACGACCCGCGCGGCCTGTTCACCGGCACCGCCGCCCACTACGCCGCCCACCGGCCCGGCTACCCACCGCAGCTGTTCACCTATCTCACCCAGCGCCTCGGGCTCGACGGCACCCAGCAGGTCCTCGATCTGGGATGCGGTACCGGCCAGATCGCCGTGCACCTGGCCCCGACCGTCGCCCACGTCCATGCCGTGGACCCCGACCCGGACATGCTCGCCGAGGGTGCCGCGCGCGCCACCGGGATCGACAACATCAGCTGGCGGGACGGCGACTCCTACCGGGTGACCACCCTCGACCTGCCGACACTCGACCTGGTCACCATGGGATCCAGTTTCCACTGGACCGATCGCGAAGCCCTCCTGACCGCCCTGGACCAGCTCGTCGCGCCGACCGGCGCGGTCGTGATCGTCGGAAGCGGGCGACCGGGGACCACACCACCACCGCCCTGGCACGACATCGTCACCCGAATCCGCACCAGCTACCTCGGTGCCGAGCGCCGCGCCGGGTCCGGCACCTATACCCACCCCGACCGCGACCACGTCGACGTCCTGGCCGACTCGGCGTTCTCGCAGATCGAAACCCGGTCCTGGACCTGGTCGACGCGCCGCACCATCGACTCCATCGTGGGACTGCAACTGTCCTACTCCTACAGCGCACCCCGCCATTTCGGCAGCGCGGACCTGTACACCGCCTACGAAGCCGACCTGCGCGCCGCGCTCGTGGCCGCCTTCGGCGCGGACGCCGTGCTCACCGAACCGCTGCACACCGACCTGATCCTCGCCACCCGCCCGGACGGAGCACGACCGTGACCCGCATCCCGCTCGCCATCACCGCCACCAGCCCCACCGACACCCGCGGCCGGGTCGTCGTCGAATGGATCATGAGCAGCGTCTGCAACTACGCCTGCCACTACTGCCCGATCTATTTGCACGACAACAGGGTTCGCTGGCCCGACTACGACTCGGTGCGCCGGTTCGTCGATATCGTCGCCGATCACTACCAGGGCCGCGACATCACCTTCCTGCTCAGCGGCGGCGAAATCACCCTGTGGCCGCCACTGCCACGCCTGGCCGCCGACCTGCGCGCGCGAGGCATCGCGGTCGCGATCCTGTCCAACGGCACCCGCCCGATCTCCTGGTGGACCACCCACGCGCGCGCATTCGACCATGTACTGCTCAGCTACCACCACGAACGCGCGGACGGCGACCACTTCCGCACCGTCGTCGCCACCGTCGCCGACCAGACCAGCGTCGATGTGAACGTCGTGATCGACCCGGCCGCCTTCGCCGCCGTGATGGCCCTCGCGGCGACGATCCAATCCGACGGCCGCGCCCCGGTGCACCGCAAGATCATGTTCCTCGACGGCTGGCGCACTCCAGCCGACTACACCCCCGACCAGCACACCGCCCTGACCGCCGCGTTGGCCACCGAGACCACCCAGCCCGTCTCCCGCGCCGCGGCAGTGCTCGGCGGTGACCCGCACGTCGAGTTCAGCGACGGCAGCGTTTCGGTGCTGACGCCCGCGCAGATCATCGACGCCGACGCCAACCACTGGCCCGGCTGGACCTGCCGGGTCGGCACCGAAACGCTGTGGATCCGCTTCGACGAGATCTACCGCGCCTCCTGCCGCCAGGGCGGCCCCCTGGGGTCGATCTTCGATTCCCACCCGAATCTTCCCGTCGACAGCGTCACCTGCACTGCGGCGTCGTGCAACTGCATCGCCGGCATCAAAGCCACCAAAACCGCCCCGCTCCCCACGAACCGAGGTGACTGACCCGTGTATACCGTCTCCGACCTGCGCCACCTGCACCTGGAAACCAGCACCCGCTGCAACGCCGAATGCCCCATGTGTGCACGGAACTTGTTCGGCCGCACCGCGCCCGGGCTCACCGAAACCTCCATGGACCTGGCCCGGCTGCGGCGCTGCGTCCCCGACGACGTGCTCGCCCACATCCACACCGTCGATATCTGCGGCGCCTACGGTGACCCCGCCATCGCTCCCGAACTGCTCGACATCTGCGCCCACATCCACGCCACCAGCCCGACGGCGGCGATCCGGATCTACTCCAACGGCGGCCTGCGCAGCCCTGACTGGTGGGCACGGCTCGCGACAATTCCCGGCGTCTCAGCGATTTTCGCGATCGACGGCCTGGACACCAATGCGGTGTATCGACGCAAAGTCGACACCGACAAGGCCCTGCGCAACGCGAAAGCGTTCATCGACGCCGGAGGGCACGCGCAATGGGACTACATCGCCTTCGCCCACAACGAACACGAGATCGACACCGCCCGAACCCGCGCCGACGAGCTCGGATTCGCCGAATTCCACGTCAAGAAGACCGCCCGATTCCTGCGGCCACTCTACGAACCCGCCCCCGAACTGCGCCCCGGCGAC
>NZ_BAGD01000280.1 GCF_000308635.1 Nocardia otitidiscaviarum NBRC 14405 | reverse complement strand
CTGCGCACCAGGGCGTGGTCGTCGGCGAGCAGGATGCGGGTCGGGGCGGGCGCGTTCACGACGACCTCCGCTGATCGGTCGGGATGGTGAGCTGGATGTCGGTACCGTGCCCGGGCCGGGCGTCGATGGTGAGGGTGGCGTTGACGTGCAGGGCGCGCTCGCGCATGCCGCGCATGCCCGCGCCCTCGCGGGCGACGGTGCCGGTGCCGTCGTCGCGGATGCGCAGCAGCAGCGTGTGATCGTCGGTGGTGAGCAGCAGCCGGGCCCGGGTGGCGTGCGCGTGGCGGGCGATATTGGTGAGGCATTCCTGGGCGACTCGATAGCAGACCAGCTCGGTGTCGGGGTCGAGGCGGCCCAGATCTGGGTCGATGTCGCGGGTGACGGTGATGCCCGCGGTGGTGGCGAACTCATTGCACAGGGCCGCGAGCGCACTGGGCAATCCGAGGTCCTCGAGCACGTCGGGGCGCAGGCGGCGGGCTATCCCGCGCACCTCGTCCAGGCAGGCGCGGACGGTCTCCTGGACCGCGTGCAGGTCGTCGTGGAGTTCGGCCGGGGCGCGGTCGTGGGTGCGGCGCAGCCGCAGCAGCGCCACGGTGAGGCTTTGGCCGATCTCGTCGTGCAGTTCGCGGGCGATGCGCTGGCGTTCGTTCTCCTGGGCGGCCAGGGCGGAGGTGCTGGCGGCGCTGCGTTCGGTTTCGAGTCGCTCGGCCATGGCGTTGAAGGTGTCGATGAGGTGGTTCCAGTCGCCGTTGCCGCGGTCGTGCAGGCGGGTGCTGCCGCGCAGCGGGTCCACCCGGTGCATGGAGGTGATCAGTTCGTCGATGGGCGCCAGGCTGGAGCGCAGCAGGAAGGCGTTGGCCGCGAGGATGACCGCCAGGCCGATGACCAGTACCGGGATCTCGGTGAGCCGCACGCGCGAGGACACCGAGGCCGGTGACAGTGCGAGCACGAGCGTGCCGAGGGTGAACACCAGGCCGTTGATGATCACGACGCGGCGGAACAGCGCGCCGGCGGGGATCGGTGTCCGTGCCCACCGGCCGATGGCAGCGACGGCCCGACCGCTCATGGGCCCCAGTCTGTCCGGTGGGTGCGTCGGTGTCCATGGGGCGCGACTCTCATTCGCTGATCGCGGTAGCGGGCGATGGATCCGACAAATGGGTGCTGTCGCCCATAGCCCGCCTCTCGCCGCCCCATCGAGACTGGGGTTGGCAGGCGTCGGCCGGTGGTGAAGGGAGTCGCGGATGGAAATCGATCTGTCAACCGTTCCGGGCAGGGCGGTGCTGCATCATTGCCGCACTCGTGACGGTTCGCGGTTCGCTCTGATCGTTCGAGCCGATGGTACGCGGCAGATCGTCGTCTACCATCGGGTCGGTCACGATGCTCCGTTGCAGACGCTGACCCTCGAACCGGATGAGGCCGACCGGCTGGCGGAGCTGTTGCACAGCGCGCCGATTCGAGATCGGGTGGCCGAGCTGGAACGCCGGATCGACGAACTCAGCGGCGAGCGCGGTCCGGCGTGACGGAGTTCAACGGCTTCCCCATGATCGCGGCCGTGCTGGCGATCGCCGCGGTGGTGGGCATGCTGGCCACCCGGCTGCGGCAGCCGATGATCGTGGCGTTCATCGGTGTCGGCGTGGTCGTCGGGCCGGTCGGTACCGGATGGGTGACCTCCGACGGAGCCATCGAGCTGCTGGCCCGCCTCGGTATCGCGATTCTGCTGTTCCTGGTGGGATTGCGCCTGGACATCCACATGATTCGCGATACCGGACCGGTGGCGCTGGCGACGGGTCTGGGGCAGGTGGTGTTCACCTCGGTGATCGGCTACCTGATCGCCATCGCGCTCGGCATGGTCACCGTCACCGCCATCTACGTCGCGGTGGCGCTGACCTTCTCATCGACGATCATCATCGTCAAACTGCTGTCCGACAAGCGGGAACTGGACCATCTGCACGGCCGAATCGCGGTCGGATTCCTCATTGTGCAGGACATCGTGGTGGTGCTGGTCATGATCGCGCTCACCGCGTGGGGACGGCAGACCGGCGACAACGTCGCGCTCAATATGGTGGCGGGCAAGGGCGTCGGACTGCTGATCGGTGTGGCGCTGGTGATGCGGGTGATGCCGTGGCTGCTGCGCCGTGTCGCGCGCTCGCAGGAACTGCTGGTGCTGTTCGGTGTTTCGTACGCGGTGTCGCTGGCGGCGCTGAGCGAATGGCTCGGCTTCAGTTCCGAGGTCGGCGCGTTCCTCGCCGGGGTGTCGCTGGCCAGCACCGAGTACCGCGACGCGCTCGGCGCTCGGCTGGTCAGCCTGCGTGACTTCCTGCTGCTGTTCTTCTTCCTCGACCTCGGTGCGAAACTCGAATTCACCCATGCCGGACAGCAGATCGCCGAGGCGGTGGTCTTCTCGCTGTTCGTGCTGATCGGCAATCCACTCATCGTCATCGTGATCATGGCGCTCATGCGCTATCCGGTGAAGGTGGGCTTCCTGGCCGGGCTCACGGTCGCTCAGATCTCGGAGTTCTCGCTCATTCTCGCAGCGCTCGGACTGAGCCTGGGCCACATCACCAATGCCACGGTCAGCCTGATCACCGTCGTCGGCCTGATGACCATCGGCGGGTCAACCTATCTGATCCTGTACTCGCATCAGATCTACCGTCGCATCGGGCGATTCCTCACCGTCTTCGACCGCACCGGTGACCGTGTCGCAGAGTCCGCCGCCACCGCCGAGGATTCCGAATCCGCCGATGTCGTGCTGTACGGCCTGGGACGGTTCGGCAGCCATATGGCTCGGAGTTTGAGCGATGCCGGATACCGCGTCCTCGCCGTGGACTTCGACCCCGGTCGAGTGGCCGCCGCACAGCCGCCCGGCGTCACCGCGATCTTCGGCAGCGCCGAGGACACCCATGTGCTCGAGACCCTGCCGTTGGCCGGTGCCCGCGCCGTGATCAGCACGATTCCCGCGGTCGACACCAATCAGGCGCTGCTGCACGCGCTGCGGCACCGCGAGTACAGCGGCGGGATCGCGCTGACGGCCTTCACCGCGCACGACGCCGAACGGCTCCGCGCCGCCGACGTGGATCTCGTTCTGGAGCCTTTCGCGATGGCGGCGGAGGCGTCGGCGGCCGAATTCACCGAGCTGCTCGGCATGTCGACCTGAAGCGGCGGTGCGCATCCGACGGCCGGGTCATGACTTCGCGATCTCTACTCCCGCCGGCGTCCCGTCGTGATCACGGGGTTCGGGTCGGCCACGCTGGTCCTTCCAGCGCAACAGGGGTTCGACCACACGGGCGGCGATCGGCCCCAGCACGGCCATCAGCAGCACGTAGGTGGTGGCCAGGGCGGCGAATTCTCCGGGCACCGCACCGGCGCTGACGGCCAGACCCGCGATGACGATCGAGAACTCACCGCGCGCGATGAGCGCGGTGCCCGCGCGGGCGCGGCCGTACCTGGAGGCCCCGGCGCGCTTGGCGGCCCACCAGCCGGTCGCCACTTTGGTCGCGGTCGTCACCACCACCAGCACGACGGCCCAGCCCAGCACCGGCGGAATGCTGCGCGGATCGGTGCTGAGCCCGAACAGTACGAAGAACAGGGCCGCGAACAGATCGCGCAGCGGTTCGAGCACCTTGGTGGCGGTGTGGGCGGTCGATCCGGAGATGGCGATACCGAGCAGAAACGCACCGACGGCGGCCGATACCTGCAGGGCGGAGGCGACACCCGCGACCAGCAGTGCGGAACCGAGGAGCTTGAGCAGGAAGATCTCCCGGTCCTGGCTGTCGACGAGCATCGACACGTATTTGCCGTAGCGCAGCGCGACCACCAGGACGACGGTGACCGCGGTGAGCGCGATGCCGACGGTCTGCAATCCGGCCGCGAAGCCCAGCCCGGCCAGCACCGCGGTCAACACCGGCAGGTACCCGGCCATGACCAGATCCTCGAACACCAGGATGGACAGGATCGTCGGTGTCTCCCGGTTGCCCAACCGCCCGAGGTCACCCAGCACCTTCGCGATGATTCCCGACGAGGAGATGTAGGTGACCCCCGCCATCGCCACCGCGCCGGTGACGCCCCAGCCCAGCATGAGCGCCACCACCACACCCGGGGTGGCGTTCAAGACGATGTCGAGCACACCGGCCGCCCACGAGTTCCGCAACCCGGTGACGAGTTCCTTTGCCGAGTACTCCAATCCCAGGAGCAACAGCAGCAGCACCACGCCGATCTCGCTGGCCAGATGGATGAACTCGTCGACGTGATGCAGCTCGACCAACCCGCCGGTACCGAATACCAGGCCGCCGACCAGATAGAGCGGAATCGGCGACATGCCGATGCGCGCGGCGACCCGCCCCAACAGACCCAGACCGAAAAAGACCGCGCCCAGCTGTATCAGCGCGAGCGCGGTTTCGTGTGCCACCATCTACGTTCAGCCATCCGTCATGATTCTGGCGGCGGCCACCAGGCCCTCCGCCGTGCCGACAACAACCAGGACATCGCCCTCGGTGAAGAGGAACTCGGGGCCGGGCGAGGGGATCGCGTGGCCGGATCGCATCACGGCCACGATCGATACCGAGGTGCGCGTCCGCATCCGGGTGTCCCCGAGCAGATGTCCGTCATAGGGCGACCCCGATCGGACCGGCAATTGCCGGGTGGTGAGGCCGCTGAAGTCTCGGTGCTCATCCTGCAGCTGGGCCACCAGTTGCGGGGCGCCCAGCAGATTGGCGAGCACGGTCGCTTCGTGGGCGGTGAGCGGAATCTGATCGGTCGCGTCGGGATTGCCGGGCTTGCTGACGATCAGGTCGATCGTGCCGTCCTTGTGATCGATGACTCCGACGGTGCGGCGGCTACCCGACAGCGGAAAGTCCTTGCGCACACCGATTCCGGGCAGCTGTGTAACTTCGACGTTCACGCGCCCCACCCTAGCCCCGCGATATGGGGGATGGGGTGTCACGAGATGGGATGCGACTACCGCGACCTGGTTCGGGGAGAGAGGCACGGCATCGGATACGCGGTATGCGTGTATGCCATGGGGCGGCTCCTTTCGGTTCGATTCACACGAAACGGACTCGTGGAGTCATGTGCCGGCCGGTCGCCCGGCTCTCCGTGCTTCGTAATGATTCCGTAAGGTATCGGCGCTGGCAAATCGCGCGCTGGCGAGATGGCGCGGTCGTGACCCGAAACATAGTGGTATCGGGCATATTTCGAATGCATGGCCGGGCCGCGTGCGCCCTGCCGGTCGACCGTGCGCGCTGGGCCACGTGAGCCGTATCTCACCGGTGGCGGGTGTGTTCGTATTCGCGCTCCGACACCGCGCCCGGCGTGCGGATACGATCCGGGCGAATGGCACGATGGGGGTATGGCGCGACTCGACTACAAGGCCCTCAACGACACCATCCGCTACCTCATGTTCTCGGTGTTCCAGGTGGAGCCCGGGGCGCTGGGGGACGAGCGCGAGGCGATCGTCAAGGAGGCGAGGGCCTTCTTCGATTCGCTGGAGGAGCGCGGGGTGGTGGTGCGCGGCCTCTACGACGTGGCCGGGATGCGCGCCGACGCCGATTTCATGATCTGGTGGCATGCCGAGCAGATCGAGGAGTTGCAGGCCGCCTACGCCGATTTCCGCCGCACCACCGAACTGGGCCGCGCGAGCGCCCCGGTGTGGAGCAATGCCGCCCTGCACCGCCCGGCCGAGTTCAACAAGAGCCACATCCCGGCCTTCCTCGCCGGTGAGGAGCCGGGCAGGTACATCTGCGTGTACCCGTTCGTCCGCTCCTACGAGTGGTATCTGCTCCCCGACGAGGAGCGCCGCAAGATGCTGGCCGACCACGGCAAGGCCGCCCGCGGCTACCCGGACGTACGCGCCAACACCGTGGCCTCCTTCGCTCTCGGTGACTACGAGTGGCTGCTCGCCTTCGAGGCCCCCGAACTGCACCGCATCGTCGACCTCATGCGCGACCTGCGCGCCACCGAGGCCCGCCTGCACGTCCGCGAGGAGATCCCGTTCTTCACCGGCCCGCGCGTCGAGGTGGAGCAACTGGTCCACGCGCTGCCCTGAACGCGATCGCCGACCGATAGCCAGCCGACTGCCCCAGGAATTCGGGGCATGCGCGGAATCCCTCGCTCTCCGTAGGGTTTCTGCGACTCGTTCGTCTGCGGAGTCCGAGGGGTGCGACCGCAGGAAGACTGGTTGTTCAGTCGATCGGACCACGACCACCGAGGTGTCGCATGGGCGGTGACACCGACGTGGCGTGGGTCCGTTCGTCGTCCTCCGCCGCTGCCCGCGCTACCGCTCGGTGGGCGTCAGCCGCAGCGAGATGGAGTTGATGCAGTAGCGCTTGTCTGTGGGTGTCGGATAGCCCTCACCCTCGAAGACATGCCCCAGATGGCTGTGGCAGGTGGCGCACAGCACCTCGACCCGGCGCATGCCCAGTGAATCGTCCGGGCGCAGGATGACCGCGTCGGAGTTCGCCGGATCGAAGAACGACGGCCAGCCGCAGTGCGAGTGGAATTTCTCGCCGCTGCGGAACAATTCGGCCCCGCAGGCGCGGCAGGAGTACACGCCCTCGGTCTCGGTGTCGGTGTACTCGCCGGTGAAGGCCCGTTCGGTGCCGGCCTCCCGCAGCACTCGGTACTCCTCGGGGGAGAGTTTGGCCCGCCACTCCTGTGGCGTCAGCTGAATGCGCGGTGCCGGAAGCGAGGTATCAGCATCGGAACTCATGCCCCCACGCTAATACGTCGCTTCGGCGCTCGCAGCGTCCTACGGCTTGGCGGTTTCGACGGCCTCGCGAGGCCGCCCGTTCAACCGCTCGCGCGTCACCGCGGTCTCCGGATGCATCCACGGCGGATCGAGGGTGAGGCCGACATGCAGCCGACCCTCGCGCCTGGCGGCCAGATAACGGTCGCCCAGGACACAGAACACCACGATGAGCAGCAAACCCCAGCCGAAGGTGGTGCGCAGGTACTCCAGGGTGCGACCGGCGCTCTGCCAGCGGTCCGACAGCCACTTGTCGTAGGTCATGAAGCCGAAGATGGCCAGCCAGGCGGGCCAGTTCCGCAGCACCGAATTGCGCAGCACCACCGTCATGAGGAACGGGAACAGCAGCATGGAGTAGTACATCTGCCCGAGCGGCCCCAGCACGAATACCGCGGTGAGCAGCACACCGGAGCTGGTGCAGATGAAGAACAGCTCGTCCTGGCGGTAGTAGCGGTACAGCAGCCACAGCGAGAGCAGGACCAGTACGCCGATGCTGAGCCGGATGATCCAGGTCAGCCAGTCCGCGACGCCGTAGTACATGCCGTTGCCGACGATGGAGCTGTTGAAGTAGTCCCGCGCCTCCGACAGGTACGGGTAGGTGTGGGTCCAGAAGTCCATCCAGTCCACGATGAGCGGCCAGGCCGCCAGGTTGAGCACCACCGGGACGCTGATCGCCGGGACGAGCGTCTTCCACTGGCCGCGTGCCACCGCGACGAGCAGAAGCGGCGCGAGAATCGGCCCCTTCACCGCGATCGCCAACCCCATGGCCACACCCGCCCACAGATCCCGCCGTTGCAGCAGCAGGTGGATGAACACCACCTCGATCAGCAGGATGCAGCCGTTGATATTGGTGAAAACCAGTGTGTTGATCACAGTCTCGGACATGAACATGGCCAGCAGCAGCGCGGGCGCGGCCACCGAGGAGAGCGTGAACTTGAACAGCCGCAGCAGCAGATACCAGGCGAGCAGAATCGCGACCGCGTTGAGCAGGATGAAGCACCAGCGCGACTTCTCCGGATCGAGAATCGCCAGCGGCGCGATGAGCAGTGTCCCGCTCGGCGGGTACAGGTAGTGCGGGTCGGTCGAGCCGAAGTTCGCGGTGTAGATCGGCTGGTGGTTCAAGAACGCCAGCGACGCGTTGTAGACCGGTCGGAAGTCGTCGGTGATGAATCCGTTGACGGCCTTGATGAACACTCGGTTCAGTACGGTCAGGATCGCGAATGGCCACAGTGCGAAGTTCAGGACCTCGGCGGTGGTACGAGCTGTTCGGGGCTCGAGCTGGCGAAGGAACACTGGGGCACGGTACACCGGAACGTACGGTCATGGGTGCGCGGACCCGCCGAAAGCGTGCGATAGCGCACAATCTCCCGGGGCATCGGCGTGGCCGCGCTGACCGGCGCGACTCCCGCCTACCGGTCATCCGACCGACCGATCGGGCTCAGGCCGGGCAGGCGGTGCCGTTCTCGGGCAGGGTGCCCTGCCGCAGGTAGTCCACGACGGCCCGCTGCGCACAGCCGGAATGCGATACGACCGGATGGCCCCACCCCTGCCATTCCACGGTGGAGGTGCGCGCTCCCGCCGCGGCCAGCGCCCCGGTCACCGTGGGCCGTCCTTCGTCGCCCACCACCGGGTCGGCCTTCGCGCCCAGCACCAGCGTGTCGAGTTCGAACTTCTCCGGCATGGCCTGCGGTGCGGCGACCGGCCAGGCCGAACACACCATGAGGTCGATCGCCGCCACCCGCCCGAACACCGGGTATTCGCCGCCCCAGGTGCCCATCAGCTCCCGGGCCTGCACCGGGGTGGCGGGCACCTGGCTGTCGCTGCACCGGTTCACGAACGCGCCGTCGTTGGCGATGGCCGCGGCGGCCCGCTGCACCCGCGGCGTGATGGGTCCGCGATCGCCGCGTCCGAGTGCGGCCAGGGCGTCGGCGAATTCGGTGACGACGGGATTCGGCAGTCCGCGCGGATCGCCGAGGAAGTCGCTGAGCGTGGTCACCAGCGCCGACGCCGACAGCTCCCCGAAATCCCCGCGCTCGGCCCGCGCCACCAGATCGGCGATGGCGGTGCGCGGATCGTCACCCAGGGCGCAGTTCAGGGCCCGGCAGCGCTGTGCGAAGGCGGTGAGCGCGGCCTCGGCGCCCTTGACCCGCTGTTCGGCCCGTCCGACGGCATCGGTGTCGACCGGTTCGGGGGAGTCGAGCACCAGGCGGGCGAGGTGGTCGCCGTACTTGCGGGCGTAGGCCAGCGCGATATTCGACCCGCTGCCGCTGCCGAGCAGCGCGATGTGCTCGACCTGCCACTGCCGTCGCAGCTGTTCGATGTCGTCGGCGGCGTGCGCGGCGTCGAAGGTGCCCTGTCCGGGTTGCAGGTAGTCCTGGCAGGAGATGGTGGCGTCCTGGCTAAGCCCGGCGACCGCCGCCACCGGATCGCTTGCCCCGGGACCGAATTGGGCCTGGTCGAGCAGTCGCTGCCGGATATCGCCGCCCACGCAGTCGATGGGTTCGGAGCTGCCGATGCCGCGCCGGTCCACGGCCACCACGGGCCGCTCGCTCAGCAGCGCTCCCGCTCCGCCCGCCGCGAAGGCCGCCAGCGTGGCGGTGGAGGCCCGGTCGGAGCCGGACGTCAGCACCAGCGGTGCGGCGTCGGCGGGGGTGCGGTCGTAGCGGGCGCGCAGGGCCGCGGTCTGGAAGTTGCCGCCCACACCGCCGGTGGCGTCCACCTGCGTGGTGTATTCGGCGCACTCCAGGACGAGTCCGGCGGGCGGCGTGCCCAGTGACAGCAGATTGAAGGTGGGGACGGTGCAATCCCGCCATGCCAGCTCGGTTTTCGGCACTTCGGGAGCCGGGGGCGGGGTGGGTTCGGTGGAGGTCTGCACCTCCCCGGCCTGGCGCGGCCGTTCGACGGCGACGTCGGGGCGGTCCGACGGTCCGGCCCCGCAGCCGGTGGTCACCAGGATCGAAAGTGTCGACGCCAGCAGAGCGGCCCGAGTCCAGCGCATGCGCTACAGCCTGCCAGGTCCGGCGGCCGGTTTCAGCAATGGGTGGGGCGGCCGGTGCGCCGCCGACCCGGCGGACGAGGTCGCGGGGGTGGCGTCAGCCGTGCGGGTGGGCGCGTTCCCAGCGGGTGAGCATGGTGCCGTCGTCCGCGAGCAGCAGGTGCCGACAGCACATGGGGGTCGGCATGGCATTGGGGGACAATGCGATCCGCCGTCCGGTTCCACCCACCAGCAGGGGTGTCACGGTGAGGCACAGGTCGTCGACGGCCTCGGCCTCGATGAGGTCGCCGAACAGCGCGGGGCCGCCCTCGCACAGCACCCGGCGGAAGCCGCGTTCGCTCAGGGCGGTGCGGATTCCGTCTGCGGTGCAGGCGGTCTCGCCCGCTTCGACGATCTCGGCTCCGGCGTCGGTGAGCGCCTTCTTGCGGTCGGCGGGCGCGTCGGCGGTGGTGAGGATGAGCGGATGCGCGCCGGTATCGGTGAACAGGCGGCTGGTGGGATCGAGTGCCGCACTGGCGGTGACCACCGCGATGCGGGGCGGTGCGCCGTCCGGGTGGCCGCCGAACCCGTGGTGGTGCAGCCGGATTCGCAGGCGCTCGTCGGTGTGGGCGGCCCCGTAGTTCTCGGCGCGGGCGGTGCCCGCACCGACGAGCACCACGTCGGCGAGGTCACGCAGCAGATGGAAGACCCTCTTGTCGGCGGGGGTGGCCAGTCCGCCGGATCGTCCGTCCAGGGTGGCCGCCCCGTCGATGCTGGTGACGAAGTTGACGCGTATCCACGGCCGATCCGGTCGCGCCGGATAGGCGTACATCCCAACCAGGTGATCGTCACCGATGGCTGCGAGCTGGGTCACATTGGGGATACGCTGCATGACTGTCCATCACACCACGTCAGTACGCTACGCGGGTGCAACAACGCCTCGTCGATCGCCACCCGGAGGTTCCGGCAGATCAGCTCGTCGCCCAGATGGTGCCGCCGCCCACCTTCGACGAGGTGAGCTTCGCCTCCTACATCCCCGATCCCAAGGAGCCGACCCAGGCCGCCGCCGTGCGCACGGCCGAGGAGTTCGCCACCCAGGTCACCAAGGTGCGCAAGGCCGCCGACAAGAAGGGCCTGTTCGGCAAGAAGAAGCCGGTGCAGGGCGTGGGCCTGTACCTGGACGGCGGCTTCGGTGTCGGCAAGACCCACCTGCTGGCCTCGATCTTCCACAGCGTGCCCGCCCCGAAGTCCTTCGGCACCTTCGGTGAGGTCACCAATCTGGTCGGCGCGCTCGGCTTCAACAACGCCGTGGAGCGGCTCGCCGCCAACAGCGTGCTGTGCATCGACGAGTTCGAACTCGACGATCCGGGCGACACCATGCTGGTCTCGCGCCTGCTGACCGAGCTGACCGCACGCGGCGTCTCGGTGGCCGCCACCTCCAACACCCTGCCGGGGCAGTTGGGCGAGGGCCGCTTCGCCGCCCAGGACTTCCTGCGCGAGATCAAGAAGCTGGGTTCGCTGTTCGAGGCCGTGCGCGTGGACGGACCCGACTACCGGCACCGCGACCTGCCGCCCGCCCCCGAACCCACCGCGCCCGAGCTGCTGGCCGAGAAGGCCGCCGCCACACCGGATTCCACCCTCGACGAGTTCGACCAGCTGTGCAAGCACCTGAGCACCCTGCACCCGTCGCGATACGGCGCGCTGATCCACGGCATCTCGGCGGTCTACATCTCCGGTGTGCACACGGTGACCGATCAGGCGGTGGCGCTGCGCATCGTGGTGCTGGCCGACCGGCTCTACGACGCCGGTATCCCGGTGACCGTCTCCGGCGCCAAACTGGACCGGATCTTCTCCCAGGAGATGTTGGACGGCGGCTACCGCAAGAAGTACCTGCGCGCCATTTCGCGCCTGCTGGCGCTGTCGCGTTTCGAGGCCCCGGCCGCGTCCTGAGGCGGGCGGGCCCCTGCCGCGATACTTCCGTCCGGTAATTTGCCGGGGGATCGCCGGACCGTGGAGTCCGGCCGACGGAAAGAGGTACTCATGGTGCGCGACCGCGCTGTCCGGGCCGTCGTGGCGGCCGCCCTCTGTTTCGCCCCCGTCGTCGGCGCGGCGGGCACCGCCGCGGCGGCCGATCCGTCCGGCGCGACCACCGCCGTGGTGGTGAGCACCGACGATCGGTCCCTCGGGTTGCGGGGCGTCGCCAACGCTCGTGACGCGGGCGGCTACCGCACCACGGACGGGCATACCGTGCGCACCGGTCTGGTGTTCCGCAGCGGGGATCTGAGCAAGGCCACCGACGCCGATCTGGCCGCGCTCACCTCCCGCGGCCTGACCGTCGTCGACGACCTGCGCACCTCCTTCGAGCGCGCCGCCGCCCCCGATCGGGTGCCGGTCGGCGCGACGCTGAACCACGACGACGTCATCGGCGGGGCTCCGCCGCAGGTGCTGGTCTCCACGCTGTCGGCGGGCGCGGATCTCTACCGCGCCTTCATCACCGCCCCCGGCGCGAACGAGGGCTTCGCGAGTGTCTTGCGCGATATCGCCCACTCCGACGGTTCGATGCTGTTCCACTGCACCGCGGGCAAGGACCGCACCGGGTGGACCGCCGCGGTGCTGCTCACCCTCCTCGGCGTGGACCGCGACACCGTCACCTACGACTACCTGCTGTCGAACCACTATCGCGGGGCGGCGGAGAACGACGCCCTCAACGGTGTGGTCCCAGCGGCGCTGGACGCGGCATTCGACCAGGTCGAGCGGAGCTACGGCAGCTTCGACGGCTACGTCCGTGACGGCCTGCGGCTGACCGATGCCGACATCGCGGCTCTGAAGGCGAAACTGCTCGCCTGAGACAAGCGAAACCGCTCGCCTGATACCCGGTGCCGTGCCCGGACGCGGGAATCCCGGGCCGGCGGCTGTCACCGCTGCCTAACCGGCGTCTGCCACCGCGCGCATCCGATCTCCGCGCGAGCTGTACAGCTCCCGCGCGCGGGCCGGGGTGATGGTCTCCGGTGTGGTCGGCGGTTCGTATTTCACGTGCTGGGCCAGGATCTGTCCGGCCATCGGCGCGATGAGCGGGGCGGCCTTGATCAGGCCGAACGAATTGAACAGCGCGAACAGCCAGACCAGGATCTTCGCGGCGGGGCGGACCGCCAGATCCACCAGCACCGGGTAGTCGTACCCGCCGAGGCGGCGCATCCACTTCGGAGTGATGGGCGCGGAGGCGAGCGACAGCAGCCTGCTGCCCAGCGCGTAGGTGATGCCCGCGCCGTTCTTCCGGGATGTCCACAGCAGATGCCGCATTCCCTCGGCGGCGGCCTCGGAGACGCACAGCCGCGGGCGCACCCGCGCGTAGTACTCGCGCACCTCGGCGCGGTTGCGCGGGACGTCCTCCGGCTTGCAGGTCTGGAGTTCGGCCGCGATGGCGCATTCGGCCCAGTACCGTTCGTCCTCCTCGGGGGTGAGCGGGCCAGGACCGTACACCTCGTAGGCCTTGAGCACCGAATGCCAGCCGGTGATGTGGATCCACAGCTGGGTCTCGGGACTGTTGGCGCTGTAGCGCTGCCCGCTGATCGGTTCGATGCCGGTCATGGGCGTGTGCACCCGCATGAGATGTTCGGATGCCTGGATGGCGGTGCGTCCGTCCCCGATGGCCGCGATGAGGAAGTAGGAGAACGTATTGTCCAGGCGACTGCGCGGATCGGTGTAGATGCCCCGGGCGTCGGCTACGGCCGCGGTCAGGAACGGATCGAAGTGTTCCAGGACGACCGCCCGCTGGAAGCCGATGACCGCGGTGGGAGCGGTCCAGATCTTCCAGCTCAGCGAATCGGGGCCGAAGAACCCGTAATCGTCCCTGCGGAGGGTGGTCGGATCGAAGGCCATGGGCTGCTCCCTCGGTGCGTGCTGCGCCGGACGGCGAATACAACGCCACCGTAGCAATTGCGGGCGTTGAATACAACGGTCCCGTAGTATTTGCGTCGTCGATCGTTTTCCCATTCCGGCCCGGGACTGACACGATGGTCGAATGGAGGTGAGCTGGCCGTGACGAAATCCCGCACCGGGACCGACCGCCCGCGCCGCCGCTACGCGCCGCGCCTGCCTCCCGAACAGCGTCGCGCCCAACTGCTCGACGCCGCCTACGCGGTCCTCGGCCGAGCCGAACTGCACGAACTCAGCATGGAGGCCGTCGCGCAGCAGGCGGGCGTGGCCAAACCGGTGCTCTACACGGTCTTCAAGACCCGCGCCGAACTGGTGGCGGCCCTGCTGGAGCGGGAACGCGAACGCGGCCTCGAACAGGTCGCCGACACCCTGCCCACCGATCTGGTCGGTGCGGATCCGGTGCTGGCGGCCTCCTCGACGGTGGCCGCCTTCATCGGCGTGGTGCTGGAGGATCCGACCCGCTGGCGGCTGATCCTCACCTCCCCGGGGAGCGCGCCCGAGGAATACCGTGCGGCCCTGCGCAGTTCGCGCACGGGGATCTTCGATCAGGCGGAGGCGCTGATCCGTATGGGTGCGGCGCTCGACTCCCGCTGGGCGACAATCGATTCCGGACTGCTCGCCAACTCCCTGCTCACCATCGCCGAAATGCTGGGCCGCCTCGCGGTGAGCGAACCGGCCGAGTATCCGAGGGAGCGCCTCGACGAGTTCGTACGCTCCATCGTCGGTCTGCTCAGCGGCGGGGCGTGAGCGGCTCGCGCCGAATCATCGTGCGCCGCCGCCGTGTTCGGCCTCCCACCGGTCGATCAGCGCGGGCAGCTCCTTGCCCATCCACGCGAAGAAACCATGGGTATCCCGTATCCGAGCCGCGTCCCCGCCCTCGGGATCGTCGAACAAGGCGAGACCGCGTGCGGTGACGGCCGTGAGGCTGTCGTAGATGCCGGACTGCTGCCGTGTCAGCTCGGGCAGGATGCCCGGTCGGATGTAGTAGTAGTCTCGGCGGTCGCCGGGCTTGCTGGTCTTGTCCACCCACCGCATCGTCGTCAGTGTCTTGAGAGCGCCGGAGATGGAACCCTTGGACGCTTGCAGCGCCTCGGTGATCTGATTGAACGTCTGCTCCGGAGGGTCGCAGACCAACAACCAGCCGACGGTCCGGCCGACCATGCGGACGAGCCCCATCTGTTCGAGGACGAGCGCGTAATCCTCCACGAAGGCCAGCTGGGCGTCGGTGGGGGCGGTGTTCGGTTCGGCTGCGCTAGTCATGGGATGAGTATTCCTTCCGTAGGACGCGGCTGTGCGGGGTGGGTTCGCCGAACCCACCCCGCGTTCGGCGGGTTAGACCGCGAGGTCGCGGCGATCGAAGGCGGCCAGCGACAGTCCCACCGCGATGGCGACGAGCACCGCCAGTGCCGCGAGATATCCGATGTTCCAGCCGTTCACCAGCGGCGAGTCACCGCCCGCGTAGTAGAAGGGCGACAGCCTGCGCAGCCACTGCGCGCCGTCGATCATCCCGCCCAGATTGTTGGCGAGATATCCGAGCACCGCGACCAGCGTCGCGACCGCCAGAGCGGTCCCGCGGTGCCCGGTGGCGGCTCCGGCGAGCAGCGTGATGGCGCCCACCGCCAGGGTCAGCAGCCCGAGTCCGGCGACGGCGGCGAGGATATTGCCCGCCGGAATCCCCATGTCGGCGCTGGCCGCCCCGGCCAGGACCGCGAGGCCGAAGACGGTGACCACCACGGCGGTCTGCGCCGCGAACGCCGCACACCGCTGCAGCAGCAGGTCGGCGCGGTCGATGGGCTGGGCCAACAGCAGGTCCAGGGTGCCGCTGTCCTCCTGGGCGGCCGTGCGGGTCGCGAAGGTGATCGCGAAGATGAGCAGCAGCAGCGGCCCCATCAGCGCGAACATGGTCGACTCCAGATAGCCGGTGGCCGTGCCGAAGTCGCCCATGCCGAGTGCGTCGTAGAAGCCGCCGCCCTCGATGTCGAGCGCACCCTGCTCCTTGAAGGTGGAGTAGGAGGGCACGTAGATCATCGGCACCGCGAACAGCGCGATCGACCAGCCGATCAGGCCGCGCCGCTGCTCCGTGAGGGTCTGGGTGAACACCGAGCGGGTCATATCGAATTCCTTTGTGTGAGAACGTGCGCGGAGAGTTCAGCGGCCGTACAGGCTGAAGAACATCTGCTCCAGGTCGGGTTCGGTGGACAGCACGCTGACCAGCGGATACTTGGCGGCGGTTTTGAACAGCGCGTCCACCTCGCCCTCGGTGGTGCAGCGCAGGCTGCGGCCGGAGATCTCGAGGTCGCGCACCCCCGGCAGTCGCTCGAAATCATCGGCGAAAACGTCTGCGGCGAAGACCATCTCGACGCTGCGCGGGGCGCGGCGGCGCAGCTCCTCCACGTTCTCGGTGCCGAGCAGCTGTCCGGCGCGCATGATGACGGCGCGATCGGCGGTCTGCTGCACCTCGCTGAGGATGTGCGAGGACATGAACACCGTCTGCCCGTTGCGCTTGGCCTCGCCGACCAGTTCCAGAAACCGTTGCTGCAGAAGCGGATCCAGTCCCGAGGTCGGCTCGTCGAGGATCAGCAGATCGGGGGAGTGCATGAAGGCGGCGACAATGCCGACCTTCTGCTTGTTGCCCTTGCTCATCGAGCCCACCCGCTTGGACAGGTCCAGATCCAGCAGTCCGGCCAGCTCCTCGATCCGCCCCGCGGGCACGGTGCCGCGCTGATCGGCGAAGAACGCCAGCAGCTCGCGCGCGGTATTGCGGCCCTCCAGGGCGAGTTCGCCGGGCAGGTAGCCGATGCGCCGCCGCAGCTCCGCGCCGCCGGCGCGGGGGTCGGTGCCGAAGATCTCGACGTGTCCCGCGGTGGGCCGGATCAGGTCGAGCAGGATGCGGATGGTGGTGGATTTGCCCGCGCCGTTGGGTCCGAGAAAGCCGAACACCTCGCCCGGCGCGACGTCGAGCGTCAGGTCGGTGAGGGCGACATGCTTGCCGTAGTGCTTGGTCAGCCCGGCGACGCGAATGGCGGGGACGGTCATCTTCACTCCTTGGTTGCCGCTCGACACCTTGTTCTGCATGTGCGGTGTGTTCAGTAAACGCTGAACATTGTGAACATGTCAAGCCTCGATGCTCGCGAAATTGGGCGTTGACGGCTGTTCGGCCCGGCGATATCTTGGTGAGCCTCATGGGTTTCCTCTTCCTGTAATCACCCGGCCGCGTTGAGCTCCGCTCCGCGGCGATCCCACTCGAACCACTTCGAACCGGCCGTTCGCGGCCAGAACAGGGGATACCTGTGCGCACTGCCCAACTCACGCTCTCCGACGTCACCAAGCGCTACGACGAGCGCGTCATCCTCGACCGCGTGAGCGTTACCATTCGGCCCGGTGAGAAGGTCGGCGTGGTCGGCGACAACGGAAGTGGCAAATCGACGCTGCTGCGGCTGCTGGCCGGATGCGAATCGCCGGACAACGGCGAGGTGACCGTGCACTTTCCGGGTGGAGTCGGATATCTCGCGCAGGTCCTGGACCTGCCCGATAGCGCCACCGTGGCCGATGCGATAGATCTGGCCCTGGCCGACCTGCGAGAGCTCGAAGCCGAGATGCGCGCGGCCGAACGAGCCATGGTCGCGCCCGGTCCGCTCGGCCGCCGTCTCGACGCGTACACCGACCTGGTAGCCCGGTTCGAGGTGCGCGGCGGTTATCAGGCCGACGCTCGGGTGGCGGCCGCGCTGCACGGTCTCGGTCTACCGGAGCTGGACCGCGACCGTCCGCTGGGAACGCTCTCCGGTGGCGAGCGCCGCCGCCTCGCCCTGGCGGGAACCCTCGCCGCCGCACCGGAACTGCTGCTACTGGATGAGCCGACCAACGATCTGGACGATGCCGCCATCGCCTGGCTGGAGCAGTGGTTGCGCGACCATCGCGGCACCGTTGTCGCGGTCACCCACGACCGGGTGTTCCTGGAGCGCATCACCTCGGTCGTGCTCGATGTGGACGCGGGCACGGTGCGCCGCCACGGCGACGGCTACGACGGCTACCTGGCGGCCGTGGCGGCCGCCCGTCGCCGTCAGCGGCGCGAATTCGAACGGTGGCAGCGGGAGCTGGCCCGCAATCAGCGCCTGGCCGACTCGAATATCGCACGGCTGGAGGCGATTCCGCGCAAGTTGCCGCTCGCGGTCTTCGCGGCCGGACCGTTCCGGTCGCGCGGGCGCGGGCACGGCGCCATGTCCCGCATTCGCAATGCCAAGGAGCGGGTGGCCCGGCTGACCGCCGATCCGCTCGCCCCGCCACCGGATCCGCTGCGCTTCACCGCCGCGTTCGCGACGGCCGGTGCGGCGGACAGCGGTCCGATCGCGACGCTGTCGGAGGTGGTCGTGGCCGACCGCCTCCGGGTGGACGAGCTGCGCATCGCGGCGGGCGAGCGGGTGCTGATCACGGGGCCCAACGGCGCGGGAAAGACCACACTGCTGAAACTGCTTGCCGCTGAACATCGTCCCGATGCGGGCACGGTCACGGTGCCCGCCCGAGTCGGCCATCTGCGACAGCGGGAATCGCCCTGGCCGTCCCGGATGACGGTGCTCGACGCCTACGCCGCGAACCGGCCCGGCTACCCCGACGAGCACGCCGAATCACTGCTGTCCCTAGGACTCTTCCGCCCATCGGAATTGCGACTGCGCATCGGCGAACTCTCCTACGGCCAGCGTCGCCGCGTCGAATTGGCCCGGCTGGCCACCGATCCCGCCGACCTGCTGCTGCTGGACGAACCCACCAATCACCTCTCGCCGGCGCTGGTGGAGGATCTGGAACAGGCGTTGACGGACTATCCGGGCGCGGTTGTCCTGGTCACTCACGACCGCCGCATGCGCGACCGCTTCACCGGCCGTCACCTCGAGCTGTGCTCCGGCGCCGTCCATACCCCGGCGGTGGCTGCCTGACCATGAAGGGACCGATACGTGCCGCTGCTCGAAGCCGACCGGCCCGGTGCGACGACACTGCCGGACGGCCGGGTGCCGACCTGGTCGGAGTGAGGTCCGGGTCCGCCGTCCACCTCGAGCCGGACGCGGGTCGCGCACTGCTGTGGACCCGTGCGGGCCCGATTCCGGAGACGCTGTTGACGCGGCGCTGAGAACGGTCAGAACACCCGCTGCATGACGAAATCGCTGTGCAGCTGGGCGCCGACGAGGAAGGTCTTGGTGCCGACCACCTGAAAGCCGTGCTTGGCGTAGAAGCTCTGGGCGCGCTGGTTCTCCTGGTTGACTCCGAGCCAGACGCCCGCGCTGTCGGCGGTACGGGCCCGGTCGAGGGAGGCGGCCATGAGGGCGGCGGCGACACCGTTGCCGTGGTGGCCGGGCAGCACGTACATCTTGCTCAGCTCGGTCACCGGCCGCAGGGTGACCGCGGCCGCCACATCCGGATCGGTCGGTTCGGCGGCGACGAGCAGGCTGTAGCCGATGACGCGGCCGTCCGCGACCGCCTTGAGGACGGTGCGCGCCGGATCGGCGAGATAGTCGGTGAACCGCCGCGGGGACAGCACGTCGGCGATGAAGGCCGCGATATCGGCGGCACCCGCACCCGGCGGGCAGGCCAGCGGGAAGGTGACGGCGGCGACCTCGCCGAGCGCGGCGGCGTCCGCGGGGGCGGCGAGTTCGACGGTCACGGTGGGATTGCTGCTCACCCGACCAGTGAAGCACGGGTGCGAGCGGCGCGGCGGCGCGCCCGGGGGTGTCGCGAAAGGGATTTGTACGCAGGCGATGTCGGGCATCGGCCCCGGGTGTTACTTTTCGGGCCTTCGATGATCACGTACTCCTAGCGGTTGGGTAACGAATGCGGTCACTGTCATGGGTAGTCCCCTGCTGCCTGCGGCACTCTGGAAGTAGACGGCGTGGGCTGGTGGTTTCCCGTACCGATGGGAAGCGGCTCACGGCGCAGTGGTTTGGGGCGGTGATCGTGTGAGCACGAGGCGAGTAGAGGTTCCGCACGGGCGGTCGGTGGTCTTGGCCGACCCCGTGCTCCCCGAACCGGTCGCACCACGAAGAACCGAACCCGATGCGCGGGGTCATCGTCCGGGGGAGGCGTGCTTCACCCCGGGCTGCGCCGACTGCCGCTGGGACGAACAGCGGCTCAAGTACTGGCTGCGCGGCCGCCTGCTGGCCGCCGGGGCCGAGACCGCCCATGTGGACGGCACGGTCGGCCCATTGGACCCGGATGTGCTGTGGCGGCAGGGGGATCGGGTGTGCGCGATCCAGGTGTGCGGCGCCGTGCCGGACCTCACCCGCGCTCGTCACCGCACCGCCGCGCTGAAGGCGGCGGGCTGCACCGAGGTGCTGTGGCTGTGCCCGCCCGGCTGGCAGATCGCACATCTGCCCGCCCTGGCACTGTCGGACTTCGCGCCCGCGGACTGTGACTACCGCGCGGTCGGCGGACAGCTGACGCCCGGACCGGGCGGTTTGGTGACTCCGGGTGACAAGCCCTGGGAGATACGGGATTTCATCGAGAACTGGGTCGCGGGCGAGGTGGCCTACGGCTACCGCGACGAACATACGGGAGGGTGGGCCACGGTGGCCGATTGGGAACGTCACACGCGCACACAGGCGGCGGTCATCGCACGCCAGCGCCGCGAGCTGATGAATCAGCGCACCGCGCTGGCACTGTCCCGCAAGGCCGCCCGTGACAGGTCCAAGCTGCTGTCCAAACTCACCCACCGGCTGGAACGCGCCGAGTCGTCCGCACAGCAGCACGCCGACGAGCTGGCCCTCGCGCAGCGCCGCATCGCCGACCACGACCGCGTGGACGCCACCCTGCGGCTGACCGTGCGCAGCCAGCGGCAGGCCCTGGTGCACTGGCAGCTGATCTCCTGGTTCGCGCTCATGGTGATCATGACGTTCCTGGTGGCGGCCTTCGTGGTGCTGGACTGACCGGACCCACCGGGCGGGCCGCTCAGCGCAGTGAGCGGCCCGTGTACGCCGCGCCGACGGTTCCGGCGACGGCGCATCCGGCGACGATGGTCCACGCCAGCGGCCCCAGCGGGGTGCAGCCGAAGAAGTAGTTCACCCCGGGCGTCATGATGATGGCGGCCAGCAGCGCGGTGCTGCCCGCGGCCGTGGCCCAGACCAGCGGGCTGTCCCGGCCGATCATGAGGGTCTGGCCGAGCTGGGTGGTGACCAGGGCGGCCAGTGCCATGGTGGCGGCGCGCTTCGGGCGACCGGTGGCGCGGCCCAGTATCCAGGCCGCGCCCGCCCCCGCCGTGGTGTACGCGCCGCGCACCGCGACGGCGCGCAGGAAGTCGCCGCCGAGTTCGGGTTTCGGCAGCTGGCGCAGTTGGTGCCCGGCGTCGTCGGGTGCCAGGGGGTCGTTGGCGGTACGGGTGCCCGACAGTGCCACCGCCATGGCCGGGCCGAGATCGGTCAGCAGGTTGACCAGCAGGAACTTTCGGGTGCCGATGGGGGCGCGCCCGGACAGCAGGGTGCCCAGCATGGTGAAGGTCACCTCACCGGCATTGCCGCCGACCAGCACGCCGATGGCGTCGCGGACCCGCTGCCACATACCGCGTCCCTCCACCAGGGCGGTGAGCAGGACCGTGAGGTCGATGCCGCGCGATCGCTCGTCGTCGCGGTCCTCATCGGAGCCGGTGATGATGAGGTCGGCGGCCTCGCGGGCCGCGACCGAGCCGCGGGCGGCGAGGCCGATGCCGATATCGGCGGTGCGGATGGCGGCGGCGTCATTGCTGCCGTCCCCGGTCATGGCCACCACATGATCGCGCCGCTGCAGCGCGGTCACGATGCGCACCTTGTGTTCCGGGCTCACTCGGGCGAAGACGGTGGCGCGGTCGATGAGTTCGGCCTGGGCGTCCTCGTCCAGCTGGTCGAGATCGGCCCCGGTGGCCACGGTGTCGGCGGGAATGCCGAGCTGTGCGGCCACGGCGCGGGCGGTGACCGGGTGGTCGCCGGTGATCATGCGCACGCTGATGCCGGTGCGGTCCAATTGCCGCACCAGGTCGCGAGTTTGCGGGCGCGGGGTGTCGGCCAGTCCGATGAAGCCGAGCAGGGTCAGCTGTTCGATCTCGTCGGCCACATCGTCGGGGGTGCGCGGGAAGTCGCGTCGCGCCACCACCAGGACGCGCAGGCCGCGTTCGGCGAGCCGCTGGATGCGGGCCTCGGCGGCGGACCGTTCGTCGGCGGTGAACTCGACCCGACGCCGTCCGCCGCTGCTGCCGTTGGCGCGCAGCACCTGGGTGCAGCGCGGCAGCAGCACTTCGGGCGCACCCTTGACCGAGAGCCGGATGTGGTGGGCGGTGTGTCCGACCGCCGCCGCGTAGCCGCGATTGCTCTCGAACGGGATCTCCTCGATGGGGTCCCAGGTGTGCGCCGCGTCCGGCCCGAGGGTGGCATCCGCGGCCGCCACCACCGCACGGTCGGTGGCGTGCACCAGCGGGCCGTCCTCGGTGTGCGGGCAGGCGCGGGCCGCCGCGCGCAGCAGCCGCCGGGCCTGCGGGGTGTCCCCGGCCTGGTCGGTCTCCCACGACTCCTCGAGATCGGCGAGCGCGGCCAGATGCAGTTTCCCGGCGGTCAGGGTGCCGGTCTTGTCGAAGCAGACGGTGTCCAGCCGACCCAGCGCCTCGATGGTGCGGCTGGAGCGCACCAGCACGCCGCGCCGCGACAGCCGGCGCGTGGCCGAGAGCTGGGCGACGGTGGCGACCAGCGGCAGTCCCTCCGGCACCGCCGCCACGGCCACCGCGAGCCCGTCGGCGAGCGCGGGCCGCAGCGGCAGGCCGCGCAGGAAACTGGTCGCGGTGACCAGACTGCCGCCGCCCAGGGTGAGCGGCAGCACCCGCTCGGACAGGGAGCGCAGATGCGCCTGCACCCCGGCGGTGCGCGGCGGACCCGCCACGGCGAGGGCGCGGCCGGATTCGGTGGCGGAGCCGACCGCCACCACCACCGCGCGGGCGCTGCCGTTCACCACGACACCGCCCTCGAACACCATGCAGGACCGATCCCCCAGGGCCGCACCGGGAGTCGCGCCGACCTGCTTGTCGACGGTCACCGATTCGCCGGTGAGCCCGGACTCGTCCATTTCCAGACCGTCGGTCTCCAGCAGCCGGGCGTCGGCGGGCACCACATCGCCCGAGCGCAGCGCGATCACGTCGCCGGGCCGCAATTCGTCGGCGGGAGTGCTGGTTTCACCATCCTCGGTGACGAGGCGGGCGAGCAGGCGTTCACCGACCAGCAGCCGGTGCAGGGACTGTCCGGCACGGCGGCGCTGCAACGCCGACACCACGGCATTGAGGCCGAGCACCGACCCCACCAGCACCGCGTCGGTGGGCGAGCCCAGCAGCGCGGAGGCGACCGCGCCCACGGCGAGCAGCGGGGTCAGCGGATCCGCGAGCTCCCGGCGCACCTGCTGCGCCAGATCGGCGACGGTCTCCGTGGGACGCGCCAGCCAGCGCGCCGCCTTCAGTGCCTCGGTGGTGACGGCTCCGTGCCGCGGCTGTCGGGGTTCGGGTGCGGGCAGCCGGGCCAGCACCTCATCGGGTTCCAGGGCGTGCCAGGGCACCAGCGGTACCGGCGTGATCTGGTCGGTGCGCCCGGCGCGGCGGCCCGAAAGCAGTCCGGTGGCGAAGCCGAGCAGGGTCGCCGACGAAATCGGTGCGGTGGCCGCCACCGGGCGCCTCCGGGTGGGGCCGGAGGCGAGCAGCAGGCCGCTGAGGGTGGAGGCCGACAGGGTCAGCACCCGCCCGCGTTCGCTGGCGGCGCGCGCGGGTCCGGCCGCGGCGATGATCCGCCGCGCACACGCCAGATTCGGGCACACCACTCCGGCCTGCCAGGGCACCCGCGACCGGGTGCCGTTCCCGTGCGCCAGTCCGATCCCGAGATCCGCCGCGGCCAATGCCTTGTGCGCATTGCCGCTCAGCATGGCGACTACGTGACCCTGCCGCTGCAACCGCCGCACCAGGGCGGTTGCCGAGCCCCCCGCGGTCACGAATTCGTCCGCGCTGCGTCGTAATTCGGCCGTCGACTCGTCGCCGACGAGCACCACCCGCAATCCGGCCTTGCGTGCGGCGGCCAGCAGTCCGATCGCCTCGGGGTGCAGTTCCCAGCCGACCAGTACCCGGCCCGCGACGCTGTCCCCGTCGCGCAACTCGTACCAGACCGGTTCGCCCTCATCGGTGTCCGCGTGCTTCCCGATCGGCCCCGCGTCGGGATCTTCGCCCGGCGCCCCCTGCTCCGGCACGAGGGTGAGCTGTTCGCGATGGCGCGAGCGCGGCGGGGGAATGGGCAGGTCGGGGCCGTCGCGCCAGAGCAGCCGCTGCGCGGCGCTCCAGACATGCTCGGTGGACCAGTCGGGGTTGCCGGTATCGGCCGATAGCACGACCGGCCGGTCACCGCGCACCGCATGGCGGTCCACCACCAGGGCGGAGGCTCGGTCGAGCCGCCGCCAGAGCACCGGGTCGATGGTCAGCACCCCCTGCACGGCCATGACCGTGGCCAGGGTGCCCGCGAAGGTCTCGCGGCTGGCCCGCGCCGCCTTGGGCACGCCCGCGGCGAGCGCGTCCGCCGCGTCCGACATGCCCCGGCTTCCGGCGAGGGAGGTGAAGGACACCAGGGCCGACCCCGTCGACACCTGCTCGGTGCAGCGCTCGACGGGACCGGGAGGCAGCGGCACCGGCCGGAGTTCGGGCGGCCGGTAGTGGTGGACGCCGGGTTGGTCCGGCCCGGCGATCAGATCGTCCCAGCGCTGCCACTGCGCGTACCGCGCGGCGGCTTCGACCAGCCGCACGGTGCGTTGCAGGCTGTCGGCGACGAGGCTGGCGAGGTGCCCGTCCAGCGCCTGCCCGAGCGCGCTGCCGGTGGTGAGCAGGGTGTCGGTGCGGTCGCGGCCGAGGTGTCGTTCCAGCAGCGCGCGTGCCGATGGCTGGCCGTCGGCGAGCGAGACGCCCGCGCGCAGCAGTTGCGCCGGGGTGGAGCCGGGCAGCGCCGAGCGCGCCACCGCCACCCCGATGCCGACGAGATCACCGGCCAACTGGACGGCCGCGGCCAGTACGGGTTCGCGTTCGGAGGTGTCGTCGACGACCTGGCTCCAGGCCGCGCTATCGGTTCCGGCGGCGCGTTCGGCGTCGACGAGGATCTCCTCCAGCCGCGCCGTGGTGAGCTTTTCCCGGTCCACGGCGACCGTCACCCGCCCGAGCGCCTCGTTCACCCGGTGCCAGTGCACCCCGTCGGTGCGGTCGAGACGTTCGGACACCGCCTTCGCGACGCGGTCGGTCTGCTCGGAGTGCAGCCCCCGGACCTCGGCGTGTATCCGGTTGTCCCGGATGGCCACATGTCGTTGCCGCTGCCGTGGGCGCGGGTCGAACAGGGCCTCGAACTCTCGGGTGACATCGTCGGTGAACTCGTTCACCGCGTCGGGCAGTATCGGTTCCAGCAGGTGGCGGGTCCCCCGGGCCGCCGCGGCGGCGGGACGGCCCACCAGGGTGACCGCGGCGGCGGCTCCGAGCACGGGAATCCGCAGCGGTGCGGTGGCGATCGAGCGCAGTCCGGGCATCAGCGTGCGGTCTCCGTCGTGGACTTGCGGGTGGTGGACTTGGCGGCGGTGGACTTGCCGGTGGTGGACTTGCCGGTCGTGGAACGCTTGCGCGGCGTCGGTGTCGTGGACGACTTCCGGCGCGCGCCTTCGGCACCGGCGGACCGATTCGCCGCTCCCTCGGGCTTACTCGCCGCGGCCGCGCTGCCCTCCGCATCCGCGCCTTCGTCCAGCGCCGCCGCGTCGTCCCGCCGGGTGTGCTTGATGCCGGTGGTTCGCGTGCTGGTGCCGGTCTTGCTCTTGCGCGTACCCGACTTGCGCCGGGTACCGGCGGTCTGGTCGGTTTCGCTAGCGGCCGTTGCCTCGCGCTCGGACGTTGTCTCCGCGGCGGACGGGATCGTGCGTCGGCGGGCGGTCGTCGTGCCGGTCATGACTTCGTCCGAGGAGCTGCCGCCACTGCCCTTCTCCGTGCCGGTCGACGTGCGGCGTCGGGTCGAGGCGGCGCTGTCGTGTTGCCTGCCGGTGGTCGGGCCAGCGTGCTCGCGGTGCCGCGGTCGACCCGAATCGTCGTGCCGCCGGGCGCGGTTCACCAGGTAGACAGCGCCCGCGACGGTGCTCGCGCCGAGGGCCAGCGGCCATTCGACGAGTCCGATCACGCCCGCGGCGGTCGCTCCGAGGGCGACCGCGGTGGGCGTGCTGACGCCTGATTTCGCGCCGGAGTACGCCCCCTGGACCGCGCCGCGCGCCGCGCCGGTGGTGGCTCCCACCACCGCGCCGCCGACCGTACCGACCGTGGCGGTCACCGCCGAGGTGGCCGCGGCGGCCGTGTTGCTCACTACCTTCGTCGTACCCGATGCGATACCCATGACTGATCCCGAGGATGGTTGGTGACGATGTCATGGACGTAGCCCGGGAACGGGAAGGCAAACGTGCCGGCGGAAGATCAGGATTCGCGGCTCAGCCGGAACGGCCCACGGTCCCAACGCCATCCGTGCTTCAGCACCAGGGCGGCGAAATCCAGGAGTTCCATGCCGGTTTCCTCCCGGATCCGGCGTAGTTCCACCCAGTCGACCGGTCCGTCGGCGAGCCGGTTGCGGAGAATGTTCTCGGTGCGCGCGTCGACCTGCCGCCGCATGAGGTCGGCGACCCCGGATTGACTGCCCGTCCACACCAGCCAACCCCAGCCGCGCGCGTGCGCGTACCCGCGCCCGGCCGTCGCCTTGGCCCGGTTGGCGTGTACCGCCGCGTGCCCGAGCGGAATCACGTCGATGAGCACCACCCGCCCGTCGGCGAAGCGCACCGCCACACTCGGGTGGTGCACCCGCTGGGCTCCGTCGAGTTCGTACTCGACCGCGCCGGGATACTCCTGGAACTCCTCGACGCGTTCACTCCCGTCCAGCATGCGCAGCAGCCGCGCCTGCAGGCCGGTATCGAAGGTCACCTCGCGTCCGAGTTTCTCGGCGAACATGGTCCCGCGTCCGTCGTCGTCGAAGTCCAGGCGCCGCGCCGGGCCGTCGGGTAGCTCCTCGGGCGTGCCGTCGGCCCACTCCACGCGCCGCAGCCACGGATTCCAGATCCCGGCCGGCACCTCCTCGGGTTTGGCGGCGGGCAGCAGATGCCAGCGCCCCTTCTGCTGCCAGCCCGCGATGCGCTGAAAGACGAATCCGGCCAGCCGTTTCGAATCCTGGAGATCGTGCCCGGCCAGCCGCAGCTTCAGATACGCCCAGTCCTGCGCGGCGATATCGCTGTCGGTGGCATAGGTTTCGGCCAGCAGGGTGCGCACCAGCCGCTCGTCACCCAGGCCCACCGGATACCGTTCGGCGAAGACGGCCGTATCCGGATGTCCGGTGCCCTGCACCCGCCGCACCATCTGCCCGACGGCGCGGGTGTACAACTGCCGCGCCCGATCCCGCGACACCCCGAGCCGCGCGCCCAACAGGGTCAGCGTTTCCGGGCTCTCCCCGTCGAGTCCCAGCCGACAGGTGACGAGTTCCCGGTCGCGCGGCCGTTCCTCGGCCTGTTCGTCCACCATGACCGCGACGACCTCGTTGACGTCCTCGAGCCCGAAGGTCACGCTGTCCCGGCTGTCGAGCAGTCCGCTCGCACTCCTCACACTTCTCGTCACCGCGGCCCCACTGTCCGTGCTGTCGACACCTGTTCGCCAGTCTGTTCGACGAGATTAGCGTCGGGCACCGACAATCCGTGCCGACCGGGGACCGTGTCCGGTCATCCGTCCCGGATCAGCCGATGGCGGCGTTCATGATGGTGCCCGCACTGGTGGCGATGATGCCGCCGATCATGGCTCCGGCCACCATCTTCGGCGACGCCAGTCCGCCACCGGTCCATTTCTCCCAGGCGAACCGACCGCCCGCGTAGGTGATGCCCAGTACGCCGGACAGCAGCACGAACCAGGTGAAGTACCGCACCAGCTTCATGAGTTTGTCCGCCGCGGGCGGCGTCTCGGGAGTCGGATTCCCGATCTGGGCGAGCACGGTGTCGGCCAGGGCGCTGATGATCGTCACCCTCCGAAGGTACCGCGAATCCGTCGCGAAGTGGCTGTGAATGTGCCCGAGATCTACTGTGCGCGACCGGCTTTCACGGGGTGTCGGGATGTCCGGAATGTCGGATCCGGGGATGATGACGAAAGCCCCGGCACGAGTGATCGTGTCGGGGCTCTCGGGGGAGCGGATGACGGGATTCGAACCCGCGACCCTCACCTTGGCAAGGTGATGCGCTACCAGCTGCGCTACATCCGCATCTCGCTCACCGGGGCGTTTGCCCTGCGGCGTGCGAGAGAGAACATTAGCCCACACCCGGGCGAAACTCCAAAACGCCCGGATCGGAGCGCCCCCGGCGCGTGTGCGCAGCCCTCAGCGTGGCGTGGCGTCGTCGGGGAGCGGGATGATGGCGTTGATGACCGTGCGGTCCGCATCCGTGGTGGTCATGACCAGTTGCGGACTCCAGATCCGCCGGGAATCGTCCGGCCGGAACTCGGTGACGATCACGATGTACTGGCCGGCGAACGCACCCGGTGCGATCTGCACGCAGTGCGTGGTCAGCGGCGGAATGGTGTCGATCCCGGCCTGGATGTCGGCCGCCGACGGCACCGCCGCATCGGCCGCCACCAGTTCCCGGGCCAGCGCCCCCGACCGCGCCACGTAGTAGGCGTGCTGCAACGCCAGAATCGCGTCCGGACCCGTCCGGGTGCCGCCCGGACCGTTCCCGCGCACATGCTCACCCTTGACCTCCGCCGGACATTCGGGCGTGGCTGCGCCCACCGGCGTGGTCGCACCGTTCCCCGCCGCCGGTGATTCGGGAGCCGCCGAGTCATCCGGAGCCGCCGATGTCGCGGGCACCACGGTCGGCGCCGCCGCGGCGGACGTCGGCTCACCCGACTTGTTCACCTGCACGAGCACCGCCGCCACCACCGCACACACCCCCAGCATCCCGAGCAACGGCGCGGCCCACCGCTCCCGCGCATCCCACATCCGCTCCCGCACCGACCACGGCTCCCGATCCGCCCCCACCCGCCGCCGCGTGCCCCCGGAGTTCCGGTGCAGCCGAGCCAGGGCCGCCGCCGCCTCCGCCCGCGACCGCGCGGCGACCTCGGCCCGCGTACTCGGCCCGTACCCCGACCGCACGCTCGGTCCATTCGCCGACCGGGTGCCCGGGCGGTATGCCGAGTGCGCCCCCTCGTCGTATGCCGACGGAGTGCCCGCGTCGTATCCCCGTGCGCCCGTTCCGTCTTCCGGATATGCGTCCGCGCCGTATCCCGACCGTGTATCCGGATCATCCCCCGGCCGAGGGGCTGAGCCTCTTCCCGATCGGATTTCGTTGTCGTAGTCCTGCGTCGCGCCCGCGGCGTACCCAACTCCGACGTCGGGGTCGCGGTCCGGGACGTCATGCTCCGGAGGAATGGCGGGGTCGTGGTCCGGCCGAGCGTCTGTGCCGTGCGCCGATCCGGCGGTGATGTCGCCGACCGATCGTGCGGCCCTCTCGTCGTCCGGTAGTGCGGTCCTGTCGTGGTCTGATCGCCGGGCTCCGCCGTGGTCGGCTCGCGCGGTCCTGTCGTAGTCCGGTGCGGTGGTCCTGCCACGGTTGGACCGCGCGTTCACCTCGTGGCCCGATCGCCGTTCCGCACTGTGGTCCGGACGGCCGGTGGGGCCGTGATCGGACCGCGGTGTCGCGCCGCGGGTGGGGTCTGTACCTGGAGTATCGCGCGCGGGTGATCCGGCGTCCTGGTTCGCCCGGGCGTCCTGCCGGAATGCCGCGGTCGAGTGCGCGGCTGGCCGCGAGCCGGTGTCGGTCTCCCGGTCGGCCGAATCCCCGTGCGCCCGTGCGGTACCGCCGGAGCGCGCATGCGCCACGGCGGGAGGTGCGGTCGGTGGTTCGGGCATCCAGTGCGGATCCGATGAGGGGAACGGGTGCGGCCGGGCCGTCCGATCCCGCCGCCACGCCGCGGATCCCGCCGTGGCGGTCGACTTCGCGCCGGACCGGCCGCCGCCTGTCGATCGCGTGTTCGGGGCACCACCGCCGTCGCGGTCACCCTCGTCATCCTGCTTGCCGCGGGTGCTCGCGTTCGCGTCGTGGCTGCCCGGGTGCGCGTTTGGAGCCACGTCATCATCGGTACCGCTGGAGTATTCGCTCGGTCCACCGGTTGTCTCCCCGTCGCACGCCGCCTTCGGCACGCGATCCCGGAATGCGGTGCCCGGCTGGCGGGTGCTCGCCGTGGTGGACCCGTGCGTTCTCGCGTCGGGTCGGTCGGCAGTGGAGTCGGCACCGTCGCCGGGATCAGGCTCGAGGTCGTCGTCCTCGACGTCTACGAGGCGGGCGCGCTGTCGTGCCAGGCCCGCCAGGCGGTCGTCCCAGCCGGGTAGGTCGGCGTAGTCGTCCTCGTCGTCGAAGTCGTATTCGTCGTCCGGCCGGAAGTAGCGGTCGGCCGCGGGTTCGCCGTCCTCGGCCGCTGCTTCGTCGAACCCGTCATCGCCGTATCCGCCCCGCGCGTCCGCGAATTCGGCGGCCTGGCTGTCGCGTCGGCGGCGGCGTGCGGACGCGCCGCGCTCGCGGCGGGGGCCGTGGCGGTCCGGAGTCGGTGTCGCGCCGAGGCTTTCGCCGATCCAGTCGGCCCAGCTGCCGGAGTACCCGCCGTCGGCGGGGGAGGTGTCGGTGGTGCTCATGGGATGACCTGTGGTTGCGCGGGGGAGGCGAGGGGGAAGCCGCCGGAGCCGGCGGGGTTCGTGGTCGGGGCGGTGGTGGGCGCGAAGAGCGGCGCGGGGCTGGTGCTCGGCGGCGTGGTCGCGTCGCTCGGACCGCCGAGCGGGAACTGGCCGTCGGGGGCGGTGGACGGCGCGCTCGTGGTGCTGGGCGCGAAGTCGAAACCGCCCTCGGGCCGGTCGCTGCCGCCCTTGGGGGCGCTGCCGTAGTCGTGCACTCCGGCGAGGTCGTGGGCGAGCGCCGCGAACCACTGGCCCACGAATTGCGCCGGGCTGTCGCCGAAGTCGCTGCCCTGCGGGTTGGAGTAGTCGTGCTTCTGCGCGGTCTGCCAGTACCGCACCCAGGTGTTGGCGTCGAACAGGTCCTTGTTGTCCTGCAGGTTCTCCACCACCGCCTCGAACGCCTCGGTGACCAGGTTGTCGATGGTGGTCGGCGGCACCAGCTGGGTGACCGCGCCGACCACCTTGGTGCCCAGCACCGCCAGCCCCGCCAGCGGATTGGCCAGTCCGGCGGTGGCGATCTCGGCGATATTGCCCGGCGTCAGCACGGTGCGCACGACGGTCACCACGGTGTTGATGGCGATGGTCCCGAGCTTCAGCAGTGCCTGGAAGGCGTCCGGGATGTTCACCTGATTGCGTGGATCGGACGCTTCGGCCAGTCGCTGGGAAATGGACTTCTGTGGGGAGATCCGCAGATTGCTCAGCGAGGTGCCCGAAATATCGTTGTTCACCACATTGGTCACGGTCTTGATGGAGGTGAACGCCAGTGCCTGCCCGATGGACATGAGCGACCCGATCGGATCACCGCCCGAAAGCTTCACCTGCCCCGCGATATTGGCGACCACCTTCAGCAGCGCCGCGTCCTCGGGCACATCGCAGGCGAGATCACCGGCGGTGCAGAAGCTCGCCACCCGCCCGGTGAGTGCGCCGAAGTTGGCCGCCACATCCCGTTCCGGTCCGATCCCGCCGCCGTAGGCCACCTGCGCGGGCTGCGCGGTGATCCGCGACAGCGCCTCCCCACCGGTGCCGGGCACCGCGTCGGGCGTCACCTTGCCCGGCGATCCGGGGAACAGCGGCGCACCCGGATTGCGGGTGGGGTCGCCGAACAGCGCCACCGCCGCCACCTTGTCCGCCGGGATCGCGCCCCGCCCCGCGCCCACCTCCTGGGCGAACAGCGAGGCCACATGCGCCCCTTGGGAATACCCGGTGACGGCGATGCGGGTGTGCTCGCAGCGGTCGAGTACCGAGCGCGCCATGGATTTCAGGGTGCCGAGCCCGCCGCTCACCGATTGCGCGTACGGCGTCTCGTTGGCCGAGGTGGCGCCGCCGAACGACGAGTCGTAGGGCACGTACGCGCGGGCGACCAGACCGTCGTCGGGCGCGGCGGCCAGCATGGGCCGGAAGACGGTGGACAGCATGCCGGTATCGGTGGTCACCGCGGCGTCGGGAGACGACTGCCCGGTGCCCTGGATGCCGAGCGCGAACAGCGCCGGGCAGGTCTCGATGGGTGGTTGTTGGTCCGTCGGGGCGGCGGACGCGCCGCCGATCCCCACCGCCGCGATGACGCTGACGGCGGTCGCGAGGACAGCCGAGTGTCGAATTCTTGCCCAGGACAGCAATGTTCGATCCTCCTCGTATTCGGCGGTGGGTGCCGCACCGGTGTTCAGCCGGTGTCGCGGTGTCCGGTCTGCTGCGCCTCGGGCGCGGTGAGAGCTATTCCCGCCGCGCGCGCGGCCAGGAAGATCTGTTCGGCGAGATGCCGAACCGGTTGCGGGGGAGTGCGTGTCGCGTCGCCCTCGTCCACCGGATTGCGCACGGCGGCCGGATCCCAGACCGGCATGCGGTGCGGTTCGAGTTCGCGCCACGGCTCGATCCAGTTCAGCCGCCACGCCCGCGCGCCCATATCGACCGCGCGCGCCTCCACCACCTGCCGTCGGCGTGCCACCGACTCCGGCAGCGGGCGAGCGGAATCGGCCACCGTGACCACTCCGACGAGTCGGCTGCCCGCCGGCGTCGCGTCGTTCTGATGCGAGAGCAGCGCGTATTCGAGAGCGTTGACACCGCTCATATGGGTGCGCGCGACGAGCACCACCAGCGGCGAATCCATATCGTGCAGCAGCCCGATGCGGCCCGGCCAGCGCCGCCCCGCATCACCGGCCCAGCTCATACTGGCGGCCAGACTGGTCACCCCGGCGCCGCCGTGCACGCCGACCAGCCACACCAGCGGGGGACGTCCCGGCGGGACCGGCACCGAGCGGTGCCACATGGGTACGGGCGGCCAGTCGTTCACCGCAGCACCCCCAGCAGTCGCAGATACGCGTCACGCGTCGGGGCCGCCAGCCGGTGCCACGAGATCACGTCGCCCGCGGCCAGATGCCCGTCGAACGGCACCGTTACCACTTCCCGCACCCACTTGCCGAGATAGGTGCGCACATGGTCGATGGACGCTTTTCCCGCGCCCTGCACCTGTTCGGTCAGCACGATCACCGCGTCGCCGATGAGGAACTCGCTGTACTGCTCGTCGAGCCAGCGCAGCGCCGGTCGCAGCCGGTTCACCGCGTCGGGCCGGGCGGCGACGGTGATCACCAGCCCCACCCGGGGGTCGGAGAGCAGCGGTGCGGCCAGGCGGCTGGTGACCGGCGCGCCCGCGTCCAGCACCGCGAGCAGCCCGGCCGTCTCGAGGTGGCGTGTCACCGACACCAGGGTTTCCCGGCGCGGCAGCGGGTCCGGGCCGCGGGGCAGCACTCGCACTCCGGTGGCGGTGTGGCCGGTGCAGGCGAGCACGGTGGAGGCGAGTTCGGGATGCGGGGTGTTCAGCCAATCCTGCAGGGTGCTCACGGGTGCGGCGGCGTCACAGCCGCGCAGACCCACATCACCGCCGCCGAGGGTGGCGTCGACCACGATCGGCCACACCTGTCCGTCGCTCTCGGCCACCGCCGCGGCGGCCAGTCCGAGCGCGGTGGTGGACGCGCCGGAGGAGCCCGTCGTGCCGAGCACCAGCACCGACGGCAGGGCGGCGCGCACCAGGCGCCCCTGCCCGCCGCGCAGTGGAACCGGGTCGGTCGGCGCGCCGGGCGTCGCCGTGACCGACAGCTCCACCGCCTCGGAGGTCATGGGGCACTACCCTTCCGCGGCGACGATCGCGGTGATGAGCACTCGTCCGTCACGGTGCGCGGTGGTGACGATCTGCTGCCAGGACGCCTGCTCACCATCGGGATGCCGCTCGTCCACGCCGACCAGCCAGCGCCCGGCGGGCAGCGGGGAGACGGTGACGCAGTGCCGGGTGCCGGCCGGGACCGCGGCGATGGCCTCGCGGGTGGCGCTCTCCGGGGCCACCCGGGCGTCCGGGGCGAGCAGGGCGCGCACGGCGGCGGGGTCCCGCTGTACGTACCAGGCGTATTCGAGGCGCAGGATGACACCGGGCGCGGTGGTGGCATCGCCCGCACCCGCGCCGACCACCCGCTCGGGGGTGACCGACGGCTGGCACCAGCTGTCGGTGGCGTCGGCGGCCGGTGCCGCCGCGGGCGGTTCCGGGGGTGTGGACGGCGGTGCGGCCGTAGGCGTTTCGTTGCCGGTGAACAGCCAGGCTCCGGCCGCGACCACGGTGACCAGGGCCAGCGCCGCGGCCGCCAGGGCCGAGCGCATGATCATCCGCTGTCGGCGGCGGGTGGCGAGGCTGCGCCGCCGCGCCTCCTCGACGAGCGGGGCCATCGGGTCCTCGGCCCGCAGATCCGACGACAGATCCTCGCCGTCGTAGTCGTCCGGGTCCGGTGCGCGGCGCACGTCGCCGCGGACACCGTCATCGGTCTCGAGCCACCGGGACCACGGGGCCGCTTCCGGACTCGCCGGGTGATCCGCTCCCGCGTTCTCCGGGGACAGGGCGGGCATCGTCGCCCGCGGCATCGAGGGGTCACGCCGCTCGGACACCGACATCACTCCAATCGGTCGTCGTCACTCAGCGCGGCGCGTGGAAGGCCGACACCACACCATTGATGACATCGGCGGCGGGCCCGAGCTCCGGAGCCAGCGGCGGCATGGCCGCCACCGCATCCCGCAACCCACCGACCACCGCCGCGCCCACCGGCCCGGACTCCTCCACCGCCGCGGCCGTTTCCACCACCTGCGCGGTCACCTGCGCGACGGGCTCCGCGTACTGGGGAGCCGCGACCGGCGCGGGCTCCCACACGGGAGCTGGCTCCGCGATCGGAGCGGGTGCGGCCTCCGCGATCGGGGCGGGCGCCGGTGCGGGTGCGGCAGCGGGGGTGATGCCGGGGATGACCGGTGCGGCGATCGTCGCGACGCCGGGGATGTCGATGAGCGGAGCAGGTGCGGGCTGTGCGCCCGGCGCGGCGGGTGCGGCAGCGGGGGTGATGCCGGGGATGACCGGTGCGGCGACGGTCAGCACGCCGGGGATGTGGATGAGGGGTGCCGGGGTGGGGGCCGCGACCTGGGTCGCCACCGGCTGGTCGATGGGCAGCGGGGGCTGTGGTTTGGTCGAGTCGCCGCCGCTCAGGGCGCCACCCGCGAGGGCCGCCAGCGCTCCGCCGCCGACCACCAGGGGGACGCTCACCATGCCGCCGAGCGATCCGCCGCCGACGCATCCCGCGATACCGCCGACGATCGCACCGGCCGGGGCGCCGACTCCGGCGGTGGGGATGCCGCCGATCGCGGCACCGGCCAGAGCGCCGACGGCCGCGCCGACACCGCAGCCGATCGGCACCAGCACGGCCGGGGCGAGTGCGCCCGCCGTACCGGCGCCGAGCAGTGCGCCCATCGAGCTGGTGGCGGCCATGCGGTCGGATTCCTCACGCGAGAAACCCATGCCGTCGTAGGCGGCGGCGATCTGCCATTCCGCCCAGTCCGCGTACGCCTGCGCCTTGTCGCGCGTCCGCACGTCCACCCATTCGGGCAGGTCGACGATGCCGGTGCCGAGTCGCAACTGGTGCGGATTCTCCGGAATGTACGGCGTTTCCGGTGCGGGCTGCGCGGGCTCGGCCTCGGGTTCGGAGGGCTGTTCGCGCTGGCCCGGTGGCTGCACCAGGGTGTCGATATTCGGCTGCACCTGCTGCTGCGGCCGGGGCCGGGCCGGGGGTGGGGGCGGGTCCGGAATCCAGTCGGCCGGGCTGGGTGTCGGCGGTGTCGCGGGGGCCTGGGGCGGCTGGGTCAGTCCCGGTTGTCCCTCACCGGGCACCGCGAGCCCGGGTTGTCCCGGCGCCGCCCCGGCCACGCCGTGTCCCGCGGCGAGGACCACGGGTAGGACGGAGAGAGCGGTCAACGTGCGTCTAGCGGTCATTCCGGATCCCCTTGTTCGCGGCGGGTGTCGCACCGACCGCACATCCCACACCAAACCCTCTGGACGCCCACTGCGGTCGGCCGTCACCACCCCGGGTGACATATCGGGTTCCCGCCGCAATTACCCCGCGATGAGTCCCCGTCACCTGCGATGATGTTTTGCCGGGATGATGGTACCCGAAACTGAGGTCCGGCAACTGAATACGGACGAGTCGGTATGAATTCCCTTGAATAGCCGACATCCTCCGAATCCGCCACAATAAGATCGGCGGGAGTGCGCGGCAGCCGTGCCCCGCAACACCTTTCATCAGCGCCCCGATCCGCGAAGGGGAGGCTCGTGCGCCTATCAGCAATCCGCCAGCGAACGGCGCTGCTCCTGCTGACACTGGTCACCGCCGCCGCCTGCGGCCTCTCCGACACCCCATCCTCCGCACCCACCTCGGCGCCCCCCGACCCGAACCGGCCACCGGCCGACATCCACTGGGAGACCTGGCAGGGTGTGCGACTTCCCTTCGGCGGCAAGGACGGTCCCACCCGCGTAGCCGAGGCCGCCCTGGGCTATTCGCACACCCCGCAGGGTGCGGCGTTGGCCGCCATCCACCACACCGTCCGCATCTCCCTGGCCCCCGACGCCACCTGGTCGAAGATCGCCGCGCAGACCCTCGTACCCGGCCCCGGCAAGGACGAATGGGTGCTGGCCCGCGCCCGGATCTCGGTCACCCAACCCGCCTCCGCGGAACTGGCTCCCCGCATCGCCGCCTACAAGTTCACCGCCTACGCCGAGGATCGCGCGCAGTTGCTCGTGTACAGCATCTACTCGGACAACAGCATTGCGGCAAACACTCAGACAGTCGTCTGGTCCCACGGCGACTGGCGTTTGCTCCTGCCCGATCCGGCCCTGAAATCCGTGGTGGTGGAAGCGGTCCCGGACATCCCCGCCGATGCCGTGCGATTGCCGCAACCCGACTAGTCGGCTGTCTCACTTGCGCCGCCGCGACTCGGCTGGCATACATGCGCACCGGCAATGTCGCGTACCCGGAATGCCGACCACGGCGCGCCGACTCCACGCCCGCCGGTTCGCATCGGGTGGTCCGTCCCGCGTGCACCACCCGCATCTCCAGCCGATGCGCGCCGTTCGGACACGGGCGCCGCGCCCGAACGGCGGCGGCACCGTCCGGGCGCGGTCCGACCCGCGTTCCTCCGCGACGAGTCAGACGCGGGCGGCCACGGCTGCGCGGACCTCCTCGGCCACCAGATCGGCGTTGATCTGCGCACCGGCCATGGCGCCCGCGGCGGCGGCGCTGCCGACCTGGGCGGACAGGTCGGTGACATTGCCCGCGGCCCAGACGCCCGGCACCTCGGTGCGGCCGGTCGGGTCGGCGGGGATGTGCTCGCCCATGCCGGAGGGGTGGGCGACCGCGGTCAGGCCCAGGCCCGCGAGGAATTCGGCGCGCGCCACCATGCGCGAGGCGACCGCCACCGTGGTGCGGGGGATGAGCGTGCCATCGGCCAGCCGCACACCGGTCAGCCGGTCCTGGGTGATCTCGAGTGCGGCCACCGCCCCCTCGACGACCTCGATTCCCCGCGCCGCCAAGTCCTCCCGCTGGTCCGCGCTCAACGGCAGATCGTTGGCGAGAAACACCACATCGGCGCTCAACTGCCGGAACAGCAGTGCGCCGTGCACCGACATCGGTCCGGTGGCGATGACACCGATGGGCTGATCGCGCACCTCCCAGCCGTGGCAGTAGGGGCAGTGCACCACCTCGCGCCCCCAGCGTTCGCGCAGTCCCGCGATCTCGGGCAGTTCGTCGACCAGTCCGGTGGTCACCAGCAGTCGCCGCGCCCGCACCGTCCCGCCGTCGCGCAGCGTCACCGCGAGACCGTCGTCGACGCGCGCCACCGCCGTAACCTCGTCGTCGACGATCTCGCCGCCGTAGCCGCGTACCTCGTCGCGGCCGCGCCGCAGCAGCTCCCGCGGCGGCACGCCGTCGCGCGCGAACAGCCCGTGCACCGCGTGGGCGGGGGCATTGCGCGGCGCTCCCGAGTCGACCACCAGCACCGACCGCCGCGAGCGCGCCAGCATGAGCGCCCCGTTCAGTCCCGCGGCCCCGCCGCCGATCACCACCGCGTCATAGTTTCCGGTCCATTCGGTCATCCAGACCACCTCCTCGCCGACGACCATGCGCCCGAACCCGCGATTTCGGCAAGCTCCTTTGCCGTTATGGCAAACTGGAGGCATGGAAGACCTGGATCAGGCCCTGGAAGCGGTCGGCCCCCGCCTGCGCGCCCTGCGTAAACAGCGCGATGTCACCCTCACCGGTCTCTCCGCCACCACCGGCATCTCGGTGAGCACCCTGTCCCGCCTGGAATCCGGTGCCCGCCGCCCCACACTCGAACTGCTGCTGCCCCTGGCCAAGGCCCACCGCGTCACCCTGGACGAACTGGTCGGCGCCCCACCCACCGGCGATCCGCGCGTCCACCTGCGTCCGGTCACCCAGCACGGCATGACCATGATTCCGCTGACCCGCCGCCCCGGCGGCGTGCAGGCGTACAAGCTCGTGCTCGCCCCCGATGCTCACCGCGGCGATCCGGATCCCAAGACCCACGAGGGCTACGAATGGCTCTACGTACTCAATGGCCGCCTGCGCGTCATCCTCGCCGAACACGATTTCGTCATGCTCCCCGGTGAGGCGGCCGAATTCGACACCCGCGTCCCGCACTGGTTCGGTCCGGCCGACGACAATCCGGTCGAATTCCTCAGCCTCTTCGGCAAACAGGGCGAACGCGCGCACCTGCGGGTGAGTCCGAAAGCTGAGTCGAAGTAGGCTGGTCCCGCTCGTATTCCGGGAGTCGCGCCACGCGGAGCCGTCGTGCGCGAGGGCCGTCGATACCGCGTATAAACTTCTTCGCGGCCGACCGCATCCGGCGAGGCCGGACATGTCGGAGGAGGCCGTGTGGAAATGAGCGTCTGTTCGCCGCCGGGCGCGTTGCGCTGACACTATGGGGCGCACGGCATTGCCGGTGGTCCGGCGACTCGGTCCGCTCGGCCATCCGGCCCGCCTGACGGTGGTCGGTTTCACCGCGGTCAACCTGCTCGGCATGTTGCTTCTGATGCTGCCGATCTCGTCCGAATCGGGGTCGTGGACGGCACCGGAGACGGCATTGTTCACCTCCACCTCGGCGGTCTGCGTGACCGGCCTGGTGGTGGTCGACACCGCGACCTACTGGTCGGGCTTCGGCGAGGCGGTGGTGCTCGCGCTCATCCAGATCGGTGGGCTCGGCATCATGACCGCGGCCTCGCTGCTCGGTCTGCTGGTCGCCCGCCGCATGGGTCTGCGCATGCAGCTCATCGCCCAAGCCGAGACCAAGACGCTGCGTCTCGGCGAGACGAAGCGGGTCGTGGTCGGCGTTCTCGCCATGAGCCTGTCGATCGAGGTGATCGTTGCAGTGGTGCTGACCGCGCGACGCCTGGCGACCACGGGTGACTCCTTCGCCTCCGCCCTGTATTGGGGTGTGTTCCACTCGATCTCGGCTTACAACAACGCCGGATTCGGGCTGCACCCCGACAGTCTGGTCGGCGTCGCCACCGACGGCTGGATCATCGTGCCGATCATGATCGCGTTCGTTCTCGGCGGCATCGGCTTCCCGGTGGTGTTCGAGGTGTCGCGGGCGATGCGCTCGCGGCTGCGGGGCGTCCGAATCCCGGGATGGTCGCTGCACACCAAGATCACCGTGCTGACCTACGCCGGTCTACTCGCCGTCGGTGTCGTGCTGGTGACAGCACTGGAATGGACCAACCCTCGAACCCTCGGCCCACTGGCGCTGCCGGGCAAACTGCTCGCGGGGGTGTTTCACGGCGCGTCCCCGCGTACCGCGGGCTTCAACTCCGTGGATGTCGGTGCCCTGCACCCCACCACGCTGCTTGTCAATGACGCTCTGATGTTCATCGGCGGCGGCAGCGCGGGCACGGCGGGCGGGATCAAGGTGACCACCTTCGCGCTACTGGCGTTCGTGGTGTACGCCGAGGTGCGCGGCCAGCCGACCGTACACGTGATGGGGCGGCGGCTGGCCGCGACCGTGCAGCGGCAGGCGATCACCGTGGCGCTGCTGAGTCTCGGCGTCGTTCTGATCTCGACCATGACGCTGCTGCGGCTGTCGCATCTGCCCCTCGACGACGTGCTGTTCGAGGTGACCTCGGCGTTCGGCACCGTAGGCCTGTCCACCGGCATCACCGCCGATCTGCCGACCACCGGGCATCTGCTGCTGATCGGCCTCATGTTCATCGGCCGTGTCGGTCCGATCACCCTGGCGTCCGCCCTCGCGCTGCGCGAGCACGAACGCCGCTACGAGCTACCGGAGGAGCGACCCATCGTTGGCTAGGACACCATTCACCAAGGCCCCCAAACACCCCGGTACCAGGGTGGTCGTCATCGGGTTGGGCCGGTTCGGCGGCTCACTGGCTCGCGAACTGGTCGTGCACGGCTCCGAGGTGCTGGCCATCGACTCCGATCCTCGCCTGGTGCAGAACTACTCCGACGAACTCACCCACGTCGCGGTCGCCGACACCACCGATATAGCCGCGCTGGAACAGCTAGGCGTACCGGACTTCCCACACGCGGTGGTCGGCATCGGCACCGATCTGGAAGCGAGCATTCTCACCACCTCCCTGCTCGTCGACTTCAAGATCCCACGCATCTGGGCCAAGGCCACCAGCCGCCAGCACGGCCGCATCCTCGAGCGCATCGGCGCGCATCACGTGGTGCTGCCGGAATTCGATATGGGCGAACGCATCGCGCACCTGGTGACCGGGCGCATGCTCGACTACATCGAATTCGACGAGGACTACGCCATGGTGCGCACCACTGCTCCGCGCGCGGCGATCGGGATGACGCTTACCGAGAGCGGTCTGCGGCAGCAGTTCGACGTGACGGTCGTCGCCATCAAGCGGCGCGGCGGCGAATTCACCTATGCCACGCCGGATACCGTGGTGATGGACGGCGATCAGCTCATCGTGTCCGGCAGCATCGCCGATGTCGAATCGTTCGCGGACCTCGTCTGAGCGTTTCCACGGCCGAGCCGTCCGAAGAAATCGGGGCTGTCGGTGCCCGGCGCTAGGGTACGGCCCATGGGATACGAATTTCAGGTGGTCGTCGACTGCGCCGATCCGCACACCCAGGCCGACTGGTGGGCGGAGGCGCTGGGGTGGGAGGTCGAACCCCAGGACGAGGACTTCATTCGCACCATGGTCGCGCAGGGGCACGCCTCGGAGGACGACACCACGACGCATCGGGGAAAGCTGGTCTGGAAGATCGGGACGGCCATCCGGCATCCGGAGCGGCCCCGGGTGCTGTTCCAGCTCGTGCCCGAGGCCAAGACGGTGAAGAACCGACTACATCTGGATATCCGGGTGGGGGACGAGCGGCGGGCGGCCGAGGTGGAGCGGCTGACCGAACTCGGCGCGAAGCCGCTGCACGAGGGACGGCAGGGGCCGTTCTCCTGGGTCACCATGGCCGACCCCGAGGGCAACGAGTTCTGCGTGGCCTGAACACCGCGGCCATGGTCTCCGGGGCCTATCGGTTCTGTGCGCCCGGTGTGCCCGACGCTGGCGTGTGGAAGCGAAACAGATTGTCCCAGCGATGATCCAACCGCTGTTTCGCCTCCGGCAGTGACACCACCCCGAGGGCTCCACCCTCGCCCTCGGTGAGCAACTCCAGTTCCCGCAGTTTGCGCAGCCCGTCGGAGACCTCGTAGTCGAAGGTGGTCCGCCAGTGCTTGCGGAACCACTCCTCGATGCGCCGGTCCAGTTCCGCCGCGGTCAGCGGGTGCTCGGCGGTGCGCAGGAAGTGATAGGCGAGCAGCGCCTCCTTGACCTCCGATTCCTCCGCCGCCCCCAGCAGGTGGTGGAAGACGCCCGCGTCATTGTCCAGATTGCGGAAGTAGAGGTGCTCCGACAGCGTCTTCATGAGCTTGATCTTGCGGTTCTTGAACTTCGAGAACTGGCGCACCAGATACCCGCCGAAGGCCGCCAGTCCGGCCCCGAGCGTGACCAGCGCGGTCTGATCCAGCGTGACCGATTCGTCGCGGAGTCCGAGCCAGAAGGCCAGCAGCAGCACCAGCAGCCCCATCGAGGCGATCAGCTTGGTGACCACGACGATGATCCCGGAAACCACCGCGGGCACCCCGATGAGCAGTTTGTCCAGCGGCCGCATACGCACGCGCACGCTCGGATACAGCATCTCCAGATCATTGCGCGGCACATCCTGGAACAGTTTCAACAGCACACCGCCGGCGGGCTGCCCGTCGTCGGCCTGCTCGCGCTCGGTGAACGCGATATACACCAGCACCTTGGCGTAGCTGGTGAATTCGACGGTGCGCCGCCGCAACCCGTACAGCGACTTCACCCGTTCGGTTTTGCGTGTCTCGCCGCGCCGGAAGAACAGCACCGTGTCGATATTCTCGTCCTCCACCTCCAGCCGCACCTTCACCAGCGACTGTTCGGCGAAGGCCCGCTCGATCTCGGCTTCGTCGATGCGCGTGAAATTGGCCGCCTCCGCCAGTGCGATGAGCTCCCGCTCCACCCGCTGCCGCGCCGCCGCCCGCTCCGGCGGGGTCGCGGTCCGGATCACCCGCATATCCTCGGCCGGATCGACCAGCTGATACGCGTCGAGCACCGCATCGCCGCGCTCGTGGAACGAGTAGTGGACCAGGGCCGCCAGTAATCGTGCGAACTCCAGGAAGGACTCCCGCTCGGTCTCGGGCACCTCGTCGGCGCACAGCGAGATGACCGCGCTCTTGCGAAACGGCAGAAAGTGTTCCATCGGCAACTCCTCTCGGCGGGCGCACCCGTCGGCTTCAACCCTAGGGGGCGGCCGCCGCCGCCCGTGCGGGACCGGTGACCGCGAAACGGCTTCGAGCGCACCGGGTGTGCGCACCCGTCGGGTCCGTCTGGGGTGCGGGCGGTGTGCCGCGTCGCCGCCCGTTGTGCGGAATCTCGCCCCGTCTCCGGCGCGCCGGTGCCCGAACAGCTGTCGTGGACGCCCGCGGTGTCCGTTCTCGGCGGCGAACCCGCTCGGCTCGCGCCCGATCCCGCGCCGTGACGGCGGTGACGACCTGCGCCGCGACCGCCGCCGCAATCGGTCAGGAATCGAGAAGCGCCGCTCTCCGGGCCGTAGCTAGCGTCGACTCCGGAACATCCGCCCGCGAGTGCCGCGGCGGCGTGGCTCGAACGGAGAGGAGACCACCATGACCAGGAATATCCGGATCAGGCAGGCGCACCGGTGGCTGGCCGTCACCTTCGTGGCGACCACCGTCGTCACCGTGATCGGATTGGCGGTGGGCGGCCCCGAATGGCTGTCCTACCTGCCGCTGGCGCCGCTCGCCGTACTGGCGTTCTCCGGTCTGTACCTGCTGGTGTCGTCGTATACGAGCGCCCGTCGCGGTGCCGCGCCGCGCCCGGTCGGCTGGGTGCGGGGACAGCGGGTGCGGCAGGCGCACCGCTGGTCGGCGGTCGTTTTCACGGTGACGGTGCTCGCCACCTTCGTCGCCCTCGCCCCGGAGGACCCCATCGTATGGGTCTCCTACCTGCCGCTGATCCCGCTGGCAGCTCTCCTCGTCACCGGATCCACCATGCTGGTGCGATGGTGGCGCGCCCGCTCGGTCCCGCTCCAGAATGCGGAACGACAGGCGTAGCACCACCTCTCGAATATCGAATCCGAGTTCGGCGGCGCACCGAGCGGCCAGCTCCATGCCCAGCTCACCGTCCGCCTGCTCGGCTCGGTGTCGCTGGTGAGTTCGGGCGTGCGATCGGTGCGGAGCTGGCCTGGCGAGTCAGGCCCCCACGTACTCCGCGAGGTGCTGACCGGTCAGTGTGGAGCGGTCGGCCACCAGATCGGCGGGCGTGCCCTCGAAGACGATCGTGCCGCCGTCGTGGCCCGCGCCCGGTCCGAGGTCGATGATCCAGTCGGCGTGCGCCATCACGGCTTGGTGATGCTCGATGACGATCACCGACTTGCCGGATTCCACCAGCTTGTCGAGCAGTCCGAGCAGCTGCTCCACATCGGCGAGATGCAGGCCGGTGGTGGGCTCGTCGAGGACGTACACCCCGCCCTTGTCGGCCATGTGGGTGGCCAGCTTGAGGCGCTGCCGCTCACCGCCGGACAGCGTGGTCAGCGGCTGCCCGATGGTCAGATAGCCGAGCCCGACATCGGCGAGCCGTCGCAGGATCGCATGCGCGGCAGGGGTTTTGGCCTCACCGTCGCCGAAGAACTCCACGGCCTCGGTCACCGGCATGGCCAGCACCTCGCTGATGTCCTTGCCGCCCAGGGTGTATTCCAGCACCTCCGCCATGAACCGCTTGCCCTCGCACACCTCACAGGTGGTGGCGACCCCGGCCATGATGCCCAGATCGGAGTAGACGACGCCCGCGCCGTTGCAATTAGGGCACGCGCCTTCGGAATTGGAGCTGAACAGCGCGGGCTTGACCCCGTTGGCCTTCGCGAACGCCTTGCGGATCGGCTCGAGCAGCCCGGTGTAGGTGGCCGGATTGCTGCGCCGCGAGCCGCGAATGGGCGTCTGGTCCACCGCCACCACGCCGTCGGAACCGGGTATGGAGCCGTGGATCAGCGAACTCTTGCCGGATCCGGCCACGCCGGTGACCACGCACAGCACACCGAGCGGGACATCGACGGAGACATCGCGCAGATTGTTGGTCTTGGCATGGCGAATCTTCCACGCCCCGTTCGGTTCCCGTACCTCGCTCTTGAGCGTGGCGCGGTCGTCGAAGTGCCGCCCGGTGATGGTCCCGCTGGTGCGCAGCTTGTCGACGGTGCCCTCGAAGCAGATGGCGCCGCCCGCCGCGCCCGCGCCCGGACCGAGGTCCACCACATGGTCGCCGATGGCGATGGTCTCCGGCTTGTGCTCGACGACCAGGACCGTATTACCCTTGTCCCGCAGTCGCAGCAGCAGATCGTTCATGCGCTGGATATCGTGCGGATGCAGTCCGGCGGTGGGTTCGTCGAACACATAGGTGACATCGGTGAGCGAGGAGCCGAGGTGGCGGATCATCTTGACGCGCTGCGCCTCACCGCCCGACAGCGTGCCCGAGGGCCGGTTCAGCGACAGATAGCCGAGCCCGATCTCCACGAACGAGTCGAGCGTGTGCCGCAGCGCGTCCAGCAGCGGCTGCACCGACGGTTCCCGCAGTCCGCCGACCCATTCGGCCAGATCGCTGATCTGCATGGCGCACGCGTCGGCGATATTGACCTTGCCGATCTTCGACGAGCGCGCCTCGGCGCTGAGCCGGGTGCCGTCGCAGTCCGGACAGGTCTGGAAGGTCACCGCCCGTTCCACGAACGCGCGCACATGCGACTGCAAGGAGTCGACGTCCTTGGCCAGCATGGTCTTGCGCATCTTGGTGATGATGCCCTCGTAGGTGAGGTTGATGCCCTCGACCTTGATCTTGGTGGGCTCCTTGTAGAGCAGATCGTTGAGTTCACGTTTGGTGAACTTCTTGATCGGCTTGTCCATATCGAAGAATCCGGAGCCGCTGAAGATGCGGCCGTACCAGCCGTCCATGCTGTAGCCCGGCACGGTCAGCGCGCCCCCGTTGAGCGATTTGCTGTCGTCGTAGAGCTGGGTCAGGTCGATGTCGTTGACCGACCCGCGCCCCTCACAGCGCGGGCACATCCCGCCGGTGATGCTGAAGCTGCGCCGCTCCCGGACCTTCTGGCCGCCCTTCTCCACCGTGACCGCGCCCGCCCCGCTGATGGAGGCCACATTGAAGGAGAACGCCTGCGGGGAACCGATATGCGGCGTGCCGAGTCGGCTGAACAGAATGCGCAGCATGGCATTGGCGTCGGTGGCGGTGCCGACCGTGGAGCGGGGGTCGGAGCCCATTCGCTCCTGGTCGACGATGATGGCGGTGGTCAGACCGTCCAGCACGTCCACGTCGGGTCGCGCCTGGGTCGGCATGAAGCCCTGGATGAAGGTGCTGTAGGTCTCGTTGATGAGCCGCCGCGACTCCGCGGCGATGGTGTCGAACACCAGCGAGCTCTTGCCCGAGCCCGATACGCCGGTGAACACGGTCAACCGGCGCTTGGGGATCTCGACGCTGACGTCCTTCAGGTTGTTCTCCCGCGCGCCGACCACCCGGATCAGATCGTGGGTGTCGGCCGCGTGCGCGGGCGACCGCGTGTCCGTCTTCTTGGCCATAGCTCGTGGTGTCTTCCTCTTGTTCGGTCGGACGGCTCTCAATCCAGCTGCTTGATGCGGACCATATTGCCCGCGGGATCGCGGAAGGCGCAGTCCCGAACCCCGTACGGCTGGTCGGTCGGTTCCTGCACCACCTCGGCGGCGTCGCTGGCCTGCACCTTCTCGAAGACGCCGTCGAGGTCGCGGGTGGCCAGATTGATTCCGGCGTAGGTGCCCTTGGCCATCATCTCGGCGATGACGCGCCGCTCGTCGTCGGTGATGCCGGGATCGGCGGCCGGGGGATGCAGCACGATGGAGACATCGGGCTGGCCGACCGGCCCGACGGTGATCCAGCGCATGCCCTCGTAGCCGACGTCGTTGCGGACCTCGAAGCCGAGGGTGTCCCGGTAGAACGCCAGCGCGGCGTCCGGATCGTCCTGGGGCAGATAGGAGGCATTGATGCTGATGTCCATGCTGATCACGGTAGTTACCGGCCGCCGGTCGAGGCTTCTCGATTCCTGATCGGTCTGGTGATCTGCTTGGCCACGCAGGCCGGGATGCCGGCCGCCTCGTTCGCGGCCTCCCGCTTGTACACGCTGGGCGGCATTCCGACCAGTTCGGTGAACCGGGTGCTGAACGTGCCCAGCGAGGCGCAGCCCACCTCGAAGCAGACCTCGGTGACACTCAGATCGCCGCGCCGCAGCAGCGCCATGGCGCGTTCGATCCGCCGCGTCATCAGATACGAGTAGGGCGACTCGCCGTAGGCGGCCCGGAACTGGCGGCTGAGATGTCCCGCCGACATGTGCGCGTCCCGGGCGAGCCGTTCGACATCCAGGGGTTGGGCGTACTCCCGGTCGATCCGGTCCCGGACGCGCCGCAATACCGCGAGGTCGCGTAGCCGCTGCTGCTCGGGTCTGCTGGTCACTCCGCAGATCGTCCCATATTGCCGGATCGGCAGGGCGCGCTCGCGTGGCGCGTGTTGCGGCAGCGACGTACGTGAACACTTCGGTGCGCGATACTGGGATTGAACCAGTGACGCGTGTTCTATGTTTCGTGACCTTGACCAGCTGAAACCCAGTGTTACCAGCGAATTTTCGATGATGCGTCTTTTGCGCTAGGCGGCACCGATCTGCACCGATACACTTTTCTCAGGTCAGATCTAGGTCATTACCTCGGGTCAGAATCTAGGTCAGCCGAGGTCAGGGTCAGGTCAGTACGCAAGTCTGAGGTGAACTCTTATGGTCCGTGGGGAGGGCCGCAAGCGCCGGAAGTCGGGGACGTTCGGGTCGGTCGATGAATTGCCGACCGGGCGGTTTCGAGCGCGCTACTACGGTCCCAATGGACGGCGGTACAAAGCGCCGACCTATTTTCTGACACAGCAGGACGCACGCGCCTGGCTGTCGGTGGTGCAGGCGGACATCATCCGAAAGCGGTGGCAGCCACCGGATATCGAGACTCCGATTGAGGTCAGAATGACCTTCCGTGAGTACGCCGAACGGTGGATCAAGGAGCGTGACCTTGGAGACCGGACCCGAGGCGACTATCGGGATTGGCTTGACGCTCATATCCTTCCGGTGCTTGGTGAGTACCCGATTAGCTCGATTGAAGAAGAAGACATCAGGAAGTGGTACGCCAATCTGAATTCTCAGACGCCTACCTTGCGTGCGCGGGTCTACGGTCTGTGCTCCACGATCTTCAATACCGCCGTTGACGACAAGAAGGTTCCGGTTCATCGAAACCCATGTCGGATACGGGGCGCTGGCACCGTCAAGCGAGCGCGCATCATCCGTCCAGCCACCCTGGGCGAACTCGAAACGATCGTCGCGACTCTGCCCAGAAGGTTCCAACTGATGGCCTTGCTCGCAACATGGTGTGCGCTGCGATTCGGCGAATTGGCCGAGCTCCGTCGGAAGGATGTCGATCTAGGGCGGAGGCGGATCTACGTCGAACGAGGGGTGATTCGTCTCAAGAGCACCGAGAAGGGCGTTGCGGTCCGCAAGGTCAAAGCGCCGAAGTCCGAAGCTGGGGTGCGGTACGTTTCCGTGCCGCCGCACTTGATCCCAGCGGTTGAAGATCACCTCCGTGACCATGTAGATCCCGAACCGAGTGCGCTGCTATTCCCTGCGGTGCACGGTGGACATCTTGCGCCCTCCACGTTCGCTCGTCATTGGTACCGGGCATGCCGCGCAGCCGGACGCTGGACGGAGGGCGACGGTGAAGACACGGATGGCGACGGCAAGGCCGATCTGACATTGCACGACCTTCGGCATACCGGCGCAGTGCTGGCAGCGTTGACGGGTGCGACGTTGAAGGAGCTGATGGACCGCCTTGGACACTCGACTCCGGCGGCAGCGATGCGTTATCAGCACGCAGCGAATGACCGTGACATGGCCATCGCCGTAGCGTTGTCGAAGTTCGTTGAACCCGAGGCCGACAGCGTCGACACCGGCAACGGTCGCGCAAAGGGAAGACAGGCGCGCCGGTCACGTTCGAACGGAACATCACAGCGGAGGCGACCGAGAACATGACGGGGGAGATGCGAGGAATCCTGAAAATATGTCGCTCGGTCATGCTGTACTTGTTCAGCATGGGGAGGCGGCGATGAGCACAGGCGAACGTCAATCTGGTAGGCACCAAACACCTTTGGCTGAGTTGCTCGCGGAACTGAACCTGCCCAACAAGGCGCTTGCTCGGAAAATGGTCGAGCACAGCCAGTCCGATGGCCGTGAGCCCATCAGTCCGGACGGCAGCACGATCGCGAGATACAAGGCGGGCGTCCACCGACCCAAGGAACGGAGCCTCGAAGTACTGCTGGCCGTGCTCAGTCAGTTCGCAGGTCGCGAAGTGACAGCCGCGGAGCTGGGGTATGCCGAGCCGGAGTCACCACTGGTGCAAGGCGTCGATGAGAGCCTTTCATTGGTTCGTCCGACCGTGCTCACTCTGGTACCTGAGCCGATCGATCCGGCCTTTGTACAACACCTCCAGCTCATGCTGACCGAACACGTCCGAATGGACGCATGGGCAGGACCGCGATACATCATCGAATCCCTTCGCGGTCAGCTGACCCTGGTCGAAGACCTGTGCGGAAAAGCGCGCGGCGAAATGCGAGTGTCATTACTGGAAATCGGAGCCCGCTTTTGCGAGTTCGCGGGCTGGTTGTTCCAGGACTCCGGCGACCTGAAGGCGGCGTTGTACTGGACCAACCAGGCGATGGACTACGCGGAAGAGTTGGGCGACACCCACCTCATCTCCTATGTGCTGATGCGCAAGAGCAACATCTTGACCGATGCCGGTAAGGCGGCGCAGGGCTTGGGGCTGGCGAATGCCGCGCTGCGGCGATGGGACGAGATAACCCCCGAACTGCGCGCCGTAGCCCTCCGGCAGCTCTCGAACGCCCATGCGCTTTTCGGTGAGAAGGACGAATGTCGTAGAGCACTGGACAGTGCTATGGCGCAGGTTCTCGACGCTGATCCGAATGAACCCGGACGTCTGGCGAAATACTGCACGCCATCGTATATCGAAATGGAGGCAGCGCAGAGTTGGGTTTTGCTGGGAGAGCCGGAGCGTGCAATCACGACTTACAGTTCTGGACTTGCTGATTGGCCGGAGGCGCAACGCCGAGATCAAGGGCTGTGTTCGGCGCGCCTGGCATCGGCCTACGTGCGCGTCGGAGAACTCGAAGAGGCCATGCGGGTGGCCACACGCGCAGTCGAGTTGTACCAGCTGGCACCGTCGGCACGATCATTGTCAGTATTGCGTGATCTGTCCAAGCGGTTGTCAACCGCTCGCGGAAAGCAAGTCAACGAACTGAAGGGGCTATTGGCCAGAGCGGTCCAGGTACCCCGAGGCTATTCGGTCAGCGCTTGAAGATGGCTTTTGAATGATTCCGAGAGTGATTCGAGAGCGATTTTGCCTTTCTCGGGAGTTCCAAGGGAAGGAAATCCGATTACGCCGCTGGTTGTATAGTCGGTCATCCCCTTGATGAGGAGGAACTTTCTGTCGTCCGCGCGCCAGTCTGCGGTCTGATAGCCGGGCCGAAGGGAATCTGGCGAGATGTGCAACAGGATGGAAGTTTCCAGTTCTCCGGCGTGCATGTCCTCGTGCGCGTTCGTTTCCATCTTCGCTTTGGTGCGCGCATGATTCCAGTCGAGGGGCAGTGGGAATAACGTCATCCGGCGCTCAGTCGTGTTCGCCTCCTGAACAACATTCTGCAGAACATAGTTTCCGCCGTGACCATTGACGAGCACCAAATGCCTTATACCAGAGGCTTTCAGCGACTCTTGTATATCGCTGATTACCAGTGCGAGCGTCGTCGCCCGAATGCTGACCGAACCAGGAAACCCTGTGTGCTCATGTGAGCAGGAAAAGGTTACAGGCGGAAGCAAGAACAAGCCGTAGTCTATTGCGATCCTCTGTGCGATTGCGCAGGCGATCGCGGTATCCGTTATGAGCGGATGGAATTCGCCATGCTGCTCGAAGCTTCCGATAGGCAAGACAGCGACGGTGGGGTTCTGTGCCCGTACGTCTGCGGAGGTAGCGCCTGGTAGCAGATGGTCCACGCGAACCAAGATACCGCGCCCGCAGAGAACGTGGGATGAATCATCTGGGGGGCGTACGGAGGTCGTACGGTGCGGCCCGGCGTACACCCCTGCTCTCTTCTACCTCTGATGTGGACGGGTGATCGCGAGTTCTCCTGTATTGCAGCGGGTTTCGTCCCCGCAGCGACAGGAAGGAGCGATTGTCTTGGCAAGTTCGAAGAAGCAGCGGGGAGGCGAGAACCGCAGGTCCACTAGCGCGTATATGCGCCTGAAGGACGTTGCCGACCTGTTCGGTGTTCACGAATGTACGGTTCGACGCTGGATATCCGCAGGCCGGTTGACCGGCTACATGGTCGGACCAAACACCATTCGAGTACGCCGCGATGAGGTCATGGACCTGCTGCGCCCCATCCCGACAGCAGGTGGTGCGGCATGATGCGGGCACTGTTGATCGGGTTCGCGCTGGTCGTGGCGGGTGCGGTTGTTCCGGGCCTGGCATCGGCGGCGTTCGTGCTTGTGGTGCTGGCCGGTGTCGTGTGGGTCGGCATGCGTCAGGTGCGGTGGTCGACGCGGCGGCGGTGGCGGGGTGATCGGCGATGACCGAAGACCTGTTGGGTACGTCGCGACATCGGACGATGACCTCGGTGCCGTCGCCGGTGATGGCGGCGCTGGTGCTGATCGGGTTCGTGTTCGTCGCGGGCCTGTTCCTCGGCGTGCTGCTGTTCGGTGCCCGGGAGGGCCTGCCCAAGACCGTGGTGGTCTGCCCCGCGCCGGGCACGGAGAACGTCGCGGCGTGGCCGCGGGAGTGCCCGCGTGAGGTGGTGGCACCGTGAGCGCGCGGGAGTTGCGGTTGCAGCCGTGGCAGACGCTGCTCGAGGAGTGGACCGCCCAGCAGTACGGGCTGCCGCTGTCGCTGCTGATGACGATGATGCAGCGGCGACCACGCACCGCGTACGCCTTCGCGAAGCGCCTTAAAGACGCCGGGCGCGCGCAGGTGAGTCGGGTCGGTTACGGGTCCCCGGGACCGTGGCGGCGCTCCAAGCACTTCAACACCGCCGACGAGACTCCGCACGGCCCGCTGTGGCTGTACCCGACGCGTGAGATCGCGTGGGGGTATCTGGGTTTCGATCCGGGGGAGTGGCACCTGAAAGCCTCTACTGCCGCGCACCTGACAGCGGTATCGGAACTACGACTGGCGTTGACCGGCCTGGAGACCGATCCGGAGATCTGGACCAGCGAACGCCTGCTCCGGCGAATCGTGAAACCGACTGGTGGACAGCCAGGTTCGCATGTTCATGACGCGTGGTGTCGGGACTTCACTGATCCGGACAAGGTGTGGGCGATCGAGGTGGAGTTGTCCCGCAAGCGTGGTGAGGGCCGGTTGTTGCGGTCGGTGTCGGCGGCGTTGGAGTCCGCCGACCGTCACGACCTGGCGGGCGTCTTGTACTTCGTGCGCGGCGAGTCACTGCGCCGTGCCCTGGAGGGCATCGCGGCCCAGCTGGCGCGTCGGCGGGGGGTGGATGTGCTGGCGAATCTCGAAATCCATGACCTGGATGTGACTTTAGCGCGGAAAGGAGTGCGCTGACATGACAGACGAGCATCGGCCGTTGGTGGTGGTGGCGGACACGACGGGTGGGGAAGACCCGTCGCGGATCACCCGCCGCCTCACCGACGCCCTCGCCCGCTCCGGCATACGAGCCGACCGCTACACGATCTGGTCCGGCACCGGCCACGTGGGCGTGCTGCGGCTGCCCGCGCAGGAGATGCGCACGGTCCTGGAACACCTACTCGATCCGAGCGCGCGGGGCGGTGAGCGGTGATGAGCGACTGCACACCGTTGATCACCCCGTACGACTGCGGCGACGCGGTCGCGCCCGCCCCGGCCGGGCCGCCGGTCGAATCGCCTCCGGTGCCTGCGCCGGTGCCGGAGATTCCGGAGGTGCCGATCGGTGTCGCGGGTGCGGCGGCGGTGCCGCCGGAACCGACGCGTACGCCGGTGTTTGAGAACGCGACGCTGCCCAACGGGTGGCAGGCTCCGGACTGGAGTGTGGGGTTGCCGTCGGTGCCGGAGGCGTTCGAGTTCGCGGGCACTTCCCTGGCCGGTGCCGGATTTCTCACCGCTCTCGGAGTCGGCATGAACGTCCTGGCGGCGCGGCGACGGTGGGAGGCGCGGCAGGTCCGCAACTACGCGACCGGGTCGTTGGTGTTGCCGGTCGGCGCGATCTGGGCGTCGGATTCCTGGACGGCGCCGTTGAGTTTGTGGTGGGACGGCGCGGGTGTGCTGCTGGACCACGGGCTCGCGTCGGGGGCGTTGGCGGCAATGGCTGCGGGCGGTGTCCCGGTTGCGTTCTGGGCCGCCGCCGCCTGGCGGGCACGGTTCCTCGGCAGGCTCGGCACCGAGGGCGTGGGTTCCCCGTCGAAGACCCGTCGCCTGCAACGCCGCCAGCAGCTCGGTAAAGCCCGCGCCGCGCGGAAGGCGGCGAAGTACGGTGCCCCGATCACGGCGGGCTGGCTGCACTCCAAAGCCGTATTGGGCACGCTGTCGGAGTACACCGACGCCACCCAGCCGACCACGGTCACCGAACTCGCCGGACGCCGGGGCTCGAAGCTCGCGATCCCGATCGAGGGCCTAGGCCACATGGTGTTGCTGGGCATGTCCCAGCGAGCCGGGAAGACCACCCTGCTCACCCGCTTCGGTACCGCCCTGTACTGCGCGTACTGGCACCGCTACGTCCGCACCGGCGAGAAGCGCCCGCTGTTGATCTTCGTGGATTGCAAGGGCGGCAAACCCGGCCTGGCCACCGGGCGGGAGTTGGTGAAGATCGCCGCCCGACTCAAGGTCGACCCGCGCCGCGTCGCTCTCTGGCCGGTGACGAATCGGCTGGATTTGTGGGCGATGGACGCCGAGGACATGTGCGCCACCCTCGAATCGATGATCAACCCTGTCGCCTCCACCGACGCGGGCGCCGAGCATTTCAAGCAGAACCGCATCCGGGTCACCAAGCTCGCGGTCCTGGCCCCGGGTGGGCCGCCGCGCTCGAAACAGGCGTTCCTGGACCGACTGTCGGTGTCGTGGCTGAAAACCGCATACAAGGCGGATCAGTCGGTGCTGGACGAGATCGACGCCCTGGAGAAGAACAAACCCCCCGCCGTAGGGGACGTGAGCGGGAAGTTCCGCAACATCTTCGCCGCCATCGGCGAAGGGTTCGACGGCGGCAGACCTCTCAACAGTTTCGACATGATTTATGCGACGGTGCCGGGCACGGTACGCGGGGAGTACGCCCGTGCCCAGGTCGCCGCCCTGGTGACGTTGATCGAGCAGTTCGCGTGTGGTGAGCATGACCGGCAGGTTGTGTTGATCATCGATGAGATGTCGGCGGTGGCGGACAAGACCGGTGGCATCAACCAAACCAACATCGCCGAGCGGTTGTTGGGGATGGGGGTGGTGGCGATCTTCGCCGCCCAGAACCAATTCGGCCTCGGCCAAACCCCTGATGACCGCCGCCGTCTCCTGGAGTCCTGCCCCTCCGGCGCGCTGCTGATGAAGTTGGAAGGGGCGGGGAAGGTGTCGGAGGTGTTCGGGTCCCGCCCGGTCACCGAGAACACCCGCCACACCAAACACGGTCGCCTCGGGGACGAAGGGTCGCTGGGGCAGCGGGAGACGTTCTTCATCGACCCCAACCAACTCGCCGAATTCGAACGCGGCGACGTGGTGTGGGTGCACGCCCGCCAAGCCCACTGGGGCCACGTCGTCCCGATCGACCTGGACGAGCTGGCCCCGCTCCCGGCCGACCCACAGCCGAAGCGGTGGGCGGACAGTACACGCCCACGGGTGCCGTTGCTGCGGGTGCGAGACCTGGATTCCGGGCGGACTCGGCAGGCCGATCTGGGGTTCGAGGGCGGTGACACCGCATGAACGACCACACCCCCGACACCCCAGACACAACGGCGACGCCCCTCACCGCCGAGGCGGCGCAGGAATTGACCGCGCAGATCCGCGCCTGTGTCGAGCAGGTCTGGGCGTTGATCGAGCAGGCGTTCACCGCGCGGGCGTGGGTGGCGTTGGGCTATCCGAGCTGGGATGCGTACTGCGCCAGCGAGTTCGACCGCTCCCGACTGCGCATCCCCCGTGAGGAACGCGCTGAGGTCGTGGCGTCGATGCGGGAGATCGGGATGAGCACCCGCGCCATCGCCGCCGCGACCGGGGTGAGCAAGGGCACCGTGCAGAACGACCTGGCCGCAGGTGGACAAGATTGTCCACCTGGCCCGGTCACCGGCCTGGACGACAAGCAGTATCCGACCAAACCGGCTGCACGACAGGGTGATTCACCTTCGCATGCCGACGACAGTGCAGCTGGGACGCGGCGGCGTCGCCCGATCACCGAGGCGTTCGATACCACCCGCTACGAGCTGGGCAGGCGGGCTGAGTCCCTGGCACGGCTGGCCGCTGATGACCGGTTCGACCGTCACGCCGCCCAGCTCGCGCACCGGTATCGCGGTGACTTGATCCGGGCGCGTGACGCGATCCAAACCGTTCTCGACCGTCTCCCCGACCCCACCACGAAGGAGTGAATTCTCATGCATCTTGTCAATCCTGATCAGCCGGAGCGGGTGGTCAGTCAGATCATCGAGATCGATGCCGCGATGGCGCGGCGGATGCTCGAACACAATCGCAACAATCGTCCGATTCGTCAGGCGCGGGTGCAGCAGTACTTCGAGGATATGACCTCGAGCCGGTGGCGGTTCAACGGTGAAGCGATCAAGTTCGGCCCCGACGGTGAACTCCTCGACGGCCAGCACCGCCTGGCCGCCATCGCCCGCACCAGCGGACAGGTGTTCCCGATGCTGGTCGTGCGCGGCCTGGCTCGCGATACGCAGGTGACGATGGATCAGGGCGCGCGCCGCACCCCCGCCGACCAGTTGACGATTTCCGGGATCACCGGCCACAACACCACCCTCGTGGCCGCCGCGCTGCGGGTCTACATCCCGTGGTTGGAGGGCAACCTGTTCGGCGACTACATGCGCAACAAGATCTCGACCACGCGGATCGTGGAATACGCGACCGTCTACCCCGAGACCGTCGCTCGCGCTGAACGGTTCACTTCCGTCGCCGCCCGGTTGAAGGCGCGCCCGGCGGTGGCGTGCGCGGTCCTGATCCGCCTGAGTGAGGTCGATGAGACCGCCGCCGCGGAGTTCGTGCGCCTGTGGGATTCCGGGGCGGGCCTGCCCGCGGGGTCGCCGATCCTGGCGTTGCGGCAACGCCTGGACATCCTGCATCGCACGGGAGTGCGTACCAGTGATCGGGATCAGATCGGGTTGATCGTGACTGCCTGGAACCTGTGGCGACGCGGGCGCAGTGTGGCGAAGCTGTTGCGGCCCAAGGGCGGGTTCAGCGCCGACAACTTCCCGGAGCCCCGATGACCGCCCCGAGGCCGCGCCCGGACAGCGCGGACACCCGCAACGGAGACTCCGACACCCGCAGCGGACACGCGGACATCCGAAGCGGTCGAGCGGACGCCCGAGGTGGCCGCGCGCACACTCAGGGTGGTCACAGGGTAGACAGCCCGGTCACGATCCCTGGTTCGGCGCACGGTCGGGTGGTGGCGTGGGCGGGGTTCGTGTTCGGGTCGGTGACCTCCATCGCGGCCAACGTCCTACACGCCTGGCTTCCGGCGGACACGATGCCGCCGGGGTGGACACCGGGTATCGCCCCGCAGATCGGGGCCGCCATCTGGCCCATCGGCCTGCTGCTCAGTGTCGAGGTGCTGTCGCGGGCGCGGTGGCGGAGGGGTGGGTTGTGGGCGCTGGCCCGCTACGGCGGCGCGGGCACCGTCGCTCTCGGATCAGCGGTCATCTCCTACGGCCATGTGCGAGACGTGCTGCTGGCGTGGGGATACGGGCCGTTGGGGGCGTCGGTCGGCCCGCTCACCCTGGACGGACTGATGGTCATCTCAGGATTCGCCCTGCTGTCGATGACCACCACCGACAACGGGTCAACCGCCATCGACCTCCAGTCTGCGTCGAAAACAGCAGCGGCACTAAAGATCACCGACCCCCACCATCTTGATTCGGTCGTGGCCACCCCGGACGAGCCGATTGTATCCGTGGCCACCAACCCCGGTCATGGAGTGTCCCCGGTGTCCGGACAGGCGGACACCGACACGGAAGGCGAGGACAGCGGGGCGGACACCCGCCGTACCCGCGCCCACGAACTGCACGCCCGAGGGTGGTCACACGGGCGGATCGCGGCCGACCTCCAGGTCAGCAAGCGCACGGTGCGCCGCTACCTGGCCACCCCGGCGGACACCGGCCACGACAGCGCTCCCGCGATGTCCACCCCCGACCGCACCGGCCCCGTGCCGTCGGTGCCGGAAATCAACACCAACCACCACCAGCCCCTCGAAGGAACCCTGCTATGAGCCACGCGCACAACCCGAATCCTGCCCCCGGTATCGACTGGGACGGCGAACTACAAGCATTGATGGAAGCCAGCGGCATCGAACCCCGCTACGCCGACCGCCCCACCTGGACGACACGAATCCGCCGCCGCCTGCACACCGCACGGCCGGTGTTGTTCGGGATCGGTGTCACCGGAGTCGGGATGTGGTGGGTCGCCCACGCCGGTGCCCCGGCGGCGGCGACGGTGCCGTTGCTGGTGTGGCTGACCGGTTGGATCGGTTACTGGGTGTGGATCGGGTTCGGTCGCCCCGACACCGCCACCACCGCCCACACCCTCCACACCCTCACCGTCCACGGCTTCCGCGCCGGGTCGCGGTTCGCGTTCCGGCATTCCCGCCCTGCGCGTGCCCGCTGGCGGGCCTGGCAGGCCGCCCGCGCCCGCGATCGTGCCGCCGCTGTCCGGCCCGCGCCCGCCACCACTATCTGACCCCGCGAGGAGTGAATTGCGATGCCCGGCAATGAGGTTGATGAGACGAGCCGCAGTTATCAGCAGTTGATGCAGATGCTCGTGCACTTGGCTTACCAGTACGCGCGCACGAGGCAGCGGTTGCCGAAGATGACTCGTGAGCAGTACCGGCAGTTCCAGCGTGATCTGGAAGAGCGGGTGCGGTTGGACCAGTACGACCGCACGAACGCCCAAGCCTGGTACACCGCACGCGTCGCCGATTACCAGCGGGAAGCCTCGGTGCTGGCCCACGGCATCGCGGCGGGGGACTTCAGCATCGACGAAGAATCACGCCGCAGAGCGTTCCTGGATGGGATGCGCGCCGATATCGAGCACTCCGTCCACACCGTGCACGCGTTGAGCCCCGAGGAACGCGGGCAGATCGTGCAAGCCCTCGACCAGATCGAAGCCGACCCACGAGTCCGTTTCGAGCACGGGGTGTTCCCGTCGATGACCAAGCGGGAGCAAGCGAGTGCCCGTCAGGCCGCCGCCCGCTCGGAAGCCGCCACGATCGACCGTCAGGAACAACAGGCCACGCGCCTGGTCGCCACCGAATACGCCGTACCCGCTGACGGTGCCGGGAGCGTGGCCGCGTTGAAGAAGGCCAACGCCGCACTCACCAAACAAGTCCAGCAACTCACCGCCGAGAACACCGCGCTCCAGACGCAGGTGGCCACGCTCGAAGCCCAGGCCGCCGCCCACGCCACAGCGCAGGCATCGACCAACGGCCAGCACTCGGCGACCGGGCAGCAGCAGGCCGACCAGCACGCCCAGCAGACCGAGCAGCAGACCAAGCAACGGGCGGCCGAGGCCGATATCGACCCCGGCCACAGCGATGGTCAGGCCCAGATGGAGGCCGAGGCGTGACGACTGCCGGTGTGGCCCAAGAGGTTTCAACCACAACAACCAGAAAGGAGATACCGCCACGACACCTGACACCCGGTGAACGCCCGCAGCCTATCCGAGTTCGCGGACCGCTTCACCGTCGAGACCAGAGTCTCGAAAACCTTATTAGCACAGCATGTTTAGGAGACATGACATGTCCGGAGAGACCACTCTCACCATTGTCGGCAACCTGACCTCCGACCCGGAGTTGCGTGAGACCTCGGGTGGGCATGCGGTGGTGAACTTCACCGTCGCGGCGACCCCGCGCGTGTTCGACCGCAGCACCAATCAGTGGACCGACGGGGCCGCGTTGTTCATGCGTTGTCAGATGTGGCGCGATGCCGCGGAGAACATCGCCGAATCCCTCACCAAGGGCGCACGAGTAATCGTGTGCGGCAAGCTCCAGCAGCGCAGCTACGACGACCGCGAGGGCAACAAACGCACCGTCGTGGAACTGGTCGCCGACGAGGTGGGCGTGTCACTCAAATACGCCGTCGCCAAACCGATCAAACGATCCACCCGCACCCGCACCAGCGGCGGCGGAAACAGCGGCGGCGGTCAGCGCACCACCACGAGCGGGGTGACCAAGACCGGACGCGGTGTCGGTGACGACCCGTGGCCCGACCACACCCCGGACGAGGTGGCGTAATCATGTCGAACCCTTTCGAACACAACAACGACGCCCACCCCGAGAACACGCATCTGCCCGAGGGTGGCATGTCGGCGAGGTTCTACACCTCCTACGACGAAACCCTCGATCAGGTGATGTTCGGGATCGTGTTCGGCTGCGGCTGCGAGTTGATGACCGCGATGAGCCTGGACCAGGCCCTGGCGGTTCACGACCTGTTCGACGGTGCCCTCGATGACGCCTACCACCACCACACCCAGAAAGGAATCTGATCATGGCGTACCTGAGCACCGCCGCTCGTGTCGAAGACCACGACGACACCGGTCGGGGCGGGCGTGGCTATGTCGAAACCTATTGGCACGACATGCCCGAGGCCATCGTGACCCTGTTCCCGGCCGGGGACATTCGCGGTGACATCGAGATCCGCTGGCGCGTCACGTTCTACGACGGCGTGCGCGCGGGCGTCACGGTCAGCGAGGCCCGCACCCTGCGGGACAACCTGACCCGGGTGATCAACCAGTACTTCGGCATCGACAACGACGTCGAGGACCCCGACACCCCCATTGACGTGGGTGCCGCGGGGTTCGAGCCGGAGGAGTTCGTGTTCTGCCGGATCTGCCACGGCCGCATCTGGCGAGTGGGTAGTACCCCGGACTGGTGGATGCACGAGTACGAGGACCAGCGCTCTCACGACGCCATCCCCGCCGAACCCGAACCCGAACCCGAGGCTGAGACTGGTGCGGAGGTGGCCTGATGACCTATGTCTATCTGCGCACCGAGCCCCGGTTGTGGACGGTCGGGTTCTACACCCCCGATGGGCACTGGGAACCCGAGTCCGATCACGGCAGCAAAGATGCTGCGGCCGAACGGGTCCGGGTCCTCAACGGCGGCGGCAGCGCCATCGACGTGGCCGAGCTGATCAAGGAACGCGACGACCTCAAGCAACAGTGCACCGAACTGCTCGATCAGGTGCAGTGCCTGCAATGGGACCTCGGAGCGCTCCAAGCTCAGCACGACCACTGCCCACAGCCCACCACACGCAGGAGGCGGTAATGGACCCGAACGCGGCCCTGACCCGAATCCGGGAGCTTGTCGATGCCTTCTACGACCTCGACGAGCGCGTGCACGAGCGTCACGACGGTGACCCGGTCATCGAGATTCTGGCGGATCTCGCCCACGAGGTGAACCGCTTGGATCAGTGGCTCTCGCGCGGTGAAAGTCTGCCCGAGTGGTGGGCACACGGCGCGGGAAGGCGGTGATGTTCATGCTCGTCGATGTGCATGTCATCGACCGATCACAGCTGTACGCGGTGATCGGAACCGCTCTCGCCGATCTGGCCGAGGTCGGGGTGATCGTGGGTGACATCGATGTCGCCGACGAACAGATCGTGACCGCGATCGGCACCCGCTGGCCCACGGTGTTCACCGACACCCAGGAGGTGCCGGCATGAACAGCGAATACCAGTATTGCGGGTGCGGAGGCTGTTTCGACATCACCGTGGGAACCCTCGGCACACAGTCGCTGTGCGGACTCTGCGACGAGGCAGGGTGCGTGATCGGCGACAGCGATTGCCAGCGCGCCGACGCTGACAGCGAGTGTGAGCACTGGACCGAACGCATCGACGAATACACCGAGGTATGCGTCCTGTGCGGTCGATGTGCCACACACGAGCCCGATCGGGACACCGATCATGGCTCGCCGTAGGAAACCCCTCAGTCCGCGCAGACAGTTGACGCTCGGGCGGGAGATCCAACAGCAGTACGACCAGGGCCGCAGCTGGGCCGCGATCGCCGTCGACTTCGACCTGTCGAAGACCACGGTGCAACGCCTGGCCAAGCTCTACCGCACCGACTGCGACCGGAAAGCCCACCAGCACCAGCTGACCCTGTTCGACTGAACCACTCCGGACACAACTGAACACTGAACAAGCGGAGACCGTGCCATGCGACCTGGCACGGTCTCCGTGCCTTTCATACCATGTGCGTTCTAGCAGACGCGCGATTGGGATGGAACTTTGTTGCCATTGCCAACATATTAATTGCTATTCTATCTAGCGGGGAACTTACCGCCGAAGAGTAGATCTAAATAATGGAATGCTTCTTCATGATCATTGTCTTGATAGGCTTTGAGGGCCTTATTGGCTCGGGTAGCGGCAGTATTCAGCTTAGAAAGAGCCTCAGTCTTTTTGTAGTCGGACGAGCATGCTTGAAATCGGCCAGTTCTACCCTTGGGGTCATTCATTGCACACAGCTGGTTTCTATCTAAAAACTCTAGAAGCCAACAAATGTCCCATATTGCTATGAAGGAATCCTGTCCAGCCATGTGTTGTGCGGCACGCATTTCCAAGTAGAACGATGAAATAGGAACATTGCAGTAGTACTTCCAGGCCTTTATTAGGCGAGCTAGCTTCTTTGTTCCACCCTCTGCGCCCGCCTTTCTATTGCACTCATTCACATAGTCTAAGTGCTCCGTGGGTGCAGTCTCAATCCAGCCGCCGGCAGGCCCGGGGATCTCGTATACACTAGATGGTGTTGCCGACTTGATGAACCCAGGTAAAACCTCCCAGGTTTCGTCCCCATTTGCGAACTCAACCACGACTGCGGGACGACTGATGCGAACAGTCGTTGTGGGAAATGAGGCTGAGAGCGCATCCTTAACCCACTTTAGCGCAGTATCGGGGGTTGGCTGTGGGTTCCCAATGCCAATCAGAACATCGATATCGCTATGGTGGCGAACACCCGTGCCATGGTGAAATGACCCAGTCTCCCTCATGACAAAAATGGATAGGGCATTGCTAAGGGAGGTTTCGATGCGTGATCTATGCGCCTTGGCTGCGCTTAGCTGTGAGGACAGCGGAGTAAGTCGGCTCAGAAATTCGTCAAATCCTTGAGCCACTGTTCTAGGCATTAGTGTCACCCGTCATTATCCGAAGAATCGACATCGTACGTCTGTCCTCCATCTTTAATATTCTTTTGTGCGCGTTTGCGAGCCCAGCGGTTAGGGGGTTCCGCTGTCTTGTTCTGCTCATCGCGTCTTGCGGTAATCTCGGCAACTATTGCTCGCATTTCATCAATGTCGGACGTGGGTAAATCGAGTAGACGGGCTTGCCGTGCAGCCGTCTGTATCTCAAGGTAGGCGTTTGCTGCCGATGCTGCTTGATTGGTCCGATGACTAGCATTCACTGTTGTTAACACTGCACCAAAAGCCGCAGCGCCCAGGGCTAGCATGCCTGCCCAAAATGCGCTTGCGGTTGAAGCTAAGGCGGCTGCACCAGCGATAGCAGCCAATGCACTGGCAGGTATACCTAGCATCAGATTAATTCCGCGCCACTGTTTCGCTTGTTCAAACTGGTTCTGGGCGCTATACTTCGCGCTTTCCTCAAGTCGCTGTAGTTCGTCATCCAGTGCTCTACGTCGACCAGAATCTGAGTCGTTCACAGCTTGACACTACCGCGCTGGTATCACCGTGTGCTTGCAGCCATACTATCGCAAGGTGGTGACCGGAAACGCTTATCTTTCGCTACGCGAACGATACTGGCCTGCTGGTCACTCTGTAAGCGTGCCCGGTTTCGAAGTTGGATACCCGGCTTCACTCCTGACGATCGAGGGGCGCGGGCAGCGGCGGGCGGGCGTCGCCCGCCCGCTCATCGGCCCGCCGGAGGGTGCCGCAGAGGCTCCCGATTCCAGGGGACGCGCCGACCGAATCTCCTACGCCCAACAGTCGCGGGAGCACCGTCCGTACGGGGAGATTCGGTCGAGTGGGCGCGCGGACCCTGGAATCGCTGGAGGGGCGGCACCCGCACAATCCCGCGCCCCAACCTGAACATGCGAACGTGACGGGCATTCGGTAGCTAACCGGTCTGCGGGCTGGCTCGCCGATCGGGAGGCCGCTTAGCCCGGCTTGTGACCATTGAAATCGGTTGCACAATTGAGGCACTGGGCATGCAGAAGTCCGGACGTCGGATGCACAACCGGAGCATAACTGCGTACACCTCGGCAAAACCCACGCGCAGGGCGAACACATCATTCATCACCTTGTGCAACGGCGCGTTCCGTCCGCCCCGCCCCTGACCAAGGATGTCTCCGTGAATGGCGCTTCACTTGCCGAGGACACCAAAGGCCCCCTTCGGTGGTCTTTGGTGTCCTCGGCAAGTGAAGCAATAAGAACAGATCAGGGGCGGGGCGGACGGAAACGGAAGAGAGAAGCAAACTTTGGGATATGTGGGGAATAGGGGTTACGTGGGGTGTAGAACGTTGCGGTTGGGTGCATGGCGACGTGGTGTGACGAAGGGTGCGTTCGTGGCGGTTGAGTAGGTGGTGGCGTCCGGAGCGGGCACCGGGCACGCCTGGTGCGAACGCGGCGGCATGGGCGGTCCGGTCAGGTGCGTTAAGTCGCGTTGCTGGTCGGGTAGGTGACTTGGGCCGGTGCTGCGCTGCGGTCCGGTGGTGCTGGGCGCGCGCCGCATTGTGCGGGGCCGCCCCTCCAGCGATTCCAGGGACCGCGCCCGGCACGACCGAATTTCCCGCCTGACGGCAAGCACTGGAGCCGCGGGCAGGGGTAGGGAAATTCGGTCGTGCACGCCGTGGCGCGTCTCCTGGAATCTGGAGCCTCTGCGGCCCCTGGGCAGGCGGTGCGGGCAGGCCCCCGAGCGGCCTGCCCCGACAGAGCGCGGCGCGCGCCCAGAGAACTTCCACGCTCTGCCGGGACCCCACCCCCGCTTGACACGTACGTGTCAAACCCGTTGGGCCGCCGGTTGACACGTACGTGTCAATGCCCTCTTGTGAAGGACACCGGGACCATGACCGACTCCGACACCATCACCGGCCTACTCGTCACCGCCCTGGAAAACACCTGGGCCGCCATCCGCACCCGTCACCCCGACGTCCCCGAAGTCGTTCTCACCGTGGGGGCCGGGTCGATCGGCGGCAGTGACCTCACCCTCGGACACTTCGCCCAGAATCGATGGGTACGCGGCGAATATGAGCTCCACGAACTCTTCATCGGCGGTGAAGGACTTCAACGCGGCGCGACCGAGGTACTGGGCACGCTGTTGCACGAGGCCGCTCATGGTGTCGCGGTCACGCGCGGGATCAAGGACACCAGCCGCCAGGGCCGCTGGCACAACGACCGTTTCCGCATCCTCGGTGAAGAACTCGGGCTCACCCTCACCCAGCACTCGAAGATCGGATGGTCACTCACCACCGTCCCGGCACAGACCCGCGACCACTACCGCGAGGAACTGGACGAACTGGCGTTTGCGCTGGTGGCTTACCGCCGCCGCGAACCCGGTCGACGCGGCCGCACGTCGAACAACAACGGCCTGTCGGCCGAGTGCGACTGTGGACGTAAGATTCGGGTGTCGCGTAGCGTCTACGAACAGGCACCGATCCTCTGTGGCAATTGCGGGAGCGGTTTCGAGGCGGGCGCCTGAGAACCAGTCGGGCCCCAGATATGTGGAATAGCGAAAAGGTTCCGGTGGAAATCGGGCCTGAGCAAATTCTATGTGCTAGTTCATCCATGGACTTTGCGTGTCGCTTGGATTAGGAATTCAATTGACTTTCGAGTTTGTTCATCGGAAAGTTCAGCGTCATGCAGCTTCATTCGCCCTTCCCATGATCCAATTTGGACACGGAACTGATTATCATGCGCAATCCATACTTTTTCATCAAAACCTTTTTGAGGCTGGTAGGCCGCATCGGGTTCATCAATATTTCCACCGGGATGGTAGGTCATTGACAGCAGGCCTGCCCGCGATCCCGCCTGTGTTTCCGGTATGCAAACACTTGCGTACTCGACCGGTCGATCGAAATCGTTTTCACCCTCATATTTGACACTAAGGGATAAATCGCGTTGGAAGAATTCTGCAAACTCAGCGCATAGTTGCCCTCGGTTGTAGTCGGACTCGTTCGAATTACGAGTCAATCCGCAACCAGTTGACAGTGCAAGTAAGGCAATTGAACCCGCTACGAGGCTATAACGAACCATTGTCATACCATTTCCCAATCAGACTTGTCTCCGTCCAGCTTTGAAAAATCTTTAAAACTATCCCCTTTAGGAAGGGGCCACGTGTTGTCGGGTGATAGGCCGTCGACGGCTTTTGTGTTGGTTACCAGGTTCCCACCATGAATCTCCGCTTTTGCTAGAGCTGTCACTATATTTTGAATTAAATTCACAATTGTTCCTGTTAGTTCCTGTATTAGTCCAACAAAGGCTTCGAGGAACTGAAGGGACGCTAGCTTCGCAAGACCATCCTCAACGGCGTTGATCAAACTTAGAACATTTGTATGGAGATCCTTGTAAAAGTCGAGGACATCCGTGGCGAAGTCTTGGAGGATCTTGGCAGTCGATTTAGCGAATCCAACCATTCCAGTAAACGCCGGAAGCTGGTCTTTATAACGAACGTCCTCGTAGGCATCATGCCCATCGCCTCTCCAGTCACCCGACAGTCTAGCCGCGATGACAGAGTTTTTGGCGGTTTGTATGTCGTTTTCGATATTCCCCCACTCAGCTGCAATAGTGATGAGAGTGACGGGCAGATACATCCCTTCAATAAACTGCTTCAGACCAGGCTTATTGTTGGCGGGATCACCGTCGACACATTTGTTTATCGCGTCGATAATCTTGTTTTGATTCTTGTCGATAGTGATATTGATTACTAGAGCTGGAAGCGGGCTTCCTGTCAATGAGGTCGCGAAAGCGATCTCATTTTGTCGATCGTTAATGTTGCGTGCAGCGGTAGCCGCTAGATTTAGGATGTTTAGTTCTTTTTCCTTGATTGGATCGATGTAAGATCTTAACGTCTGCTGAGTTGTCACTTTTCCCCTTAATTCAAACCAGTGAAGGATTCTCGGTTCTGTTCCTCAGCAGCTTGGTAAGTCTCATGTCCAGTTAGAAGTACTTCGGCAACTGTATTGCATACCTTCCCGCCTTCATACAATCGGTCTCGCGCAAACGGGCTGACTACTGCGTAGTTCTTGTAGAATTCGCTGAATAGTCCCATTTCATTGGGGTTCAAACTCGTACTATTGCTGACCCTATTGGCGGCGCTATACATATGCAATTTAGCCATAAGCCAATTATCTGCGGCGCCCTTCAAGACCCCCAGCTTCAGTTCAAAAGCATCTGCCATCTCGCTACGACCTGCTTTCTATTAGTCGGTACTGATGCCGATCCTTCAATTCAGATAACTGCTCATCGGAGTATTGTGACCAATCGCCATGAATCGCAAATTTGAGCTGACTGGCTCTAATTTTGGCGGTGCACGCCAATATTTCACCTTCAATGGCATATGGATCGGTGCACCCTTGCCACTGGGGCCACACCCTGATAGACCGAATTGCTTCCTTGTCGCCGGAGATGATAACTACTGGTTCATCATCTACTATTGAGTATCCAGTGACTGTGTAATCGGTCAGATTGAACAGGCCATCTCGTATTTTGCAATACTGTGTCCACGTTTCGGCCTCCAGTAGAAGGATCAGCCTTTGTCGATGAGGAATGAAGTGCGCATGTGGATATGTCAAAGATGACTGATCGTAGTCGGATTGTTTAAACTGGCTTAGGTGTCTATTTACAGCGTGTCGGTACGCCGTAAGAAGCTCTCGGCCTACCTCGCTGGGGGAAACATAGTGCCGCCAATGGTTGCTGAATTCAAAACGTACAGGAAGTAAACCGTTGTCGACATCCATCGATACGAAGGAAGATCCTGATGCGTTAGGCTTTAATGTTTGATCTACCGTCGTAGGCTTTTGGATAGCAGCGGGTTTCCCGGGCGTAAAATAGAACTCGTCGTCTCGATCGTCGCTATTGAATCCGAAATTCACGTAGTTGATTGTCATCTTAGTAAACAAATCCCCCTGTCTACACCATTCAAGCCATTTTCGAGGACCTTATCATTGTTCGGTCAACTGGCCAACTTGAAGCATTGCCTTGCAAACACGGATCTGTGTGACGGTGGTAGGGTGCACAGGCTGGTGCGATACTGCTCTCGGTTTGTGCCCAGCGAACCTCCGCGCTCTGCCGGGACTGCCACCCTGTTGACACGTACGTGTCAATGTCTCCCGCGAAGGGTGCTAACACTCTCACCGCCTGCCTCGTCGCTGCCGAAGTACACAGTCAGTGACCGCAGCGCTCTGGAAGACTTTGGTCCGCCATCCGCACCCGCCATCCCGACGTGCCCGAGGTGGTACCAACCGTCAGGGTCGGATCGAACCGCGGCAGAGACCTCACCCTCAAGCACTTCTCCCAGAACCGGTGGGTAGACGGCGAGTAGGTCTCTAGCGCGATGCGGCCGACGTGCTCGGCACCCTGCTGCACGAGGCCGCCCACGGCGTCGCCGTCACACGCGGCAGCAAGGACGTCAGTCGTCAGGGCTGCCGACACAACGAACGCTTCCGCGCCCTGAGCGAAGAACTCGGGCTTACCTCACCCAGGACCTGAAGATCATCGGATGGTCGACCACCACCGTTCCACCGCAGACCAGCGACTACTACCGGCGGGAACTGGACGAACTGGGATTCGCGCTGGGGCCTACCGTCGCCGGGGATCGAACCGGCGTGGCGGCCCGCAGGTTCAACAACAACGGCGTGTCTGCTGAGTACGACTGCGGGCGCAAGATCCCAGGTCTCATGCAGCGTCTACGAGCAGGCACCGATCCTCTGCGGCAGTTTCAGGGCCGCGTTCGAGGTGGACGCCTGAGAGCCAGTCAGGTCATAAGTAGGTCAGAACAGCAGAAAGGCCCGGTGGAAACCGGGCCTGATCTGGTATTTCTCTGGTGCGCGATACTGGGATTGAACCAGTGACCTCTTCCGTGTCAGGGAAGCGCTCTCCCGCTGAGCTAATCGCGCGGGACCCCCACAGAGCGGATGACGGGATTCGAACCCGCGACCCTCACCTTGGCAAGGTGATGCGCTACCAGCTGCGCTACATCCGCACGTCCGGTGGCTTTTCGGCTCCGGCTCGCGAGGAAGAACCATAGCCACAACACCGTGAAGACTCCAAATCGGGCTGGTCTACGGCCCCTCGACCGGGTATTTCGTGCGTTTGTGCCCCTTTGTCCGTTGTGGCACAGTCGGTTCCCGAAGCAGGGTGGTGTGAAGGGAGGGGCAGCTCGGGGATGGCATCGGACCCGTCGCAGCCAACAGGGCAGGGATTCTTCTCGGTGACCGGCACGTCCGGTGACGTCTACTTCGTCGCGGGTAACCCGTACGGCACGGCGGGCGGGCGGTCGCGGCTGTTCCGGTGCCGCGACCGACACGGCCGCGAACGCGTCTACAAGCTGTACGGCACGGCCGTCACCGATGCGCACGCCATCGGATGGGCGGCCCGCGCAGCGCATTTCGGCCGCGAGATCGTGCTCCCGGCGGAACGGCGCGGGGGAGTAGCGGCCACACCCGAGAGCTCGATCGGCTGGCCGCTCGACCTGGTCCGACGCGACGGGGACCTGCTGGGCGCGATCCTGCCGCTGACGCCGGGTGAATTCCTCGAACCCGACGGGTCGCCGCTGACCCTGCACCGACTGTGCCTGGCCGGACAACAGCCGCCGGACGCGTATTACCGTGTCGCCGTGGCGATTCGGATCTGCGAGATCGCCACCGCGCTCGAGGAGCGCGATCTCGTCCACGGTGCGCTGTTCCCGCGAAACCTGCTCTGGAGCCGTTTTCAACCGCACGTCTACCTGCTCGAATGCGATGGCCTGCGGTACGGGCGGGTGGCCGCACCCGAGGGCATCCTGCTCGAGAAGTGGTGCGATCCAAGGCTTCTCACCGGAGCTGTCCCCGGGCCCGACCGCTTCAGCGACCGCTTCGGCGTGGCCGCCCTGCTGTACCGCTGCCTCTTCCTCGCCACCGAAGCCCCCGCCCGCGTCCGCAGCGGTTGGCGGGCACCGTCGGGCTTTCCGCCCGAGCTCGACCCCCGCCTGCGCGCCCTGTTCGACCGCGCCTTCACCGATCCCACCGCCACCGACGACCGCCCCCGCGCCAGCGAGTGGCTGGATGCGCTCCAGGACGCCTACCTGCTGGGCGACGGCTCGTTCTACAACCAGGCCGCGGTGGCCGTGCTCGACCGGCACACCCAGCGCGTCCGTGCGGAGGACACCACAGGGCCGATCGACACGGGATTCTCCGCGGCGGGGGACGCCGATCCGCCGAGGATCGACGCGACGGACGGTCCGGTCGCGACCGATGATCCGGGTGATCGGAGCACGACCGACGAGCCCGACGATCCGGTCGTGACCGACGAGCCGCACGGTTCGTACGCGGCGCGCTCACCGCTCGAGCGCGCCTGGCCGGTGGACGCCCATCGGCCTGCGCCGACACCCGCTGTGGCCCCGGTGAATACCGGCTCTCGTGGCACGGTGGTGCTGGCCCTCGTCGCGCTGGCCGTCGCGGGCATCGCTCTCGTCGCCGTCACCCTGCGCGAAACCGCCGCGCCCGACCTGACATCGTCGGCCACCAGTCAGCAGGCGCTCGCCCCCGAGGCCCGCGCTCCGGTCAGCACGGCTCCGGCCTTCGACTGGGGCACGCTGCAGTCGGCCACCACCGACACCACCCCGTTCACATCGGAAGCGCTGCTGCCGCACTCGTTCCGCGACGCCATGAACGTCGAGTACACGCTGCGCGCGGGCGGCGTCCAGGACTGTATCACCACGGAGATGTCGCAGAATGTCAAAGACATTCTGGCGCAGTACAACTGCACGCACATGGTCGCGGGCTCCTACGTCGACCACTCCAACCAGATCCTGGTCTCGGTGAACGTGCTCGCCCTGCCCACCAGCTCCGACGCCGACAGCCTCTACGAGACCATGAAGGGCCAAGTCCAGGACTGGGCGGTCTGGTGCCCGCAGCAGGGCCCCGGCGCATCGGTCTGCGACAGCTACATCGGCGCCGCCACCCGCAGCGGCTGGGGCTCCAAGAGCTACCGCTACGTCTACAAATCCACGGCCCTCTACATCAACCTGACCGAGGACACCGACATCACCGACTGGCTCGACGCCGCCGCCGAGGCCGCCGTCTCCGAGGCGGGGCCGGAGAACCACTGGCCCCGCTGACCCGAGCGCACCGAATTGGCCGACGGTCCGCCCGCCTGACAGGGTGGGGCCATGGTGAACGAGAGTCGTGGCGTGTTGGTGACGGGTGCTTCGCGGGGGATCGGCCGGGCGGTGGCGTCGGCCTTCGCCGCGCAGGGCGACCGGGTGGCGGTGCACTACTCCTCGCGTCGCGAGGACGCGGAGGCGACGTTGCGGCACCTGTCCGGGGACGGGCACACGCTGATCGGCGGTGACCTCGGCACGGCCGACGGCGCCGAGGCGATCGTGACGGCGGCGGTCGAGGCGCTCGGTACGGTGCACGTGCTGGTCAACAATGCGGCCGTGAATATCGCCCACCCGCTGGCGGAGACGGATTACGCGGACTGGCAGCGGATCTGGCGGCAGACCGTGGACGTGAACCTGCTCGGCACCGCGAATGTGTCGTACCAGGTGGCTCGGCACATGATCGATCGCGGTATCGCCGGGACCATTGTGAACATCGGTTCCCGCGGGGCCTTCCGCGGCGAACCCGACCACCCGGCCTACGGTGCCAGCAAGGCGGCCGTGCACGCGCTCGGACAGTCGCTGGCGGTGTCACTGGCCCCGCACGGTATCCGCGTGGCCTCGGTCGCTCCGGGTTTCGTCGCCACCGAGCGCGTCGCCGACCGGGTCACCGACGCGGTACGGGCGCAGAGCCCCTTCGGTCGCGTCGGCACCCCGGAGGAGATCGCCTCCGCTGTCCGCTATCTCGCCTCGCCGGATGCCGCGTGGACCTCCGGCGCGGTACTGGACGTCAACGGAGCGTCCTACCTGCGCTGAGTCAGCGCTTGTCCCGCAGTCCCAGGTCATGCGCCTTCGCCCGCACCGCCCCGAGGACGAGATGCCCGCTCTCGGTGAGCAGTTCCTGCACCTCGGCGGCGGTCCGACTGGCGGCGTCGGCCCCGACCCTGGACAGCCGCCGACCGCTGCGCCGCCCCACCCGGGACAGCTCCCGCGCCAACTCCCCGAATCCGCTCATCGAATCCGCACCTCCATTATCGAGCTGGTGAACGAGTGTTCCCTCACGGCTGATGGCCGCATGATCGAACAACCTCCACCAGTAGAAACATTCGCCATGTCAACGCAGGTTGAGAGTACGTCTGTTCACTGCTCGGTGCCAACCAGGCGATGAGTGGCGGGGCAACCGGAGTCGCGTGGGCAGCCGGGGTGGCGGCCGGTCATTCGTGCGACGGGTCCGCCGGAATCAGTTCGCGGCCTCGCGGGGTCGTATCAGCGGCACTCCCGACAGGCCCTGTGCGCACAGTTTCGCCGTCAGGTCGATCGCGTGGGACTTGGGAATCGGCCGGTCGGTATCGAGCCACTGCCGCGCGGTGAACCGGCAGATTCCCACCAGGCCGGCCGCCAGCACGCGGACCCGAGCCACATCCGCCCCGAGGTCGCGGGTCAACAGCCCCGCGACCGCCATGACGCAGTTGTCGATGGCGTGGTCGACGCGCACGCGCACCTCCGGCTCGCTCGGCACCTCGGTTTCGAACACCATGCGGAACCCGTCGGGGTCGCTGTCGATGAAATCGAAGTAGACCGCGACCGCGGACCGGGTGCGGGTCCGATTGTCGCCGGGAGCGGTCAGCGCGGAGCGAATGTCGTCGACCAACCGGTCCAGTCGCGACTGGATCACCGCGAGGTACAGGTCGATCTTGCTCGGAAAGTGCTTGTACACGGTGGGTTTGCTGATCCCCGCGCCGTCGGCGATCTCGTCCATCTGGGCCGCGTGGTACCCGCGACGGCCGAAGATCCCGGACGCCGCCGCCAGCACCCGCAGGCGCTGCGCCGCCCGCTCCGCCCGCTGATCCGCACCGAGGCGCGGACGGTCCTGCACGTGCGGCGGCCCAGCGCACTCCCTGCTCACCGACTGTGTCATCTCACCTCCGCAAACGCACCGACCTCGCCTATCGGCATCCGTGAGAGCCTGGCGGCATTGTTGGCGACATGTCAACAAGATGTGAGCAATCTGTCGCAGCGTGCTAGACATGCACCCTGGACGCCGAACGGAAAGCAGGTGGCAGCCGATGCCGAAGATCGTCGTGTTCGGGGCGACCGGGTACACCGGACGCCTGACCGCCGAAGCCCTGATCGCACACGGTGATTCACCGGTGCTGGCCGGACGTGATGCCGCCGCGCTGGCGACGCTCGCCGCCGAACTCGGCGGCGCCGCGACCGCCGTCGCCGATGCCGCCGACCCCGCCTCGGTGACCGCCCTGCTCGAGCGTGGCGACGTGCTCGTGACGACGGTCGGGCCCTTCCTGCGCCACGGCGGTCCGGCCCTGGCCGCCGCGCTGGCCGCCGGAGCCCACTACCTCGACTCGACCGGCGAGGGCCCGTTCGTCCGCACCGTGTTCGACCACGACGAGCAGGCCCGCGCCGCCGGGGTGGCGCTGCTGACCGCGCTCGGATTCGATTACGTCCCAGGCAATCTGGCCGCCGGACTGGCGCTGCGCGAGGCGCCCTCGGCGGTCCGCGTCGACGTCGGCTATTTCATGGACGGTCCCGCCACCAGTGGTGGCACTCGCGCCTCGGTGGCCGGGATGCTCTTCGAGCGCGGCTTCGCCCTGCGCGACGGGAAGGTCGTCACCGAACCCGCCGCCGCGCACCTGCGCGACTTCGACGTCGCCGGAAAACCCCGCACCGCCGTCTCCATTCCCGGCTCCGAGCACTTCGCCCTGCCGCGCACCCACCCGAACCTGCGCTCGATCGACGTGTTCCTCGGCCTGCCGCGGGTCGCTGCCCACGGCCTGCGGCTCGGTTCGAGACTCGCCGCCACCGCGGCGCAACTCCCGCCGCTGAAACACGGACTCGAATCCGCACTGGCGCGAATCGTCAAGGGCTCCACCGGAGGCCCCGACGCCCGCACTCGCGCCCGCATCCGCGGCTGGGTCGTCGCCGAAGCCTACGACGTCTCCGACCACCTCCTGGCCTCGGTCACCCTCACCGGCGGCGACCCCTACGAATTCACCGCTCACCTGCTGGCCTGGGCCGCACACACGGCCCTGAACGACGGCCTGCTCACCACCGGCGCTCTGGGCCCGGTCGAGGCATTCGGCCTGGACGCCCTGCACGCCGCCGTCGACGAAGCCGGTTGGACCCGTATGGGCTGATGGGTGCACGACAGCAGAAAGGCCCGGTGAAAACCGGGCCTGATCTGGTATTTCTTGGTGCGCGATACTGGGATTGAACCAGTGACCTCTTCCGTGTCAGGGAAGCGCTCTCCCGCTGAGCTAATCGCGCGAGTCTTGTCTCTTCATGAAGAAGAGGCGGCGACGGGAATCGAACCCGTGTGCACGGCTTTGCAGGCCGTTGCCTCACCACTCGGCCACACCGCCAAGCAGGCCGTGTTGGCCTCTCGAGCGGATGACGGGATTCGAACCCGCGACCCTCACCTTGGCAAGGTGATGCGCTACCAGCTGCGCTACATCCGCATGTCACCTCGGGCGCCTCTCGGCTGTCCCGCTGACGAGAGAGAACATTAGCCGACAATCGGCGTCGGCAACAAATCGCCTGGTAGGAGGGGGTGAAACCGAACTACACCGGTGTAGTTCACGCACCCGCAAACGCACCGCCACACGGTGCTCGCCCATCCGGGGTCCGGCGGTCACCGAACCATGCGAGGCTCCGCCGGTTGCCTTACCGGCGACACCCCCGGGCGAGTCCCCTGCCGCCCCGGTCGAACCCACCTTTTGTGCCCATATGCACGCGATTTGGTGTGACGCCGGGGGAGCGTGTTAATGTTCTGTCTCGTTCGGAGCGGCACGAAGAGCCGAGACGAACAGCCGCTCCGGCGGCGGGCTACGGTTCTATAGCTCAGTGGGAGAGCACTCGCCTCACACGCGAGGGGTCGCTGGTTCGAACCCAGCTAGAACCACTCGAGAAGAAGCCGTAGGTCAGTGACCTACGGCTTCTTCTGTTTTCTGGCGGCGATGCGAAGCCGGTGTCCTCGAGCCGCGCCGCACCCGCGTGGCGGAGGTGGGTCGTCGAGATCGGTTGAGCTACTTGGCGTAATCGCTCGCGCCCCACCAGTCGACGAGGATCACCTCCTCGTCGCCGACCACCCAGGCGTCGTGTCCGGAGGGCAGTGCGGTGACCTGTCCGGGCCCGGCGTCGAATTCGGTGCCGTCGGCCATCTGAATGTGGATCGTGCCCGCCACGTGGTATTGGAAGTGCGGGGCCAGGCACCAGTCCGTGCCCGCGACCGGCTTGACGTGCTCGGACCACCGCCAGCCGGGTCGCAGGACGAGCCTGCCGATCTCCCGGCCGCCGACCTTCAGGATCTCGGCCCGGCCGTATTCGAAGGCGCGCACCTCGTCGGGTGCGGCGAAATCACGATGTTCGGTGTTCATCGCGCTCACTGATCCCATGCTTGGACGCCGGTCTCCCGGATGATGCGGCCGTCGGCGAGATCCAGGGTGGCCGCGCACAGCACCCGGGTGCCGTCCGGGTACCGGCAGGACTCGAAGAAGTTCACCGTCACCCCGTCGGTGACGGCGTGCTGGATCTCATGTGTCATCTCCCGCCCGCACACATCGTCCAGATAAGCCCCGATCTGGTCGCGGCCGCGCAGGACGAGCGGGTGGCTCGGCGGATTGTTCTGGTCGATGAGCCGGATCTCCGCGTCCTCGGCGTAGAGCGCGCGCAATCCCGCCGCATCGCGCTCCTCGGTGCTGCGGCGGAATTCGTCGAGATCGAATCCCCGGGCGGCTTCGGTGCTGCTCATGATGCCCCTCTTCTTGGTGTTTTCGCTGGCGGAGGAAGTGTGCGCGGCTTCCGTCAAATGCCCGTCAACCCCGATCCGGCAGCACGTCGGGGGTTGCCAGCACGGTGCCGGGGGCAGAGACTGAAGTCTCGCGGAGAGGGCGCGCGATGCTGCGGATACAGGTCCTCGGCCCACTGCGGGTCGAACTCGACGGAAGATCGGTGGAACTGCCGGATCGGCGGCAACGCGTGTGCGCCCTGCTGGCCTGGCTCGCCGTCCACCCCGGCCCGCATCACCGTTCGCGCCTGGCGGGCGAGTTCTGGCCGGAGGTCCCGGAAGCCAATGCGCGAGCCAGCCTCCGCAGCGCGGTGTGGGCATTGCGAGCCGCGCTGGGCCCGGCGGGCGTTTGCCTCGAAGCGGACCGCGATACCGTGCGCCTCGGCGGCGACCCATGGGTTGACCTCGCGGAGTTCGATCGTTTGGCCACCTCCGGCGATTGCGTCGCGGCTGTGGACCTGTGCCGTGGCGAACTGCTGGCCGGGTGGCACGAGGACTGGGTCCTCGAGCTGCGCACCGAGCACGCTCGTCGGCTGGCCGCGGCGCTGGGCGACTTGGCCGCTCGCGCCGAGGCCGGTATCAGGACCGGGCCTGTGACCGGGGCCAGGGGTGAATCCGGGACCGAGACAGAGCCCGGGGCCGAGGGAAGTGTGCGAGCCGCCATCGGCTGGGCCCGTCGGCGCGTCGACCTCGACCCGGCGAACGAATGCGCCGGACGGGAGCTGATCCGGCTCCTCTGCCTCGCCGGGGACGAGCAGGGTGCGATAGCGGCCTACGCACGTCTGCGACGGGCATTGAGCACGGAACTGGACTTGCGCCCCTCCGCCGAGACGACAGCCCTCATCCACCGGCTCCGCCCACACGAACCGGTGCTCGCCCCGTGGACCCCGCCTGTGCAGCCCCGTCCGGAGTTCATCGGGCGCACTCGTGAACTGGAGCAACTGCGAAAGTGCCTGGCACGCACCGAAACCGGCCTCGGCCTGGTCGCCACCATCACGGGCGAGGGCGGCATAGGCAAGACAGCGCTGACCGAGGAGATACTGGACGCCGCAGCACATCACGGCGCCCGGACCGCGGGCGGTGCGGCCGGTGGCCCCGGCGGAATGCCCTTCGAGGTGTGGTCGGCACTGTTGACCGACCTGCTCGCCGCTACCGACCCGCTACCCCCGGGAGCGCCCTGGGTCGCCGATCTCGCCCGCCTGGTCCCCGCCGTAGCGCGCCGAGCCCCCGCCGTCGGACCGGAGCACGATCGCATCCGCCTGTTCGAAGCGGTGATCGCCCTGCTGGGCACCCTGTCCGCACGCCACCCGCTGGCGCTCGCCCTGGAGGACCTGCACCTCGCCGACCCCTCCAGCCTGGACCTCCTGGGCTACGTGACCCGTCGAATCACCCGCCTGCCAATCCTTTTCGTCGTCACCCGCCGCCGTCTTCCACCGAGCCCGCGCGCCGAGGCAGTATTGGGCGCACTCCGCGCCAAGGGCGCCCTGGCGGCCGAAATAGAGTTGGGACCAATGGATTCCGCTGAGATCCGTGCCCTCGCACAGCTCACCGCGGTCCGGACCGCGACCGGGATGCCCGCTGCCCACGCTCGGGTCGAACCGATCGCCGCGACGGGTCCCGCCGAGACGACGGCCTACCGGACTCCCACCGAGCCGTCCACGGTAATCGCTGTGGCTGAGCTGTCCTCCGCATCTGATCCTGCTGAGCGGGGCGGCGCGCTGAGCCCGGCGCAGCTGGCGGGGGTCATCGCGGTGGCGGGTGGCAGCCCGCTGCTCGCTGTGGCCGCCGCGCGGCAGTTCGCCCTCGGCAACGAAGGTTTCGCCACGGATCTGCGTGCTGCGACTCGGGCGGAGTTGGCGCGATTGAGCGGGTCCGCTCGGCTGTTCGTGGAGCTGGTGGCTGTGGCCGGGCACGATGTGGGTCGCGCGGAGATCGTGCGCCTGCCCGCGCTGGGCGATGCGGATCGCGCGGCCACCGAGGCCCTGGGGTCGGGGCTGTTACGAATTCGGGAGGGAGCCATCGGGTTTCGGCATGAGCGGCTGCGAGTGGCGGTGTACGAGGATATCGCCGAACCGCTACGGGCCCGGATGCACGAGGATCTGGCCGCTGTGTTGCGGGCGCGGGGCGTGCCGGGCACACGGCGCGCCGCCGAGATCGCGGGACATCTGCGCAAGGCCGGTCGCGATGATCTGGCGGTCGGCCACCTTGTTCACGCGGCCGCCGAAGCCCGTGCGATGGCGGCGCTCGCCGAGGCTGCCGGCTTCCTTCGTGAGGCACTCGAGGTGGAGCCGGACAACCCTGACGCGTTGATCGAATTGGGTGAGGTGGAGGCGTGGCGCGGGCGATTGGATGCCTCCGATGCCGCGTTCGACCGGGCGCTGCGGCTGCTCTCGCCGCAGGACACCGGCGCGTTGGTCGCCGCCTGGCTACGGCGCGGAATGTGGTTGCGCGGCGGTATCTGTCATCCGCGCGAGTCGCGGCGTTCCTACCGTGCGGCACTGGATCTGCTCGAACGCGAAACGGATTCGGATCCCACCATCCGGGCCGCGGTGCTGGCGGGACTGGCGTGGGCCGAATCGGTGGCGGGTGACCCGGGTGCGGTCGCCGAACTGCTCGGTGCGGTGGGCGAACTCATGGACGGCAGAGCTATCGGTGACCTGCTCTCCCATGACGTGGAGATCGCACGCGCGCACGCCCTGCTGCGTGCCGGTCGGTTCACCGAGAGTTTCGGCCCGCTGCTCGACGCGGCGGCAGCGGCAGACCGGGCGGGGCGACCCGATCTGGCGTACAGCTGCCTGATCAATGCGGCGGGTGCGGCGGCGTGCGCCGGAAAGTTCGAGCGGGCGCTGGATTTCGCCGATCGGTGCCTGTCGCTGGTGGTGCCGAACGATCTGCTGCGACTGGTCGTCTATACCCAGTCCGGTCGCTGCGCGCTGCTGCTGCGGCTCGACCGGGTGCCCGAAGCCCGTGCGGCGCTGGACGGAGCGGCGGCGGCAGCGGAACGTCTCGGTAGCGCGGATCTGGCGGGACTCGTGCGGCACGATCGAGGTCTGCTCGCTCGGGCGTGCGGGGATCCGGACGAGGCCATCGCACAGTTCCGGCGGGCGCTGAATTCCGACGCGCCGATCAGCCGAGCGCTGACCAGGCTGCACTGCGCCGAAATGCTGACCCGCACGGGAGATCTCACGGCGGCGGAGGAAGAGCTCCGGGAGGTCGCCCTGGAACCCGTGACGGCGGGCGACTTTCCCGACATCCTGGTGGCGCGGATGCAGCGCATCCAGGGCCTGATCGCCCTCGCCCGCGATGATCGGGGGCTGGCCGTGATGCGCCTGCGGCAGGCGGAGCGTGCCTGGCGGCGGCGCGTGGACGCGGGAAGCCTTACCGGGGAACGCTATTCGGCGGCCATCGTCGATCTGGGCCGTCCACCGCTGGCCGCCTTCGTGGAGCCCGAACGTGAGCTCGCCCTTGTGCTCGCGGATCTGTCATCCGTCGACGCCGCCGGGAGCGACCATGCCGAGCTTCGATGACCACGCGCACAGCGCCGCCGCTCCAGAGGATGTCTGGCAGCTGCTCTACGACCCCGGCCGGTTCCCCGAATGGTGGGCGGGCATCGGATCCGTCGATCCCGCACCGGATGCCCAGCCGGACCGATACACCATGTACCCCGACGGCTATCCCGACTTCCCGATGCCCCAGACGCTGCGCACCGACCGGCACGACCGCCGCGTGATCATATCCTGTCTGATCTCGGACCTGCGCTTCGAGTGGCGTCTGGTGCCCGCACCTTCCGGCACCGACATACACGTCCACGTCGAGCTGCCGGATACCGAGGCCGCCCGGCTGGAGACCCAGCGAAGGATCGTCCGGGATTCGGTGTCCGCCCTGGCCGCGCTCGCGGCAGGCGGACACCACTCCGCCGGGTCTGCCTCGCCGCGCGCCTAGCATGGCGCTCGGGTACGGCCCACACCGTCGTTCGCCCCGTTCAGTCGGTGGCGCGGTACAGATTGTGTTCGTAGGCGAAGGCGGCGGCCGCGGTCCGGGAGGTCACGTCGATCTTGGTGAAGATGTTGGAAAGGTGCCGTGCCACGGTCTTCTCGCTGAGGACCAGGGTGGCCGCGATCTCCGGATTGGTGTGTCCGGCGGCCACCAGCCGCAGCACTTCCAGCTCGCGCGCGGTCAGTCCGCAGGGGTTGGTCGGGCGCAGGAATTCGTCGGCCGCCTGTTCCGCCGGGGCGGCGCCGAGTTCGGTGAAGACGCGGCGGGCGGCGGTCAGCTCGGAGCGGGCGGATTCCTCGTCGCCGAGTGCGCGCAGCGCGCGGCCGATCGCCACTCGACACCGCGCTGTCTCGTAGGGCGCTCCCAGCTCGGACCAGATCCGCGCCGCGTGGCGCAGTTCGGTGATGGCGGCGGGGTAGTCGTCGCGTACCGTCGCGATACAACCTCGGGCGTGACCGGCCATCGCCCGCAGCGCGGCACAGCCGAAGCTCGCGCCGATCCGGGTCAACTCGACGCCGAGCTCGGCGGCCTCCTCGGATTCGCCGACGGCGAGCAGGATTTCGATCGCGGCGGGCAGCAACCGGGACCGATGCACCGGATCGTCCGCTTCGGCGAGCAGGCGGCGTGCGGCACCGAGGGCGGCCGCTTGTCGGCCGCGGGCCAGCCAGAGCAGCGCCAGTCCGGGCTGTGGCTCGTGACCGAAGGCCAGCGCGTCATGGTAGGCGTGGTCGGCCTCGTCGTACGCGCCCCGAATGCGCAGCACATCCGCTCGTTCGGCCATGGCCAAACCCGCGGCGGCAGGAGCCTCGGTGTCGGTGTAGCGGCGTATCGCGAGCTCGAACTCCTCGAGCGCCGCGTCGTAGGCGCCGTGCATGCGCATCAGCTGGCCACGGTGCACGGCGCACTGGCCGGTGAACATCACCAGGCCGGGTTGATCGGCACACCAGGTGGTCAATGCGATCGTCCACGTCTCGGCCCGGCCGAAGTCCGAGATCTCTTGGCAGGCCTCGATCATGGCGCAATAGATGTGGCCGACGAACATCGTCGACACGCAGCCGGTCGTAATGCAGGTCATCGCCTCGTCCAGCAGCGCCAGCCCCTCCCGAACGTGACCGGAGTACAGCGCCAATCTGCCCTGGGCGCACAGTCCCATCGCGGTCAGATCCGGTTCGGCGAAGCGGTGTCCGTAGTCGGTGACCTCGTCGGCGCATCGGGCGGCGGCGGGGAACTCGCCCGCGAAGATATGGCGGAACATCGCCGCGACCAGGACGTAACCGCGCTCGACCACATCATCCGGCACCTCTTCCAGCAACCGCTGCGCTCTGGTCACCCAACCGCCGCCGACGACGGACTCCCCGGTGAACAGTAAGGTCTGTGCCAGCCAGAACGCGCTGCGGACGGCGGCCAGCGGCTCGCCCGAATCCAGATTCCGCTGGTAGGCGCGCTGCAACGCGTGGACGCAGTCATTGGTGCGTCCCGTCAGATAGGCCGCCGTCGCCAGGCGTGTGAAATCGTCGCCATCGAGTGCGTCCGCGTCCAGGTCGGATAGGGTGCCGAAGGCGGCCAGCCACTCCCGGCGCTCGTATGCCTCCCGAGCTCGCAGCAGGTTGTCGACCACGCCCATCGCGCATCACTCCTGGTAGGAAGGATACGCGCGGTGCGTGACGCCGGTCGGCTCATGCCGCTTCCCGGTGGGCAGTCCGCTCCTTCGCCCGCGCGGCGATCCGGCGTGCGACGTACTCCGCGTCTCGCCCCACGCCGGGGAACACCATGGAGGAGAACGCGTACTGGAAGCTGAGGCCGCAGAAGAACAATCCGGGCGCCTCGTCGACCACGCCCCGGTACTCCCGCGGCCAGCCGTCGGCACCGATGACGGGCACCTCGATCCAGTCGAATACCTGCCGGAAACCCGTCGCCCAGATGACGTTTCGCACATCCAGCACGGTGCCGTCGTCCAGTTCCGGCATGCCGTCGCGGACTCCGCTCACCCGGGCGGTCGACCGTCGCACGTCGCGCGCGGCGAGGTCGGCGCGTTTGACCCGCAGCATCGGTCCACCGTGGAACCGCACCTCGCGCATCTCCTTGCGGCCCATGGGCGTGCGGCGGGTGAGGATGTGACGCCACAGGAACACCAGTACCGGTAGTGCGACCCTGATCCGGCGCGAGTCCCAGCGCAAGGGAATCTGCCCGCAATCGCGCCCACACAGGATCGTCGGGCGCGTGGCGGCCAGCTCATACGCGATATCGGTCCCCGAATGCGAGGCGCCGACAACCAGCGCCGGACCTTCCCGGAGCTGGTCCGGCCGCCGGTACTCGCTCGAATGCAGTTGGGTGATGCCGGGATCCAGTTCCGATGCGAACTCCGGCCGATACGGGGTGCGACCGAAGGTGCCCGTCGCGACGACCACGTTGTCACACGTGATCGTGTCCGCGCCGATCCGGGCGCGGTAGCCGCCTCCCGGGCGCGCCGTCAGCCGGTCCACCCCGGTGCTCATGCGCACGGGCAGCTCCTGGTGCAGCGCATACCGCTCCAGGAAGTCGGCCACCTCGTCCTTGCTCGGATAACTCCAGCGGTCGGCCGCCGGGAACGGCATGCCGGGCAGGCGCGTGTACTTGGCGGGGGTGTAGAGCCGCAGCGAGTCGTAGTGCCTGCGCCAGTTGTCCCCGATCCGCTTGTCGCGGTCGACGATCAGAAACGGTCGCCCGAGCCGCCGCAGGTGGTGTCCGGTCGACAGTCCGGCCTGTCCGGCCCCGATGATGAGCGTCTCGATATGTTGCGTGACCATGGCGGCCTCCCTGACGTGCTGGTGAGGACACCGACGCTATGGGTGCACCGCCCGGTCGCACATCGGCCGATCCACCCATTCCCGTCCCACTCGATATGGGTGGATATGCGCAGATGACGTGCTCGGGGGCCGGAACGGGTGGGCGCGGGGTGGTCGCGTCGGCCGCGCGGCGCTACCGATTCAACCAGGCGGCCAGGTCCGGCAGGTCGGTGGCGGCGACGCCGGTGAACCGGGGTGGACGCTTCTCCAGGAAGGAGGAGATTCCTTCGGCCAGATCGGGACTGGTGGAGGCGTGCGGGATCGTCTTCTTGTCGAGGGCGAAGGCCGCTTCGGGGCTGCCGTGGGCGGCCATGGCCACCAGGGCCCGGCGGATGACGGCGGCGGAGTTCGGGGCGATGGCGACGGCTAGTTCGCGGGCGAGCGCGTAGGCCGCGGGCAGGAGGTCGTCGGGGGAGTGCACGCTGGTGATCAGGCCGGCGGCGTGCGGGCTCGTCCCAGTCCGGCGCGTGGTGGTCGCCGATCGACGGTTCGGCGAAATCCATGCCGACGCAGAAGTATTCACCCTGCGCAGTCAGAAGGACCACCCGCACCGCATCGTCCCGGTCCGCGGCCGTCAGCGCCGCGCCCAGCTCATCGGCCATGGTGAGCGTGAAGCCGTTGCGGGCGTGCGGGCGAGCGAGCGTGATGGTCGCGACGGCCTCCTCGACCGCATAGGTGATCGTCGAATACGTCTCCTCGCCGAAGCGTCCGCCGTCGTCGGCCATATCGGTTTCTCCCGCCGTAGTTGAGTAGATGAAGCTCAAAGATTCTCAATCTGTCACGGCGGGGTCAATACGTGGTCTTGGGTTCCGCTGGACGCCGCGTATCGGATGCCCTGATGAGTCGTTCGCGCCTGTCCACGGTGCACGGCATTGGATATCGTGTTGCGGACTGGTTAGCCGTTGGGTTGCTAACTCGATGCAGAGGGATCTTCACAGCAGCGTGGTGAGGATTCGCGAGACGCACTCGAGATGAGGGATTGTGCGTTACGGGGGACGAGCGGTGGCGGCCGTTATCGGTGCGCTGGGCGGTGCCTGGACGGGGTATGGCGTGCAGCGCACGGTGGGTGCCGGGTGGAGATCGATTGCGGGCGGTCAGGGGAGTGCCGCGATGACCGTGGCGGTGGTCTGCGCCCTGACCGCGCTGGTGGCCGTGTGGTTGTTCGAGTGGGGGCGGGTCCGGTACGCGGTGGTGTTCGGGGCGGGGCTGGGCGGGGTCGCCGTGTTGTGCGCCGTGGCGGCGTTGCCGGCTCCGGACGAGTGGGACGAGTTTCCGATCGCGTTCGGGGTGGGGTTCGGGGCGCTGATCGTGCCGGCGGTAGTGCTCGGGTCGGCGCGGATCTGGTTCTTCGGTGCTCTGATCGCGGCCGTGGTGCTGGGTTACCAGGTGGACAATCTCGTCGATTCCGAACGCTATCGGTACCGCGATTTTCCGTCGGCGGTGGGCGTGAACGGACAGTCGTGGCAGTTGCTGGTGGCGCTCGTGCTGGTCGGTGCGTTGCTGGCGGCGATGTGGTGGTGGCGTGGTGAACGCGTCGAACCACAGGTTTCGGGTCCGTCGGTGGCGGTAGGCGTCGGACTGGCGGTCGCGGCGTTATTGGTCGTGTGGTGGTGGGCTGGAACGGGATGGCTGCCGTGGGCGGCGGCCGCGTTGGCGGTGGCGGTGTGCGTGGCGGGCACCCGATGGCTGCCGGAGCGGTCGGCCGTGGCACTGGCGGCTATGACGGCCGCGGCGGCATTGGTGGTCGTCGATCCCGGATGGGATCGGGAGTCGTCGGCCGCCGGGTTCGCCGTGGGCTGCGCCGCGGTGGTCGGCGGCCTCACCGCAGGCTGGCGAGTGGGGCAACCGGCGCTCGCGGTCGGGGTGTGCGCCGTCGCGGCCGTGGGGGCCGCACTGTCCCAGCTCTCCGACCTCGGCTGGGTGCGGCTCGGCGCCGGTGCGCTGGTGCTGTTCGCCATCGCGATGGCCGGTGCGTCCGTGGTACTCGCGGAGCCCGCACTGCTCGCGGGCTGGTCCGTGCTGCCGATGCTGGCAGTGCTGACGGCGCGTGAACTGTCGTCGCGAACAGACGCGGATTCGATTCCCACGGTGACCGACTGGGCGTACCGGCCGGATGTCTACCCGCAGTCGGGGACCGTGGCGGAGTCGTCGCATACCCTCATCGCTTGGGCGGTTACGCCACCGCCGCCGTTCGTCCCGCGTCCGGACCTGGTCGTCCCCGGCTTGATCGTCGCGGGCGCATGTGCGGCGTGTGCGGTCTGGCTGGCGCGTCGTGGCGGCGCGTCATGAGGCAGTGACCGGTCCCGCCCTACGGTGCGTCGTCTCCGCTCCTGTTCGCCTCGAAATGCTCGACCAGCAGCCGAGTTACGGTCTCGGGTGCCTCGTCGGGGATCCAATGGGAGACCCCGGGCAGCACCTCGAAGCGGAAGGGGCCATCCACGTAGCGGCTCGACAGTTTCGGGCCGGTGGCGAGGACGGCGGTGTCGCCGTCGCTCCAGATCTGGAGGGTGGGGATGGTGACGCGGGCGCGGAGGCGGCCGGGGGCGGAGAAGGGCATGCCGCGGTACCAGTGCAGGCCGCCGCGGGCGATTGTCCTGTCGCGCAGGCGGTTTCCGTCGCGCCGGGCGACATCGGCCGGTTGGCCGGTGCGTTCCAGCATGCGGCGGAACAGCGGGGTGCGGACCATCAGTTCCGGGAGCAGGGGGAGCTGGAAGACGTACATGTACCAGGAGGCCAGGGCTTGGCGGCTGGTGAGCATGGCGCGCAGGAACGCGGTCGGGTGCGGGACGGAAAGGGCGGTGAGAGAACGCATTCGGTGCTGCCCGTCGGTGGCTGCGGCCCAGGCGGCGGCCGCGCCCCAGTCGTGGCCGACCACGTGCACCGGCCGTCCGATCGCGTCGGCCATGGTCAGCACGTCCCGGGCCAGTTCGTCGAGTCGATAGGACCAGCGCCAGCGGGGTGCGGCGGTGGGGCTGGCGCCGCGCATGTTCGGCGAGAAGGTGCGGTAGCCATGCCGATTCAGGGCGGCAGCCACCGCGTCCCAGCTGCGCGAGTCCTGCGGCCAGCCGTGCAGCAGCAGGACCGGCGCGCCGTCGAGCGGACCGGAATCGGTGACGGGGAAGGTCAGGCCGTCGCGGTGGAAGGCGGTGATGCGGCGCGGGCTGTCGTCCTGGTCGCGTGCGGATGGGTCGGCGGCGGTCGACATGTGCACCTCCTTGTGCTCACGGTATTGACGTAACAGCGTGTCACATCAATCGGGATCGCACTACCCGTACCCCGATTGCGCGCCGGATCGTCGCTGCCTAATCTCGAATCAGACGATGTTGAAGCCGCTCTTGTTCGATCAACGATGATCTCCAGAGAGGTGTGGGACATGTCGACTCTTCGAGGTTCGCTCATCGCCGCGGTGGCGGCGGGTTTCTCGGTCGCCGGGGTGTGCACCGGCGGCATCGCATCGGCTCAGCCGGAACTCGACAGCGGCGGCTGCACGGCGGGCTCGATCGCCTGGCAGGCGAACGGACCGGGGATCACGGGCAGCTCCCAGGCACCGGTGGCCAGCAATATCGGTGGCCACCTGGTGGGCTGCTACGGGGCTCCCGACGATATCGGGGTCGGAACCATCATCGGCACCACCTTCGAACCGGCCGCGACCTGTTACGGCAGTCGCGGTGGACGTGCCGATCTGCTCGTCATCTGGGACAACGGCGTGAACAGCCATGTGATCGGCTCCTGGGAGTGGACGCTTGGTCAGCAGGCGACCAATCATCTGAAGATCGTCGGCGGCCTGGGGTCGGGCAAGATGCTGCAGGTCGTGACCGCACCTCCGGAGGTGAGTCCGGCGGCCGTCACCGGCTGCATCATGGGCGGCTACCGCGGCGGCAGTTACCAGGTGCTCAGCGTGAAGGTGCTCTGAACCGACGCGCCGCCGAGCCCGTCCCACGGTGGACGGGCGAAGGATGTCCGTGCCCGGTGCGAGACTCTGACCATGCGATGGGCGGTGGCGGAGTCCGGTGACGGCGGGGCACGTCTGTGTCCGCTGGGTCCGGACGGCCGACCCGCGGGTCCGGTGGTGCACGAGCCCGCACTGGCCGATGCGGTGCGCTCGCGCCCGGAGGTGCAGCGCTGGGTCTGGCGATCCACCGGCGAGATCTATCGGCGTCTGCTCGCGGCGGGCGTGCGGGTCGAACGCTGCTACGACGTGGAAGCCGCCGAGGCGCTGCTGATCGGGCACGAGGAGGGGCAGTCGGGGCAGGCGCGCTCCCTGGCGGCCGCCTGGGCGCGGTCGCGCGGGCTGCCGGTGCCGCCGGACGCGCCCGCCCGCGCCGCCGACACCGAGCCCACCCTGTTCGACTCGGGTCCGGTGCCGCTCCCGCCCGACACCGACGAGTTGACGGCGTTGCTGGAGGTCTACGCGGGGCAGGTGGCCCGGGTGGCGCGGACCGAGCACCCGGAACGGATGTGGCTGCTGCTCGCCGCCGAATCGGCGGGCATGCTGGTGGCCGCGGAGATGTCCCGCGCCGGCATACCGTGGCGGGCCGATATCCACCGTGAACTACTCGATTCGATGCTGGGCGAACGCGTCTCGGGCGGGACGGAACCGCGGCGCATGGCCGAGCTGGCCGACGCCGTGTCACGGGCCTTCGGCGCGCGGGTCCGGCCGGACCTGCCCCAGGACATCATCCGCGCCTTCGGCCGTGCCGGAATCTCACTGTCCTCCACCAGGAAATGGGAGCTCCAGGAGATCGACCATCCGGCGGTCGCGCCGCTGCTGGCCTACAAATCGCTGTATCGCCTGCACACCGCGCACGGCTGGTCCTGGATCGACCAGTGGGTGCGCGACGGTCGCTTCCGGCCCGAATATCTGCCCGGCGGCACGGTGACCGGTCGCTGGACCACCAATGGAGGTGGCGCGCTGCAGATTCCGAAAGTGATCCGGCCCGCCATCCGCGCCGATCCGGGCTGGCGACTGGTGGTCGCCGACGTGGATCAGATGGAGCCGCGGGTGCTCGCCGCGATCTCGCGCGATCCGGGACTGATGGAGGTGGCCGGGCGCGACGAGGACATGTACGCGGATCTGGCGGCCCGCGCCTTCGGCGGCGACCGCGCCCAGGCGAAACTCGCCATGCTGGGCGCGCTCTACGGCCAGACCTCGGGGGACGCCCTCACCCATATCGCCGAACTCCGCCGCCGCTATCCGGCCGCCATGGCGTACGTCGACAATGCGGCCCATGCCGGTGTGGAGGGCCGCCTGGTGCGCACCTGGCTCGGCCGCACCTGCCCGCCCGCCGCCGCCGTCGACCACGAGACCGACGCCGAGCGGGACCGGTCCGGCGGATACGGCGGTAGCGCCGCCGCCCGCGCCCGCGGCCGGTTCACCCGCAATTTCGTGGTGCAGGGCAGTGCCGCCGACTGGACGCTGCTCGTACTCGCGGGCCTGCGGCACACCCTGCACCGCGCGGGGCTGCGCGCGGAACTGGTCTTCTTCCAGCACGACGAGGTGATCGTGCACTGTCCGGAGGAGGAGGCGGCGACGGTCGCCACGGCGATCACCGAGGCGGCGGACACCGCGGGCCGGATCGCGTTCGGCCGCACCCCGGTGCGCTTTCCGTTCACCACGGCGGTGGTGGAGTGCTACGGCGACGCCAAATGAGGGGGGAGACCTCGGGTGCGTGGATGCCCGCCGAGGACGGGTGCGCCACCGGTCCGTGACAGACCACGGCGACGTCGCGGGTCGGCCGAAGGTCCAGCACGGTCGGGGAGTCCGTCGACAGGGGCGATGTCGCGTCGGCAGCACTCCATGGTGCCGGGGCGATGAGCGCCTCGCGTCGGTGGAACTCCACGGTGCCGTGGGCGATGGCCGACGTCGCGTCGGTGGAACTCCACGGTGCCGTGGGCGATGGCCGACGTCGCGTCGGTGAAACTCCGTGGTGCCGGGGCGATGAGCGCTTCGCGTCGGCGGCACTCCACGGTGCCGTGGGCGATGGCCGACGTCGCGTCGGCGGAACTCCACGGTGTCGGGGGCGATGAGCGGCCGGATCGTATATGTTGACTGCCGTGGGGATGATGAAGGGGGCCAATGTAGCGGTCCCGGCGAACGCGGTGCGGGTCGAACTGGGATGGCAAGCGGGCCAGGGTGTTCCGGATGCCGACGCGTCGGCGCTGCTGCTGGTGGGCGGAAAGGTCCGCTCCGACGCCGATTTCGTGTTCTACAACCAGCCCGCGCATCCGTCCGGCGCGGTCGGTCACGAGGGCAAGCAGCACGGGCCGACGGTGCTGGATGTGCTGTCGGTGCGGCTGGCGCAGGTCGAGCCGCAGATCGAGACCATCGTGCTCGCGGCCTCCACGACCGGCGGGACCTTCCGGCAGTTCCGGGGCCTGTACGTGCGGGTGCTCGATGCCGCGAACGGCGCGGAACTGGCGCGTTTCGACAGCGCGGACGCCACCACCGAGACCGCCTTCGTACTCGGTGAGCTGTACCGGCGGCAGGGTGCCTGGAAATTCCGGGCCGTCGGACAGGGGTACGACTCCGGATTGGCGGGACTGGCAACGGATTTCGGCATCTCCGTCGATGACGAACCCGCCCCCGCACAGCCGCATACGCCGCAGCGGCACACACCGCCGCAGCCTCAGCAGCAGTACGCGCCACCGCCGCCCGCGCCCCAGCAGCGGCACACACCGCCGCCGCCCCAGCAGCAGCCCACGCCGCTGCCCCAGCAGCAGTTCGCACCACCCCCGCCGCAACACACCCCGCCACCGGCTCCGGTCAACCTGACCAAAATCTCGCTGACCAAGGAAGCCCCCACCGTCTCGCTCACCAAATCGGGCGTCACCGGCGGCACCATGCGGGTCAACCTGAACTGGACCACCGCCCGTGGCGCGGGTCTGTTCGGCCGCAAACGCAACAGCCTGGACCTGGATCTGTGCTGTTTCTACGAATTGATCAACGGCGCGATCGGTTCCGTGCGCGCCCTGGACCGACGCTTCGGCGACCTGCACAACCCGCCGTTCATCCGACTGGACCAGGACGACCGCACCGGCTCCAGCGCCACCGGTGAAAACCTCGACATCAACCTGGATTTCACCAAATTCTTCCGCCGCATCCTGGTGTTCACCTCGATCTACGAGGGCGCCAGGGATTTCCGGGGCGTGCAGGCGACCGCGACCCTGTACCCGGTCAACAGCGCCCCGATCGAGATGACCTTGGACGGCTGCGTCGACGATTCCCGCGACGCGGTCCTCGCGGTCATCGAGAACATCAACGGCGAACTGGTCGTTCGTCGCGAGTGCACCTTCATCCGGCCGCCCGCCGGGCAGCCGGGGGCGGGTGTCGCCGAGATCGCCCGACTCTACAACTGGGGCTTCGACATTCGAGCCGGTCGCGGCAAGGACTGAACGACCCTCACGGGGTGTCGAGCACGCTGGCGGGCACCCCGTAGGGCAGGAAGCGCACCCGGCGGCGAGCGTCGGTGTTGTCGCGGTGCGCGCGCAGGGCCTCGAGTTCATTGGGAAACACCTGGTCCACCCGCGCCCCGCCGTCTTCCTCGATGGTGTAGATGGCCCACACTCCGCTGCCGGTCTCGCCGGTGGTCTCGCCCTCCGGCTGCGGCGGCCGGGGCCGCTGTGGCGCGACGAACTGGCCCAGCAGGGATGTCAGCGGATTCGCGCTGGTGCGGTCGAGGTACTCCGACGCCTTGTCGAGCAGGTCGCGGATTTCGATGCCCGCCTCCCGCAGGGCGCGTTCGAAGTCTTCCGGATCGACCCCGAAGGGCCCGTTGTTCGCCATCGCATCTACTCCTGGGGGACGAATTCGGCGCTACGCCCTCAGTGTCCTCGCGCGGCGCGGTCCGCGCCAGGGTGCCCGGCCCGGAAAATGTCCGGCAAGTCCGGACCCGGATGGGGCCGTCGGCCCACGACATCGCGTAATGGCATCGGAGCGCACGGCCTGTGTAACCGTTGTGCCAGGAATCAAGAACACCAGCAATTTCCGGGTACCCGGGGCTGAAGCCGGGCCGGACCCGGAGTCCTGACAATTTCAGAAAGTTACGACCATGCGTAGAGCAACGGCGCTCTTCGCCGCATTACTGCTGGCATTTTTCCTTTCCATCGCACACCCGATGAGCCCGACCGCGCACGCCGATCCCTGCGGCGGCGACTGGGCCATCGGAATCGGCGGCCTCGGGGACAACACATCGTCGGTGTTCGTCCCGTTCGTGAATCAGCCCGTCGGTTACAACTCGCTCGACCCGATGTCGGGGTTGAACGAACTCGACCGGCTGTTCTGGTCGCATCGCAATCAGTGCCCGGGTGACCACATCCGGCTCATCGGACACAGTGAGGGCGCGGGCATCCTGCACGCCTGGGTCACCGCGCATCAGGATGTCGGCAATGCCAACGCCATTCTGCTGTCCGATCCGAAACGGGCTCCCGGCCCCGGGTGGGGCGGATTGTCGTCGACTCCCGGCAGTGGCATCGTCGGATATCCGCTGGCCGGTGTCGACGATTGGTTCGGCGGCTTTCCGGTGCTGACTGTGTGCAACCGTGACGATCAGATCTGCGATACCTCCGCGGGCTGGTGGGGCTACTTCTTCGGTGGTGCGCACAGTCGTTACGATTTCAACGTGTGGAATTACGGCCCTTGGGATTCCGGCGTCTGGTACCGGTAACCGGTAGCGGTCATGGGGATCAGTAGCCATGCGGCACCGGTCCCCATTGACTGAATCCATGCCCCATCGAGGTGCACACGGCCGCACCCGTGAAAGTGATTTGGCAGGTCGCCCCGGCATGGGTGACCGACATCCTCGGGTCGTGAAAGTTCACCGCCGCGAGTCGCGGCAGCGGCGGATTCCCGCCGGGCAGCGTATGACTGCCATGGGAGTTCCATTGGGGATGCGCGGGCCACATGACGGAATCGATGACGATGGCGGGCACATGGGGCAGCGGAATCTGCATACCGGCGAAGAGCACGTTCATCGACGCGGCCGGAACCTCCAGGTCGCAGCCCACGGCGCCGGTCGAGCGGATCGAACAGTTCCACCCGCCCATGGCGAAATACGCGGTGTCCCCGACCAGTATCGGGCCGGGCGCGCGCTCGGCGTGGGCCGCGCCCGCGCCGAACACGCAGACGACGAGTCCGAGAATTACTCCGCACATTCGTGCGGCGGCAACCTTCGCAGCCGTGCACACCGGCTTCTCCCTGTGATGCGCATTGGGTATCAGGTCCGTTCGACCATAGCCAGAAACTATCACTATACGGCGGAAAGGCGGGTTTTCCGCCTAGGGGGCTTACACGAAAAATCCTCGCCGATTCCGGCACATTCGGGCAACCGCGTCGGTAGGGTGGCCCCGGTCCGCGTCCGGGATATGCGGTGTTCGGCAGCGGTGACGTGTCGTGCACCGCGGGGAGTCACTTGTCGATGTCAGATTCGCTGCCCGTCCATCCGTCGCATACCGCGCCGTTCGAGGTGGTCGGACCGCGTGTACCGCTGTACGCTCCGGAATTCGCCGCCGACCCGCATCGGGCCTACCGGGAGATGCGACAGAAGTTCGGGGCGATGGCACCCGTGGAATTGGCCCCGGGTATACCCGCCACCCTGGTGCTCGGATATCGCACGGCGGTGCGGATTTTCAATGATCCGGACCGCTTTCCGGCCGATCCGCGGATATGGCAGGAGAGCGTGCCCGCCGACTGCCCGGTCCTGCCGATGATGCAGTGGCGGCCCAATGCCCTGCGCAATGCCGGTGCCGCGCACGCGCGCTACCGGCAGGCCAATACCGCGGGCTTGGCCGGTATCGACCAGTTCGCACTGCCGGGTGTCGTGGAGCAGATCGCGGTACCGCTCATCAATGAGATCTGCGTGGCCGGTGCGGCGGATCTGGTGCGCGATTACGCCTTCCCGCTGGCATTCGACGTGCTCAACCATCTGCTCGGCTGTCCGGTCGATATCGCCGCGCAAGCGGCCGAGGGGTTGCGCGCCATCTTCGAGGGCATCGGCGCCGACCGCGGCAACGGTCTGCTCGTGGACGCCCTGTCGCGCTTGGCCCGGCAGAAGCGGGCGCAGCCCGGCGACGACATCACCACCCGGCTGCTGCGCCACCCCGCCGACCTCAGCGATATCGAGATGGTGCATCAGTTGGCCACGCTCTACGGCGCGGGCATCGAGCCGCAGCAGAACCTGATCGTCAACGCGCTCTTGCTGATTCTGCTCGACGGCCGCTTCGGCGGGGACGTGCTCGGCGGCAGCCTGTCCACCCGCGACGCCCTGGACGAGGTGCTGTTCGACGATCCGCCGATGGCCAACTTCTGCATCAGCTTTCCGCGGCAGCCCGTCGTGCTCGACAATGTCTGGCTGCCCGCGCATCAGCCGGTCGTCATCAGTATGGCGGCCTGCAACACCGATCCGGAGATCCGCTCCGGGCAGCTCGCGGGCAACCGCTCCCATCTGGCCTTCGGCGCGGGTCCGCACGCCTGCCCCGCCAGTTCGCTGGCGTACCTCATCGCCCAGGAGGCCATCGACCAGCTCCTCGACGCCCTCCCGGACATCCGGCTGGCGGTACCGTCGGATGAACTGTCCTGGCGGCCCGGACCGTTCCATCGCGCCCTGACCGCCCTTCCGGTCACCTTCACGCCCGCCCCACCGCTGCCGGAGCCCTGGTAATCGGGCACCACCGAGCGCACAACCGCTGTTGGCTTCGTGATCACCCGGTCGCCACCTGTCGCTGACACCGTGAACGGGGTGCGGATCGACATCCCGGCGGCGCGGCCCAGCGACTCGGCCCCGGTACGGTGGTTTCACCGGGTGAGCTGGGGGGTTGCCGCCCGTCTGCCGTTCGGACTGGCCCGCGTGGTGCCCCCGACCTTCGTCGGCTACCTGCTGGTGAGCGCCTGCACCTTCACCCTCGACCTGTTGCTGATCACCGCCCTGCACACGGGATTGGGCCTGCCGCTGCCGGTCTCGGTCACCCTCGGGTACGTCACGGCATTCGCCACCAGCTTCCTGCTGAACCGGATACTCAACTTCTCCTCGCACGCCCCCGTCGGCCCACAACTGGCCGTCTACATCGTGGTGGTGACGGTGAACTATCTGGTTTTCATCCTGGGCGTGACCAGCGGTATGGCGGCTCTCGGCGTGGAATACCACCTGGCCCGCATGGTCGGCGGCCTCGGCGAAGGCGTCTACCTGTACGCCTGCATGCGCTGGCTGGTCTTTCGCCGTTGACACGACTACTGGGCACGTTCGCGCACGACGCGGGCGACGTCGATGCCGCGGACCATGCGGGTGCCCGGTAGCTGGGACAGTGCCGCCGCGGCCAGTACCGCGGCGATCGCGAGGAATGGGGCGATCCAGCCCAGGGTGAGTTCGATATCGAACATGTCGCTGTCGAAGGAGTTCAGGAACGCCCAGGCGGACAGCAGGCCGGCGGCCAAGCCGATGGGAACGGCGAGTGCCGTGGCGGCCAGGTTCTCCAGGGCGAGCATGGCGGTGATGCGGCGGGCGGGGACGCCGGTGGCGCGCAGCGTGGCGAGTTCGATGGTGCGCTCGGTGAAGCTGACCGTCATGGTCACGTAGATGACGGTGAAGGCCAACACGGCACCCAGGGCCAGCATGACGATGACGAAAATCCAGAACAGACCCAGGAATTGGTCGAACTGGGCCTGGAGGGCGTGAGTGTCGGTATACGCGGCGACGCCGGGCATGCCGGTGACGGCCGCGCGCACCGCGTCGCGATCGGCGTCGGGGGCGAAGCGCAGCAGATACCCCCGCATGCCGGTGCCGCCGATCCGTTCCGCGGTATCGCTGCTGGCGTAGGCGAAGGTGCCCAGCGGCTCGTCGACCAGCCCGGCCAGTCGGATATCCTGTGGTGCGCCGAAAGCCGTTGTGACGGTGAGGGTGTCGCCCACCGCGACATCCAGGCGGTCGGCGAGCGCGCTCCCGGTGATCAGGCCCTCGGCGGGCAGGCCGGAAGCACCCGCGGCGGTGCGGAAGCCGTGCATGGTGGTGTCGGGTGGCAGGCCGTTGAGTGTGGTCGAGTACGAATTCCCGTGGGCGGCAAGCGTTACCGGCGTGATGCTGCCCGCTTCCACCGCGACGACGCCGGGTACCGCCGACAGCGCGTCCGCGAGTCGAGGGTCGCGGCCGTCCACCAGCACGGTGGCGTCCTGCAATTCGATGACATCGAATTGCAGGTGCAGCACATTGCGCATGCTGGTGATCATCCCGACGGAGGTCAGGATCAGTACCAGCGCCAACACGGTGCCGGTCATGGTGGCCAGGGTGCGGCGGCGGCCACGCGCCATGGAGCGCGCGGCCATCCGGACGACCACGGGCACCCGGGTCCAGCGTGCCGACAGTCGCGCGACTGCCCCCGGACGCGTGGGCACGCCGCCGTCACCGCGCATGGCCTGCGCGGGAGCCGTGCGCGCCGCCGCGACGGCGGGTGCGAGCGCCGCGATCAGCCCGGCCAGCAACCCCAGCGCCAAACCGATGGCGGCCGTGTCGATCCGGTGCTCGACCACGGTGTCCGGAATACCGATTGTGGAGGTGTAGGCCGAGGTCACCGCCGAGGTGGCCACGAACCCGCCGAGCACGCCGAGCACCGCGCCCGCGATCGTGATGGCGACACCGTAGGTGACGTAGTGGCCGACGACCGTGCGCCGCCTCGCGCCCATGGCCAGCACGGTGCCGATGATCGGGCGTTCGGTCTGCACCAGTCGGGTGATGAGGATGTACTCGGCGATGGCGGCGGCGGTCAGGAACAGCGCCGGAAAGCCGACGGCGATACTGGAGAAGCCGGAAAGATCCTCGCGCAGAGCGGCATTGGAGGGCTGCTCGGACTGCGGTTCGATCGCCGTCGCCCCGGCCGAACGCAATGCGGCGGTGACCCGGTCCCGCTCGGCATCGGTCGCGGCATCCGACATCTCGACCAGGGTCTGATTCGGACCGGGCCGCCCGGTCAGCGTGAGTGCCCGGGACTGCGGGGCGAAGGCGACCGCGAAGGAGTGCGGATCGGCCAGCACCTCCTGGCGGCTGCGCGCGGGCCACAGGTACTCCGCCGAGCGGGCGACGCCGCTGACGGTGACCGACTGCCAGGAGTCGCCGTCGAAGATCCGGAAGCTGTCGCCCGCACCGAGTCCGAAGGTATCGGCGGCATGGTGTTCGAGGACCACCTCGGGACGCTCGGGGTTCGGGAGGGTGCCGCTGGTGAGGTCGATCTCGTCGACCGCCGGTGCGCCGGGTGCGGACAGACCGGTGACACGGCCGAGCAGTTTGGTGTCACCGATGGTGAACGGCACATCGGCCTGGGTGCGGACCATTACCCGGTCGACGCCGTCCAGGCCGCGCACGGCCGCCGCCAGCGCCTCCGGATCACCACCGCTGGCGGTGTAGTCGGCCAGGTGCAGCCGGTCGTAGGTGTGGTTGTAGGAGGTTTCGAGGTTGCGGAACGAGTCGTAGCTGGCGATGAACAGCAGCACGCCCAGCAGTACCGTGACGGCGATGGCGACGACCTGCGCGGGCCGCCGCCGCAACTCGCGACGAATCTTTCTGAACAGCACCGGATGTCGGAGCATGGGTGCTCACCACCGAATCGTCGCGGCGTCGGCGGGCTCGGGATTGGGGTCGCTGGCGACCACCCGCCCGTCCCGCATGCGCACGATCCGGTCCGCGATGGCGGCGGCGGCCTCGTTGTGCGTCACCATGACCACACCGCGGCCCGCTCGGCTGGTCTCCTGCAGGACCACCAGTACCTCGCGGCCGGTGGCGACATCCAGTGCGCCCGTGGGCTCGTCGGCCAGCAGCAGGTCCGGGTCGGTGGCCAGGGCGCGAGCGACGGACACCCGCTGCTGCTGCCCGCCCGACAGCTGCGCCGGGAAGTGGTCGGCGCGCTCGCCCAGCCCGACCGACGCCAGTAGGTCCGGAACCGCACGGCGGTTGCCGCGGCCGGTCAATTCGATGATGACCTCGACGTTTTCGCGGGCGGTGAGGCTCGGGATGAGGTTGAAGAACTGGAAGACGAATCCGATGTGGTCGCGCCGGAATTCGCCGAGGGAGGCGGGGTGGCGTCGCGAGATGTCCTGTCCGGCAACCTCGATGGTGCCGGTATCGGCGGTTTCGATTCCGCCCGCGATATTGAGCAGGGTGGTCTTGCCGGAGCCGCTGGCCCCGAGCACCGCGACCAGTTCGCCGGGCGCGATATCGAGATCGACGTCGGTGAGGGCGTGCACGGCGGCCTCGCCGGTGCCGTAGGTCTTGCCGACCCCGCGCAGGCGGATTCCGCCGCGCGGAGCATCAGTCGTCGGGTGCGCTGTCGTGTTGTCGGACATGGGATTTCCCCTCGTCGTCGGTGAGTCCCGCGGCGCGTAGCAGCGGACCCGTCACATCCACGGCGGCCAGCGTAGGGTCGATCAGGCGGTGCAGTATCAAGCCGTCGAGCAGCGCCAGCACCGCGGCGGCGGTGGCCTCCGGATCGGCGTCGCCGGGCTGGGCGCGGAACCAGTCGGTGAGCCCGGCGCGGGCCTGGGCGACGAAGCGGCCGAGTTCGTCGCGCAGCCGCTGGTGCCGGGTGGCGGCGAGCATCATCTCGCTCAGGGCCACCATCGAGGGATCGGTGGCGGAGTAGGAGCCGACCGTGGCGAGCACGCGGCGCATCCCCTCCGGGCCGTCCACCTCGGTCAATCGCGCCATGACGGCGTCGAATTCGGTGCGGGCCACGTCCAGGGCCGATTCGATCAGCAGGTCGGTGACCGACGGGAAGTGGTAGTGCACCAGTCCGGGTCGCACGCCCGCGCGGTCGGCCACCATGCGGGTGGTCACCGCACCCCAGCCGCGTTCGACGATCAGTTCCACCGCGGCCGCCATCAGCCGGGCGCGTGTCTGTCTGCCCTGTTCGATCGCCGTTGCCATGGGTCTCTCGATGCGCCCTGATGCTTGGGCATTTGCCTTGGGCGTTCGCCCAAATTACCACATCCCGCGACGTTCGGGAACTACCCGATCGTCGCGCTGGAATACCGGGCGGCCGTGTTTTGACACGCGTGGGGGCGATTCGCCCGTTATGGTCGGACGGGTGGCCAGCAAGTCGGCACCTGCCGTGGAGTTGACGGTCGGCGAGCACGCGGTGCGCGTATCCAACCCGGACCGGGTGTACTTCCCCGAGACCGGGGCGACCAAGCTCGATCTCGTGCGGTACTACCTGAGCGTGGGTGACGGCATCGTCAACGCGCTGCGGGACCGGCCGTGCATGCTGCACCGCTTTCCCAAGGGCCTGCCCGGGGGAAAGGTGCACCAGAAGCGACTGCCGGGCGGCGCCCCGGACTGGATACCCACCGTGCGGCTGTACTTTCCGCGCTACGGCCGCACCGCCGACGAACTGTGCGTCGAGAAACTGGCCGACGTGATCTGGGCGGTGCAGATGTCGACCGTGGAGTTCCACCCCTGGAACTCCCGGCGCTTCGACACCGAACTGCCCGACGAATGGCGGATCGACCTGGATCCCATGCCGGACTGCCCATGGTCGCGGGTGCGCCGGGTGGCCGGTGTCGTGCACGAGATACTCGACGAACTCGGCGCGGTCGGCTGGCCGAAGACCTCCGGCGGCAAGGGATTGCACGTCTACGTGCGCATCGAGCCGCGCTACGGATTCCAGGAGGTGCGCCGGGCCGCGCTCGCCTTCGCGCGGGAGGTGGAACGCCGCGCCCCCGACGATGTGACCACCGCGTGGTGGCGGCGCGACCGCGATCCGGCCATGCTGTTCGTCGACTACAACCAGAACGCGCGCGATCACACCATCGCGGCCGCGTACTCGGTGCGCGGCGTGGCGGCGGCGACGGTCTCCACGCCGGTGCGCTGGGCGGAGATCCCGGAGATCGATCCGCGCGATTTCACCATGGCCACGGTGCCCGCCCGCTACGCGGAACTCGGCGATCTGCACGCCGGTATCGACGAGGCGGTCTTCGATATCGCGCCGCTGCTGGAGTGGGTCGACCGCGACCGGGTCGAGGTGGACCTCGACGAGGACGCCGACGGCTGAGCCGGGTCCGGTCCGTATCCCAGGTCCCGCCCGCTAGCGCTGGTCGCGCAGCCGGTCGCGTTCGGCGGTGAGAGCGGAGTTGGCGTCCTCCAGGTCGAGTATGCGCCCGATCCCCGCCAGGTTGATGCCCTCCCCGGCCAGGGCGATGATGCGGGCCAGCCGGGCGAGATCGTCACCGCTGTAGCGCCGCGTGCCCCCGGCGCTGCGTGCGGGGGTGATCAGCCCGTGCTGCTCGTACAGACGCAAGGTCTGCACTCCGACGCCGGAGAGTTCGGCGGCCACCGAGATCGCGTACACCGCCTGTCCCGACGGCGGAAAGTGGCCCTGCTCGCGCCCCAGCATCCTGTTCGTCTCCCCGTTCTCCCGCATGTTCACCTGCCTCGAGATTACCTCTCCATCCGTCTTGCACTCTCATGGCCAGAGTGCTAAATAATATCTCTGTCAGATGACAGAGATTATCTGATAACTCTTCGATCGAGAATGGAGTGAGTTGGAGGTGGCGACCATGCTGATGCGTACCGATCCCTTCCGTGACCTGGATCGACTGACGCAGCAGGTTTTCGGCACATCAGCCCGACCGGCCGTGATGCCGATGGATGCCTGGCGCGACGGTGACGAGTTCTTCGTGGAGTTCGACCTGCCCGGCATCGACCCGGACTCCCTCGACCTGGACGTCGAGCGCAATGTGATCACCGTGCGCGCCTCCCGCCCGGAACTGGACGCGGGCCGCTCGATGATCGCCGCCGAACGCACCCGCGGCGTCTTCAGCCGCCAGCTGTTCCTGGGCGAGAACCTCGACACCGACCGCATCCAGGCCGACTACCGCGACGGCGTGCTGCGGCTGACCATCCCGGTCGCCGAACAGGCCAAGCCCCGCAAGATCGAGGTCACCCGCCACGATCGCGAGCACCAGGCCATCAACGCCTGACCCGCGACCGCGCCATGACAGCGATGCCTCGCGCCCACGGCCGTCTCGACCACTCGCCCCGGACCCCGGCCGTGCGCCGAAGAGACACGGCCGCAACAGAGTCCGGGGACGTGCCGGTGGTGCACTGGCCCGAACCCAGCCCGCTGGCGTCATGGTGGGACGCCGTCATGACACCCGCCCGCCGCCGGGTGAGCGACTCGGCGCACGGGCGGGTCAGAGCTGCCGGGGCAGTTCCCTGCGGGAAGTGACATCCAGTTTTCGGAAGACCTTGCGGAGGTGGTATTCGACGGTGGCGGTACTCAGGAACAGTTCGGCGGCGATCTGCTGATTGGTGATGCCGGTGGCGGCCAGGTGGGCTATCTGGAGCTCCCGGGGCGTGAGCCGCCGGGCGGAGCCGGGGCTGCGCTCGCGGGCGGTCTCGCCGGTGCCCGCCAATTCGGTGCGGGCCCGTTCGGCGAAACCGCTCGCACCCATATCGAGGAAAAGCTCATGGGCGCCGTGCAATTGATCGCGGGCATCGCGGCGGCGACGGCGGCGGCGCAGCCATTCACCGTAGAGCAGCCGGGTGCGCGCGATCTCGGTGGTCAGCGGCGTGGAGCCGAGCAGCTCGAGGGCCTCGCGGTAGTACCGCTCCGCCTCGGCGTCGTCGGCGAGCAGGGCGCGCCCGCGAGCGAGAACACCCAGCGCCCACGGGGTTCCACTCGCGCTCGCGCGCCGGGCCAAGCGGTCCAGGGCTTGTGCGGCGGTCGCGGTGTCACCGCAGCGCACGGCCGCCTCGATCAGGTCGGGGAGCACCGTGTTGCCGAAATGCGGTGGGTCCTCGTCGAATACGGTGAGCGCCGCCTGCCGGGCGGCAGGGTAGTGGCCAGCCCGTGGGTCGCGGCCTGGAGCATGCGCAGCGCGCCGTGCCGGCGGGCCGTCGCGGCGTAGCGGCGTGAGCACGCGCCCAGGGCGTCGATATCCCAGAGTTCGATCGCGAGCAGCACACCCAGCAGGAACCAGCGGGCGGCATCGCCGTCCTCCGCGCCCTCGGCCAGCATGGCCGCCAACCCGCGCCGCATGAGCGGCACCGCCGCCGCGTAGTCGCGGCCCACCAGTTCGGCGTGGGCGTCGAGCAGCAGGTCCGCGATGAACGGTGCGCCGGGAGCGGGCGGCAGGGTGAGCGCGGCCTCGGCGATGCGCCGCGCGCTCACCCCCGGACCGATCCGGGCGACCACGATGACCGCGTCGAATGCCTCCAGCAACGTATCGCGCGCGGCGCGGGAATCGGTGGCGGCGAAGACGGTGGCGGCGTCGAAGAGCAGCGGCACCGCACCCTCCCGGCCCAGGATCACATGCATGAAACCGCGCAGCCGCATGGCGTAGGCGTCGAGCGCGGCGATGCCGAGATCCGGGGTGAGCCGGTCGAGCAGCTGTTCGGCCAGTCGCGGCGCACCGGCCGTGAGGGCGGCTCCGGCCGCCGCCAGCAATCTTCCGTCGCGCTGCGGGCCGGGAGCGGTGAGTTCGGCGGCGCGGCGCAGC
>NZ_BAGD01000281.1 GCF_000308635.1 Nocardia otitidiscaviarum NBRC 14405 | reverse complement strand
TCGCGCCGCGACCGCACCCGGCCGTCGCCGCCGCACTTGCGGCACGGATCGGGAATGGTCTCCCCCGCGCCACGGCAGGTCGGGCACGGCCGCGAGGTCATGACCTGGCCCAGGAAGGACCGCTGCACGGTCTGCACCTCGCCCGCGCCGCCACAGGTCTCACAGCGCACCGGCTTGGAGTTGCCGTTGGTGCCCGCGCCCTGGCACAGGTCGCAGAGTACGGCGGTGTCGACGGTGAGGTGCTTGGTCACCCCCACCGCGCACTCCTGCAAGGACAGCCGCGTCCGCAGCAGCGAATCCGCGCCGGGCTGCACCCGCCCACGCGGCTTGCGCTGACCACCGGAAGCGCCCATACCGCCGAAGAACGCCTCGAACACATCGCCGAGGCCGCCGAAACCGGCACCGGAGAAGCCGCCGCCCATGCCGCCGCCGGACTCCAGCGGGTCACCGCCGAGGTCGACGATGCGCCGCTTCTCCGGGTCGGTGAGCACCTCGTAGGCGCTCGACACCTCGCGGAAGCGCTCCTGCGCACCCGGATCCGGATTCACATCGGGATGCAGTTCACGCGCCAGCTTGCGGTAGGCGCGCTTGATCTCCTGGTCGGTCGCGTTACGCGCGACACCGAGCAGTGCGTAATAGTCCCGTGCCACTTGCGCTCTCTAGTCCTGTCCTGGGGCTCGTCCCCGCCCGTGCGGGGAAACACTCTTCAACCGGCTCACCGTTCGGCGAGCACCTCACCGATATACCGGGCGACCGCGGCCACCGAAGCAATGGTCCCGGGGTAGTCCATCCGGGTCGGACCGAGCACACCCATTCCCCCGAGCACGGTACCCGTTACGCCGTAGCCGGTGGACACCACCGCCGTGCCGCGCATCTGCTCGACCTTGGTCTCCTCCCCGATCTGCACGGTCACGGTACCCGGCTGCTGTGCCGCGGCCAGCAGCTTCAGCACGATCACCTGCTCCTCGAGCGCCTCCAGCACCGAGCGCAACGAGCCGGGGAAGCCGTTGCCCGCGAAATCGGAGGCGCTGCGTGTCAGATTGGCGGTGCCACCGAGCACCAGCCGCTCCTCCGGATGTTCGACGAGGGTCTCCACCAATACCGTCGACACCCGCACCAGCACATCCCGCAGCTTGGCCGGGGCGTGCTCGGGCAGTTCGGCCACCGCGGCCGAGGCCGCGCCCAAGCGCTTGCCGTCCATGGCCTTGCCGAGCATGCCGCGCAGCGCGGCGAGATCTTCCTCGGAGACCACATCGCCCAGTTCCACCAGCCGCTGGTCGACGCGGCCGGTGTCGGTGATGACCACCAGCAGCAGCCGGGCGGGATTGAGCGCGACCACCTCCAGATGGCGGACGGTGGAGGCGGTGACGGTCGGGTACTGCACCATGGCGACCTGGCGGGTCAGCTGGGCCAGCAGGCGCACCCCGCGCCGCAGCACATCGTCGAGATCGACGCCGTTCTCCAGGAATTCCATGATCGCCCGCCGCTCGGCCCCGGACAGCGGTTTCACCTCGGCGATGTGGTCGACGAACTGGCGATAGCCCTTGTCGGTGGGGATGCGGCCGGAGCTGGTGTGCGGCTGGGTGATGTAGCCCTCGGCCTCCAGCACCGCCATGTCATTGCGCACGGTCGCGCTGGAGACGCCCAGGTTGTGTCGATCGACCAGACTCTTGGACCCGATCGGTTCCTTGGTCGCGATGTAGTCCGCGACGATCGCGCGCAGGACTTCGAGCCGCCGTTGCTCGGTGCTCGACATCTGCCCCACCTCCTCGTTCGCCTTCGGGTCCGCCGCCCGCCCGCACCCGTTCGGAGCGCAGGGTGGACTCGCGGATTCCCGGTTGATCCGCGATCCAGTTTAATTGCCCGACGGCGTATCGCCCGCGCACCCGTCACCAGCTGCGTGGATATCGGCCCGCAGAACTATCCCAAGGTCATCCGCGGTTCATTGCCGGGCTTCCATTTGATGCCGCAGCCGATGCTGGGCGTATGCGGTTCCGGAACGATGCCGCCCGCGAATACGAACGACACCGCCGACCGCAGCGACGCACCGTCGGAGGGCAGATCGTTGCCGGGCCGGGCGGCGTCGAATTCGCCGCGGTAGGCCAGGCGACGGTCGGCGTCGTAGAGGAACAGATCCGGGGTGCACTGCGCTCGGAACGCCTTGGCCACCTCCTGCGATTCGTCGATCAGGTACGGGAACCGGAATCCGGCCCGCCGCGCCTGCTCACGCAGGTGGTCGGCATCGTCGTCGGGATAGTTGCGCACATCGTTGCTGCCGATCGCGACCGTGGCCAGGCCCTCGGACGCCAGTTCCGCGGTCACCGCGCCGAACGCGTGCTCGATCCGCCGCACGTACGGACAGTGATTCGACAGGAAGGCGACCAGCAGGGCCGGTTGGGAAGCGAAACTGCTCAGGGAGAACGTGTCACCGTCGACGGACGGCAGGGTGAAGTCGGGGGCGGGCGTGCCGAGCTGAACCATCAGGGATTGGAGCGCCATCCGCCCATTGTCCGTCGCCGGAACGCGTCTGTGCGGAGTTCGGCGTGGTGAATCAGCTCAGTCCGGCGAAGAAGGCGCGGATGTCGGCGGCCAGGATGTCGGGGGTCTGCATGGCCGCGAAGTGGCCGCCGGAGTCGTAGTCGGTCCAGCGGACGATGTGGTTGACCTGTTCGGCATAGCGGCGGATGGCGACATCCTCGGCGAAGTTGGCCACGGCCGTGGGGGTGCGGGAGGGGGTGGGGAGGTTGCGGGTGTGCAGCGACTCGTAATACAGCTGGGCCGAGCTGCTTCCGGTGTTGGTGAACCAGTAGACGGAGATGTTGGCCAGCATGTGGTCGCGGTTCACCCGGTCGTCCAGGGTGCCGTCGGTGCCGGTCCATGCCTCGAACTTCTCGACGATCCAGGCGAGTTGGCCCGCCGGGGAGTCGGCCAGCGCGAAGCCGAGAGTGTGCGGTCGGGTGCCCTGGATCTGGAAGTAGCCGCTGCCGTCGGAGAGGTAGCGGCCCAGGCGCAGCAGGCGGATGCGCTCGAGTTCGGTGAGGGTCTCCACCTCCTGGTCCGGTACCGGGCCGTAGGGGATGAAGCCCATGGTGGCGGCGTTGACGTGCACGCCGATCACGCTGCCGGAGTCGATGCGGCCGAGATCCGGGGCGATGAACGCGCCGAAGTCGCCGCCCTGCACCCCGTAGCGGGGATAGCCGAGGCGGCGCATGAGTTCGGCGTAAGCGCGGGCGGTGCGGGTGCTGTCCCAGCCGATATCGGGGGCGGGACCGGAGAATCCGAAATTGGGATGCGACGGAATGATCAGGTCGAAGACCGGACCGTCGTCCCCCGGATCGGTGAGCGGTTCGATGACGTCCAGGAATTCCAGCACCGACCCGGGCCAGCCGTGCAGCAGCACCAGCGGAATCGCATCGGGATGGCGAGAACGGATGTGCAGGAAGTGGATTCGGGTGCCGTCGATGGTGGTGAGGTATTGCGGATAGGAGTTGAGCCGCTTCTCCCACACCGTCCAGTCGAACCGCTCCGCCCAGTGCCCGGCCAGTTCGCGCAGATAGTCGACCGGGACGCCCCGCGCCCACCCGACGCCGGGAATCTGTGTGGGCCAGCGGGTTTCGCCGAGCCGTCGGCGTAGATCCGACAACTCGTCCCGGCCGATCTCCACCTGGAACGGAACAATGTCCTCGTCGTACATGACGGATTCCTCGCAGCCGCGATACGAACTCGAAAGCCCTGGTGGGCAGCAGCCTAGTCGGCCGCCCCGGTATCGCGGCACGGTTTCGGCGCGCCCGCCCCGGTCGGCCTGGCATGGATCACGCGCGTCCAGGCGCGGATCGCAGGGCGGTCGGGCTACGTGAGCAGTGTGCGGACGACCGCGTCGGCCAGCAGGCGGCCGCGGTCGGTGAGGATCAGGCGGTCCTCGCGGCGTTCGGCGAGCCCGTCGGCGATGACACGGGCGGCGGCGACACGACCGGCGGCGTCGAGGTCGTCGAGGGGCAGGCCGGTGCGGAGGCGGACGGTGAGCATGACCCGCTCGGTGTAGCGCTCCTCGGCAGTGAGCTGTTCCCACCCGGCGGCCGGGAGCGCGCCGGTGGCGACCCGCTCCGCGTAGCGCGCCGGATGCTTCACATTCCACCAGCGCACGCCGCCCACGTGGCTGTGCGCGCCCGGACCCGCGCCGAGCCAGTCGCCGCCGTCCCAGTAGCCGAGGTTGTGGCGGCAGCGGGCGGTGTCGTCGGCGGCCCAGTTGGAGACCTCGTACCAGTGCAGGCCCGCCTGTTCGAGGCGGGCGTCGAGGCGTTCGTAGCGGGCGGCGAGCACATCCTCGTCGGGGGCGGGCAGTTCCCCGCGGCGCACGCGGCGGGCCAGGGCGGTGCCGTCCTCGACGATGAGCGAATAGGCGGAGACGTGGTCGACCCCCGCGGCGAGCACGGCGTCGAGGCTGGCGTCCAGGTCGGCGTCGGTCTCGCCCGGGGTGCCGTAGATGAGGTCCAGGTTGACGTGGTCGAATCCGGCGGCGCGCGCCTCGCGGGCGGCGGCCACCGCCCGGCCGGGGGTGTGGGTGCGGTCGAGCACCTTCAGCACGTGCGCGGCGGCGGATTGCATGCCCAGGGAGATGCGGGTGTACCCGGCCGCGCGCAGCCGCTCGAAGAAGGCGGGCGAGGTGGATTCCGGATTCGATTCGGTGGTCACCTCCGCGTCGGCGGCCAGGGTGAAGTGCGCGCGCACCGCGTCGAGTACGTCGGCCAGCCCGTCCCCGCCGAGCAGCGACGGCGTCCCGCCACCGACGAACACGGTCTCCACCCGCGGCACCGCACTCGGCAGCGCCTCGAATTCCCTTGCTGCCGTGGCTAATTCCCCACGCAACGCCTCGAACCAGGATTGCGGCGACGAGGAGCTGCCCAGCTCCCCCGCCGTGTAGGTGTTGAAATCGCAGTACCCGCACCGGGTGGCGCAGAACGGGACGTGAATGTAGATCCCGAACGCCCCGCCCCCGAAGTCGCGCAGCGTCGGCACCGGCGACTCGGAGCCCGCCGGGGTGGCGTGAGCGGAGGACGGAGCGGATGCGGTCACCTCACCAGTCTGACCGGTCGCGCACATCACACCGCGGGCAGCACCTCACTCGACTGGCGGGGGCGGCCGTACGGCTCAGGCCGACGGAGGTGCCGGGTACCGCTGCTCAGTGGTCGACGACCGGGGTGTTCTGGCAGAAGGTGAGCAGCCAGCGGCCGTCCTCCTTGGTCATGCCGTACAGCGGTGAGCCCTCGGACTGGACTTCGCCGTCGTGGGAGAGATAGCGCTGCCGGACCTTGACCGCGGCCACGTCGGGCCGGATGAAACGCACGAAGAACACCTCGTAGGTGGCGTAGCCGTCCTTGGTCGCACCGGGCAGCACGGCACGGGTGAACTCGGCGATCTCGTCGCGTCCGTCGAGGAATCTGCCCGCACCCGTGGTCCAGATGGCCTCGCGGTGGAACAGGGCCAGGAAGGCGTCGGCGTCCTCGGCACGCTGGGCACGGTCGACGGCGGCGACCACGGCGTGGATGGCCTCGAGTTCGGCGGCGGTATCGATATCGGGTGTCGTCATACCCGAGATCGTTCAACCTCGATACCGGTTCAGGTCAATACCCGAAAACCGGTGGCGGGCCGCGCTATGAGAAGCGTCACAAATCAGGTCGGCTGTCCAGGGGATTTCCCGGAGAAGTCCGGAAAATACTGTCGAGCGGTCGGAACAACCCGTCTGACATGGCACAATAAGCTGCATGACGGCACTCGGAGTACGACTCGTGGCACGACGCCATGTCGACTTCAAGCGCGTCTGCAGCGCGAGCTGTCTGCCCGGAAGCCTCCGGTAGATCGGCTCCCCACTCTTCCCGGAAACCGGCGTCACCGCGACGCCGCGGAAACCGGTTCGCTGATAGCCGTATCACTGATTCGGAGGCGTGAGCCAGCCCCTCCCGCCTGCCCGCAAGACCCATCAGGAGCGATCCCCATGACGTCGAGCACCGACGCCACCAGTTCCGATTCCGCTCGCCCCGCCCGGCCCGCACGTCCCGCCGCCGAGCGACGCGTGCGCCCGGACCGGCCGCGTTCGGAAGCGCCCGTGGCACCTCGGGAGCGCACCGGTCGGCCGGTTCGCCGCAAGTCCGAGGGCCAGTGGGCGCTCGGCTACCGCGAGCCGCTCAACCCCAACGAGCAGAACAAGAAGGACGACAACCCGCTCAACGTCCGCGCCCGCATCGAGAACATCTACTCCAAGGCCGGATTCGACTCCATCGACAAGAGCGATCTGCGCGGCCGCTTCCGCTGGTGGGGCCTCTACACCCAGCGCGAAGAGGGCTACGACGGCACCTGGACCGGCGACGAGAACATCGACATTCTCGAGGCGAAGTACTTCATGATGCGGGTGCGCTGCGACGCGGGCGCGCTCAATGCCCGGCAGTTGCGCACCATCGGTGAGATCTCCACCGAATTCGGCCGCGACACCGCCGACCTCTCCGACCGCGAGAACGTGCAGTACCACTGGATCGAGATCGAGAACGTGCCGGAGATCTGGCGGCGGCTCGAGGAGGTCGGCCTGCACACCACCGAGGCGTGCGGCGACTGCCCGCGCGTCATCCTGGGTTCGCCGCTGGCCGGTGAATCCTTCGGCGAGATCCTCGATCCCACCCCGGCCATCGACGAGATCGTCAAGCGCTACATCGGCGACAAGCGCTACTCCAACCTGCCGCGCAAGTTCAAGACCGCCATCTCCGGCCAGCAGGACGTGGTGCACGAGATCAACGACGTCGCCTTCATCGGCGTCGAACATCCCGAACACGGTCCCGGACTCGATGTCTGGGTCGGCGGCGGCCTGTCCACCAATCCCATGCTGGCGCAGCGCTTGGGCGCGTGGGTGCCGCTCGACGAGGTGCCCGATGTGTGGGAGGCCATCGTGGCGCTCTACCGCGACTACGGCTACCGCCGCCTGCGCACCAAGGCCCGCATCAAGTTCCTGGTGAAGGATTGGGGCGTCGAGAAGTTCCGCGAGGTGCTCGAGACCGAGTACCTGAAGCGCAAGCTCATCGACGGACCCGCCCCGGAGAAGCCCGCGCGCCCCATCGACCACATCGGGGTGCAGAAGCTGCGCAACGGCCGCAACGCGGTCGGCTTCTCCCCCATCGCCGGTCGCGTCTCGGGCACCATCCTGCAGCAGGTCGCCGATGCGGTGGAGCGCGTCGGCTCCGACCGGGTGCGCTTCACCCCCTACCAGAAGCTCATCGTCCTCGATGTGGCCGACGACAAGGTCGATCAGCTGATCGACGAGCTGGCACCGCTGGGTCTGCACGCCCGTCCGTCGCACTGGCGACGAAATCTGCTGGCGTGCAGCGGTATCGAGTTCTGCAAGCTGTCGTTCGTGGAGACCCGCAAGCGCTCGCAGGTGCTGGCTCCCGAACTCGAGCAACGGCTCGCGGACATCAACGCCGACCTGGACGTGCCCATCACCATCAATATCAACGGGTGCCCGAACTCGTGCGGCCGGTCCCAGATCGCCGATATCGGCTTCAAGGGCCAGCTCGTCGACGACGGCGACGGGAATCAGGTGGAGGGCTTCCAGGTTCACCTGGGTGGCAGCCTCGGGCTCGACAGCGGTTTCGGCCGCAAGCTGCGCCAGCACAAGGTGACCAGCGCCGAGCTCGGCGACTACATCGAGCGCGTGGTGCGCAACTTCGTCAAGAACCGTGACGGTGACGAGCGGTTCGCGCAGTGGGCTGTTCGCGCCGACGAGGCAGATCTGCGGTAGTTGGGAGATACCCGGTATGACAATAAAACTCGCTGAATCCGAGCTGCGGGCCATCGCCGAGAAGGGGGCGGCCGAACTCGGTCCGGACGCCACCGCGCTGGAACTGCTGCGGTGGACCGAGGACACCTTCGGATCCGATTACATCGTCGCCTCCAATATGCAGGACGCCGTGCTGGTGCAGCTGGCCGCGCAGGTGCGGGCCGACGGCGGCGCCGTCGATCGGGGTCCGGTGGACGTGCTGTTCCTCGACACCGGCTACCACTTCGCCGAGACCATCGGCACCCGCGACGCCGTGGAGATGGTGTACGGCGTGAACATCGTGAACGTCACGCCCGAACACACTGTGGCCGAACAGGATCAGCTGCTGGGCAAGGATCTGTTCGCCCGCGACGCCGGAGAGTGCTGCCGCCTGCGCAAGGTGGTGCCGCTGCGCGGGTCGCTGTCCGGCTACAACGCCTGGGTCACCGGCATCCGCCGGGTGGAGGCTCCCACCCGCGCCAACGCGCCCCTGATCTCCTTCGACGAGGCGTTCGGCCTGGTGAAGATCAATCCGATCGCCGCCTGGTCCGACGAAGAGATGGCCGCCTATATCGAGGCCAACGGCATCCTCGTCAATCCCCTTGTGGAAGAGGGATATCCGTCCATCGGTTGCGCTCCGTGCACACGGAAGCCGGAACCGGGATCCGATCCGCGATCCGGCCGCTGGGCCGGGCTCGCCAAGACCGAATGCGGGTTGCACGCCTCATGACCAGTTTGATCGAGCCGAACGCTGTCACCGATAACACTGTCACCGAATTCGACACCCTGGCCGCGCTGGAGTCGGAGTCCATCCACATCTTCCGCGAGGTGGCGGGCGAGTTCGAGCGGCCGGTAATCCTGTTCTCCGGCGGCAAGGACTCCACGGTGCTGCTGCACCTGGCCATCAAGGCGTTCTGGCCCGCGCCGCTGCCCTTCGCGCTGCTGCACGTGGACACCGGGCACAACCTGCCCGAGGTGCTCGAGTTCCGCGACAAGGTGGTCGAGAAGTACGGGCTGCGCCTGCATGTCGCCTCGGTCGAGGAGTACCTCGCCGACGGGCGGTTGACCGAACGCCCGGACGGCATCCGCAATCCGCTGCAGACCGTGCCGTTGCTTGACGCCATCGCCGAGAACCGCTTCGACGCCGTCTTCGGCGGCGGCCGCCGCGACGAGGAGCGCTCGCGCGCCAAGGAGCGCATCTTCTCGCTGCGCGACGCCTTCGGACGCTGGGATCCCAAGCGGCAGCGGCCCGAACTGTGGAACCTGTACAACGGTCGCCACGCGCCCGGTGAGCATGTGCGGGTGTTCCCGCTGTCCAACTGGACCGAGCTGGACATCTGGCGCTACATCGCCCGCGAGAACGTGGAGCTGGCCACCATCTACTACGCCCACGAGCGCCCGGTGTACCTGCGCGACGGCATGTGGATGACCCCGGGTTCCTGGGGCGGTCCGGCCGAGGGTGAGGAACTGGTGGTCAAGTCGGTGCGCTACCGCACCGTGGGCGACGGCTCCACCACGGGCGCGATCATTTCCGATGCCGCCGACAACGCGGCGATTCTCGCCGAGGTGGCCGCGTCCCGGCTCACCGAACGTGGCGCGACCCGCGGCGACGACCGCGTCTCCGAGGCCGCCATGGAAGACCGTAAACGAGAGGGTTATTTCTGATGTCCGACCTACTGAGACTCGCCACCGCCGGGTCGGTGGACGACGGCAAGTCCACCCTGGTCGGACGCCTGCTGTACGACACGAAATCCGTTCTGGCCGACCAGATCGACGCGGTCACCCGCGCCTCGGTCGACAAGGGCCTGTCCACCCCGGATCTGTCACTGCTCGTGGACGGCCTGCGCGCCGAGCGTGAACAGGGCATCACCATCGACGTGGCGTACCGCTACTTCGCCACGCCCAAGCGGTCTTTCGTACTCGCGGATACGCCGGGACATGTGCAGTACACCCGCAATACGGTGTCCGGCGCGTCCACCGCGCAGCTGGTGATCCTGCTCGTGGACGCCCGCAAGGGCGTGATCGAGCAGACCCGCCGCCATGCCGCGGTCATGGCGCTGCTGGGGGTGCCGAAGCTGGTGCTGGCGGTCAACAAGATCGACCTGGTGGACGATCCGGCCGCCGTGTTCGACAAGATCCGCGGCGAATTCGGGGAACTGACCGCCAAACTCGGCTGGGCTCCCGAGGATGTGCAGGAGATTCCGGTGTCGGCGCTGCACGGTGACAATGTCGCCTCGCGCTCGGAGAACACCCCGTACTACACCGGCCCCTCGCTCATCGAGCATCTGGAATCGGTGCCGGTGGACGCCGACAGCCACGGCCGCCACGAGGTGGGGCTGCGCTTCCCCGTGCAGTATGTGATCCGGCCGCGCACCGCCGAGTACCCGGACTACCGCGGCTACGCCGGACTGGTCGCCGCGGGCGTGGTCACCAAGGGCGACGAGGTCGTGGTGCTGCCCTCGGGCACCCGCACCACCGTCGAGCGCATCGACACCCCCGATGGTGAACTGCCGCAGGCACAGCCGGGTCGCAGCGTCACCCTGGTGCTGGCCGATGACGTGGACGTCTCGCGCGGCGACACCATCGCCGCCGCGGCCGACGCCCCCGAACCCATCGACTCCTTCGACGCCACCGTGTGCTGGCTCGGCGACAAGCCGCTGCGCCCGGGTGCGCGCCTGCTGCTCAAGCACGGCACCCGCACCACCCAGGCCATCGTGGGCGCACTGCTGGAACGTTTCGACGAACAGCACCTGGCCGCCGATCCCAACCCGGAAACGCTGTCGCTCAACGACATCGGCCGCATCTCGGTGCGCGTGGCCGACCCCGTCGTGGCCGACGACTACAGCGTCAACCGGCACACCGGCTCCTTCCTGCTCATCGACCCCGCGGGCGGCAACACCCTGGCCGCGGGCCTGGTGGGCGATGCGCTGACCGCCGTCGAGGTCGGTGCGGAGATCGGCGTGTGAGCAGCGCACGGCCATCGCGTAGGCCGGACGGCACGATGACGGGTCGCGCTGGCACGGTGACGCATCCGACTGGCACGGTGGCGAGTTCGATTGCCGTGGTCACAGCGGCGTCCGCGTTGACCGTCACCGGCGCGGCAGCGGGCCGCCGCGCCGTGGGCGGAGCCGAGACGCCGGGCGATCGCGGCCGCCCGGCGCTCATCGCGGTGGCGCACGGCAGCCGGGATCCGCGCTCGGCCGCCACCATGCACGCGGTGGTTTCAGATGTCGCCGCCGCACGTCCGGATCTGGATGTGCGCTTGGCCTTCCTGGATCTGAGTACGCCCTCGGTGGAGCAGGTCGTGGATGCTGTCGCGGCGGATGGTCACACCCACGCCGTGGTGGTGCCGCTGCTGCTGGGCAAGGCTTTTCACGCCCGGGTGGATCTGCCCGGGCTGTTGGCCGCGGCAGGTGCCCGGCAGCGTCGGCTGCGGCTGACCCAGGCCGATGTGCTCGGACCTGATCCGCGCCTGATCGAGGCCTTGCGTGACCGCGTGCTCGAATCGCTGACCGCGGGATCGTCCGGAGAGGCGTCGCACGCCGCGCGTATCGACACACGCTCGCTCGCCGTGCCACGCGTCGACGTGGATGCGTGCGCCGCCTCGCCACTGACGAGCGGGGGGCATCTGGGTGTAGCCGTGGCGGCCGTGGGCTCGTCGTCGGCCGCAGCGAACGCGCGCACCGCTGCGGTAGCGCGGCAACTCGCCGCCCGAACCGGCTGGGACACCGAAATATGCTTCGCCACCACCGAACCCACCGTCACCACCGCACTGTCACGCCTGCGTGACCGTGGGGCGGGACAGCTGCTGGTCGCCCCATGGTTCCTGGCTCCCGGTCTGCTCACCGACCGGCTGGCGAACGCGGCCTCCGATATCGCCCACACCGCCGTGATCGGCGCCCACCCCTTGCTCACCCAGGTCGTGCTGGACCGCTTCGACACCGCAGCGGCACTCCCCCATGCGCTGACCGCCTGACCCATCCGCGCCCCGGTCTCGTCTGCGGCGGACATACCCTCCGTCGTAGCGGTGCTGTCGTAGCACATCGTCCGCATCGCGCGGTCGTCCGACACCATCGGCCCGAGCCGGTACCCCCGCCCGGGACTGCTCGGGCCGACAGCCGCATGCGCGCCGGTGTCGGCGACTACATGCAGGCTTCGTAGTCCTTGCCGAAGGACCCGGTCACCGACGAGCACATGTCGTCGCCGATCGAGGTCGAACGGGTGTCGGAGGTGGTGGCTTCGGCGGGCGCCTCGACCAGCGGGATATCGGCGGCTGCCGGTCCCGCGAGGGCGGCGGCCGCACCGATCCCGAGGGCGACGACGCCGGTCCGCAGCAGGATGCGCATGAGGGAACTCCTTTTGAAAGGCAATAGTTTCACAAACGCCGTCCGTACCATACCCACCGCCGACCGATCACGCCCGGGAACCGCGTCACTCACCCCCGACATCGGGCCGCGCCGCTCACCCCGGCATCGGACCATGCCACTTCCGTCGCCGGACACACCCGCCGATCTCACCCAGAGCCGGGGGCCGCTCACCCTCGTCCCACGCACCGATTCCGGCACCGGGCCGAGGAGGGCGCTCGGCCCATCTCGCGCACCGATACGCTGGGCCGATGATCAAGGCTGTGGTGTTCGATGTGGGCGAGACGCTGATCGACGAGACGCGGATCTGGTGCCGGTGGGCCGACCGGCTGGGCGTCCCCCGATTCGCCATGCTCGGGGTGATCGGCGGCATGGCCGCCACCGGACGACCGCTGGCCGACGCCTTCGAAGTACTCTCGCCCGGAATCGATCTGGAGGAGGAGCAGATCGCCTGGGCGGCCGAGGAGCCCGACAGCCTGCGGGTGAACTTCGACGCCGACGATCTGTATCCGGATGTGCGCCGGGCACTGGCCAAGCTGCGCGCCCGCGGGTTGCGGGTGATCATCGCGGGCAATCAGCCGCCGCAGGCCAAGGCGGCGCTGGAAGCCATGGACCTGCCCGTCGACGCCGTCTACACCTCCGCCGAATGGGCGCTCGAGAAGCCGGATCCCAAATTCTTCGACAAGGTGGTGGAGGTGACCGAGCTGCGGCCTCCCGAGATCTGCTACGTCGGTGACCGGGTCGACAACGATGTCATGCCCGCCAATGCCGCGGGTATGGTGCCGGTGCTCATCCGGCGCGGGCCGTGGGGCTATCTGCATGCGGAACTGCCCCAGGCCACGCGCTACGGCGTGGTGGTCGACGGCTTGGACGCGCTGCCCGATCTACTCGCCCCCACCGACCGCTGAGTTCTCGCCGCCGAACGCGACGACCGATTCCCGCCGGATCCGAACCCGCGCGCGTCTTTTACTAGACGTGTCAACGAAACAATCTCTACCGCAAGGGGATAGCGCGATGGGTTCTCGCTTCGAGTCGAAGGTCGTTCTGATCACCGGCGCCACCTCGGGTGTCGGCGCGGCCGTGGCGCGGCGGGTCGCCGCCGAGGGCGGCGCGGTGGTGCTGGGCGCCCGTGGCAAGGAGGTCGGCGACCGGATGACCGAGGAGCTGCGGGCATCCGGTGGGCGGGCGATCTTCGTGCCCACCGATGTCACCGTGGAGGCGGATGTCGAACGCCTCACCGCCGCCGCCGTGCACGAATTCGGCAGGCTGGACGCCGCTTTCAACAATGCCGGGGCGGTCAACGCCTTCGGCGATATCGAGTCGATCGACGAGTCGGGCTGGCGTGCCGACCTGGAACTCAATCTCACCAGTGTGTACTACGGTCTGCGCCACCAGGTTCCGGCCCTGGCCGCATCGGGCGGCGGCGCGATTCTCAACAACGCCTCCAATCTGGGCGTGGTCGGCATGGGACAGGTCGCCCCGTACGTGGCGGCCAAACACGGCGTCATCGGACTCACCCGGGCGGTCGCGCTGGAGGCCGCCGGACGGGGTGTCCGGGTCAATGCGGTGGTGTCCGGGGCCGTCGACACCCCGGCCTTCCGCAATTCCATGGGTGCGACGCCCGAAGGTGAGGCGACGATCGCCGCCCTGCATCCTCTCGGACGCATCGCCGCCCCCGACGAGATCGCCGCCTTCTGCGCCTTCCTGCTCAGCGACGAAGCGGCATTCGTCACCGGCGCGGCACTCGCGATCGACGGCGGCTTCACCGCGCGCTGAACCCTCGTACGCCGACCGAGGCGGCGAATCTCCGGGCGCACGTGTACGTCGGTCGCCAGCGGGTACCAGCGAGCACACCGGGTGGTGGGCGATCGGATCGTCGTCCGAGCATACGAACGCACGGCGACCGCCGCCGCCACCCGGCACCCGCTCGACGAGAGGAGTTCCGATGAGCACCGTTGCCGCCATGGTGGATTCGCATCCCGCGAACCGCACCGCCGCGAGTTCGGCACAAGTGATCGCCTGTATCGAGGCATGTTGGAGGTGCGCCGAGTCCTGCACGGTCTGCGCCGACGCCTGCCTGAGCGAGGAGGGGCTCGCCGAACTGCGCGAATGCATCCGCACCGATCTTGATTGCGCCGATATCTGCCACACCACCGCCGCTGTGCTCTCCCGCCGCGGCGGCGGTGACCCGGCCACGATCCGGTCGCTGCTCGACACCTGCGCCCTGATCTGTGAGCGATGTGGACAGGAGTGCGATCGGCACGCCGACCGCCACGAGCACTGCCGCATCTGCGCCGAGACGTGTCTGCGCTGCGCCCGGTCCTGCCGGGAGTTGCTCGCCGCTCTGAGCTGACGGCGATCGGGACAGCTCATGTGGTTCGACGCGTGGCCGGATCTGCTGCGGGTGCTGTTGGTGGGGTCGGCGGCCTATGTGACGCTGGTGGTGGTGCTGCGGGCCACCGGTAAGCGCACGCTGGCGAAGCTGAACGCGTTCGACCTGGTCGTCACGGTGGCGCTCGGTTCCACCCTGGCCACCATCCTGCTCAGCGCGGAGGTGTCCTGGGCCGAGGGAGCGGTGGCGCTGCTCCTGTTGGCGCTGCTGCAGTATGCGGCGGCGCTGGTGGCGACGCGACCGCGCGGCGGACGGCGGCTGCTCACCGCCGCCCCCACCCTGGTGGTGCGCGACGGTCGACTGCTGGAGCGGGCGATGCGGCAGCAGCGGCTCAGCGCCGCGGATATCCGGCAAGCGGTGCGGTCCGACGGTCACGGCGATCTGACGCGCATCGCGGCGGTGATCCTGGAGACGGACGGGAGCCTGAGCGTCATCACCGGCGCCGCGTTCGGCGACGGTTCGGCCCTCGACGGGGTGAAAGAGCCCGAGTGAACGGGGGGCGAATCCTGCTCGCCCACTCGGAGGTTGGGGACGCCCGCCGCCGCGGTGCGGACACGCGGCGGCGGGCGGTCGAACGGCCCACCGCCGCGTCGCGGGCACGAAGGACGACGCGGGGTGGACCCGTTGGAGGCCGCCCGAGCACGTAACCGGTGGCATGCCGGTGACACGAAGGGCAATTCGTCGTGCTGGGCGGCGAGCCGACCGTCACACGGGTCGCACGGGGGGCGTGACGGCCGACCAGTTCGAGGGCTACCTGCGATGGGGGCGCGGTAGCCGATGGGATGGACAGGGATTCGGTACTGCTCGGGGTCGATCCGGGTGCTACTTGTCGGAACCACCGCCTCCGCCGCCGGAACCGCCCGAGCCGCCGCTGCCACCCGAGCCACCCGAGCCGCCGCTGCCACCCGAGCCACCGGAACCACCGCTGCCGCCGAAACCGCCGCTGCCGCCGGAGCTCTTACCGGAACCGCCGGAGGACGATCCGCCGGAGCCGCCCGAGCCCTTGCTCGAGCCCCCGGAGGAGGAGTTGCCGCCGGATGAACTCTTGCCGCCGGAACTGGAGCTGCCACCCGAGTCGGACCCGCCGGACGAGGAGCCGCCCGAGCCGGAACCACCGGAGGAGTCACCGCCGGAACCGTAGCCCCCGCCGCCGTAGCCGCCGCCGGAGCCACCGGACCCGTAGCCGCCCCCGGAGGTCGAGCCGCCGGAGGTGGAGCCACCCGACGTGTTCCCGCCCGAAGTACTGCCGCCGGAGGTGGAACCGCCACCGGTAGAGCCACCGGAAGTGCTGCCGCCGGAAGTGTTCCCGCCCGAGGTGGAGCCGCCGGACGTCGATCCGCCACCGTCGGTGCCGCCCGTGGGCGCACCGCCACCGGAAGTCGTTCCGCCGCCGGTGTTTCCACCGTCGGTGGTGCTCCCGCCCGCAGGGGCCCCGGTGCCGCCGCTCGTATCCGGCGTACCGCCGGTGCCGACCGGATCGCCGGGGATCGCGCCGCCGGTACCGTCGGGCAGTGCCGTACCGGGATCGGTGGTGCCGGGCGTGGTTCCCGGCGCGCTCGGCAGATCGGGCACCGCATCGGGCATCGAGGGCAGCTGCGGCGTGCCACCCACCGGTGCGGTCGGGATATCGCCGAGATCGGGCATTCCGATCGGATTCGTCACCGGGTCACCGGCATTCGGCATGCCGGGCAGACCGGGTGGCAGGCTCACCGACGGGATCTGCCCCGGATCGATGGGCCCGATCACCACGCCGCCACCACCGCCGCCGTTGTCCCGGGGCAGTTCGAAGGGCACCGGATTGGTGAACCGCGACGGGTCGGCGTAGGTGGTATTGCCCGCGTTGGAACGGGTTTCGCACTGGTTGCCCGCGCGCACCCGATTCACAGGCCGTCCGCCGGACCATTCGGCGGTCACCGTCGGCGGCATCACGCCGTACTGGCGGATGCTCGCCGCGGTGCTCACCGCGTGGACGCGGCTCCCGGGCCCGGCACTCACGTCGTCGAGGAGGAGAACATCGTGAGCGCCGGTCCCGGAAGTCTTGGTGGTGCCGGTATTGTCCGGCGTCGCCTGGAAGCCGGGCGCACCCGAGGTGCCGCCCATCATGGCGGCGGCCGACATGGCCAGCGCCGAGGCGACGGCGGCGCCGGAGAAAGCGGCCGCCTTGGGCGCGTATCTGCCGATGGCGGAACCGGTCTCGGCGCTGCGCGCGGCGGCGATGGCCGCACCGATGGCGACGGTGTGCGCCGGATCCGGTGACATGATGATGGGCAGTCCGAGTTCGCTCAGCGCCCGCCCCACCTCGACCGGGCGGGCCGCGCCGCCGATGAGCAGAATGCGGTCGATGTGGTTGAGGCTCAGGCCGCAGCGGTGCACCGTGGCCCGCACCAGCCGTAGCGAATTGCGAATGTGCCAGGTACGCAGTCTGCTGGTGTCCGCCGCGGGCACCACCGCCGAGACCGGCTGGGCGGCGTCGGGGGCGATACTGCGTGCGTACCGGGCCAGCAGGGTACCGAGGGGGCGGCCACCGTAGTCGTGGGAGCGTTCGGCCCGGCCGAGTATCCCGCGCTCACCGCGGTCGGCCTCGGTGCGCACCACCGCGATATCGAGGCTGTTGCCGCCCAGGTCGTACACGAGGGTGAGGCCGCCCTCGGAGATGCCGTGCTGGGCGTCGAGCCATTCCACCGCCGCCACCGGTTCGGGCATGAGCAGGACGTCGGATCCACCGGACCAGTCCAGCGCCCGCCGCAGCCGATGGACGTGCTTGTCGGAATAACTTGCGGGATAGGTGGTTACGGCGGGCGCCTCGGGAGCGTTGGTCTCGATGAGCCCGTTGACCACCGCGGCGACCAGATCCGCGGGCGACCAGATGCGGCCGCCCACCACCACCGGATCGGGCTCGCGGCTGAGATCGGCGAAATCCGTGACAACAGGGGCGAATCGGGGAATTCCACCGATTCGGGCACCGCCGGCACTGTCGAAGGTGACGGCCGTGCGCCGGACTCGGACAGCGGGCCGATTGCGTTCACCCGCCGCCCGCGAGGTCGAGCTGGTGATCGCCCACACGGAGTTCACTGTGCCGATGCTCATGCCAAAACCAACAGTCATCGCTATCCCGTCAACGCACCGTGACCACGGCCCCACGTCGCACAACCATGTGGTCGCGGTCGTTTACCAAACAGCGCGTTCAGGTTAGCTGGCTCGTGCCGGACGTGAATGTTGAATCGGTGGAAAAGTTTTCGTGAACGGTAGCCAAGTTTGCGAATCTACTGGTCGGACAGCATCAAGACCAAGATCGCAGCCAACTTACAGCCCAGAAATACCGACCAGTCTTGCTTTGTGGCTACAACTCAGCGAACGCCATTCAATACCAACCGGTACGCGAGTAGAGTCCGGAAAACAAAACCGCGACGTCCGTACGGCACGGTGATTTTCGGGTCACTGCTTGGTTGCTCACCCGAAACTTCGGTATTCGGAATGGAATAGACCGCTACCCGGTCGACACTCGGACGGTCACACGAAGAACGTCGTCCGGCCGCCCCGCGGTATTACACGCGATCACACAACTCACACATCCTGGACGGTCGCGCAGCGATATCCACCCGGAAGGAGCCCTCGAATCACGGTATGCAGCAGGATTATTCGCCCAAACAGGACGACCGCCGTATGCGATCGGATCGCATACGGCGGTCGTGAGGTCGGTTTCCGAGCCCTGCTCGGGACTAGCGGCTCCGCACCAGCAGACGCAACGAACGTCGTGGCTGGTTGGCGGCACCACCCCGGACGACCTGCGGCTGTCGAGCTCCAACCAAGCGGTCGAATTCGGCTGCGCTACCGGACGGTTCGGGCAGCCGTCCCGCATTGAAGTCCGCGACCAGCTGCCGCACGGTTTCCTGTGCGCAGGACTTGTTGGTGCCGATAAAACCGGTCGGTCCCCGCTTGATCCACCCAGTGACATAGGCTCCGGACACCACCGCACCACCCGCGGCCTCCAACACCCGGCCGTCCAGATTCGGCACCACCCCGGCCCGCTCGTCGAACGGCAGCCCGGTCAGCGGCACACCCCGGTACCCCACCGAGGTGAGAACCAGTCCGGTATCCAGGGTTTCGGTCTGCTCGGTGGCCACGGCCCGCACCGCGCCGTCGGCGTCGGCGACGAGTTCGTTGCGCACCAGCTCCATCCCGGTCACCCGGTCCACCCCGGTGAGGGCGGTGGGCGACGCCAGATACTTGAAGACGATGCGCTTGCGCCCACCGGTCGGCCGCTCCGCCAGTCCGCGCAGCAGCTTCAGCTTCTGCTCGACCTTCTGCGGCGCGCCGGCCGGGGTCTCGGGAATCTCGCCCTCGACGACGATATCCACGTCGGCGCCCAGCAGACCCACGAATTCCGGCACGGTGAAGGCGGATTCGGCCGGACCGCGACGCCCGACGACCACCACCTCCTCGATCTTGCTGTGCCGCAGCGCCTGCAACGCCTTGGGCGAGACCTCGGTCCCGGCCAGCAGCTCCGGATCGGTGGTCAGCAACCGCGCCACATCGAGGGCGACGTTGCCGTTGCCGACGATGACCGCCCGCCGCTGGGACAGGTCGAAGTACCGATCGGCATGATCGGGATGCCCGTTGTACCAGGCCACGAACTCGGTGGCCGAGACACTGCCCGGCAGCCCCTCGCCCGGAATGCCGAGCTTGCGGTCCGCGGAGGCACCCACCGCGTACACCACGGCGTGATGGTGCCGCAGCAGCTCCTCGTGCGAAATATGCTTGCCGATCTCGACGTTCAGGTACGAGCCGAAGCCCGGCTGCGCCGAGATGGTGTCGAAGAGCTTGGCGACCTGACGGGTCTTGGCGTGATCGGGCGCGACGCCGAAGCGGGCCAGACCGTACGGCGTGGACAGCCGGTCGAACACCGTCACCTGCACCCCGGCCTGGGTGAGCAGCTCGTCGGCGGCGTACATGGCCGACGGTCCGGAACCGATCACGGCCACCCGCAGCGGCTCCCGGCCGGGCTTCACCTCGGGCGCGGGAATGGGCCGCGCCAGCAGCGGCCGGGGCCGCTCCTGCCGGTAGAAGTCGGCGTTGATCTCGATGAACGGCTGCTGGTCCGCGGTCAGCTTCTTCGAGGAGGTGATGGCGTCCACCGGACAGGCGGTGGCGCACGCCCCGCAGTCCACGCACGCCTTCGGGTCGACGTAGAGCATCTCCGCCGTACGGAAGTCGGGTTCGTCCGGCGTGGGATGGATGCAGTTGACCGGGCAGGCGTAGACGCAGGACGCGTCGCTGCAGCAGGACTGCGTGACGACGTAGGGCATCTAGACCGCCTTGCTGCCGCGGAGAGGCTCCGAGCGGTAGCGGGAGGTCGGGCCGTCGATGCGCAGCAGCTTCCACACCGCCTTGGAGACCGGGTTCATCAGGCCGATCTCCTTGGCCAGGGCGCGCACGTCCACGAAGTAGTCGGCGAAGACCTGCTTGGCGTCGGAGGACCCGTAGAACAGCTCCTTGCGCACCTTCTCCGGGATGTCGAACTCCTGGAAGAACGCCTTGGGCGGGGTCGCGATGGAGCGGCCCAGAATCCACATGACGATCGGCATGGCGATGGAGAGCACGAAGCGCTGCGGCGCGCCCTGCTCGGGCACATGCTGCTTGAGGAATTCGTGTGCGAAGGAGATGTGGCGGGCCTCCTCGGCGACATGGATCGCCATGACGCCGCGCATGATCGGGTGCACGTCCTCGCCGGAGCGCAGGATCTGCTTCTGGATGTGGTCGATGGGCTCCTCGCCCGCGAGCACGGCCATGAAGAACAGATTCGGGAACATGACGGCCACGGGCACGCCGAGGTGGCGCAGCTGGCGCACGAGCGGGCCCATGCCCGGTACGTCCATGCCGATGCGGTTCACCATCTCCTGGAACATCAGGGTGTGGTTGAGCTCTTCGGCCATCTCGTGGGTGCAGTACCGGAACTCCGGGTCACCGTTGGGCAGCGAGAAGGTGTGCTGCACCATGCCGCTGATCAGGATGGACTCGAACTGCAGGCCGACCTTGGCGACATTGGCCTGGCGGTATTTGCCGATGGCGATCTTCTGCTCATCGCTCAGCGCGCGGTACCAGGGGTGGCGACCCAGCGGGTCGGCGGACTCGGGCAGGATCCAGCGCTCGGGCTTGGTGTTCGCGTCGAAGTCCGGGTTCTCCCAGTCGATGTCCTCGTAGGGGTCGAAGTGCTTGTTCACCGACCCTTCCGACAGCAGCAGCAGCTTCTGCGCGTATTCCTGAGCTTCCGCGACGATCGGGTCGTCGATGGGCGTTGTGGCTACGGACATCGTCGTCACAGCCTCTCCAGTTCAGTGTCGGTAACTGTGTCCCATGGTTACACCAAACCGGAGTTACGTCAATAATGCTGTCACGGATATCTGGTTACCCGCGAGTCGTGACCGGGGAGGATGCGCGCGAAACCGCGAAGAGACCCGCGTCACAGCGCACGGAAGTATCCGTAACCCGAACCGCTCAGATGGCGGCGACGCGGGCTAGGCGGCGACGGAAGAGGCTGAAACCGGGGTGTCGGTGGGTCGCGGCCTCGTGGTCGAGTTGGGCATCGCGGGCCGCGATGGCCGCGCCGTCGGCAATGGTGCGTTCGGGGTCCTGTGCCACGATGACCGGGCGTGCCAGTTCGGCCGAGAGCACCTCGGCGACCTCGGGCGGGCGGGCCGCACCGCCCACGACCAGTACGCGGTCGACGTCGGCCATGGTGACGTCGGCGATGCGCAGACCCCGGTAGACCAGAGCGAGGGAGCGGCGCACATGGCGGGCGCGCAGCTCGCCGGCATCGGCGTCGGAGACGTGGGAGACGACCGAACCGCCGTGGCGCTTCAGATGCTGGGCGAGCATGCCGCCGAAGGCGCGACCACCGTAGTCGGTCGAGCGCACCGGCTCCCCCACGATGGGATCGGCGGGAGCGCCCGCGCCTACGCGCACGAGGGTGACGGTGAGGCCGGAGCCGCCCAGGTCGTAGACGAGCGCCAGTCCCGGGGTGAGCGGTCCGCGTTCGGCGGCGAGCCAGGACACCGCGGCGAGGGGCTCGGCCAGCAGGGTGGCCCGGTCGAGCCCGACGCCCGCGAGCGCGGCACGCAGGTCGGCCACGTGATCGTCGGAGTACCCGGCCGGATGGGCCACCGTAACGGCGGTATCCGCGGCCGGAGCCTTCCCCAGCACCTCCTCGATCACGCTGTACGCCACGGTCGCCACCAGATCGGATGCCGTGAGCGCGCGGTGGCCGACGCGCGCGGTCGGCGCGCCGCGCTGGGTCAGATCGGCGAATTCGGTGATGACGCGACCGTGTTTGGGTATCCGGCCGACGCGGGCATTGCCCGAACTGTCGAAGGTGAGGGTGGTCCGCCAGGTGACGGGGACGGCGCCGCGGCGACGGCCGGGCGGATTCTTGCCCGCACGGTCCGATGCCGTCGCGCACACCGTATTGACCGTGCCGATACTGAGACCAACGCCGAACACCATCAGTTCACCTCGATCGACGAGTCGTTGTTTCACCAGTCACCATGACCCGACCCGTGTTTCAGGCAACCACCGCGCCGGATGCTTGCCAAGCAGAGGACACCCGGTTGTCCGCAGTTGCGCCTCCCGGTGACGGCACCGCCGGTGAGCGGGGGCTGGGTGACGCCGCACGCGAGCGGACATCGAGATCGCGAGAAGTTTGCCCGAATCCCACGCACCGGTCGGTCCGTGTTGATCTTGCCGCCACGAACCGCCCGCCCCCGCCGCACCCGTGCTTGCGGACAACGAAAACCGCCCTCGCACCGGGGAATTCGGCGCGAGGGCGGCACGGGTCGGCGGGCACGGCGCTCAGTTGGTCGGCGCGATCAACTCCGACATGAGGGTCGAGACCAGCGTGTAGGCCAGATTGACCAGACTGGAGGCGATCCCGGTCTCCTGACTGTTCATACCGAGCATCTTGGCCATCGGCCCCAGCAGCTGCACGGCGGTTTGCACCAGCGTCTTCAGCGAACCGGACTCCGACGGCTTCGTCTTGTCCGCCCCCGGCGTGGACGGTGCCGTCGCCCCCGGACTCGGCTTCGCGTTCGGCAGTTGCGGTGCGGCCGGTGCCGCCGGATTCGGCTTGGCGGCCGCGGCGGGCACCTGCGGATTCGGCTGTGCGCCGGGAGCCTGCGGGGCGGCCGGAGTGCCGGCCGGGATCGGCACACCCTCCGAGATCGGCCGGATGCCGTTGCCGGCCGCGTCGCCCGGAACCGCCTGCTGCGGCACGGTCGCGTCGTCGTTGGCTCCCGGTTGCGCCTGGAGCTGCACCGGCGCACCCTCCGCCCGCGGCTCGTCCGGAGTTCCCGGCTGCACCGCGGGTTGCTCAGCGCCCGGGGCCGGGTCCGGCTCGATCGCCTGCGCGGGCTGCACCGGGTAGGCGGGCACCTCCGGTGCCGGAGCGGGCGCCTGCGCCTGCACCTGTGGGTCCGGTTCCGGAACGGCCGCCTGCTGCGGCTCGGCCGGACCCGGGTCCAGTCCGAGCAGGAAGGCCGCCAGGCCGGTGGTGATGGCCACCGCGTGGCGCAATTGCCCCTCGGGCGATTCGAGAAGTCGCGCGTCCTCGGGGTTCGCGCCATTGCCCATTTCGAGGAAGACGTCGGGCACATGGGTCAGCGCCGGTCCGGCGATATCGGCGCGGGTCTGCAGGCCCTCGTTCCCGCCGTAGGAGGCGATGGGGAAACCGGCGCGCACGTAGGCGTCGCGCATGGCCTGGCTGGCGACCAGTCCGGGTCCGCCCTGCACCTCGGTGGCCTTGGCGTCGGGCACCGGCAGTTCCGGAACGATGAGGTGGAAGCCGCGCAGTTCGGCGGGTGCGCTGTCGGCGTGGATGCTCACCGCGACATCGGCACCGGACTGGTTGGCCGCGGCGGCGCGTTCGTCGATGCAGCCACCCCAGCCGGTGTCGTCGGACCGGCTGAGCACGACCTCCGCGCCGAGGCCCTCGAGCGAGGTCCGCACCAACTGCGCGACATTCCAGTTGATGGTGTGCTCGGGGACGCCGTTGACGGTGACCATGCCGGTGGTCTGACACGGTTTGGAGCCGCCGCGGCCGTCGGAGACCGGCCGGGCGATGTTCTGATTGTGATTGGGGCCCTGATGTCCCGGATCCAGGAAGACGGTCTTCCCGGCGAGCTTCTGGGGCAGTTCGGATATCGCGGGGCTGTCGGGCGCGGGGTTGTCGGGCGCGGCCAGCGCGGTGGCCGGCACGAATCCGGCCACGGTGGTGATCGCCGCGGCCGTGACGGCAGAGCGAATACCAGCCTTGATGATGCTTGGCTTCATAAGCGGTGACGGCGATCCGGGCGGAACGCCCCTCCCTTCCCACTAGTAACACCAAACCCAGTGGTTCACTCTCGCAACGCCGGTTATCTTCTGGCAAGTGCCGGGCTGCGCCGTGATCGAACTGTTACCAGTGGTCAGGCCGTATTACACCGTCAAGCCGACACGATGCGGTCGCCCTCCACCCGGATCGAGCGACCGTTCAGCGGACGTGCCGCCGGACCACTGGCGACCGTGCCGTCCAACCGGAAGCTGCTGCCGTGGCACGGGCACTTGATCAGGCCGTCGGACACCTCGCTCACCGTGCATCCGGCGTGCGTGCAGGTCGAGGAGAAGCCCTGGAAGGTTCCGGCCGCGGCCTGCGTGATCACCACATCACCGGCGATGAGCCCGCCGCCCACCGGCACGTCGGTGGTCTTGGCCAACTCGGCCGGAGGCTGCCCGTCCGCCCGCTTCTCCGGCGCGCCCGAATCGGCCTGGCCGCCGCCGTAGCTGGAACAGGCGGCCAGGGTCACGGCGGCCGCGGCCATGCCCACACCGGCCAGTGCGGTGCGGCGGTCCAGCCGTGGGCCGCCGGGCTCGGCGTCCGGCGTCGAGGTGTCACTGTCGGTCGAGTTGTCACTGTCGTGGGTCATGGATTCACTCCTGTTCGCAGGGGGCCGACGAGACGGCCGCTCATGGTTATCGACGTACGGGCGGGCCGCCGGGTTCACGCGCTGAAACCCTTGACGCGGAAATACCAGACCGCCGAGCTGAACCACAGCCCCACGAATCCGGTGAACAGCAGCCCACCCGCGACCGGAATCACCCAGCCGGGTAACCCTTTTCGGGTGAGCAGCAGCATCTTGGTGACGAAGATGCCGTAGACCAGACAGCCGAGCAGCGAGTGCACCAGCACCCGGGTGTCGAAGGTGGCGAAACCGAAGGCGTAGAGACAGTGCACCGCGACCGGCAGGCTGATCAGCACCGCCAGGCGGCCCGACCAGACGTGCCAGAACGAGGCCCACCGGCCGGGCCGGACCCTCGGCAGCAGGCCGTACATGGCCAGCGCGCTGATGTCCTGCCCGACGGCCAGCACCACCACCGCGGTAGCGAGCCAGGATTTCACCGCGCCCGGGCTGGAGAATCCGGCCAGGCTCACGGCGGTGCCCGCCGGGGTGTGCACGGCGCCGTAGACACCGAGCGCGACGGCGGTGGCCGCGCCCGCGAGCACGATCAGGGCGATGGCCGAAGCCGTTGTGCTGCCGCTGGTTTCGCGGGCCGGAGGCTCAGAAGTCGTCGTCATCGCCGGTCACCTTTCGGGCGTCGGGGGCCAGGCCCGGGGCGGGTGAGGTGGTCCCGTCGGCATTGCGGCGCACACCCGTGACCGAGCCGTCGGGGGCGACCACCCAGCTGTCGCGCGCGCCCGCGCCGCGGTCGATGTAGATTCCCGCCGGATCGCGCACGGCGGGTGCGGTGAATTCCCAGCTGCGCTCCCCCATGGTCAGCAGCCCGGTCAGGGCACCGTCGAGGAGGGCGGCCTCGATTCGGGATTCCTTGCCCGACAACTCGGTTCGCCCGGCGGCGGCGTCGCCGCGCAGCCAGCTCTCGACGCTCGCGCCGTCGCAGACATAGGCGACGGAGCGATCGCCGGAGACCGTCACCGACAGGGTGAGCGGACGCCCCTCGGTCGCGATGGTGGTCACGTAGTCGGCCTGAGCCGGGAACGGCGTCGCACTGGCCGTGGGGGTCGTGGTGGCGGGAATCGCGGTGGTGGGCACCGTGACGGTGTTGGCGGGACCGGCGTTGTCGGCGGGTGCGGAGTCGCTGCCGCCCCCGGTGACGATATTGGTCAGCAGCATGCCGCCGCCGACGGCGGCCACCGCGAGGAGGGTGAGGACGGGACCGGCGCGTTTCATGGGAACTCCTGGGGCGGCGGGACGGGATCAGGCGCTGAGGGGCAGTCGGCGCAGGGAGCGCAGAGCGTAGTGCACGCGGGTTTTGACGGTGCCGACGGGAACCCCCATATCGGCGGCCACATCCTGGTAGGCGCGATCGTTGAGGATCACCTGCACGACGGCGTCGCGCTGGGGCGCGGGCAGCCGGGAGAGCAGTTCCGCGACCAGCAGCCCGTCGGCGAGGGTGTCGGCGAAATCCGGGCGGGCGTAGTGGCCCTCGGCCACGTCGCCGAGTTCGTCCCAGGCGCTGTCACCGGGGCGGGCGGCGCGCACCCGGGCGATATCGGTGAGGACATTGCGTTCGATGGTGAGCAGCCAGGTGCGCACGCTGCCGCGGTCGGGGTTGTAGGTGCCACAGGCGCGCCAGGCCCGGAGCAGGGTCTCCTGGACGGCGTGTTCGGCCAGCCCTGGGTCTCCCAGGCGACGCAGGGCGCGCCAGTGCAGCAGGGCCTTGTCGGCGCCCAGCACCTGCGCGAGGCCGGAGTCGGTGCACAGCCGCGCGCAGCGGTCGGCGCACCCCGGCCGGCCGATGCGGGTGGCGGTCAGGGTGGGGAGGGGCCGCAAGTGTGTCATGTCCTGAATATCGCGAGCCGACCCGGGAACGACATCGGTGGTTGGTACCTAATTCCGAAACGTCCGGCCGGTCGGATTGCCGCCCAAACTCATTCCCAGAGCTAAGCGAATGGATGATTTGCCCAGTTGTGAAACCATCCGGTATCTTTTTCTACGCGCCACCGCCTCGAATCCGGCGGCGCGGTCCCCGTGGGTCCGAGGGGAACCCGCGGGGACGATCCGGGAACCGCCGCACGACACCCTCGATCGAGCACATTGAAACCGGTTTGTACGCAATGAATTCGGGCGTTCCTCACATTTACCCATGTTTTCTCTGATAGACCTGCGCCCGGAGAGATTCGGGGATCTTTCACCACGGGGCCGCACGCACCGGAATTCCGTGCGGCCGTCGCGAACTGCGAGGGAGGACCGTCGTGCGTATGCGCACGCTTGCGATCGCGGGGGTCATGGCGTCCGCGCTCATACCGCTGACATCGGGTGTCGCCGCCGCGGCACCGGCCGCGGAAATGCCGGGTGATGGTCAGTATCTGGTCGGCGTGGATATACAGCCGGGTTACTACGAGGCCAGTGGCGTCGAAGATCCCGCCGTCGCCTGTTTCTGGCGGCGGGTGTGGAAAGTCCAGACCGATACCGACTACAACGATCCGAACTATTACATCATCGCCAGCGACTTCACCCGGGTCCGTCCCGTCCGGGTGGAGATAAAGGCCACCGATGTGGCATTCCGCAGCGACAACTGCGGGAGCTGGCGCATGGTTCCCAAACCACCCAGCACCGGCTCGTTCGGCTGACGAGCACAGCATTCCGACCGTGCGGTCCGGCTAGGGTGGCGGTATGACGAGGCGCAGAATTCTGATCACCGGAGCGAGTTCCGGACTCGGTGCGGGCATGGCGCGCGAGTTCGCCCGCCGCGGTCGTGATCTGGCGCTGTGCGCGCGCCGACTGGACCGGTTGACGGAGCTGCGCGACGAACTGTGCGCCGCCCATCCGGACATCACCATCGCGGTGCGGGCCCTGGACGTGGACGACCACGCGGCGGTGCCGAAGGTGTTCGGCGAGTTGGGCGAGGAGGTGGGCGGGCTGGACCGGATCATCGTGAACGCGGGCATCGGAAAGGGCGCCCGACTGGGCACCGGACGCGCCGACGCCAATATCGCCACCGCCACCACCAATTTCGTGAGCGCGCTGGCCCAGGCCGAGGCCGCCCTGAGCATCTTCCGCGAGCAGCGGTCCGGTCATCTGGTGCTGATCTCCTCCATGAGCGCGGTGCGCGGGCTGCCCGGCAAGAAGGCGGCGTACGCGGCCAGCAAAGCCGGGCTGTCAGCGCTCGGCGAAGGTCTCGCCATCGAATTGCGGAGCAGCCCGATCACCGTCACCACCGTGCAGCCGGGTTTCATCGCCACCGAGATGTCGGCACAGGCGGGGGACGCGAAACTCGTTGCCTCGCTGGACAAGGGCGTGGCCGCCATGGTGGCCGCCATCGAGCGCGAGCCGGTGCGCGCCGATGTGCCCGCCTGGCCCTGGCGGCTGATCGGCGCGGTACTGCCCCGGCTGCCACGCGCGGTGGTGGCGCGAGTGAGCTGAACCGCGACCGTCCACGCACCGCCCCAGCAAACCGCGCCGCGGACCGCACAATGGAGCCGACCGAACAATATGCGTAATGAAACGCCCAGTAGTGCAATATATTTCGTCGTATCCTGAAAGATCACAACGAGTCCCGGACCGCTGACGGACCGGGATATCGGCGAACGGCACGACAGGACAAGGGGTTGATGCGGATGATCGCGACCGTGGGTACGGCATATGCCGTCGTCGTGACCGCGGTGAGCGATCCGTGCGCCGTGGAGGGGCTGGAGTGGGACCGTGCCGTCGAGTTCCTGCCCAGTATCGCCTCCAACAATCTGCGAGCCTGGTTGCGCGCCCAGGAGGCCGCGGGCACGACACTGCGCCACGGCGTGGTCGTCCCGGCCTCCGCGCGCGCCCGACCCGCGCACCGATCACCGGTCCGTGAGGTCTGCGTGCCCGCGGTGGAATACCTGCTCTTCATGGACGCCCTCCGGGCGGAACTGCGCACCCGCCGCGCGGCGCTGGCGGAGCGGCGGCCGTCCGGATCCCAGCAGCGGGCCGATCGACGAATGACCGCCCGGCTGGCGACGGACGGTGTGATCGACGTGGAGGAACGACTAGACGAACGCGAGTTCCCGACCGAACTCGACCGCATCGCAGCGCTCCTGACCGCGCGCCGCTGAGTAGATCAGTCGACGTAGATCAGTCGACTTCCAGCGCGCCCGAGCCATTTTCGGGACGTACGCGGAGCTGCCGAGCGAAGCGGCCACCCGCTCGAACCCGAGGGCACTTCGGGCTCGTGCGGGTGGCCGAGGGAGGGGTGCAACCTGTTCCGGGGCGACGCGGCCTTGGGCGGGCGGCCACGGGCGACGACGTTGTCACCATGCTCCGGAGCAGACCGTCAACTGACGCCACGGCGCGAGACTCGGATTCGCTCACACCGCACGCGGATTCGTCGTCGGTTCTACCAGTGTGCGCAACCGAGGAGTCGGTCCGCTGTCCTACTTTGGGACAGTTGCCCCTTGACGAGTCCGGCGCGCACTGCGGACAATCCGCTGACGGCGTATGCACCCCGCCGTTCCTTCCGACGATTCGATGGCTCGAGGAGTGCGGTGGACGCTGGAGATGACACGATCGGTGTCGAACGCGCACGAGAGGTATTCGTCTCCGCGGGCGATATTCCCTCCGGCGCGGTATCGGACCTGGTCGTGGCCTCGTGGCAGCGCTCGGTGAACGCCGGGGTCGACGATGTCGAGAATGTGCTCGACCGGACCTATCTGGACGATCTGGATCTGCACGGCCGATTCGCGCGCTGCGCGGTGCCGGTGATCGACCGACTGGAACACGAACTGAGCGATATGCCGGTGAGCATCGCGCTGGCGGATCAGGACGGTCGCGTGCTGCTGCGCCGAGACAATCAGCGCTTTCTGACCGGTCGCTTCGACGGCGTGTTCTTCGCGCCGGGTTTCGTCTACACCGAGGACACCGTCGGCACCAATGGCGTCGGCACCGCGCTCGCCGCCGGAAAGGCCGTGCTGATCCGGGGCGCGGAGCATTACGCGGAGAACATCACGGTCTTCGCGTGCGCGGGTGCGCCCGTGCGCGATCCGCTGACCGGGGCGGTGCAGGGCATTCTGGATCTGAGCTGCCTGGCCAAGGACGCCAACGGCCTCATGCTGGCCCTGGTGCGGGAGGCGGCCTGCGGTATCGAGAGCGAACTGCGCGCCGCGGCGTCGCTGGGTCAGCAGGCGGTGCTGGACAGTTTCCTGCGCATCGGCCGGATGGGCCGCACCCCGACGGTCGCACTCGCGGGCGAGGTGTTCATGACCGATGCCCGCGCGGATGCGGAACTCAGCCCGCACGACCGCATCCGGCTGCGCGAACTCGCGGCGGGGCTGACGGGTGCGCGCGGCACGGTGGTGTCGGTCGATCTGCCGACCGGTCGGAAGGCTCGGGTGCGTTCGATTCCGGTACCCGCGGACGGACCGGCGGCCGGTGTGGTGTTGCAGGTGGACCTCACCCCCGCGACCGCCCGCGCGATCCCCCACGCCACCAGGCGAATCGGGTTGGCGGAGGTGCCCGGTGACTCGCCCGCCTGGCGGATGGCCTGTTCCGACGTGCTGGAGACCGCGCGGGTGCGCCGACCGCTGGTCATGCTCGGCGAACCGGGCGTCGGCAAGCGCGCCCTGATCGCCGCCGCCCACCGCCACACCTATCCGACCCGGTCGCTGGTGGTGGTCGACTGTCGCGACGACGCCGTGCCGAGCGGCTTCGACGCCGCATGGAACCGGTCGCGGCCGGCCACCATCGTGCTCGCGCACCTGAACGAGCTGCCCGACCGGTCGGTGGAGGAACTGGCGGCCCGGCTCGAGAACGCGGACGGCTCGGACCACTGGCTGGCGGTGACCATGACGACCACCGAATCGGCCGAGCCCGGACGGCTGGACGCCGTGCTCCGGCATTTCGAGCATTCGATCACGGTGCCCGCCCTGCGCCATCACATCGACGATCTGCGCCAGATCGTTCCGCGCCTGCTGCGTACGCTGGCGCCCCGGCGGGCGGTGCACCCCACCCCGGATACCATGCGCGTGCTGCTCGGCTACGACTGGCCCGGCAATATCGCCGAACTCCGCGACGCCCTGCGCACCGCCCTGGCCCGCCGTCCGGCGGGCGATCTGCGCCGCGCCGACCTGCCGGAATCCTGTTTCGCCGCCAGCCGACGGGTGCTCACCCCCATCGAGGTGGTGGAACGCGACGCCATCGTGCGGGCGCTGGTCCAGGTCGGCGGCAACCGCCATCATGCCGCCCGCATGCTCGGCATCGCCCGCTCATCGCTCTATCGCAAGATCGAGTCCTACGGCATCCGGCCCACCGCCTAGCCGAAAGCGCCGCGCAGCCGGAAGCGCCAAACCTCCCGCGCCGCGCACGAGATCCGACGCGGTGGCGACGCGCCCGGGCTACGGGAGCAGGCCATGGCGGCGGACCCGCACCACCGCCTTGTGGCGGGTGTGCGCGCCGAGCCGGAACCATCGCGCAGCCGGGGTCACCGTATAGCCGGAGACACCAGACCTCCGCGCCGCACACGAGATCCGACGCGGTGGCGACGCGCCCCGGGACCGGGTCACCCGCACACCAGGGCTACGGGAGCAGGCCGTGGCGGCGGGCCTGCACCACCGCCTCGTGGCGGGTGTGCGCGCCGAGTTTGACCATGGCGCTGCGCAGGTAGCTCTTCACCGTTTCGGGTTTCAGGGAAAGTCGCTGGGCGGCTTCGATATTGGTGCAGCCGAGGGCGATCTGGGCGAGGACGTCGACCTCGCGCGGAGCCAGGGTGACCGGATCGTCGGGTGCGGCGACACCGGAGACCAGGCGCGCGATCCGTTCGGACATGGCGCGCAGGCGGTCGCGGGCGGTGGCGTCGGAGACTTCCTGGGTGAGGCCGCGCAGTTCGGCGTGCAGGTCCCGAAGCTGTTCAGTCACAACGGCATCCACCGCGGGCACGACGGGTCGCCGGGGTTGCGCGGTGTGCAGGCGCACGCGCCGGTCCACCTCGTCGCGAATGGTGAACTCCAGACTCAGGCGGCGACCGGCCTGCACCATGAATTCGGCGATGCGGTCACCGATGGGGCTGGGGTCGCGGTTGGCGACGTAGAGCACGGCCCGGGACTCCCCCGAGACAACTACCGGCACCGCCACCACGGCCCGCAGCCCCTCACCGAGCACCGGAACGTCGTAGTGGTGGGTGATGGTGGCGTCCGAGCGGTAGTCCGCCACCGATGTCGGCCGCCGACTCGCCACCGCCCGGCCGCCCAATCCCGACTGCGGTTGCACCGCGAGTCCGCGCATGCCGTTGGTGCGGGTGCCGATGAACTCGCTGAGCACCAGCGTCCCCGCTTGGACCGCGCCGCCGAAGGCGACCGGAGCCCCGGTCGCGGTCGCGATCCGACGCAGTTCGGCCCGCAGCGCATCGGCGTCGCGGGGCCGCAGCGAGTCGGCTGTGCGGGTCATCGGGATACACCTTTTCGGGGGTAGTCGTCGGATCGGTGTGATGTGGATCCTATCGGAGTGAGCAAGAGCATGGACCGGCTCCGGCCGGTGAGCTATACCTTCGGCGTCTGGGATGCGCCGCTGCTCGGCGACACCATCGGCGACAATCTCGACCGCACGGCCGCCGCGCATCCGCACCGTGAGGCGCTGGTCGACTACGGTACCGGCGAGCGCTGGACCTACCGGGAGTTCGTCGCCGAGGTCGACGCGCTGGCGCTGGGCCTGCTGGCGGCGGGGATCGGCAAGGGCGACCGGGTGGGCATCTGGTCGCCGAACTGCCCGCAGTGGACGCTGACGCAGTACGCGACGGCCAAGATCGGCGCCATCCTGGTGAACATCAATCCGGCGTATCGTTCGCACGAGCTGCGCTACGTGCTGCGGCAGGCGGGAATTCGCGCGCTGATCGCGGCACCGGCGTTCAAGACCTCGGACTACGCGGCCATGATCGACGAGGTGCGGGCCGACTGCCCCGACCTCGACCGGGTGATCCTGCTGGATTCCGGCGACTGGCGGGGACTGTTCGAGGCCGGACGCGCCGCCGATCCGAGCGAGCTGACGCGGGCACAGGCCGCCCTCTCCCCCGACGACCCCATCAATATCCAGTACACCTCGGGCACAACGGGTTTCCCCAAGGGCGCGACGCTGAGCCACCACAATATCCTCAACAACGGATATTTCGTGGGCGAGCTGTGCGGCTACACCGAGCAGGACCGGATCTGCATTCCGGTGCCCTTCTACCACTGCTTCGGCATGGTCATGGGCAATCTGGCGGCCACCAGCCACGGCGCCACCATGGTCATCCCGGCCCCGGCCTTCGATCCGAAGGCCACCCTGGAGGCGGTGGCGGCCGAACGCTGCACCTCGCTCTACGGGGTGCCGACCATGTTCATCGCCGAACTGGCCGAGCCGGATTTCGACTCCTACGACCTGTCCTCGCTGCGCACCGGCATCATGGCCGGGTCACCCTGCCCGGTGGAGGTGATGAAGCAGGTCATCGAGCGCATGGGCATGCGCGAGGTGTCGATCTGCTACGGCATGACCGAGACCTCCCCGGTCTCCACGCAGACCCGCCGCGACGACAGCCTGGTGCAGCGCACCGCCACCGTGGGCCGCGCCGGACCGCATATCGAGATCAAGATCGTGGATCCGGTGACGGGGCTGACGGTGCCGCGCGGCGAACCCGGCGAGCTGTGCACCCGCGGCTACTCGGTCATGCTCGGCTACTGGAACGATCCCGAGAAGACCGCCGACGCCATCGATTCCGCACGCTGGATGCACACCGGCGATCTGGCCACCATGGACGACGAGGGTTATGTCGCCATCACCGGCCGGATCAAGGACATGGTGATCCGCGGCGGGGAGAACATCTACCCGCGCGAGATCGAGGAGTTCCTCTACACCCATCCGGATATCCTCGACGCCCAGGTGATCGGGGTGCCCGACGCCAAGTACGGCGAGGAGCTCATGGCCTGGGTGCGGCTGCGCGAGGACGCGCCGCTGTTGACCCCGCAGGCGCTGCGCGAGTTCTGCACCGGCCGCCTGGCGCACTTCAAGATCCCCCGTTACGTCCACGTCGTCGACGAGTTCCCCATGACCGTCACCGGCAAGATCCGCAAGGTCGAGATGCGCGAGGTCGCCGCGCGCCTGCTCGGCCTGTCCGAGGAGGACCGATGACCGCGAACACCGCCGCCTACCGTGCCGCCCGGGACCAGTTGGTCGCCGCGGCAACCGATTACGACGCGGCCGTGCGCGATTTCGCGTGGCCGCGGCTGACCGGAACGTTCAACTGGGCCACGGACTGGTTCGATGTGATCGCGCGCGGCAACGACCGCCCCGCCCTCTGGATCGTGGAGGAGGACGGCCGCGAACAGCGCGTCACCTTCGACGAGATGGCGAACCGCTCCGATCAGGTGGCCACCTGGCTGTCGGCGCTGGGGGTGGGTAAGGGCGACCGGGTCCTGCTCATGCTCGGCAATCAGGTCGAACTGTGGGAGGCCATGCTGGCCATCGCCAAGCTGGGCGCGGTCATCATGCCGACCACGGCGGCGCTGGGGCCCGCCGACCTCGCCGACCGGATCGAGCGGGGCGCGGTGCGTTTCGTGATCGCCAACGCGGCCGACGCCCCGAAGTTCGCCGAGGTCGCGGGTGACTACCGGCGCATCGTGGTGGGCGGGCAGATCCCCGGCTGGCACGGCTACGCGGAATCGTCGACCTACCCGTCGGCGGGGCCGTTCGCGGCCGTCACCACGGTCGAGGATCCGCTGCTGGTGTACTTCACCTCCGGCACCACCAGCAAGCCGAAGATGGTGCAGCATTCACAGATCAGCTATCCGGTGGGCCATCTGTCCACCATGTACTGGATCGGCGTGCGACCCGGCGACGTACATCTGGCCATCAGCGCGCCGGGCTGGGCCAAGCACGCCTGGAGTTGCTTCTTCGCACCGTGGATCGCCGAGGCGACGGTCTTCGTCTACAACTACGGCCGGTTCGACGCGGCGGCGCTGCTCGCGCAGTTGCGCCGCGCCGAGGTGAACACCTTCTGCGCCCCGCCGACGGTGTGGCGCATGCTGATTCAGGCCGACCTGGGTGAGCGCCCGACCGGGTTGCGCGAAATCCTCGGCGCGGGCGAACCGCTCAACCCGGATGTCATCGCGCAGGTGGAGAAGGCGTGGGGGCTGACCATCCGTGACGGTTTCGGCCAGACCGAGACCACCTTGCAGGTGGGCAATACGCCGGGGCAGCCGGTCAAGGCCGGTTCGATGGGCCGCCCCGCGCCGGGAGTGCCGGTGGCGCTGGTCGATCCGATCAGCGGTGCGCCCGGTGACGAGGGCGAGATCTGCCTGGATCTGAGTGCCGCGCCGGTCAATCTCATGACGGGCTATCTGGGTGATCCCGAACGCAATGCGGCCGTCATGGCCGACGGCTACTACCACACCGGGGATGTGGCCAGCCGGGACGCCGACGGCTACATCACCTATGTCGGCCGCACCGACGACGTGTTCAAGTCCTCCGACTACAAGGTGTCGCCGTTCGAACTGGAGAGCGTGCTCATCGAGCATCCGGCCGTGGTGGAGGCCGCGGTGGTGCCGCAGCCCGACGACACCCGCCTGAGCGTTCCCAAGGCGTATGTGACGCTCGCGGCGGGGTGGGAGCCGTCGCGTGAAACGGCGCGCGCCATAATGGAATACGCCCGCGATCACCTCGCGCCCTACCTGCGTGTGCGACGCTTGGAGTTCACCGAACTGCCCAAGACGATTTCCGGCAAGATCCGGCGCGTGGAACTGCGCCAGCGGGAGGAGCAGGCGCACGCCGCCGGCACCGCCATACCGACCGAATACCGATACGAGGACGTACTTTCCGACGCCAGGACGTAACCGGTCACTGCGGCCGGTTGCCACGGCCGCACACCATTCAACGATGATTGGAGTTCGCATGCCACACACGATGGAAAGCGCCACCGCCTACGTCATCGCCGCCCTGGAAGCCAAAGGCACCGCCACTCGGGAGGACTTCGATGTCCCGGGCATCGTCGCCACCACGCACGCGCTCGCCGAGAGTTGGGATTTCGAGACCGTCCACGATCGGACCTTCTGGCATATCGCCTCGGTTCACCTGAGGTTCTGATGCGGCCCTACCGAATGCCCGGGACGGGGCCGACACAGCCCAGGACGAAGCAGCCCGCGGGCCAGTCGGCGAACGGCGGGGACAGTGGTTTGCCCAGGCAGTTCAGCGGGCCGCAGCCCGGATAGGTCATCGGGCCCAGGCCGAGCGCGGCCAGGGTCGCGTCCGGGTTGGTGATCATCGGATCGGTGAGGCTGATATCCGGTTTCGGCGCGTACGGACCCGGATCCGGGAGTTCCGGGGACAGGAACGCCTGGGATACCGCGCGCAGCACATCGTGCGGGAAGCTCACCGATCCGCCCGGTACCGTGACGCCGGTCCAGCTGACCAGCAGTCCGAGACTCGGCACGATGAAATTGTCCTGGCGCATCATGCCCGACATCTGGATGGCGTCCTTCGGCAGGCCGGGGAAGGCGCCGTCGCAGCTCGGGCCGTTGATGGTGAACAGGAAGCCGTAGCAGGGATGGGTGGCGGCGGAACTGCTCGCCTGTTCCAGGTAGTCGATCGGAATCAGTTGCCGCCCATCCCAATTGCCGCGATTGACCAGGAGCAGACCGAGTTTGACGAAGTCGTCGGGCGGTAGCACCAGGTGGGCGTAACCGTAGGTGTTTCCGCTGCGGTCACGCGCCCAGTGATAGTCGTCGGCCGGGATTCCCAAGGGATCGAACAGCTTTCGCTGCGCATACGCCTGGAAGTCCTCGCCGACCGCCTGCTGGACGACGTAGACGACGAGATCCACCGCGCGCTGGCTGTACTGCCATTCGGTGCCCTGTTCATGGACGATCGGCATACCCAGGGCCTGCGCCACCACATTCGGATCGATCTGCGCCAGCCCGGTGATCCCCTCCGAGGCCACCGCCACCTGCATGCCCGAGGATTCGGTAAGCAGATTGCGCACGGTGATGGCCCGGTGCGCGGCATCGCCCAGCCCCGGCGGCAGATAGCGGTCGATGGGGTCGTCGACATTCAATTTCCCGTCGCCGACCGCGATTCCGGCCACCATGGACACCACGCTCTTGGTGCTGCTCCACAGATTCCACGGCATCCGGCCCGCGCCCGCATGGCTTTCGCGCTCGAGGACGAGACAGTTGTTGCGGTACACCCGGAAGGTGAAGCGCGTCGGATCGTTCGCGAAATCCAGTGCCTCCCGCAACTTCCGCGCGTCCAGCCCCACCTCCTCGGGGGTGGCGGTGTCCGGCTCCCGCCCGCTACTGACCGCACAGTGCTTCACCCCCGCGCGCTCGGCCCCGGCCACCGGCTGCTCGAACCCCACGAGCAGCATTCCGGCCGCCACCGCCGCCACCACGGCACTCATCAACGCTCGACGCACGCCAGCCTCTCCACTCCCCCGACCCATCAGGACTCGGCCAGCACGCTAGCGACCGTCGCGTCATCTGCTCAGACCCAAGTTGTCGGGCCCAAACTTCTCGGGGCGCACGAGATTCCACCAGCCGTGGGCGCGTCCGCCGGTATTCGTGTGCCCCACCGGCGAGCGCACGGGCACGCACCCCATCGGCGAGGCCGGGCCGCAGCCGCCCGCACCCCGGCCGTCAGACTCACAGGTTCGTTCTACTATTGCGCATCCAAATGTAACTATGTGACACTTCTGTCATGTTGTCACATAGCGCGGACGCGGAGAGCTCCCGGCCGGAGCCGCGGCCACTCGGCCCCGACTCGTTGACGTGGAAGATCTTCGGATCGCTGTACTTCGCCCCGACCGGGCTGTTCCTCGGCATGGTGCAGAACATGCATCCCGGGCTCGGCGCGGGTGTCGAGTTCCACTCCGAGATCCAGGGCGAGTTCTACCAGCGGGTATTCCGGTCCGGCTACCCGATCATCGGGGTGGTGTTCGACGGCCCGCGCGCCAGGGAGACCGCCCGCGAGATCGTCGGATACCACCGCACCATTACGGGGGTTGACGGTCGGGGGCGGCGCTATCACGCGCTGGACCCGGGCACCTTCTACTGGGCGCACGCGGTGTTCTTCGTCCAGACGCTGCGCGCGGGCGAGCTGTTCATGGGCGGCCTCACGGAGGCGCAGAAACAACAGCTGTGGGCCGAGCAGTACCAGTGGTACGAGATGTACGGCATGAGTATGCGCGTCGTCCCCAAGAGCTGGGACGAATTCCGGCAGTACTGGGATGACATGTGCGAGAACGGCCTCGAGCCGACCACCGCCGCGTGGGATATCTGGCACCTGGCCGATACCGCGCCGGTACCCGCCTTCCCGGTGCTGCGTTGGATACCGAAACCCCTGTGGGAGCGAGTGATCCGTCCACTCGGAGCCCGCTTCTTCCACTTCGTCACCATCGGCCTCTGCGATCCCGGGATCCGCCGCACCATGTGCTTCGCCTGGAGCGAACGCGACCAGCGCCGCTTCGACCGGCTCACCCGACTGCTATCGATCATGAACGCCGTCACGCCGGACGCCGTCAAATACTTCTTCCCGCGTATCCGGGCCGCCCGCCGTCGCGAGGCCGGTAAACGCCCTGCCGACCTGCCACCGCCCGAAGCGCCCGAGTTTCTCTGGCCCGCACCCGATCGTCGCGACGACCCGAAGCACTACTGCCCCGTGCACGCCGACTTCGGGTCCGACACGACCACCAAATTCCGCCAACTGACAGGCTTCTGACAATGACCGAACCGGACAGCAGCGCCGCTGTCGCCGTCGACCGCGACAGACATCCCCATGACTATTACTGGCGGCCCGGTATGCCGTTGCGGCCCGCGCCGCCGCGGGCGATTTCCTCGTCATTGTGGCTGGAGCCCCGCCGTAAGATGCTCTCACCATGGATCGACGTGCGCCGCGAGCCCGTATCGACACCGACGACACGACTCATGGCCGACCATCTCTGGCAGGGCGACGAACTCATGGACAACCTCGTCGCCACTTTCCGCCGCATCGGCACCGCCGCGGGCCGGGCCATGCTCGAGCAGGCTCTCGACCACGGCATCGAATCCGTCACCGATCCGCTGCCGGAACTGGTAGCACTGTTCGACCAGCTCGACAACCCGCCGGACTGGTACGACCCCGACCTGTGGGAGCACGGCCGCCGCCTGTGGATCAACGTATCCACTTCCGGCAAACTCGCCATGGGCGTGCAGGACTTCATGGGCACCTTCGTCGGCGCGGAGGTCGCCTCCGCGACCGGGGCGACCGGCCGCTTCGTCAACGACCCCTACCGCCGCAACCTGGAGACCGCCGCCTGGTTCTGGAACGTCACCCGTCCCGGCGGGATGGACCGCCGGTCACCGGTGTTCAAAGACACCGTGCGCGTGCGCCTGATGCACGCCCAAGTCCGCGCCGGGCTCCGGAAAGCATGGGGCGATGAGCATTTCGCGCACAACGGCAACCCGATCTCCAACGCGACCATGATGGGCGCGGCGGTCACCTTCGGCCTGTCCCCCATGTGCTTCGACCACGTCCACGGCCGCCGATTCACCATGGCGCAATTCGATGCCGCCATGCACTACTGGGCCTACATCGCCTACGTGTTCGGCGTGGCCGACGAGCTCATTCCGCGCTCGGCGCTCGAGGGCATGGAGATGTCGGACTATATGGTCGCCACCGCGGGCACGGCACCGGAGTGGACCGACCTGATGGCTACCGCCGCCACCGCATCGTTCACCACCCCCGATCTGCGCACGCGCCTGCGCACCGTCGCGGCGGGTCCGGCGGTCGGACTGATGGCCTACTACAGCAGCACCGACCTGGCCAAGGCGCTGCTGGCCGCCACCCCCTTGCGCGATATCGGCATCCAGCCGTGGGCGTCGCTCACCGGCCTGGCCGCCAATGTCAATGTCCGGCTGCGGGCGCTCGATGATCGGCTGCCGGGGGCGCGGTGGCGCATGCGGCGTCGCACCGCGGGTGACGATATGGCATGGCGGGTCAACACATACATCACCCGCAGGCTGGCCGCGCGCGCCGGGATCCACGGCACGCCCTACGACCACCACGACGGCTCTGCCGAGGGTGTGACGGCATGCCCAATGCACTGAGCGGGTGGCGGCGGCCATGACCGATTCACCCGCCTTGCGCGTCGAATTGCGCCGCAGCGGAACCACGGTCACGGTGCTGCCCGCGCACACCGTCCTGGAAGCCCTGGAGAATCAGGGCATCGAGGTCGCGTCGCTGTGCCGTGCCGGACTGTGCGGAAGCTGCGAAGTCACGGTGCTGGGCGCGGAATTCGAATCGACCGAGCCGCCGGAGGCGATCGTGTCGCGACCGGGCGGCTGCGCCATCCGGCTCTGTGTGGCCACCACCGGCACCTTGACCCGGTTGGTCCTGGACCTCTAGGCCGCGACCGCCGACGCCTCGATGAGCGGTCCGAAATAGGTGCGCGCCAACCATCGGGCGTGGTCGTCTGTATCGATCGGCAGTACCGGCGATGGCACGATCACCAGCGACGCCGCCACCCGGAACATCAGATCGGCGGCGCGCACCGCCGCCTCCATGGGCAGGCCCTCGCTGGTGATCGCCATCGCGATCAGCGTGCGCACCGGTTCGAGCGCCGACGCGCGATCATCCAGCAGCGGCTGCACCGTCTCCGGCTCGAAGCGGCGCAGCGCCGCCAGGAGTTCATTGGTCCGGCATTCGGCCACGCCGAGCACGAACGCCTCGGCGGCGCGCTCGACCGGCGTCGGGTGGGCCAGCACCCGCGGGCCGACGGCCTCGAGGAATTCGACCACCTCGCGCAGCGTCACCTGCCGCACGATATCGCCCTTGTCGCCCAGACGCCGATACACCGTCTGCCGCGCGATCTTCGCGCGACGGGCGATATCGCCCACGGAGGTGCGCCGATATCCGTGCGCGATGAACTCCGCGCGCGCGGCGTCGAGCAACCGCATCTGCTCGGCATCCGCGTCGAATCCCACGCTGGCGAGGAGCTTCGGTAACTGGACTCGTTCATCGGCCACGCTGCCAGCCTAAACGGTGCTCGGCGCGACCTCTGATCGCGCGGCGGGCCCGCCATCCCCGATGATCGGAGGCAGGGAAGGCGGACCGCCGGCCGGACGCCGATGGGGCGGCTCGAGCCTGCATCGGCACCACGTCCGAGCAGGCCGCGGGGCCTGCCCGGTTTCCGGGATCACGACGCGGGTTACGAACTGTCGGATACCACGGGAGGCATTGCTATTCGTAGGTGCGACAGCAGGATTCCCGGGCGGCGTCCCGAGCGTAGCCAGGTGGGCAGCTCGGTATCGGCGTCGATGGTGGTGTCCACGATCGCCATTCGCGCCCGGAAACGCGCCCGCGCGGTGACCGGATGCAGCGGACCTGTCGAGAACTGTTGCAGCATCGTCACGGTCGACCGCATCGGCACGGCGGGTCCGAAGGCGCGCGCGGTCACGCCCAGGGTCCACGGTGTCGCGTCGCCGTCGCCTTCCACGGCGACCACGGTGCCCGAGGCGAGATCGCCGGTGAACCGCGCGAGTGTCACCGGCAGAGCGCAGTTGCCGCGCCCGCCGACGAGGCCCGATTCGGAGTCCGTCGCCATGAACGCGATATGCCCACGGGGACGCAATCCGGAACGAAACCCGATGGCCGCCAACACCTTTCCATGCGGGCCGATCGGCGAGTCCGCGCATCGCAGGAAGCCCCCCACCACCACCAGCGGCCGGGCTCGACCGCGCAGGAGCGGCGGCAGTACCCGCGACGCGGTGGTGGCGGCGCGGTCGAACCAGAACACCGCCTCGTACTCGCACGCCCACGCGGCGGGGACGGATTCCGCAGGCAGTCGCCGCAGCAGCGTGGCGGTCAGGGCGGTCTCGGGCGCGCCGACGACCACCGGATCGAACTGCGGCATAGCGCTCCTTCTCCTATGACGCCAATCGCGCGGTATCGCACACCAGAACTGAAGTTACACGATAGTCGTTTTGTAACGTACCGCCTGGTAACAACCATGCTGCGATTGGACGCGAACTGCGGACACTATCGAAATTCCCTCCAGATAGCTATGCGTCAGCAATCACTAGATGCCGTTCAGGGCAGGTAATCAAGTCGACATAATTAGCCAGCCGATGTCTGCCATTGAGCGGACAGAGTGACATTTTAACGCTAGTGTGTCACCACTACCTCTGCTGCCCAGGAAGAGATGCCCATGACCACAACGCCTCCGACAGCGACGTCGGCGACGGGCGCGGCGATCCTGCGACGGAATCTGACCGACGTCGCCGTCACCGGACTGCGCACCTACGGACGCGGTGTTCAGCTGGCGGTGATCGCCGTGCGCGGCGCCGCCGCCGACCTGGTGCGTGGCCGTTTCCAATGGCTCGAGTTCTGGCGGCAGGCGTGGTACCTCATCACCGTCACCGCGATCCCGGCCGTACTCATGGCCATACCGTTCGGTGTGATCGTGTCCGCGCAGGTCGGCAATCTCATTCACCAGCTCGGCGCGGATTCGATGATCGGCGCGGCCGGCGGTCTCGGGGTGATCAAGCAGGGCGCGCCGATGGCGACCGGACTGCTGCTCGGCGGCGCGGGCGCCTCGGCCATCGCCGCGGATCTGGGCGCGCGGACCATCCGGGAAGAGATCGACGCGCTGCGGGTCATGGGTTTGGATCCGGTACGGCGACTCGTCGTTCCACGAGTTGCCGCGATGCTGCTGGTAGCGCCGCTGCTGAACGTTCTGATCATTTTCGTGGGTGTGGGCGCCGGTTACCTCATGGCCGTGACGGCGCAGGGGGTGACGCCGGGCAGCTACTGGCTCACCTTCGGCTCCTTCACCGGCGTCACCGATGTCTGGGTCTCCCTGGGCAAGTCGGTGCTCTTCGGGTTCCTGGTGGTGGTCGTGTCCTGCCAACGCGGACTCGAGGCCCGCGGCGGGCCGCGCGGCGTCGCCGACGGCGTCAACGCCGCGGTGGTGCTCTCGGTCGTGGCCATCGCCGTCTGCGATCTGGCGCTGACCCAGCTGGCGGCCATGTTCCTGCCGGTGAGGCTGGCATGATCGCCAGCCGTCACCTGCCCGCCGGGCTGCGGTGGACACGCCGCGGCGCCCGCGTCACCGCACTGCCGGCGACCGCCGTGGAGACCGCGGGATTCGTGGTGGACTTCTGCTGGCAGGTGCTGCGCTCGATTCCCCTGACGCTCAGCCACTATCGCGCCGAAACCCTTCGCCTGGTCACCGACCTGACCTGGGGCAGAGGCTCACTGGTGGTGGGCGGCGGAACCGTGCCCACGCTGGTGGTACTCGGCTTGGTGATGGGCGCCGGAACCGGCATCGAGGCGTTCTCCATGCTCGACATGCTCGGTATGGGCCCGCTGACCGGAATCATCTCCGCCTTCGCCAACACCCGCGAACTGGCACCCATCGCGGCGGGGATCGGTTTCGCCGCCCAGGCCGGGTGCCGGATGACCGCCGAGATCGGCGCCATGCGGATCTCGGAGGAGATCGACGCCCTCGAAGCACTGGGGCTGCGGTCCATACCGTTCGTCGTCACCACCCGGATCATCGCCGGGGCCGTGGCGATCGTGCCGACCTTCCTTATCGCGCTGATTCTCGCCTACCTCAGCTGCGCAGCCGTGGTCATCGTGGTGCACGGCCAGTCCAGCGGTGTGTACTACCACTACTTCTTCCAGTTCGTCTCCGGCTGGGACATGGTCGCCGCGGTGATCAAGGTGCTGGTCTTCGTCACCGCGGTCATCCTCATCCACTGCTATCAGGGCTTCTTCGCCGCCGGCGGGCCCGAGGGCGTCGGCATCGCCTCCGGACGTGCGGTGCGCGCCAGCTTCGTCACGATCGTCGCCTTGGACATGGTGCTGACCCTCGCACTGTGGGGCGTCGACTCCTCGATCCAGTTCACGGGGTGAGGGCCATGCCCAGATACGGAATGCCCGGCGCCGCAACGGATCGGCGTACCGCACGCAGACGAGGTCTGATCGCGATGCTCACCGTCGCCGTCGTCGCCGCGGGCGTGGTCGGCTATCGGTCCACCACGCCCGACCGGCAGCTCCGGTTGGAGATCACGACCGCCGCGGTGGGAAGCGGGATCACCCGTGGGACACAGGTCGAGATGTACGGCGTGCCGGTCGGCGAACTGGACGCCGCCCGGCACACATCGCCGGGCCGCCAGCGGCTCACCCTGCTGCTGGACGCGGACGCCGTCGGCGATCTCACCGATACGCTCACCCTCGCGTTCGCGCCCACCAACCTGTTCGGAGTCAGCCGGATCGCGGTGCGTCCCGGCGACGGCGGCACCCGTCTGTACGACGGCGCCACCGTCGACCTGACCGGTGCGGGTCGGACGGTCGACGTCACGATGGGGCATCTGCTCGAACAGCTGTCGGGCCTGGCCGGTGCGGTGCTGACCCCGCAACTGAGCGCCTCGCTCAGCAGGCTCAGCGTCGAACTGGACGCCGTGGCCCCGGTATTGCACGCGGTCGTGGCCACCGCGCGCACGGTGGCCGACACCCAGCGCTACACCCCGTCTTATCTGATCGACCGATACGCCGCCGCGATGACGGGGGTGCCCGCTTTCCTCGACGGCAGTATGGCGTTGCTGAACGAGATCACCCATATTCCGGCGATACGGACCGACAGCGCCGACTTCGACCGCAGGGTCGATGTCCTCATCGACGAATTGTTTCCCGCCCTCACGCGTTTCGGGCATTCCGCGCGCGAGAGCCTCGGTCCCTACGCCGATCTGCTCACCCCGATCCTGCGTGCGGTCGCCGCCACGGTGCCCGATCCGAATCGGTCCGGTGCGGAGCTGCGTGAACTGCTCGATCGGCTGGGGCGTGCGTTCACCGACGGTCCGGACGGCCCGGCACTCGACGTCGAGGTCGTACTGCGCGGTGTGCCCGCGGTGGCCGTCCCGCTGGCATCCGCGATCGGGACAGGTGGCGGCCGATGAGCAAGACACTCCGATTCGCTTGGCGTACAACGGCTTTCGGTGCCGTCATGACTGTTCTGCTGGTTGCCGTCATCCAGTTGATCCAGCGGCCGGTACCCGGCCCGACGGAACGCTTCACGGCGCTGTTCACCGATGCCAGTGGCCTGTACGCGGGTGCCGATGTCCGCATGTACGGGCTCGCGGTCGGCAAGGTGCGGACCGTCGAACTCGACGGCACGCTGGCGCGGGTCGACTTCACGGTGCGACAGGACCAACCGATCGACCGCGACGCCAGGGTCGCGATTCGCTATCAGAGCCTCGCCGGGCAGCGCTACCTCGATGTGCGCCAGCCGGAGCAGACCACCGATCCACTGCCCGGCGGCACCACCATCGACACGGCGCACACCATCCCCTCGTTCGATATCACGGCGCTGTTCAACGGCTTACAACCCGTACTGGCCGAGATATCGCCGGACGCCGTGAACCAGTTCGCCGAATCCATGCTCGCCGTACTCGACGGGGACGGCGCAGGACCGGGCCCGGTGCTCGACGCGATCGAGCGGATCGGCGCCTACGTGGGCGACCGTCAGATGGTGATATCCACACTCGTCCGCAATCTGCGGCAGATGTCGGACACGCTGGCCGGGCGCTCGCCCCATATGATCACCGCGATCACCGAGTTGACGGCCGTATTCGCCACACTCGAACAGCATCTGCACGGCATTGTCGACTACGCCGAGAGCATGCCCGCGCTGCTGCGGCCGCTCGACGACCTCGCCGCGCGGCTGGGGCTCTCCCCGGGTACCAATGCGGACCTCGACCGGCTGCTGCGTGCGGCACTGCCCGATCCGGAGGCGGCGCGCGAGGTCTTGTCGCGGCTGCCCGGCCTGCTGCAGACCCTGGACACACTGGCGGCCGCGGCGGTCGTGCCCACAGCCGCCGCCTGCGGCAACGGGCCCGCGCCCGTCCCCGCACCACTGGCGATCCTCATCGCCGGGCAAAGGATCACGGTATGCCAACGATGACGCGACTGAAGGACTGTGTGGGTGGGCGCGACGCGGCCGGGCGCGAGGTGCGCTGGGGCATCGCCGGTGCGGTCGTCCTCGTCGTCGCGCTCGCGGCCAGCGCGGCGCTGTACGTCCTGCCCGTGGGCAGGACCACCTACACGGCGCTGCTCAGCGAGGCGGGCGCGGTACGAGTCGGCGACGACGTGCGCGTCGCCGGAATCACCGTCGGCGCCGTCACCGCCGTCGACCTGCTTGCCGACGAGGTCCGCATGCGTTTCACCGTCGACGACGAGGTGCCGGTCGGCGACGCCAGCAGCCTCGAGATCCGCATGCTCACCGCCGTCGGTGGACATTACGTGGCGCTCTCCCCCGCCGGGTCGACCCCCCTCGGCACCGCTGCCATCCCCGCCGACCGGGTTCGCTTGCCCTACAGCCTCATGCGTGTATTCCAGGATGCGACAACACCGTTGGAGCGGGTGGACGGCGGCGTGGTGCGCGAGAATCTCACCGCCCTGGAGAGTGCGCTGTCGGGGCATCCGGACTCACTGCGCCGAATCGGCGACACCGTCCTGGTCATGACGGACCTGCTCGACCGGCAGCGGGCCGACATCGACGCCGCTCTGACGGTCGCCAGCGAGTACCTCGGCACCATCGACGCCGCGAAATCGACTGTCGCGCAATTGTTTCGGCACATCAACGCGGTGGAGACGATCCTGATCGACAAGCGAGACGAGATCAATGCCGCCCTGCCCCTGACCACCCGGCTGCTCTCCCGCGTCGCCGCGCTGGAACCCGCCTACCGCACCACGCTGCAACCTCTGGCCGACGAGTTCGCTCGCGCCCTACCGGCATTGCGGCAGCTGGGACAGCGGCTCGACCAGATGATCGGCACCGTCGGGAATTTGACCGACCGGCTGACACAGCTGGCCGCGCGCAATGGGGTGACGGTAGATCAATCCGGGATCGTGCTGACCCCGGTCTGTGTTCCGCTACCGGGAAAGGAATGCTGACCGTGCGCCGACTACTCGCCTCACGCGGACTCGTCACGATCGCGGGCGCGCTGGTCACCGCCATTGTCGCGCTCGCCGGCTATGTGGTGCTGGCCCGGCCGCTCGCTCCCGAGGAGCACTACTGCGCACTGATGCCCGACGCCATCGGCCTGTATCCCGGCACCCATGTGAAGCTGCGCGGCGTCGTCGTCGGATCCGTCACCGCCGTGCGGCTCGACACCGGTAGCGTCCGGGTCGATTTCGACATCGACGCCGATCATCGACTGCACGGCGACGTCGCCGCGGCGACCGTGGCGACCACGCTGGCCGCCGACCGTGACCTGGCGGTGCTGCCGGGGCATTCCACCGAAACGCCGTGGGATCCGGATCGGTGCGTCACCCGCACGCTCACACCCAAGAGCATCAGCGAAACCCTGCGGGCCGCCAACGAACTCATGCTCGAGCTGAATTCCCCCGACGATCCCGACCTGGTCGGCCGCACCCTCCGGCAATTGCGTGAGGCGACGGCCGGTACCGGCGGTCAGGCCGATGCGCTGCTCACGCAACTGGCTTCGGGCGCCCTGTCCTCCGACGCCACGGTGGTGCGACTGGGCGCCCTCATCGACTCGCTGGGTTCCCTGTCGGCGGCCACGGCGGCGAACTGGGCGGAGTACAAGCAGGTTCTCACGCGTTTCCCCGCGGTTTTCGATCAGATCAACAACGAGATCTTCGCCGAACTCGCCGAACTCGTCGACAGCCTGCGGGTGATCCTGCCCTGGGCCAACGACATCACTCGCGAATACGGCGGCGCGATTCTCGGCGGACTCGACGCCGTGGTGCCCTACATCCGGCTGCTGGCGTCCCACGCCGGCACGCTCGAGCGCATCGTCGACGCCGTGCCGGTTCTCGTCGGCGCGTTCACCCGCATGGCGGGACCCGACGGGCAGCCCATGCTCACCTGGACGCCGCCACGTGTGCACCTCCCGCAGCACGTCGGGGCCGCAGTGTGCGCGGCGGTGGACGCACTCGAACCAGGCCGTTGCTCCGCGGCGGACGCGGTGGCGGCGATCGATCTCGCAACATTTGTTTTCGGCATGACAGGTGGACGATGATGTTCTCGCGGAACCGGCGCTACCCGGCGGTACAGCGTTGCGGCCCGGCCCACGGCATACGGTCGGCACGGCTCGGGCTCATCGTTTTCGTCACGGCCATAGCCGTTTTCATCGCCGCATGCGCTGTCGACCCGGCGGCGCTCCCCACGCTGAGCGGTGGCGTGCGCACGCCCGCCTACCGCCTGCACATCCAGTTCCCCGACGCGCTGAACCTGCCCTCCGGCGCGAGGGTGGTCGCCGACGGCGTGCCGGTGGGAAAGCTGACCGCCGTCGCCCTGGTCGCTCCCGATGCCGCCCGGCCCGGGTTCGTACTGGCGGACGTGGATATCGACGCCGACGTCCGGCTGTCCGGCGCGGTCACCGCGCAACTGCGGCAGGACACGCCGCTCGGTGATGTGTACATCGCGCTCGAGACCCCGGCGGGCGACGCCGGTCCCGCACTGTCGGAGGGCGCGACGATTCCCTTGGACCAGACCCGCCCCGCCGTTCAGGTGGAGGACACGATGGCCGGTCTGGCCGCCTTCGTGCGAGGTGGCACGGTCACCCGACTGCAGGACATTCTCAATCAAGTCAACGCCGCGCTACCGGCGGATCCCCGTGAGACCGCCCGCCTGCGAGCGCTGTTCGCCGACAATGTCACCGACCTTGGCGACCACCTGGACAGCGTGGACGCGCTGCTGGCCGCCACCGCATCGGATCTCGACGCCGTCCGCGCCAACGCGTCGGCCATACGTGAGCACTTCTCGGCGGCGGGAGCCGATCAGGTCGCCACCGCCACCGCATCCGTGGTGCGCCTGCTCGGACTGCTCCCGGCGGTTGGCACGCTGCCGGACGCGCTGGTCTGGTTGAGCCCACTGGCCCAGGCCGGTGACGCCTCGGCCGCCGCGCTCCTGCCGCTGCTGTTCACCACCGGCCCGCTGGACACCAGCGCACCCTCGAACCTCAACAGGCTGGTCGCCTTGCTCGACGATCGCATCCTGCCGTGGGCGGAACACGGTCCCACCGTGAACGTCACCGAATTCCGCACCGCGACAACGCCCGCGGCGGACTCCGCGCCCGAGATGGACGCGATTCTCGCGGCACTGCGCATGGTGGGGGTCGTGCGATGACGGCGCGGTCCGCGCTGTCGGTGACGGCGATCCTCGCGGTCTTCGTGGTGGGCTCGGCCTACCTGGCCATCGGCGTCGTCCGGGTGGACTGGTTCCGCCAGTACCTGCACGTCACCATGTCCGTTCCGGAATCCGGTGGGCTGCAACCACATTCCCCCGTTCTACTGTCGGGCGTGCCGGTCGGCGAGGTCACCGCGGTGGAGGTGGCCGGGCGGGGAGTCCTGGTGCGGCTGCGGCTCGAGGACACCCATCCCGTCCCCGCCGCCAGTACCGTCCGCATCGAGGCGCTGTCCGCGCTCGGTGAGCCCTATCTGCAATTCACCCCGACCGAGGTGGGCGGACCGGTGCTCGCCGACGGCGCCGAGGTCGACACCCGCCTGGTGCGGACTCCTCTCTCCCTGCCCGGCATGGCCGAGGCGGCGACCGATCTGCTCACCCAGCTCGATCCCGGCGCGATCGACGACCTGGTGAGCACGTTCACCGCCGGTCTCGACGGCGCCGGATCGGTGCTGCCGCAGGTGAACCGGTCCGCCGAACTGCTGGCCGCAACCCTGCTCAGCCGCCAGCCGCAATTGCGCGGCCTGCTCACCGACCTGCAGACCATCGGTGCCGACCTGGACTGGCTCGGAACGTCGCTGCGGGCCGGAGGCCCGGAATTCGGCCGCTTCGGCGGTAAGGTCCGTGAGGTCGTCGACGCCCTCGATGTCCTGGTGCACAGCGAGGGATTTCCCGACGCCTACCGCACCGGCACCGGTCTGGCGCCGTTCCTCGACCAGCTCACCGACCGCCTCGGTCTCCTCGGTCCCGAACTCGCGCCGCTCGTGCCCGTCTTGGCGCCGCTGACGCAGGCCACCACGGGCGTCCTGGGCGCGCTGGATATCGGCGCGCTGCTCACCCAGGCACTAGCGCAGACCGGCGACCAGTCCGTACGCCTGCAGATTTCCGTCCGCTGACCATAGATGGGAACAGCCATGACCGACCCCACCGACACCACACCGACCCGGGACGCCGCCGAGCAGGCTGCCGCCGACCGTGATGCCCGACCCGGCCCACGTGCGGTGTCGATACCGCTGAGAGCCCTCGCGCGCTCGGGGATCGCCGCCGTACTCGTGACCGCCACCGCCGTTTTCGCGATCCTGTGGTGGACCGCGCGCCACGAACTCGACGAGCGCGCCGCCGGCGACGACCGACGCCGCCACGCCGAACAGGTCGCGACCGACTACGCGGTGGGCGCCTCGACCATCGACTACCAGGACTTCCCCGCCTGGCTGGCCAAGCTCAAGGACGGCACCGCACCACAGCTGGCCAGCAAGTTCGACGCGACCGGACCGGCGCTACGGGAACTGCTCACACCGCTGCGCTGGACCTCCACCGCCACGCCCATCGCGGCGAAGGTGAGTTCCGAATCGGGCGGCATCTACCAGGTCGAGGTATTCCTCGATGTCAATTCGACCAGCGCGCAGACCCCGGACGGGGCGCGCACCACCGTCACCTACCGGGTCTCGGTGGACCGCGATGCGGATTGGCAGGTCTCCGAGGTCGGTGGGCTGGACGGCGCACTGCCCACCCGCTGACACTCACGCCAATCGCGATGTGCCCGCCCCAGCTCGGTACCCGGTTCCTCGCCGAAGATCCATTCGCGGGCGACCACGTGCAGATTCGTCCGAGGCCGCAGCTGCCCCAGCATCGCGACCAGCTGCAACTCGGTGCGCCCGCGCAAGAGCTGTTCGGCGGGCAGGTTGAACGACCGCACCGATCCTGTCCGGTTCGCCCCGAACCCCAGCAGCGCCACCAGATCGTTGGCGACAGCGGGTGTGAAGGACACCTCGCCGTCGCGCAGGTACCAGCCGAAGACACGCAGCAGTGTCGCGTACGCCTCGTCGCGCGACACCGACGATCGCGAGGCGAACCCGCGGGCTTCCATGAGCGCGACGATCCGCTCGCTGTCGCCGTCGATTCCCGCGCGCAGCGCCGCCAGTTCGGTCTCGGCCGTATCGGCGTCCACGGCCTTGCACAGGCCGAAGTCGATGAATCCGACCGTACCGTCGTCGCGGAGCAGCACGTTCCCCGGATGCGGGTCGGCACTGTAGAACCGCAGGAAATAGGGTGTGCCGCAATAGAATCTGAAAAGGATCTCGGCAATCCGGTCACGCTCGGCCGGCGGCGCGGAATACGCCTCGCGCAGCGGACGTCCGGACAGGTAGTCCGTCACCAGTACCCGAGAGGTGCACAGCTCGGACACCACGTCCGGTATCCGAACGAAGGGATGATCCCGGTATGCCGCAGCCAGCCGCAGCGTATTGGCCGCCTCCAGCCGGTAGTCCAGTTCCTCCCCGATCCGGGCCTCCAGTTCGTCGGCCAGTGCGGCCGTGTCGAGCGCCGGATGGATCAGTCGATAAACGCTCAGCAGCGTGCGCAGATTCTTCAGGTCCGCCCGGACCGCCGCCTCGATATCGGGGTACTGCACCTTGACCGCCACGTCACGCCCGTCGGCCAGTCGTGCCCGGTACACCTGCCCGATGGACGCCGCGGCGACCGGTTCGGGATCGAATTCGGCGAAGACCGCGGCCGATCTCCCGCCGAGTTCCGCCTCCAGATGGGCGCGCATCCGGGGCCACGGCACCACCGGAGCACTGTCCTGCAGACGCGCCAACGTCTCTTGGAACAACTCGCGCTCGCTCGGCGGCAGCAGGCCCGCGTCGATCAGCGACAGCAACTGCCCCAGCTTCATCGCGACACCGCGCAGACTTCCGAGCACGACGACCAGGCGATCCGCGAGGAGGGCGGGGAACTGCCCGGCGCGATCCGCGGACGCGCCCGGGCTGACCACGCCCACGGCCTGGTGAACAGCGAGTTTCGCCGCTTCGGCGCCCACCGCACCGCCGAACCGGGCCGCGCGTCCCGCGCGCGATCGTGACGCCCTCGTCATCGGACAAGTATGACGTGACAACTGGATTGCGGCGATCAATGAGACGAAAACCTCTTCCCGTAGCGGGTTACCGACTTGCGAACGATAATCTCCCCCATATGACGCACATGGGTATGGACGTCGAGCAACTCTTCGGATCCGGGCTGCTCACGACCGACGTGGAACAGGGCCGACTGCTCGACGCAGCCCGTACCGAATTCGTCGAGCACGGCTTCCGACGCACCTCGGTCGGCGATATCGCCCGGCGTGCCGAGGTATCGCGCCCCACCATCTACCGCCGACTCGGCGACAAGGACGAGATCGTCCGCCAGGTCGTGATCCGTGAAGTGGTGTCGTTCTTCCTCACCGTCAGCAGCCGGATTCTCGCCAAGTCATCGCCCGAGGAGAAGGCGATCGAAGCCTTCGTCCTGGGCATGCACGAGGCCCGGCACCACCCCCTCATGGCCGCGCTCCGCCAGTTCGAGCCCGAAACGCTCAGTTCCTTCCTGTCCGACCATCTCGCCACCATGGAGCCCATTCGGGCAGCCGTCGCGATGGCGCTGACCGGGGAGTCCCTCCCCCTCGACGGAGCGCTGCGCGCTGCCGACATGTTGATCCGCGTCAGCGCCTCGTTCCTGATGGTCCCGAGCGACTCCCTGCCGATCGACGACGACGATCAGGCACGCCACTTCGCACGCACCTACCTCCCCGCCATCATCGCCGCATCGGCGGCGGGCGGGCCCGACTGACCGTCCTCCTATCGGAACAGGCGCACCCGCTCTCGCTCCGGCCCCGATCCTGTCGTTCACGAGTTCGGCTGCGAACGCGACGAAGGCCTGGTCCGTGTGGACCGGGCCCTCGTCGAACACGGACTGCGGCTAGTGGATGTCGATGGTCCCCGAACAGTTCACCGGGGGAACCGGCACCAGACCGGAGTTCACCACCGTGAGGTCGAGTCGAACCGGCCCCGGACCCGTGGGCTCGCGGAAATAGACGGTGCCGCCGGTGCCGAAGAAGGAGGACACCGGCGAGTCTCCGGTCACTGTGCCCGACGCATCGGTGGCCAGATTCGTCCAGCGCAGCGTCGCGGTCGTGTGGTAGCCCCACAGGCTCGCGCCGGTGTGGACGGTGATGTACGGGAAGCCCGACTCGTCGTAGAGATACGAGACGATCACCTGCGAGCTGTAGGGCAGGTCCACGATATTGGGGCTGATGCCGACACATCGCATATCCACCTGGCTGCTGGGAAGATCGGCCGCGGCACTTCCTGCCCCGCCGAACACCATTGCCGCCATTGCCATCACACCGGCAGCCACACTCGCACCCCAGGCCCTGCCACGCACCTTCATCCGTTTCCTTTCCCTGGATCCCGACCCGAAGCACCGACAGTAGGGACACGACCCGGCCCACGCTATCGGACATCCGCCCCTGTTTCGGCGTCACCGCCCGCAACGCGAACGCGCCGCGGATGGTGCCCCGCGGCGCGTTTGTGATGTCGATGTCGGTGTCGGTCAGGCGCAGACGCCGCCGGTGTCGACCGTGGTGATGGTGGTGTAGCCGGCGGTGGTGCGGACGTGGGCGGGGCCGCCGTAGTAGACGCCGCTGACGATGTGCTGGCCGTCGATATCGGGAACCCACGGGATGCTGGCGGTGCCGTCGTGCACCGGGGCGGTGCCGACGGTATTGCCGGCTACACCGGGGAGGCGGCTGAAGAAGTCGACGAAGCCGCCGGTGACCGGGCTGCCGTCGGGCATGGTCACCCGGGCCGTCGCGGTCTGCGGGCAGCCGACCGCCGCTAGTCTGGCCGCGCCGAGCGCGGAACCTCCCATCGTCACCGACAGTGTCGGTGAGACCGCCGCCTGCGCGTGCGGGGCGATGACCGCCGGTAGTGCCAGACAGGCTGCCGCGCACGCGGTGCCGGCCATCAGGCGTGAAGTGTCGAATCCGCTCATCGTGCCCCGCCTTTCGGTGAACCCGGGTCAATCGTGGCCAGATCTTCGAATCGGCTCGCAGGGTATCCGACCGGTGCGCGGTTGTTGCGCAGGCGCGCACCGCCGAATCCGGAAATCGATTGCGTGACATTCGACCCCCGGGGCACCATGGGGCGCTGCCGGGGCGTGCCCGCCGTGGCGAGAGATCCGATCCGGTGGAGGCCCATCCGCATGCCGACCCCCGCGCCGACCGCGCAGCGCGGCCGCGCGCTGCGACTGCTGCGCACCAACCGCCCGCTCGGCGCGCTGTTCACGGCGCGGGTGGTGTCCTATGCGGGCGACTCCATGAGCCTGGTCGCGCTCATGCTGCACGTCGCGCACACCACCGGGCAGGGGTTGGCGGTGGCGCTGCTGCTGCTCGTCGGCGATTTCGTGCCCTCCCTGCTGAGTCCGCTCACCGGTGCGCTCAGCGACCGCTTCGACCGCCGCCGCCTCATGATCGGCTGCGAGGTGGCGCAGGGCGTGCTGGTCCTGCTGATCGCGCTGTCCCTGCCGCCGCTGCCGCTGCTGCTGGCGCTGGTGGCGGCGCGGTCCGTCGCATCGAACATCTTCCAGCCCGCCTCCCGGTCCGCGGTGCCCGCCATGGTGGCGGACAAGGATCTGGCGACCGCGAACTCCACCATCGGATTCGGGGCCAATGCCGCCGAGGCGTTCGGCCCGCTGCTGGCCGCCGCCCTGCTGCCCTTCCTCGGCATTCGGGGTGTGCTGCTGGTCGACGCGGCCTCGTTCCTGCTGTCGGCGCTGGTCCTGCTCGCCACCCGGCCGATGCCGCCGACCCCGGCGGACGGGGACCCGGGTTCGCTGCTGACCGAGGCCCGGACCGGCCTGCGCTACATCCTGCGCACCCCGGTGGTGCGGATCGTTGCGCTCGGCTTCTGTGCGGTGGTGGCGTGCAACGGCGTGGACGATGTGGCCCTGGTACTGCTGGCCACGCAGACCCTGGGTTCCGGCGACGCCGCGGTGGGCCTGCTGCTGGGCGCGGTGGGCATCGGGCTGCTGATCGGTTACGCGCTGATCGGCCGCCTGAGCACCCGTATGTCGATGACCGCACTGCTCATCGGCGGTTTCCTGGTCAGCAGCGCCGGGAATCTGCTCACCGGACTGGCCTGGTCGGTGGCCGCCGCGTTCACCGTGCAGGCGGTGCGGGGCCTCGGTATCGCGGGCATGGACGTGGCATCCAGCACCCTGATCCAGCGGCTGGTGCCCGACGGCATGCTCGGCCGGGTGTTCGGAAATCTGTACGGCGCCATCGGAATCGCCGCCGCGCTGTCGTATGTCGGCGGCGGTCTGCTGCTCGATGCCACCGATCCCCGCACCACGCTGGTGGTCGCGGGGGCGGGTGGCACGCTGGTCACGGCGGCGGTGGCGGTCGCCCTGCCGCGGGCGCTGCGCCGCCACGGCCCGCCCGCCGGGGACTGACGGCCGCTCTGGTTGGATGGGCGCGGTGACCAGCGTGCCCTTCCGATTGCTCGACCCCGTCCGCTTCGACCGGGTGATGCCCGCGTGGGCACCGCACTACCCGCGGTTCGACACGGTGGTGGGGTACTCGGATCTGGGGCACGCCTTCCTCATGAGCACCCGGACCGGCGAGTACGGGTTGCTCGATCCCTACAGTCCGGGAGTCAAGGTCTACGGCCCGTTCGCCGAGATCGCCGATTTCGTGGACCGCGTCCTGTTCGATCCGGATGTGGTGACGTATGTGCTACAGCCGCACCATGTTTCGGCGATTCGGGCCCGCCTGGGCGCACTGGCGCCCGACGAGGTGTACATCGCCACGCCGTATCCGTTCCTGGGCGGCTCGGAGGCTCCGGAATCTTACGACCGGGGCGGGGTGTGGGTGTTCTTCGATCTGGTGGCGCAGGCGCACGGGATGGAGTGACCCTCCTTGCGCCACAGGCATTCTCAGCTGGGATGTCCCGGTTCGAGATCGGCGACGTCGTGGTAGCGCAGCGCGGTCACCGGCGCGCCGGGTCCCGCCCCGTACTCCGGTGCCAGCACCACCCCCTCGTGATCGCCGAAGTCGTGGCGCGCCACCACCCTGCCGACGAACCAGGCGGCGGCCTCCTCGAGCAGGGGCGCGCCGTGCGGCCCCACATACCACCGGCACCAGCTGAACTTGTCCATCTCGTCCCCGGTTTCGGCCCCGAACAACTGCGCGAGAGCGATATTCTCGCGATCCACCAGATGAACTCCGAGATGGTGCGCCCGCCGCGCGACACCGTAGGTGTGATTGGCCCTGGAGACGCACACCAGGAAGCGCGGGGGTTCGATGGCGACCTGCGTGGCGAACCCCACCACACAGCCCGCCCGCTCGTCGTCGACGGCCGCGGTCACGATGACGATCGGCGCGTCGGCGGCGGCGACGAGCGCGTCGAACGCCGCTCGCGGCTCAGGTCCTTCGGACATGCCCCGTGTATAGCAGTGATTCGCGCGCGCCTCGCCACGACAACCGATACGGGGATCCCGCTCGCCGATCACGTTTCGGTAACGAGAGTCGGGGTATCCGAAAGACATCGGATTTCCGAGGAGTGCGAGGAGCAGCCGATGCCGACCGCAGAGACCCGAACGAGCCGAACCGACCAACCGCTGAGGGCAGGCACTGACAGTTACGACAATATCGAGCCGTGGTTCGAGAAGCTGGCCGCGCTGGCCCCCGATGATCCGCACCGCGCCGAGATCCGCGACCAGATCATGCACCTGTGCCTGCCGCTGGCCGAGCACATCGCGCGCCGCTTCGCCGGACGCGGCGAGGAATTCGAGGATCTGCATCAGATCGCCACCCTGGGCCTGGTGCTGGCCGTGGATCGCTTCGATGTGAGCCGGGGCAGCGGATTCCTGTCCTTCGCGGTGCCCACCATCATGGGCGAGGTGCGCCGCCACTTCCGCGACCACACCTGGGCGCTGCGGGTGCCCCGGCGTACCAAGGAGATTCAGCGGAATATCGGTCCGGCCGTGGACCGTCTCACGCAGCGGCTGCGCCGTCAGCCCACCGCCCGCGAGATCGCCGCCGAACTCGGAGTCGAACTCACCGAGGTGACCCAGGCGCTGATCGCCCGCACGGCCTACAAGGCCGACTCCCTGGACGCCGCGACCCACACCGAGGACGACAACCCCGCGCCCCGGACGGTGGACACGCTGGGCACCGAGGAGCCCTGCTATCGCCTCCTGGAGGACGCCATGGCGGTGCGCCCGCTCATCGCGGCCCTGCCCGAACGCGAGCGCCGGATCCTGACCATGCGCTTCTACCAGCACATGACCCAATCCCAGATCGCCGCCCAGCTGCGGGTGTCGCAGATGCAGGTGTCCCGCATTCTGAGCAAAACCCTGGCGAAGCTGCGGCACCAGGCACTCGGCGAGGAACGCGCGGCCTGAGATGACTGCGACGAGCGCACCGGTCACGGCACTGCCCGCGCCCTGCGGAGAACTGTCCGCGGCGGTGGTCGAGACGCTGCGCCGACCGCCGGGGACGCCGGTGCCCACCCCGAGCCTCACATCGGCCGATCCCTACGGCCGCGACCTGCACCTGGCCCTGCACACCTGCTACGAACTGCACTATCAGGGGCTGGCGGGTGTGGACGCGGACTGGGAGTGGGATCCGGAACTGCTGCGCCTGCGCGCCGGTCTGGAGCAGGTGTTCCTGGCCGCCCTGCGCGCCGACACTCCGGGCGGCGACGATCTGGACGGTGAACTCGACCGGCTGCTCGAGGTCCCCGCCGAGGCGGGCGGTCCGAGCGGGTTCCTGCGCGATCAGGGCGAGATGTGGCAACTGCGCGAGTACTTCGTGCACCGATCGGTGCTGCATCACCAGGAGGCCGACCCGTACGCCTGGCTGATCCCCCGCCTGCGCGGCTGGTCCAAGGCCGCCCTGGTGGCCGTGGAGTTCGACGAGTTCGGCGGCGGACGGGGCGACCGGGTGCACGCCGAGCTCTACGCCGATCTGCTGGCGGGCGCGCAGTTGCATCCCGGCTATCTGCACTACCTGGAGGTCGCGGCCACGCCCATGCTCGCCCTGGTCGACATGATGTCGCTGTTCGGGTTGCACCGCGGCCTGCGCGGTGCGGGCATCGGTCATTTCGCCGCCGTGGAGATCACCTCCCCACCGGCCTCGCAGCACATGGTGGCGGCGCTGACCCGCCTGGACGCGCATCCAGCCTGCGTGCGGTTCTATCGCGAGCACGTGGAGGCGGACGCGGTGCACGAGCAGCTCATGCGCCGCGATGTGATCGGCGATCTGCTGCTGCGGGAACCCGGGCTGCGCGAGTCGGTGGTCTTCGGCATCCAGGCCACCGACCTGCTCGAACAGCGGTTCGCCGACCAGGTGCTCGCCTGCTGGCGGCAGGGTCGTCCGTCGCTGTGGGAGCCCGCCGCGGCCGATTAGCTCGCCGGTTCCTGGTTATCCGGTATTCGTGATGTTGATTCGCGCACCGGGCGTCTACCGCCCCCAGGCCGATACCCGGCTGCTCGCTCGCGCTCTGGCCGATGCCGCCGTCGCACCGCACGGCCGGGTGCTGGACATGTGCACCGGCACCGGTGCGCTGGCCATTCATGCCGCGTCCCGGATCCGTCCCGCGGCGCTGACCGCGGTGGACATCTCCCGCGCCGCGCTGGCCTCGGCGTGGCTGAACTGCCGCATGCGGGGCATCGATATCGAGCTGCTGCGTGGAGATATCCGAAAAATGCTGCACGACAGGCGTTTCGATGTGGTCCTGGCCAATCCGCCCTATGTTCCGGCGGCTTCGGACGGTCCGGCCCGGGGTGCCGCACGCAACTGGGCCGCCGGATCGGACGGCCGGGACGCGGTCGACGCTGTGTGTGGACTCGCGCCCCGCGTGCTGTCGCGCACCGGGATGCTGCTGCTCGTCCATTCGAGCCTCTGCGGCACCGACCGCACCCTGACGCACCTGCGCGAGGGCGGCCTGAAAGCCGCCGTGGTCGCCCGCGCCACCATTCCGTTCGGTCCGGTGCTGCGCCGCCAAGCCGACCGGCTGGCCCGTGCGGGTCTCATCCATCCCTCCCAGCGACATGAGGAGTTGGTGGTGATCCGTGCCGACCGACCCCGACAGTGACCGGCGGCGGATCACCTACACCGCCGACGGACCGGCCCTGGTGGAGGGGCCGGTGGAACTCGTCACGGCCGACGGACGCACCATCCGGTCGGACCGCTGTGTGGTGGCGTTGTGCCTGTGTCGCCGTTCGGCGCTCTATCCGCTGTGCGACACCAGTCACCGCAAGCGCCGCCGCCTGCGCGAGCAGCCCCGCTAGTCGAGCGGGTCGGACGCCTCCACCAGCATGCGCAGCGCGGTCTCCACCGTCCGTGCCAGCACATCCTCCGGCGGGCCGTCGAACTGCCGGTGCCGCGCCCGGGAGCCGTACACCGAGTCGACCGCCAGCCACACCGATCCGGCGGGCTCGCCGTCCTGCGCATCAGGTCCGCCCACCCCGGTCACCGCCACCGCGAGATCGGCGTCCAGCAGTGAGCGCACCCCGGCGGCCATGGCCAGTGCCGCCGTCTCCGACACCACCGGCACATCGGGCACGCCGAGTACCTTGCGTTTGACCTCCGTGCTGTAGGCCACCAGTCCACCGCGCAGCCACTGCGCCGAATCCGGTGCGGCGCCGAGGGCGGCGCTGATCTTCCCGCAGGTCAGTGATTCCGCGACCGCGATGGTACGTCCGGACCGCAGGGCGATCCGGGCCAGCGCGGACGCGAGTTCCCCGGTGTCGGACACGGATTCCACCTTACCGACGCCCGCCGGTTGCCGACCGTCGCTACGACAGGCTCGTACAGGTGGCGGCCGGGGGCAGTTCGTCGGCGAGGAAGACGGTTTGGGCCATCATCTTGGGACCGGACATCCGTTCCCGGAACACCTCGATGGACTCCTCGGGGTGCACCGAGTCGATGACGGCGTGCGGGCCGACGGCGTTGAACTGGTGGCTGACGCCGCGCGGGATCTGCATGTCGACGAAGGAGCAGGGCGGGACGACCAGGTTGTAGCGGGTGCGGTGGGCGTCCGGCGGGGTGTTCGGCAGCGTGTCGGTGAATTCGGCCGGTGCGAAGGGGGTCACGCCCGGAATGTGGGTGACCGTGAACGGGGACAGGCTGCCGACCCGGATATGGGTGTCGGGGCCGGTCATCATGCGGACGAAGCGCAGTCCGGTGTGCAGGTGCATGCGTGAGCAGATGCCGCGTTCCTCGGCATCGTAGAAGTCCATCAGGTACCGGTCGGCGAAGAACCCGTCGAAGGGGGTCTCGATCAGATAGACCTCACCTTCCTCGAAGGTCTGGGCGCGCACGATGCCGTCGGCGTCCGGACTGGTGGCGATGCCACTGGCGGCGGCATCGCGGACGATGCGCGCGAACGCCTCCACCACCGCGAGTGCGACCTCCGGCGGGAACTGCGCCACCGGTGTGACGACATTGCGGCCCGCGTCCACGAAGTCGGACAGGTCGTGGATCTCGTTCTCCGCGTCGGCGTCGCGCTTCAGGCGTGGTTCGGTCATGATGCTCCTCGAAACTGCTGCGGTGGTTCGTCTTTCGCCGGTGTCAGGGTCCTACTCCGAAGGAGCGCAGCCACAGTTCCAGCGACAGCACCAACCACAGCTTGCCGCCCTGGCGCGGCAGCAGCACGCCGTCACCGCGCAGCCAGGTCCGCACGGTGTCCTCGCGGAACAGGCCACGGGCGCGCGCGGATTCGCCGAGCAACAGGTCGTGGCCGAGTTCGCGCAGCGGGCCGGACAGCCACTGCTGCACCGGTACTCGCATTCCGCTCTTGGGCCGGTCGACAATGGTCGACGGCAGCAGATCGCGCACGGCCTGTTTGAGGATCCATTTCTCCCGCGTCCCCGCCAGTTTGCAGCGCGGCGGCACCCGGAAGGCGTAGTCGACGACGGCGCGGTCGAACAGCGGTGCGCGGCCCTCCAATCCGCAGGCCGCGGTGAGCCGTTCGACCTTGGTGAGAATGTGGTGCGCGCCCTTGGTGCGCAGGTTGGCGTGCAGCAGCTGATTGAGCAGGCTGCTCATCCGGCCTTGGCGGAGATAGGGTGCGACCAGCCGGGTCGGCGGTGGGGAGGCGGCGAGTTCGGCGAGCACCGCGGGGGTGAGCAGGACCGGCAGATCGCCGTGGCATTTGCGGTAACTGTCCAGGTAGGCCAGCGCCCTGGCCTCCGGGTCCGGATCGTCGCGGGCGAGTTCGAAGATCAGCATCGGCAGATTCTTCGGGCCGCCGAAGACCGGGTCACCGCCCTCGCCATTGAGCAGCACCCGGATACCGTCCGCGGCGGCGGCCTCGGCGAGCATCAGATTGGGGACGGTCAGCGGGTCGCCGACCGGGCAGTCCAGCAGCGCGACCGTCTCCGCCAGCCGCGCGGCGACCGCCGCGCCCGGCACGGTGAGCACCCGGTGCCGGGTGCGACAGTGCGCGGCGACGAGTCCCGAGTAGGCGAGTTCGTCGGGCGCGTCCGGGCCGAAGCTGATGGAGTAGGAGCGCACGGCACGGTCGTGGATGCTCGCTGTGAGCGCCGTGACCAGGCTGCTGTCGATGCCGCCGGAGAGCAGCACGCCGACCGGTGCCGCGGCGGGCAGACGTGTGGACACCGCCGCTTCCAGCAGTGCGCGCAGGGCGGGCGCGTGCTCCGCCTCGGCGCGCGGATCGTCGATCTCCGCTGGCTCCCAGTAGATCTCCTCGGTGGTGGAGCCGTCGGCGCGCAGTCGCACACAGCGGCCCGGCAGCGCCTCCTCGACGCCGCGCAGCAGGGTCTCCCGCCCGGGCAGGTAGGCGAAGGTGAGGAAGGTGCGCACCGCGGGCAGATGCAGCCCGGTGCGCAGTCGCGGCCACCGCTGCAGGGCGCGCAGGGAAGTGGTTGCCGCCCAGGCGGTCCCGGCCCGCGCGTGGAAGAGGGTGCGGGCGCCGACGTGGTCGCGGATCAGCACCAGTTCCGGGCCGTCGGCGACGGCGAGGGTGAACATTCCGTCCGCCGCGGCGATGCCGTCGAGGCCGAAGCGGCGGTAGGCGTGCAGCAGCAGTTCGCCGTCCGGGCGGTCCGGGGGCGGCGCGTCCGCCCCGAGCCGGGCACGCAACCGCTCCGCGTGGAACAGCGTCACCTCGCCGACCGCGGTCAGCTCACCCGCGGTGAAGAACCCCGCCACGCCGGGACCCGCCAGCAGACCCAGCGCATATCGGCCGCCCACCGCGACCGGGTCGGCGCCCATCGCCCGCAGCTGACCACCCGGATCGTCCGGGGTCAGCACCGCGCACCATCGTGACATCGGTTATCCCCCTCAGCCGAAATCGTCGTCATCGTCCGCATCGCCACCCCAGTAGCCGTAGCCTCCCGTGTCCCCGCCGCCGAAGTCCGCCGATCCGCTCTGCTCCGCCTGTCGCCTTAGTTCTTCCTCCTGTGCCGCGGTCAGCGTCTGCGGCGGCACGGCCACGGTGCCGAGCAGCGCACCGCCGGTCACCACCGCCAGCAGCGCACCGACCCGGCCGCCGAAGGAGGATCGGTTGACGGTGAGTTCCCCGTCGCTCCACCGGGTTCGGCCGTAACCGCCCTCGCGTCCGTAGCGCACCCGGCCGTCGCGGTGGGTGCGTTTGACGATCGAACGGCCCAGGGGCTCATCGGTTCCCGAATCGCCGCGGTCGTCCTGCCAGTGCACCAGCCCGTGCGGACCCCGGGTGCGCCATTCCTCGCGTCCGTCCGAGTAGCGCCGGTGCACGGTCGCGTCGGCGAGCAGTTCGTCGGTGTAGGTGGTCTGTCGCTGCGGCACGGCTGATATCTCCTACGCGCGGGCGGCCTCAGGGGGCGGGCCAGGTCAGAAAGCCCGCGGACCGCGCGGTGCGCAGCCCCGCCAGGGCGGATCGGGGCGGACGCACGGTCCGTACCAGGCGGTGCACGGTGCGCAGCAGCGCCGCCGGTCGCACCGCCTCCACGTCCACGGATCGGCCGCGGCGCAACCAGGCACGCTCCCACGAATCCAGGTGCGGTGCAGGCATATCCGGCGTGGGCCCGGTGTGGTGCGCCAGGTGCAGCGCACCTGCCTGTCGCGGCCGCAGACCCAGGGGCACCACCCGGACGCCCGGCGGTACCTCGGTCCCGGTGGTGAACCGCGCCGGAAAGGTGAGCCCCGCCGGGCTCGCGTCGTGCAGCAGATAGATGGTCCCCGACGCCCGCGCGAGCATGTCGACGACGCGCGTGTCGAGCGGCAGCTCGGCCGCGCTCAGCACCGGACAGGCGGATTCCATGGGCACGCCGTTGGCGCGCAGCATCTGGGCGACGGCGTCGGATTCGGCGACCAGCAGGCGCGGCAGTCCGTAGTCGAAGAGATCGGGTTCGGGGGTGTGCCGACCGGCGGGCCGGGGGTGTGACGGGGTGCAAGTGAGCAGTCCGGGGATCTCGCCGTAGCGCCGCAGCGCGGACCGAAAGGCCGGATACGGCACCGTGGTCGGCACCGTGAACAGCGGTCGGCGCGGCAGCCGCGGCCATGCCGCCCGGCAGAGTTCGTGATACAGCTGACGTTCGGTGAACCGCAGCCCGCCCGGCGCGCCCGCCCGCTCGACCGCCCCGGGCAGCAGCCGGTCGAGCAGCGCCCGTCTCATCCGGTCGGCCATGAGAGGAACCCGATCCGACGGGCCCGGTCGTGGTCAGGGTCGCCCGCGGCGTCCACCCGCTCGATCGCCCGCCCCAGTGCGGAGAGCAGTTTGGCGGGCGGTACGGCGGCGATCGGCGCCCACCAGCCCTCGGCCAGCCATTCGATCCCCGACTCCGGCAGGCCCTCTCGCCGCAGCCGGTCCAGATCGGCGTCGCCGTGCCACGGTTCCCGCAGCCGCAGGGCCGATCGGCTCATCGCGACGGTATGCGGCAGCAGGCCCACCGTCACGGCGCGGCTACCCAGCGCCGCCCGGGCGTCGACGGCGAACGTGACGCCGCGCACGCTGGCATCGTGCAGGAGGAATACCGGAATGTCGGCGGGCAGCAGGTCCATTCGGTCCGTCACCAGCATCGACCAGGTCCCGGCCACGTCATTTGCGGTGAGGCAGGCGAGCACGCTGCGGTCCTGACACAGCACCGCGTACCGGGGATCATCCACCGCCGGGGGCCGAATCGTGTTCTCGTCCACCACGCCCGGGGGCGCGGCGCCGTAGGTGTGCGCCCACGCGCCGATGACATCGGCACGAAAGCTGTCGTAGGGCACCGGCATTCGGATCACAGCACGCTCGGCGAACCAGGGCCGCACCCGCCGCATGCCGAGTACGGCCAGCACCACCAGCACGGCGGTGATCACGATTGCCGCGAACCCCGACACACCGCCCAACCAGACCAGGAGGCCGAATCCCACGACGGTGGCGCAGACCGCCAGCCGCACACCGCGGAACAGCCCGAGTCCGTCGGGCAGTTTCGTCCGGGAGGCCGCGTACCACAGCTGCGCCGCCGTATAGCGCAGCTCCCGTTCGTCCCGGAGCCGGTCGACCAGTCTGCGCAGGCGCAGATCGTGCAGCCCGAGCGGACTCTCCTTGGGTTCGAGGGCGAAGGACCGTCCGCACGTCGAACACCGCCGATCACCCCGCTCTCGGCGCAGCAGATTCGCACTGCAATGCGGACAGATCACAAACACGCCCTCATCTCGACCCACGGCGGTAGCCGAGTCCAGATTAGTGCGGACTACGAGGTTTCTCGCGGGGATCGGCACCGCCGCACGCGCGGACGCGGGCGAAATCGGCGTCCACCACCACCTGGATCGGACCGTCCGGGAACCGTCGCCGTGGGCGGGCTCCGAGGTCCTCGCCTTCCGCCGGGCCACGGAACAGCCGGTTTTCCCGATCAGTAGCTGGAATTCTTGGCCGGGAGGGCAGTCGCCCCGTACGGTATCCCGAGGTCGGGAATTGGAACCAAAGCATCCCCACAGCAAGGAGATTCATATGATCAACGTCCGGACTGCGGCACTGGTGGGCGTCGCCGCGGCCGCGCTGACCGCCTTCGGCGGCGGCACCGCCAGCGCTGGTAACCCCGCCGACTTCGACGCGCAGGCCACCCAGGTCTGCCACGAGACCGGCAATGGTGAGTACCAGAAGGTCCAGTTCGCGATCCAGGGCTACCCGGCGTTCGTGAACTGCATCAGCGGCCCCGACATCAAGATCACCCCCATGCCCGCCGGAGCGTACTGCACCATCGCCGGCATCCCGCCGCGCGAGGGCGAGGCGGACGGCACGGGCGCCTGCCGCCTGATCGGCTGACAACTCCACGCTCAGCCATTCGGAGCCGACGAGGCCGGACACCGCGCCCGGCCGCGTCGGCTCCGTCGCATCTGTGCCCGCCGCCGCAGGGCACCGATGGGTGGCACGAACCCGACCCGAAGACGCTTTCGGGGGACCGCGCACCCCTCTGGACAGCAAACGGCCCGCAAGCGCATCATTTTCATACCGTCCAGTGCCGTTCGTCGGGGGAACGTCAAAGGAAACCCGAACGGATGGAAGAGAAAATGTCTATCAGGAAGTTGGTGGCGACAGCGATACTCGCCGTAGCGGCCACCGGAATCACCATGGCAACGGCTCACGGCCAGGCGGGCCTCAGCGTCAGCGGAGTGGACGGCCCGGTCGGCTACACCGCGACCCTGGCCGCGGATCATTCGAATGCCCTCATCACCCTCGCCTCCGGCACATTCGTGCTGACGCCGGACGCCGTGCAGGTGGTGGCGGACAATGGCGCGGTCGTCGGGGCGATCCCGACCAGCCTGCGCACGGAGGCCGGCGCGAACCTCGCCGTCACGCCGACTCTGCACAGCGATACCGAACTGACCCTCGCCCCGGTGGGCGGACCGACGCCGGCCGCGCTCACCTCTCAGGATCTGCCCTTCGTCAATGAGGCCGGCGGCCCCGGCCACATCTTCGCGGGCATCGCGATCGGCTGCGTGATCGGCGTACTGATCGGGATCTGGTTCTTCCTGGTCGGCGCGATCGTCGGCTGCTTCGTCGGTGCCGTCATCGGCGGATTCATCGGCGCGGCGTGGTGAACAACGGGTCGTTCACCGTTCCGGCGCAGGCGTTCTGGCCGCCTCGGTGAGCGACCGAGCGCCCGTGGCCACCGCGATGGCCGCGGACAGATCGAGATGGAGTTCGAGGTCGGGGTCGACGGCGGGACCGTCGAAATGGGCGATCCCGCTGTCGGTGACCGTGTAGTGCAACACCGTATCGCCGATGCGCACGGTGACGGTGCCCTCCGGAACCAGTTGGGCCACAGCGCGTCCCAGCGGCAGCGCGAACCAGTGGGCGCGTACGGCGTCGGTGGCGCGGCGCTCGCCGAGCAGTGGCGTTCCCCAGGCGGAGAGCGCGTCCAGTACGGGCCGCAGCGCGAGTCCCGCGGGCGTGAGTTCGTACACGACCGTCGCGGCCCGCGTTCCGGCCCGCCCGCGCGTCAGGATGCCCTCGCGTTCCAGATCCTTGAGCCGGGCGGCGAGCATATCGGTGCTGATGCCGGGTAGATCGGCGAACAGATCGCTGTAACGGCGCGGCCCGGAACACAATTCGCGCACCACCAGCAGGCTCCAGCGGTCCCCGACGATATCGAGGGCCCGGCTGACGGCGCAGTAGTGGTCGTAGCTTCGGCGTGGCACGAGCCCACTGTAACGTGTCACTTGGAAATTCCAAGCACAAACTTTGATTTTCCAAGTAGAGTGTGCGGCAACCGGATCGAGAAGGGGTTGTTCATGCAGGTCAAGCAGTCCAGCAAGCTGGCGGGTGTCTCCTACGAGATCCGCGGCCCGGTGGCCGAACACGCCGCGCGGCTGGAGGCCGAGGGTCATCATGTGGTGAAGCTCAACACGGGCAACCCGCTGCCGTTCGGCTTCGAGGCGCCCGCCGAGATCCTTCAGGACATCGTGCGCAACCTGCCCGGCTCCAGCGGCTACTGCACCTCGAAGGGCCTGCTCAGCGCGCGCCGGGCGGTGGTGCAGTACTACCAGACGCTCGGCCTGCCCGATGTGGACGTCGAGGACGTCTTCCTGGGCAACGGCGTCTCCGAACTGATCATGATGGCGATGACGGCGCTGCTGGAGAACGGCGACGAAGTCCTCGTTCCCGCACCGGACTTCCCGCTCTGGACGGCGGCCACCACGCTCAACGGCGGCCGTCCCGTGCATTACGTGTGCGACGAATCCTCGGACTGGTTCCCGGATGTCGCCGATATCGAATCCAAGATCACCGACCGCACCCGCGCCATCGTCATCATCAACCCGAACAACCCCACCGGCGCGGTGTACTCCGACGAGGTGCTGCGCCAGATCCTGGAGGTCGCGCGCCGCCACAGCCTGGTGGTGTTCTCCGACGAGATCTACGACAAGATCCGCTACGACGAATCCCCGCACACCGCCACCGCCACCCTGGCCCCGGATCTGCTGTGCCTGACCTTCTCCGGCCTGTCCAAGGCGTACCGCTGCGCGGGCTTCCGCTCCGGCTGGCTGGTGGTCACCGGCCCCACCCAGCATGCCGAGAACTACCTCGAGGGCCTGACCATGCTCGCCGGGCTGCGCCTGTGCGCGAATGTGCCCGCGCAGCAGGCGATTCAGGCCGCCCTGGGCGGTCATCAGAGCATCCACGACCTCACCCTGCCGGGCGGGCGGCTGCGCGAGCAGAGCGAACGCGCCTGGGAGGCGCTCAATGCCATTCCGGGCATCTCCTGCGTCAAGCCCAAGGGCGCGCTCTACGCCTTCCCCCGCATCGACCTGGACATGTACCCGATCCATAGCGACGAGCAGTTCATTCTGGACCTGCTGCTCCAGGAGAAGATCCACATCGTGCAGGGCACCGGCTTCAACTGGCCGCGGCCGGACCACTTCCGGATCGTCACCCTGCCGCACGCCGACGATCTGGAGGCGATCATCGAGCGCATCGGCCGCTTCCTGGCGACCTATCGCCAGTAGCGTCCGCTACCGGGCGGGCGTCAGCTCGGGTGCGGTGACGGCGGCGGGCAGCGACCGCCGCCGGGTGGCCACCAGGAACAGCGCCACCAGCAGCAGACTCCACCAGATGTAGGTATTGCCGATGAAGTGCTGCCAGGGCGTCCAGGTCGTCTCGCGATGCTCCCCGTCCGGCAGCCAGTTCTGCGGACCGATCACGTAGATCGCGGCCGTGACGGCGGCCGCCGCGTACCAGCCGATCCCCTGCCGCCACGGCAGTCGCGTCGCGTATCCGACCATGGCGAGCAGGGCCGGAGCGATCCAGATCCAATGGTGCGACCACGAGATCGGCGAGACCAGCAGCGTGAACACCGCGTTGATGGCCAGCAGCAGCGGCGGGCAGTCCACGGCCCGGCGCATGGCCGCCACCACCAGCACCAGCAGCGCCGCCGCGATCACCAACCACAGGATGGTGGACAGCGGCTTGTGCACCGAGAGCCGGGTCAGCACGGCCTGGATCGACTGATTGGTATGGAACGCCGACCCGCTGAGCCCGGAGGCATTGCCCAGCCCGCCGAACCAGTAGTCGATCGAACTCCGGGGCAGCACCAGGAAGGTGACCGCGGTCGCGGCGGCCCCCGTGACCGCGGCGGTGACGGCGGCGCGGTAATCGCGGCGGATGAGGAAGTAGAGCACGAAGGCGGCCGGGGTCAATTTGACCGCGGCGGCGATGCCGATCAGCGCGCCGCGCCGCCACCGCGGCTTCTCCACCAGGCAGTCGGCCGCCACCAACGCCATCAGTAGCAGGTTGACCTGGCCGAAGTCCAGCGTCGAACGGGCCGGTTCCAGCAGCAGCGCCAGCGGCGTCGCGCACGCGGTGACGAAGACGGCGAGCCGACGGCGCCCCGCGCCCGGCCAGATCCGTCGGGCGACCACGTAGAGCGTGACCGCCAGCGCGGCCACCGAGGTCACGAAGAAGGCCACGGCCGCCACCGGCCAGGGCACCAGCGCGAACGGCATGAGCACCAGCGCGGCGAAGGGCGGATAGATGAACGGCAGCCCGATGCCGATGGTGGTCTGCGGCAACTGCCCGTACAGGTCACCGCCACGCCGCAGCGTATCGATACCCAGCCGGTACACCTGGAGGTCGATGAAGCCGCCGCTGATCTCCTTGAACGGCCAGACCGACGCGGTGAGGCACAGCGTGGCCAGGCCCGCGCACAATAGCGGAACCAGCCACATGACCCGCCTCGAACGGCGGTCCGGCGACTTCGGCACAGCAACAGCGGTGGAACAACTCATCCGCGGCGACTATACCGGCGATACCCGCCCGATATGAACCCGCGCGTGGGCGGCTCAGGCGGTCAGGCCGCGTCGGACGAGCAGTGGTCCGACCTCCGGGGCCCGGCCGCGGAAGGCCGCGAAGGCGGTGAGCGGATCGACCGAGCCGCCGCGCGAGAGCAGTTCCCGTCGGAAGGTCTCGCCCTTGTCCCGGATCGGGGCCGCACCGTCGGCGAACCACTCCACGGTGTCGGCGTCGAGCACCTCGCTCCAGATGTAGGAGTAGTAGCCCGCCGCGTAGCCCCCGGCGAAGATGTGGGCGAAATAACCGGTGCGGTAGCGCGGCGGAATGGCGGCGAGCGCGATTCCGGCCGCGCGGAGCGCCTGGTGTTCGAACGCCTCGGCGTCGGCCGGTGCGTCGGCGGCGATGCGGTGCCACGCCCAGTCCAGCAGCGCGGCGGCCAGATACTCGACGGTGCGGAAACCCTCGCCGAAGCGTTCGGCCGCGGCCATGCGCTCGACCAGCTCGGCGGGCATGGGCGCGCCGGTCTCGACATGTCTGGCGTAGTTGGGCAGCACCGCCGGATGCGACATCCACATCTCGTTCACCTGCGACGGGAACTCGACGAAATCGCGCGGCACCTCGGTGCCGGCGAAGAACGGATAGCGCACGTTCGAGAACAGCCCGTGCAGCGCGTGCCCGAACTCGTGGAAGAGCGTGCGGACATTGTCCCAGGTGAGCAGGGCCGGTTCCGATTCCGGCGGCTTCACGATATTGAGATTGTTGACCACCACCGGCCGCTGTCGCAACAGCGCCGACTGGCTGACCAGTTCGTTCATCCATGCGCCGCCGCGTTTGGACGGGCGGGTGAAGAAGTCGCCGAGGAACAGCCCCAGCGGTGCGCCGTCGACGTCGAAGACCTCGAAGACCCGGACCTCGGGGTGGTAGCCGATCAGATCCTTCCGCTCCCGCAGGGTGATGCCGTAGACCTGTTCGGCGGCGAAGAACACGCCGTCGAAGAGCACGCGTTCCAGTTCGAAATACGGGCGCAGTGCCTCGGCATCCACCGAGAAGCGTTCGGCGCGTACCTTTTCCGACCAGAACTGCCAGTCCCAGGAGCGCATTTCGGCGTCGGCGCCGACTTCCGCCCGCATGGCGGCGGTGAGTTCGGCGGCCTCACGCTCGGCATTGGCGACCGCGGGCGGGACCAGGCGGGCGAGCATATCCTCCACCGCCGCGACGGTTTTCGCGGTCTGGTCGGCGACCGCGTAGGCGGCGTGGTCGCGGTAGCCGAGCAGCGTCGCCCGCTCGGCCCGCAGTGCGGCCATGCGAGCCGCGAGCGCGGCGTTGTCACCAGTGCCGTCGAAGCCGCGCCCCAGCGAGGCGGCCATGACCCGCTGCCGCACCTCCCGGTCGGCCAGTTGCGCCAGCACCGGCTGATTGGAGACGTTCTGCAGGCTCAATGCCCACTTGCCCTGGTGCCCGAGCGATGCGGCGAGTTCGGCCGCGGCGGCGACGGCCGTGGGCGAGAGCCCGGACAGTTGTGCCTCGCTGTCGAGGATCAGCGTGGCGGCATTGGCGGCCGCCAGGTTGCGCTGCCCGAATTCCGTTGCCGCCGCGGCGAGTTCGGCATTGATTTCACGAAGCCTGGCCTGGCCCGCCGCATCCAGCCGGGCACCGGCGCGAACGAATCGAATGTGGTACTGCTCCAGCAGCCGTGCCTGTTCGGCGTCCAGATCGAGTTCGTCACGCCGCTCGTACAGCGTTTCGACGCGGGCGAACAGGGCCGGGTCCAGGTGGATGGCGTCCCGGTGCGCCGCCAGCCGCGGCGAGATGTCCGCCTCGATGGCCTCGATCCGTTCGGTGGAGTCGGCGGAGGCGATGTTGAAGAACACATTCGACACCCGGGTCAGCAGGGCACCCGAGCGTTCCAGGGCCTCGATCGTATTCGCGAAGGTCGGTTCCGCACCGGTGGCGGTGATGGCCGCGACCTCGGCCAGCTGCTCGGCCATTCCCCGTTCGAACGCGGGCAGGTAGTGCTCGTCGGCGATCTCCGCGAAGACGGGGAGTTCGTACGGAAGCGGGCTGCGCCCGAAGAACGGGTTGATCGTCATGGCGCAACTTTATGCGGCGCGCCGGACAGGCGGCGCCGCGACCGGAGCGCGGCTCAGCCCCGATCGCCGAGGGTGAAGGCGGCGCTGCGTCCGCGACCGTCGAGCCTGCCGTCGCCCCAGCTGGCGCTGCCGTAGGCGTCGACCTCGATGGCGTAGTCGCCGTCGGGGAGGGCGGGCAGGCGCAGCACGGCCGCGGTGCGGCGGCCGTCCACGAGTTCCAGGTACCGGCGGGTTGCGTCGGTACCCAAGGGCACCAGGAAGATTCGCGCGTACTCGAACTTGACGCGGGCGTCCCCGGCGGGTGACCAGGTGATCTCGGCCGTATCGCGGCCCGTGACCGCGACCGTCACCCGCAGGGCCGCCACGGCCCGCTCCCTCACGACGACTTCCCGGTGCCGGACGCGGGTGTTCAGGCCCGCCGGTCGACCGCGACCCAGGCGGCCAGCGCCACCGCGCTCGAGACCACCGCCACCGACGGCCAGGCCCCGATCTTCTTCGCCAGCGGATGCGAGGCCCCCATGGCCCCGATCGCCATCCCGGTCAACGCCGCCGCACCCCCGGCACCGGCGGTCTTGTACCACCGCGGCACCGCTGCGAGGGTCCCCGCCGCGAACACCGCCCCACCCAACTGCCGCTGCTTGGTCGCCTGTGCGAGCGCGAAACCACCGGTGAGCCCACCGGCCGCGAGCAACGACGTGGGAATTCGAGCCATCAGCACAACCTCCACCAGAGTTCGAACAATGCCCTTCGACAGTACTCGCGGCCCGCGGGCGGATATCACCGCCGCCAGGCCATGAGATGCGACCGACCAGTTGCCTCTGGTCAGTGGGCGCGGAGGGCGTCGAGGATCATGGGGCGGGCGGTGGCGAGGGCCTGCTGCCAGTAGGGCCAGACGTGGGTGCCCTGGACGAAGTCGAAGCGGGCGGGGATGCCGAGGGCGGCGAGGCGGTCGTGGAAGATGCGGGCGGCGGTCTGGGTCATGGCCTCCAGGGCCATGGCATTGGCGGTATTGCCGAGGCCGTAGCCGATGTCGGGCAGGCCGGGGACGCCGTTGCCGGTGGAGATGTACATCGGTAGGCCGCGCAGCCGTTCGGCCTGCACCGTGGCGTCATTGCGCCGCCAGGCGGGATCGCCCGCCGGACACCCCACATGTCGTCGACGTTGAAACGGCCCTCATCCCACATCGCCGCTCGCATGGCCTCGTGCCACAGCGGGAAGGTCGGATTCACGAACCCCGAGAAGCTGCCCGCGAAGCGGAACTGGTCGCGGTGGTGGGCCGCCAGGACGAGTGCGGCATTGCCGCCCATGGAAGCGCCGACTATGCCGTTGTTGGTGCGGGATACGCCGTACCGCGCCAGAAAAGCGGGCAGTTCCCGAGTCAGGAAGGTTTCCCACCGGTACGTCAGCCGCTGGCCGTTGGTCCCGCTCCGCCGATACCAGTCGGTGTAGAAGCTCGACCGCCCGCCGACCGGGAACACCAATGTCACGTTGTCACCCGCGAATTGGCGCAGGGCATCGGTGTCACTGGTCCACTGGCTGTGGTCGTCCGGCGCGCGCAACCCGTCGAGCACGTACAGCGCGGCACTCCCACCCCGTGCCGCCCACTGCACCTGTACCTTGATGGGGCCCATGCTCGACGGCACCCACAGTTCCTGAAAACCACCGGCCGGTGCGCGCCGCGCCGGGGCGGCATCGGCCACCGCCGCACCGAGCGAGGCCATGAGCGCGACGGCCGCCACCATCGTGACGACCACCCGCAACCACGCGTGAATCACCCCTCGATCTCCGGACCGCACGACCCCGTCCACCACGTACCTCCCACCGTAGTCCCACTGTGGACGCTACTCCTGAGCGACGAATCCTGCTGTGGCTCAGTGGGATTTACCGGATGGCGCAAGTGGGAACGTCTCCGGGGACACCTTCGACGGCGATATCGCGCCACCGTCCGCGCCGTGCTCCGGGAGCTCCAGCACACGATCGGCCAGCCGATCGATGACGGCTTCCTGATGACTGATCACGATGAGCGCCAGCCCCTCTCGTCGCAGCCGCTCGAGCAGGTCGAGCACGGTGTCCCGTGACGACGGATCCAGCGACGAGGTGATCTCGTCGCAGATCAGCACGCGCGGTGCGGCGGCCAGCGCGCGGGCGATGGCGACGCGCTGCTGTTGACCGCCCGACAGGTGTTCCGGCCGTCGCAGGCGCAGCCCCGCGTCGAGTCCGACACCGGCGAGCAGCTCGCGGGTCCGTTGTCCGGCGGCGGCATCGTCGAGTCCGTGCAGCAGTCGTAGCGGCCGCCCGATCTGCGCACCGATGCGGTAGGCCGGATTGAGCGAGGTGGCCGGATTCTGGAAGACCAGCTGGATGGCGCGCCGATGCTCGGTCGGCCGATGGTCGACGCGCGGACGCAAGGGGGTCCCGTCGAGCTCGACCGCACCCCGCACCGGTGCGTGCAGACCCGCCAATGCCCGTGCCACCGTGGTCTTTCCGGCCCCGGACCGCCCCGTCACGGCAAGGCACTCCCCCGCGCGCAGCTCGAACGACAGCCCCTCCACCACGGGGCGGAAGCCCCCACGCCGCCCATGCCCGACCGTGAGCCCGTCCACCCGCAGCACCGGCGCGGCCGCACCGGTGCACCGCGACCTCGATACCGAGCCGCCCACCCCGCCGGGCGTCGCGGATTCGCCATCACACGGAAACCCGGATGCGCCGTTTCTCGGCGGCGGTGACACGCTTCCGTGCGTCACCGGTGGCACCGACCGCCCCGCGTCCAGCTCCAGCACGTCGTCGATGAGCGGAGTAACCGAGGTGAGGTCGTGGGTGATCACGAGCAGGGTGCTCGTGCGGTCGCGGCGGATGCGAAGCAGCGTGTCCACCAACCGATCCCGCGTGCGCGCGTCCAGTCCCGTGGTCGGCTCGTCGAGGACCAGCAGGGCGGGGTCGCCGAGCAGGGCCATGGCCAGCAACACCCGCTGCTGCTGACCGCCGGACAGCTCGTGCGGGAAGCGACGCCGGAAGGCGCGGTCGGCAGGCAGTTCGACGCGGTGCAGCGCCGCAGCCACGCTCGCGGCGATGTCGGATTCGCCGTGCCGCCTGGCGATGTCGCGCAGGACGCTGCCGATGCGCAGCGCGGGGTTGAGGCCGGTCGCCGGATCCTGCGGCACGTACCCCACGGCGCGGCGCTGCCCGTTCTCGCCGAGCCCCACCGCGCCGGAGGCCGTCAGTCCGTCCGGGAGCGCGCCGAGCAGCGCCAGCGCGAAGGTGGTCTTGCCCGCGCCGGAGGGACCGACCACGGCCAAGCCGCTTCCCGCGGGCACGTGCACCGAGATATCCTCCAGCACAGCATTTCCGGCGGCATCGCGAACATCGAGCCCGGCCACAGTCAACCCCGGTCCGGCCACCGGTACCACGTCGCGCGACCCCATCTGCCGCCATCCCGCGCGGTGCACACCCGCCCCGCGCACGCCCCCCTGTCGTATCCCGGCGCGCCGCACATCCGCCGACCACGCTCCCACCGAACGCGCGGAACTCAGCGCTCGGTCGGTGACCATGTTGACCGACACCACCAGCACCATGATCAGCAGCGCGGGTGCCAGCACCGCCCACGGCTGCATCCCGAAGCCGGGCCGGTTCTCGGTGATCATGAGCGCCCAGTCCGCGGAGGGCGGCCGCAGTCCCAAACCCAGGAATCCGCTCACCGCGACCATGGAGATGCTGGCCGACATGCGGACTCCGGCATCGGCCAGCACCACGGACCGCAGATTGGGCAGTACCTCGACCACCGCGAGCCGCCACAGCGGTTCCCCCCGCGCCCGCGCCGATTCGAGATAGCCGGTGGCGGCGACCTCCATCGTGCCGGTGCGCACGATGCGGATGATCCACGGCACCGACGCCAGGGCCGTGGTCACCACGATCGCGGCCGGTCCCGCACCCATGGCGGTGGCGATCACCGCGAGCAGCAGGAACCAGGGAATCACCACGATGGCGTCCACGGGCCGCATGATCCAGCCGTCCACCGTCCGGCGCAGTCCCGCGATCAGCCCCAGCCCGAGCCCCAGCGCATAGGCCACCACGAGAGCCAGCCCGGCAGTGGACAGCAGCGGCAGCCCGCCGTGCAACACCCGCGAGAGCACATCGCGGCCCACCACATCCGTCCCGAGCGGATGACTCCCCGACGGCCCCTGAAACGGCGGCGCGACGGCCGCGGTCGGCCCGTACGGCGCGAGAGCCGGTCCGAGCAGCACCACCAGCAGCACGGCCAGCGTGACGAACAGCCAGCCGGAACGAATCGGTCTACGACTCATGACGATTCCCCCGCGACGGCCAGGTGCCGCACCTTCGGACTCACCATCAAGGTGAGCAGATCCGCGACCAGATAGACCCCGATACCGACCGCGGCCAGCAGCACGGCCGCCGACTGCACGAACGGGAAGTCCCTGGCCTCGATGGCGCGCAGCAGCTCCTGGGACAGGCCCGGATAGCTGAACAGCGTTTCCACCACGGCGATTCCGCCGATCAGCCCGACCACCGATCCGGCGAGCGGTTGAATCGACGCCGACACCGCATTGGGCGCGACATGCCGCAGCAGCAGTCCCGGCCCGCGAATGCCATTGAGCCGCGCGGTCCGAACGAAGGGCCGGGACATGACCTCCGCGGTCTGCGCCCGCACCAGCCGCACCGGATGCGGCGAGAGTCCGATCAACAGGCACAGCACCGGCAGCACCAGAATCTCCGGGCGACTCCACGGGCTCGCGCCGGTCGGCAGCAGCGATACCGCGGGCAGCAGCCGCAGCGACAGCGATACGGTCGCCACCAGCAGGACGCCGAAGACGAAGGACGGCACCGATTCCGCGGCCAGCGCCGCCGTGCTGATCAGCCGATCGGTGCGGGACCCGACCCGCGCTCCCGCCAGCAGTCCGAGTGTCAGGGCGAGTGGAATCAGCAGCGCGACGGTGATGGCCGCCAGGGTGGCGCTATTGGCCACCCGGCCGAGCAGCACCTCGTCCACCGGCCGTCCCGAGATGAGCGAGGTCCCGAAGTCACCGCGGACGAAGCCGGTCAGCCACGCCACGAAGCGCACCGGCGCGGGCCGGTCCAGCCCGAGTTCGGCGCGCACCGCGGCCAACTGCTCCGGGGTGGGGTCACCGCCGCCGGTGCGCGACAGTTTCACCGTGGCCGCATCCGAATCCAGCGATTCGAACAGGCCGAACACCGCGAGCGCGACGGCGAGCAGCACTCCGAGACCGCCGCCGACGCGCCGTGCCAGATAGCCGAGCATGCCTAGGTGGCGAGCCAGGTGGTGGCGTAGTTGGCCCAGTCGTCGGTGCCGGGCACGCCGTCGCGCACGCCGCCGACGTAGTTCTTGGCCGCGTCGGGACGTTTGGCGAAGCTGTGCAGGATGTAGCCGCCCTCGTTCCAGAGCTCTTCCTGGAGTTCGCGATACAGCGCCGCGCGCCGCCGCGGATCCATGGCGGCGCGGGCCTGCGCGAAGGTGGCGTCCCACTCGGGCCGCCGCCAGCCGGTGCCGTTGCTCGGTGAGCCGCTGGTCATGGTCTGGCCGTAGAAGTAGTCGAGACTGTAGTTCCACCAACCGATATGCGACAGCGGTGCTTTACCGCTGACCTGCGAGAAATAGGTGTCGGCCGGAACCGACTCCAGGTTGATGGTGATGCCCGCGGCCTTGGCCTGCTCGGCGAAGAGCGTGGCCGATTCGAGCATGCCCGGTGTGCCGTCGGCGGTGGGCAGGGTGACAGTCAGATTCTCCTTGCCCGCCGCGCGCAGCAGTTCTCGCGCGCGGTCCGGATCGTAGGAGCGCTGCGGCAGTCCGTCGTGGTAGAACGGCGCTCCCTTGCCGTAGATGTCATTGCCGACCTCGGCGTAGCCGTAGTACACCGCGTCGACCATGGCCTGCCGGTCCACCGCCAGACGCATCGCCTGCCGCACCCGCACATCGTCGAAAGGCGGTGTGTCCACCCGCATCTGGAACGCGCCCATCAGTCCCGCGGGCGGCACCACCACGGTGGTGTCGGGATCGCTGGACAGCGTGCGCGCCTGGAGGTACGAGATCTCGTGCACCACATCGGCTTCCCCGGACAGGAAGGCGTTCACCCGCGCCTCGGTCTCGGCGATCTGGATGATCTCCACCTCGTCGAGCAGGGGACGCCCGTCCCAGTAGCGTTCGTTGCGGCGCAGCAGCGTCCGGTCGCCGGGCGACCAGCGTTCCAGTGCGAACGGACCGGTGCCCACCGGCAGTACGGAGCCGTCGATGACGCCGGTGCCGTCCTTGACGATGTAGCAGTACCAGCCCGCCAGCACCGAACCGAAGTCGGCCAGCGGGGTTTTCATCGCCACCAGCACGTCGAGGTCGCCCTCGGCGCGGCTGCGGGACATGTCGACCGCCGCGAGGTCACCGGAGGACTTCTTGGCCGGATCCAGCATGCGCTCGAAACTCCACAGCACATCCCGCGAGGTCAGCGGCGTGCCATCGCTGAAGACCACCCCGGGGCGCAGCCGGATCCGCCACTGGCTGCCGTCGGCGTTGGGTTCCAGCGACTCCGCGAGTCGGTAGCGCAGGGTCAGGTCGTTGTTGTACGCGACCAGCTTGTCCCACACGTTCTTCGAGACCGCGCCGCCCGCCGAACTACCCGCCTGGTGCGGATCGAGCACATCGGAGGTCGCGGAGCGGCCCGCGATCACCGACCGCAGCCGCCCGCCCGGGCGCGGTGGCCCATCCGGTGCGCCCGCCGGAGCGGTCTCGCTGCCGCAGCCCGTGAGCATGCCGGTGCCGCCCAGCGCGACCGCGCCGAGTGCGCCCATGCCGCCGAGCAGAAAACGCCGGCGACCGAAGCCGGGCCGGGCTGATGTGTAGTTGTTCATTGCCATCCTCGTGGGTGTGATCCCGTACCGCTGGCGCAGGTATCCTGGCTCCCGGATCGACGCTCCCCACCGGCCTTCCAACCTGGGCAGGTCGTGGCCGTACTCGGCGGATCGCTCCTCGGTGACAGTTGCGGGACAGCCCCGGATTCGCACCGGTGTTCCCTGCGTCGGGTCAGACCATACCGTTCGGTCAGTCGGCGTCGGTGCGACGGTGTCCGGCGAAATCCCCGGGCGTCGCGGTTTCCCCACTATGCTCGGCCGCGACACCGACCAGTGGGAGGGGTGAGCACTGGACACCCTGTGGAGCTATATCGTCGACCATCGCCATCAGCTGATGACGGATTCGTATCTGCACGTCTCCGCGGTGGTGCAGGCCATCGCCATCGCCTCGGTGGTGGCGGTGCTGATCGGGGCGCTGGTGCACCGCAGCCCGCTGGGGTCGGCGGCGGCGACCGCCACCGCGAGCATCATCCTGACCATTCCGTCGTTCGCACTGCTCGGGATACTGATTCCCGTTCTGGGCCTTGGGGTTCCGCCCACCATCACCGCGCTGGTGCTGTACGCGCTGCTGCCGATCCTGCGCAACACCATCGTCGGGTTGTCCGCGGTGGATCCGGCGGTGACCGATGCCGCGCGGGGCGTGGGGATGAACCGGCTGCGGGTGCTGACGCGAATCGAACTGCCGCTGGCCTGGCCCGCCATTCTCGCGGGCATGCGGGTCAGCACCCAGATGATCATGGGGATTCTCGCTATCGCCGCCTACGCCAAGGGTCCCGGCCTGGGCAATCTCATCTTCTCGGGACTGGCCCGGCTGGGCACGCCGACGGCGGTGCCGCAGGCGCTCACCGGCACGGTGCTCATCGTGGTCCTGGCCCTGCTGCTCGACGCACTCCTCGTCCTCACCGGGCGACTGACCACTTCCGGGGGTATCCGTGCCTGACACCAGCAGCGTCGAACCGGCCGTCTCCGGGGCCGAGATCGTGCTCGACGCCGTCACCAAACACTATCCGGGCCAGCGTGATCCGGCGGTGGACCGGGTCTCCATGACCATTCCGGCCGGGGAGACGGTGGTGCTGGTGGGGCCGTCGGGCTGTGGCAAGACCACCACCATGCGCATGATCAACCGGCTCATCGAACCCAGTTCGGGCACCATCACCATCGACGGGCGCGACACCGCGGCGGTGAACCCGGACCGGTTGCGGCGCGGCATCGGCTACTCCATCCAGCAGGCCGGACTGTTCCCGCATCTCACGGTGGCGCGGAATGTGGCCACCGTCCCCGGCCTCGTCGGCTGGGATCGCGCCCGCATCGCCGCGCGCGTCGACGAGATGCTCGAGCTGGTGGGGCTCGATCCGGGCACCTTCCGCGATCGCTATCCGCGCCAGCTGTCGGGCGGTCAGCAGCAGCGGGTCGGGGTGGCGCGGGCGCTGGCCGCCGATCCGCCGGTGCTGCTCATGGACGAGCCGTTCGGCGCGGTCGACCCCATCACCCGCGGCCTGCTCCAGGACGAATTGCTGCGGCTGCAAGCCGAATTGCGCAAGACCATCGTCTTCGTCACCCACGACTTCAACGAGGCGGTCAAGCTCGGCGACCGTATCGCGGTGCTGGGCAACCGATCCCGCATCCTGCAGTACGACACCCCGGCCGCGATCCTGGCCGAACCGGCCGACGAGACCGTGGCCGGGTTCGTGGGCGCGGACGCGGCGCTCAAACAGCTCACCCTCACCCGGGTCGCCGACGTCGGGCTGGGCGACTGCCCCACCGTGGTGGAGAGCTCCTCGGTCGACCTGCTGCGCGAGACACTCACCAGGGGTCAGCGCGACTTCGGGCTGATTCTCGACGACCACAGCCGCCCGCTGCGCTGGGTCACCCTCCCCCAGCTCGCGCACGCGACCTCACTGCGGGAGGTGGGAACGCCGGTGGGCGAGGCGGTTTCGCTGCGGTCCACCTTGCAGGAGGCACTGGAGGCGCTGCTCGCCGACAGCACCGCCAATGCCGTCGTCACCGGCCGCCGCGGCGCCTACGCCGGTCTGATCACCATCGACACGCTGGTCGCGCACCTGTCCGCCATCCGGACCGCGCACGCGCGCGCGGACGCGGGAGATTCGGCGTGACCGCGCGGGCCGAGCGGCGCGCCGAACGCATCCGGCTGGTGGCGCAGCCGCTGCTCGCGGTGCTGCTGAGCGCGGGAGTTCTGGTGTGGGCCTTCGCGCGCGACCTCACGGCCACGCAGCGGGCCAGCCTCACCGCCGACAATATCGCCACCGTCACCCGACAGCACGTTCTCATCACCGTCACCGTGGTCGCGATCGTCGTCGTGATCGCGGTACCGCTGGGCACCCTGCTCACCCGCCCCCGATTCCGGCGTCTCACACCGCTGTTCGTCGGTCTGGCGAATATCGGCGCGGCGGCCCCGGCCATCGGCCTCATCGTGCTGTTCTATCTGATCACCCGCACCACCGGCTTCTGGATCGGGGTCGCCCCCATCGTGCTGCTGTCACTGCTGCCGGTGCTGCGCAATACGATCCTGGGCTACGACGAGGTCGATCCGGCGATCGTCGACGCGGGTCGCGGCCAGGGCATGTCGGCGGCGACGGTGCTGCGGCGCATCGAATTCCCGCTCGCCGTGCCCTACATTCTGGCGGGACTGCGCACCTCGCTGGTGCTGGCGGTGGGCACCGCCACCCTGTCGTTCCTGGTGAGCGCGGGCGGGCTGGGCATCCTCATCGATACCGGCTACAAGCTGCGCGACAATGTGACGCTCTGGGTGGGCGCGCTGCTGACGGTGGCGCTCGCCCTGTTCATCGACTGGCTGGGGGCGCTGGCCGAGCGGTTCCTCGGCCCGAGGGGGTTGCGGTGAACGGTCGGATCCGGCGCGGCTGCACGGCCGTGCTGCTCGCCATCGGAATGTTGGCGGCGGCCTGCGGCCTGGAGGCGGGTAGCGCGGTGCCGCTGCGCGTCGAGCCAGGCTCTGTTCAGCCGGTTCCCGCACTGGACGGGGTGGCGATCACGGTCGGCTCCAAGGACTTCACCGAGCAGATCGTGCTCGGGTACCTCATCGAGTTCGCGCTCTCCGCGGCCGGGGCACAGGTGCGCGACCTCACCAATATCGTCGGCTCCAACAGTCTGCGCGCCGCGCAGGAGCGCGGGCAGATCGATATCGCCTACGACTACACCGGGACGGGCTGGATCAACTACCTGGGCAACGAGACCCCGGTGCCGGGGTCCCGGGAGCAGTTCGAGGCGGTGCGGGACGCCGATCTGGCCGCACACGGAATGGTCTGGGCGGCAATGGCTCCCATGAACAATACCTATGCCATCGCGACCAGCGCCCGTACGGCCGAGGAGACCGGGGTGCGGACCCTGTCCGACTACGCGGCGCTGGTCGCCGCCGATCCGGCCGCTGCCGCCACCTGTGTCGGCACCGAATTCAATGTGCGCCAAGACGGCTTCCCGGGCATGACGCGCACCTACGGCATCGACGCCGGTCGGGTGCCGAAGCAGATCGTGCAGGACGCGCTCGTCTATCAGGCCGTCGCCGATGCCCGCCAGTGCCGCTTCGGCTCCGTCGCCGCCACCGACGGCCGTATTCCCGCACTGGATCTGCGGCTGCTCACCGACGATCGCGGATTCTTCCCGAAATACAATGCGGCCCTGGTCATGCGGGAGGATTTCGCCACGGCGCATCCGGAGGTGATCGAGGTGCTGACCCCGATCTCGCGACTGCTCACCAGCGAGACCATCACCGAATTGAACCGGCAGGTGGATGTGGAGGGCCGCGAACCGGCGCAGGTGGCGCGCGAGTGGATGGCGGAGCGGGGATTCGTCACCATCGGGTGAGTCAGGCCGGATCGAACGGCGACCGGTCCATCTCGCATCGGGTGTCCGCCGGAGGCAGTTCGCCGGTGAACAGATACTCCCGCTTCACCCGTTCGGCACAGGTGCTGGGCACGTACATGCTGCTGTGGCCCGTCCCCTCGACCACCACGACGCGGGCGTCGGCCAGTTGCGCGGCTCCCGCGTACGCGCCCGCCAGCGGCGTGGCCGGGTCGAAGCGGCTGTTGAGCACCAGGATCGGGGCGGCGGTCCGGCGGTTCCAGGGGCCGGTGTAGCGGTCGGCGTCCTGTGCCTGCCAGAACGCGCAGGCCATCATGTCGAAGACGCCGATCCGGCCGAAGTAGGGCACCCGCCGGTCCTCGGTGACGGCGGCGCGGCTGTACACCGCGAGATCGGTGGGTACCGTGCTGTCGGCGCACTGGGTTGTGAAGAACGCCTCCGTACGATTGCCGGTGTAGTTCGCCCCGCCGGAGACCGGCGCGATGCCCGGCAGCCCGAACACCGCGTCGAACAGCGACTGCAGCAGTTCGGCCAGCTCGGGATAGGTGGACGGGCGCGAAAGGTCCGACGCCGCATTGACGATGGCGGAGTACGTCCACGTGTACCCGTTCAACTGGATGGGCGCGAAGCGCGCCCGTTCGGCGATCAACCGCCACTTGAGTCCGGGGAACCCTGCGGAGAAGGCGCAGTTCGATCCCGCCTGCGCGCATTGCCGCAGGAAGGCGTCGAAGGTCTCCGCGATACCGGTGGCCACGTCCTGGCGGGCGTCCAGCGGAACGGTGGTCCCCTGGGTCCCGTGGCCGGTGACGCTGCCCTGGAAGTCCATGGAGCCGTCGAACACCAGGGCCCGGACACGTCCGGGGAACATGTTGGCGTAGGTGGCGCCGAGCAGGGTGCCGTAGGAGATGCCGTGGTAGGTCAGTCGCGGCTCACCGACGGCCCGCCGCAGCAGTTCCAGGTCCCGCGCGGTATCGGCGGTCGAGGCGTGGCGCAGTATCGGGCCCGCCGATCGCGCACAGCGCTCGGCGAATTCCCGGTTGTAGGAATAGAATTCGGCCTCGCCCGCCGCATCTCCGGGCATATCCGGGAACGCACCCAGAAATGCCAGCTGCGCATCGGTATTCGGAAAACACCGTGCCGCCGCGCTGCGCGCCACCGCCCGCGGGTCCCACGAGACGATGTCGAAGCGCGCCCGCAGCTCCGCGGAGAACAGCCAGGGCCAGCGAGCCCGTTCCCGCAGTCGATCGACGCCGGACGCGCCGGGACCGCCGAAATTGACGAACAGGGTGCCGATTCGGGCATCCGGATCCGCGGCGGGCAGTTTGATCACGGCCAGTTCGATGCCCTCGTCGCGCGGACGGTGGTAGTCCAGCGGCACCGTCGCGCTCGCGCACTCGAACCCGTCACCGCAGTCGTTCCAGTGCAGCACCGGTGTTTCCGCCGCCTCGGCCAGCTCGTCGACATGGTTGTCGACGGCGTCGGCCGCGGCGGGCACGGGCACCGCACCCAGCCCGGCCAGCACCGCCACGAGGGCGACTAGCCACGGAAATCTGCTGCGCCCCAACCGCGAAACCACACCGAGCCTTCCGAACACCGAACGACACCTGCCCGGACCACCCTGCCACAGCGTGCGCGATGACGGGAATCCCGCTGGCGACCGGTCGAACTCAGGCCAGGGAGAGGAAGAGCTTCTCCATCTTCTTGGTGTCGACGCTGTCCGGGCCGCCGGTGGTCAGGCAGTGCTGGAGGCCGGTGGCCACCAGCGCGTAGCCGCTGCGGCTGAGCGCCTTGTTGACGGCGGCGAGCTGGGTGAGGACGTCCTCACATTCCGCGCCCTCCTCCATCATGCGGATGACGCTGGCCAAATGGCCGTGGGCGCGCTTCATCCGGGTGAGCACGGCCCTGGTGTCCTCGGGCTCTAGTCGCATGGGTCCATCTCCTTCGGCTGATCGGCCGAATCGCGGCCGGACTCGTTCATTGTATATCCCCCCGGGGGGATGTACGCTGGGTCTCGTATCCCCCCGGGGGGATAAGTGAGAGCCGAAAGGAACACCGATGTCACCTGTCACCGAGCACACCTCCCGGCACGGCACCGCGGTGCTGCGCGAACTGTCCCCACAGCACCGTGAGCTGCGCCGCAGCATTCCCGAGGTCTACAAGGGCTTCGGCGAGCTGAGCAAGGCGGCGTTCGCGCCCGGGGCGCTGGACCGCAAGACCAAGGAACTCATCGCCTTCGCCATCGGCGTGGTGGAGGGCTGCGACGGGTGCATCGCTTCGCACGGGCAGGCCGCGGCTCGTGCCGGAGCCACCCGGCAGGAGGCCGCCGAGGCCATCGGCGTCACCTTCCTCATGCACGGCGGCCCCGCCACCATCCACGGCGCCCGCGCCTACGAAGCCTTCTGCGAATTCGCCGACGCGGTCGACAACGGCGACAACCCGGCATGACCCACCACGGAAAGGTAATCCCGCATGTGTAGTCCCGTCCGCTGCCGAACCTGCGGCAAGACCACCTGGTCCGGCTGCGGCCAGCATGTCGCGCAGGTCCGCGCCGCGGTCCCCGCCGACCAGTGGTGCCCCGGCCACCAGACCGATACCGACCGAGGCTGGCTGCGCCGCCTCCGCAACCGATAGCGAGCAGGTGACGAGATGAAGACGAACCCGGAACTGTCGACCACCCTGCGCACCTCCTTCGCCGATGCCGTGGAACGCACCCGAACGGCCCTGTCGCAGCAGGGTTTCGGAGTGCTCACCGAAATCGACGTCCGCGCCACCATGAAGGCCAAACTCGACATCGACATGGAGGACTACCTCATCCTCGGCACGTGCAATCCCCCACTGGCCAACCGCGCCCTCGACGCCGAGCGCCGCATCGGCCTGCTGCTCCCCTGCAATGTCGTGGTCCGCGGCGCCGGACCCGACACCGTGCTGGTGGAGGTAGCGGACCCGCGCATGATGGCGGATCTCGCCGACGCCCCCGCCCTCGAGGACGTGGCCGACGAGGCCACCGACCGGCTGCGCGCCGCCATCACGGCACTCGGCGACTGAGCGTCCGCTCGCCGCCGCACGCATGCGGTGCTCCCCACACTGGGAAGAACCGACAATGGCAGCGAACGAACCGGATCGCGAGACGAGGAGATGCGATGGACAGTGCGGAACGAGTAGACCTGCGCTCACCCACCGATTCGGCGCGCGAGCAGATCGATCAGGTCGTCGGCGCACTCGGCGAGCAACAGGCACGGCTCGCCGACATCCATCAGCGGCTGAACACGCTGCGCTGCACCGCCGAGTCGGCGGACGGCCTGGTGGAGGTCACCGTGGACGCCTCCGGTGTACTCACCGACGTGCGCTTCGGCGCCGCCGCCCGGCGAATCTCCCTGGAACAGCTGGGCACCGCTGTCGCGGCGGCCGGCCGCGAGGCGTCCAAGCGCGCCCAAGCCCGCGCCTGGGAACTGATGGCCTCCTTCTCCTCGGCCACCGGCCAACTGCCCTCCTCCGCCGGAGTGGTTCCCGGCGCACCGGCATAGCCACTGGCGGTGGGAGAGCCGCGGCCCCCACGATCATCGGTCACCTGCCTTACCAATACTGGGAATACCTGCCCGACGCGCACTGCCGTTATCTCGGATGATCATGACGCGGCGTGATGAGTCATGCCGGTTGACTGATGCCGGGCACGGGGAGCGATGGAATGAGTGGGTCGCTCACCCGGCTGGGACAACAGATCATGCAGCGGGTCAGAACGGCACTCCATCTGGAAGCCAATCAGGCGGTAGCCCCGTCGATGCGCGAACGTGCTGGCGAGGTGCGAACGACAGTCTCGAATATCCTGGGAGTCGACCGGGACAATGCGAGGACCATGGAGGGGCAATCGCCCTCCGGATCGCCGCGGAATACCCCGCCTGCCACATCGAACGTCTACCGGCCGAGCCGCGAGGAACTGGAGATGCGCCGTCGCCTGGCGGAGCCGGATCCGGGACGGCGCGTCGAGTCACTGCACGGACCCGACGCCACGTTGGGGAATGATCTCGAGCACGGACACCGCAAGAAGCAGGTCTACCGCGTCGAATCGAGCGATGGCAGCCGCAGCGTGGTGAAACCGTTCGCCGGAGAGATCCGAACGCGGGCCAGCATCCCGACCCAAGGCGGTCAGGGTGCACGCGAGGTCGCGGCGTATCGGGTGAACCACCTGCTCGGCTGGGATCTCGTTCCACCGGCGGGGATCGCCGACAACGCCGCGGATCTGGGTCCCAGCGCGGTGATGAAATTCGTGGAGTCGGACGAAGCGAGCCTGATCGCGGATTACCGCAGAGTGGACCGGCATCGGATGGCGGCACTCGACTACATCATGGGCAATACCGACAGACACGCGGGCAACTACCGGACGGTGGCGGAGCCGGGTCGGAACCGACCCGTGGCTATCGACCATTCGCTGACGTTCCCGGAGTATCCGGATACGCAATTCGGTATACGTTCCGACTTCATATCGCACTACATGAACGAGGATCGAGTCCCGGGCGACGACGGCAAACTGCACCCCGATGTCCTGCGCGACGTCCGCGCGTTGCACCCCGATCAGCTGCAGGCCGCTCTCGGAGATCTCGGTCTGAGCGACGATGCCGTCAGGGGAGCCGTCGATCGCCTGGGCGAGATCCAACGGGACGGTAAGATCACCGGAAGAGAATGGCGGCCAGGCATTATCGTTTAGGAAATCGCAGCCGTATGGACGAACATCTACCTACCCTGGTCGCGATATACGACCTCGGCTCCTGGGATCCCCGGCGCGTGGCCGAGTTTCGTCTGACCGAGACCGGTACTGCGGCACTCACGTTCACTACGCCCGGAGGTTGCGCTCTCGCCGAGCAATGGCATCGTTCCGGTATCGAGGTCCTCGGCACCGGCAACTACGTGCGTCCCGACGACGGACCCGGGTTCATGCGCGCACTGCTGCAGCCCTTCGGCATGAGCTACTACGACATCGTCGACGAATCCGACGGCCAGCGGTAGCACGGCAGGGTACCGATCGAACTCCTCGCCCCCGACACGCCGCTCAGACCGGATGAGATCGACCGGTACGGAAATCTCGGGAGTCGCCACCGCGCGCCGTGATCATCGTCTACGGTGATCCGACAACTCGGGCACCAGCTTCCGGGCACACCCGCTCTGACGCGGTGCCGTACGTTCTCGCGGCCACAAGCCGCTGCGGACCCGGGAGGTGCCCGTCATGGTCGAATTGGACGCGGTCACGCTGACCACGTTCGTCATCTATCTGGTGGCGATGGTGGCGATCGGGGTGTGGGTGTATCGCCGGACGGCGACACTCGCCGATTTCGCCCTCGGCGGCCGAAAACTCAACGCCCCCACCGCCGCCCTGTCGGCGCAGGCCAGCGACATGTCCGGCTGGCTGTTGTTGGGGCTGCCGGGGGCCGTGTACGCGGCCGGGATCGGCGCCACCTGGATCGCCGTCGGGCTGGCGGTGGGCACCTATCTCAACTGGTTGTTCGTCGCGCCGCGCTTGCGCACCTACACCGAGCGGGCCGGTAACGCGGTGAGCCTGTCCTCGTATTTCGAGAGTCGGTTCGAGGACCGCACGCGGCTGTTGCGGGTGGTGTCGGCGCTGGTGATCCTGGTGTTCTTCACCGTGTACGTGGCCAGCGGGCTGGTCGCCGGGGGCGTGCTGTTCGAGGAGGTGTTCGGCGTCGACTCGACGCTGGCCATCACGGTCGCGGTGCTGGTGATCGTCCTGTACGCCTTCCTGGGCGGTTTTCTCGCGGTGAGCTTCACCGATGTGGTGCAGGGCCTGCTGATGTTCTTCGCCCTGGTGCTGGTGCCCATTGTCGCCGTCGCCGGCTTCGGCGGATTCGGCGCGGTACGAGACGCGTTGCGGGACAAGACGCCCGACCTGCTGGATATGGGCGCGGAGGCGAGCTTCGCCGACGGCGTCTGGGGTGACGGCGGTTCGCTCGGATTCGTGGCCATCGTGTCGCTGCTCGCCTGGGGGCTCGGCTATTTCGGCCAGCCGCATATCCTGGCGCGGTTCATGGGCATTCGCAGCGCCGACGACGTGCCCACCGCCCGGCGCATCGGAATGAGCTGGGTCCTCATCACGCTCACCGCCGCGTGTCTGGTCGGCCTGATCGGCGTGGTGGCGCTCGATGAGCCGCTGGACAATCCCGAAACGGTGTTCATCGCCCTCACCCAGCAGGAGTTGGCTCCCTGGATAGCGGGTCTGGTGCTCGCCGCCGTGTTGGCCGCCATCATGTCCACCGCCGACAGCCAGCTCCTGGTCTCCTCCACCGCCCTGACCGAGGACTTCTACCACGCCTTCCTCAACCGCGATGCCTCCGAACGAGTCCTGGTGTGGGTGGGCCGCGCGGCCGTGGTCGCGGTCGCCGTCGTGGCCTATGTGATGGCGCTCAGCGGTGGCGCGGTCCTCGATATCGTCGCCTACGCCTGGGCGGGTTTCGGCGCGGCCTTCGGCCCGGTCATCCTGCTGTCGCTGTACTGGCCGCGCATGACGGCCGCGGGTGCGATGGCTGGCATTCTGGGCGGAGCGATCACCGTCGTGGTCTGGCGCCAGGTCGACGCCCTGGCCGACACCGGTTGGTACGAGATCGTGCCGGGCTGGATCGTCGCCACCGCCGCCGCCCTCCTCTGCGGCCGCTTCATAGGCAGTCCGCCGGAACGCGCCTGGGAGGGCACGACCGGCGAGCCCGCCCCCGCCCGCTAGGCCGTCCACACGGCCTCGACCGGCGGAAATCCGTGCGGCACCGGGCAATCCGGCTACCGCAGCAGTGTCACATCGGAATCAGGCCGGGTCACATGATGGATCGTGCGCACGGAACAGTCGCTCGACCATGGCGTGGAACTGCCGCCGCTCCTCCGGGGTGAACGGAGCCAGGAAGTCGGCCTGCGCGGTGGCGAGTTCGGCCACCGCCTGCTCCAGGGTGCGCCCCCCCGTCTCGGTCACCGCCACCAGGAAGCGCCTGCGGTCGTGTTCGTCGCGTTCCCGACGCGCGTAACCGATCGATTCGAGCCGGTCGAGCACACCGACCATGGTGGTGCGGTCCAGTCCGGCGGCCTCGGCCAACTCCCGCTGCGACATCGACCGCGCGGCGGCGAAGCCGAGCACACGCAGGTCTCGGGCGCTCAGATGCCATTGCCCCAACAGCGTTTCGGTGAGCTCGCGCAGGAACTCGCCGAGTCGCAGCATGAGATAGCCGGTCGACGAGGTGACCAGTTCCGTGGGGGATTGCGAGCTCATGCGCATACCTTACGCCGCCCTTGTCAGCCTCCTGATAGTCGCCTAGCCTGATTATCAGCACTACTGACGAATTGGAGACGGTTGTGGCCGAGAGATCGAACAGCGAATCCACACTGCGGGTGTTGCTGATGACGATGGGGGTGATCACCGCCACCCCCGCCATCGCACTGGTCGACGCATACGCCTTGGAATGGACCTACCGGGTCACCGATCCCGATCCCATGACCCTCGCGCTGCTGCAACACCGCGGCATGCTGCAACTCCTGCTGGGCGCGGCCCTGGTGTGGGCCGCCTTCCACCCTTCCGCCCGGTTCGCCGCGGCCATCGCCGCGATCGTCGGCAAATCGACCTTCCTGCTGCTGATCCTGCCGAACCCGACCATCCGCGGCGATCTCGCACCGTTCAGCATCGTGTTCGACCTGCTGTGCATCGCCGCACTCACCGGTGTGGCGATCCGGTACGCCCGCCCCCGACGCACGATCGGCGCGCTCGCCTGATGGGCGGCATGCTGCTGATCGCGGGCCGCCTGGCCGCCGTCACCGTCAGCCTCCCGACCTTTCTCTATCTCTTCCTGCGGAATCGATTCCACGCGGACAACCTGTTTCTTTTGCCCGATCTGGTGCTGTGCGTATGGCTGACCACCGCCGCGCTGCTGCCCCACCGACATGCAGTCCCGGCACTCGGCTTCGGTTTCGCGTTCGCCGCCGGGGTGATCGGGACGGCCGTGTCCTCCTACCTCACCCGCGGCGCGTTCAATGTGTTCACCGCCCTGATCGCGGCGCTATGTGTCGCCATGGGGCTGGCGTTCGCCTGGCACCGCCGGGACCGGCGGGGTACTCCCCCGCGCGCTACGGCCCGGGCGGTCCCCGCAGGCTCGTGAGGGCGACCGGGTCAGAGGTCCACGCCCAGGATCGGTCCGGCGAGAGTGAACATGGCCAGGGTGATCAAGACCATGCCGATCACGTTGAGACCGATTCCGGCCCTGATCATCTGGCCGATGCGGATATGTCCCGAACCGAAGACCACGGCGTTGGGCGGGGTGGCCACCGGCAGCATGAAGGCCGATGTCGCGGCCAGGGCCACGGGGACCGCGAGCAGCATCGGGTCCAGGCCGAGGCCGCCCGCCACGCCGATGATGATCGGGAGGAAGGTGGCGGTGGTGGCGGTGTTGCTGGTCAACTCGGTGAGCAGCAGCACCAGGCCGGTGACCACGGCGACCAGCAGCAGAATCGGAATGCCGCCGAGCCCGGACACCTGATCGCCGATCCAGGTGCCCAATCCGGTCACCCGGATCTGATTGGCCAGCGACAGCCCGCCGCCGAAGAGCAGCAGAATGCCCCAGGGGATGCCCTTGGCCGTCTCCCAGTCCAGCAGACGTTCGCCGCGGCCGACCGGAACGATGAACAGGGCGATGGCCATGACGATGGCGATCACCTCGTCACCGATGCGGGTCAGGAACGGCAAGGCGTCGCGCAGTGCGTCGATTCCATTGGAGCCGAACAATGTCGGGATGAGGATCCAAGCCAGCGCGGTGGTCACGAACACCACCAGCACCGTGATCTCCCCGCGCGACATCGGCCCCAGCTCGCGGTACTGCTCGTCGATGGCCGCACGACCGCCGGGTATTTCGGACATGCGCGGCGGAAATACCAAGCGGGTCAATACGATCCAGGCCAGCGCCAGGAACACCGCGGCGATCGGCACCCCGAACAGCATCCACTGGCCGAACGAGATGGCTATGCCCTCCTCGGCCAAATTCGACACCAGCAGACCGTTGGGCGGGGTGCCGATGATCGTCCCCAGCGAGCCGATCGACGCCGCGTAGGCGATACCGAGCATGAGCGCCGCGGCGAAGTTGGGATCGCCGTCCCCGTCGCCCAGCCGAGTGGTCAGCACGATCACCGACAGTCCGATGGGCAGCATCATAACGGCGGTCGCGGTATTGCTCACCCACATCGATAAGAAGGCCGTGGCAAGCATGAACCCCGCGATGAGCCATACCGGCCGGGTGCCCACCGCACGGATGGTCCGCAAGGCGATGCGGCGGTGCAGTCCCCATTTCTGCATGGCCGCCGCCAGCAGGAAGCCGCCCAGGAACAGAAAGATGATCTTGTCGGCGTAGGGGGCGGCGGCGCCGAGCACATCACCGGTGGTCGCGTCGTCCCCGACGGCATCGAGCCCCCGCGTTCCCATCGGTGCGACATTCAGCAGCGGGAACGCCACCAGCGGCACCAGCGCCGTAGCGGGCAGCGGCAATGCCTCGGTCATCCACCACACGGCCATGAGCACGGCCACCGCCGCGGTCGACCGGGCGGGCGTACCGAGCGAATCGGGAAGTATCCAGTACACGATCACGGCCAGGATCACGCCGAGGCCGAGGCCGATCCAACGTCGCGAGACCGCGCCGCTGGAATCGTCCACGACGACCGCGGAATCAGTGGAATGTGACATAGCCCACCTCTCAACGCGCTGTGTCCGTGACGGTACCGGGCGGTCCGGCCCCGTACGTGCGAAACGCGTTGGTCGCCCGGTCAGCGAATGGCTAGCGCGATGAGCTGGGTGACCTGTTCGGCGCTGAAGTTGTTGTCGCTCACCAGGATCAGGGTGCGCTCACCGGTGACGAGACGCGGCCCCCAGGTCATGCCCTCGATATTGTCGACATGGGACAGGCCGAGCTCGTCCAGGTCGGCGACCAGCCGTTTGGCGGCCGGGCGGGCGTCGGTCACGCTGGTGCCGTGCACGTCGGTGGCGGCGGTCAGATCGGCTTCGTAGAGACGGATCTTGGTGCCGACGCCCGGGACGAAGCCGCGTTCCAGGACGAGCAGCGTCGACGGGTTCAGGGCGTCGGCGGCGAGGACGGAGACGATGCCGTTGTCGCCGCGGCCCGGTTCGGGGCGCGACGCGGCGAAGACCGGCTCGGTCGGATACAGGTACTGGGCCAGCACCGGACCGAATCGAGCCTGCACGGTCAGGCGGTTGAGCGATCCGCCGCCGGTGGTGGGTCCGGGACCGTCCTCGAGCAGCGGGCCCTCGAGCGCGGTCACGAACAGGGTGCCGCCCGCGGCGAAGGTCGCGGCCTCCAAGGCGGCATTGCGGCGCGGACCCGTGTCCGGGCGCATTCGTTCGTTGTCGGGTATCGGGAGACCCCTGGCGTAGGTGCCGTCCGGGCGGGCGATCCGCACCGACGGGTCGATCAGCACCCCGTCCGCGCGCTCCCCCTCCTGGGTCCAGAAGTAGTCGCCGGTCCACGGATCGACCCGAATCTCCTCGGGGTCGACGGATTTCGCCGGATACTCGGCACCGGCGGGATCGAGCAGCGGGTGGGTGCCGGTGAAGGTGACCGGCCCGACCCCGTGGCCGTCCACCGTGAAGCGCGCGGTATAGAACCGCGCCGGATCGCGTTCCGACCGATCATCGCTGATCAGCACGTAATCGCCGGTACTCGCGCGATAGTCGATTCCCGACAGCCCACCGAGCACCGTCCCCCGCACATCGAGATCGTGGGCGATCACCCGCTCCCCCAGCAACCGCACCCCCGGTTGCGCGTGCGCCGTGGGCGCCCCCAACACCCCCGCGACCGCCACCGCCAGTGCTACCTGCCCAGCCCTACGCCATCCATGCGCCACAGGCCACCACGCTAGCGGCGGGCCGGGACCGACAGGTGAACGGCCGGGAACCATCCGATGCCCGGTACACGCGTCACGCGCGGTGGTAGGCGGGCGGCAGCGGGTAGCCGCGTTCGGTTACGCCGGACCGCCGATACGACGCGCACCCGAGCATTCTCACCGACGGCGAGTCCGCGCCGACCGAGAATCCGTGGCGTGGTTCCCGCCAGCGGTTCTCGCCCGGACCCTGCCGGATCACTCATTCGTGGTGGTCCGGCAGTCGGCCTCGAGGGTCGATCATGCCGGGCGGTAGGTGTTGATGACGATGCCGCTGCCGGTGCGTGTGGTGTCGACGAGGTCGAGGCGGTGCAGTAGCCCGTTGTCGGTGAACAAGCGGGCCCCCTTGCCCGCGACCACCGGGTAGATCATGAGTTCCAGTTCGTCGAGCAGATCGGCCTCGAGCAGGCGGCGGACCAGGGTGGGGCTGCCCGCGGTGCCGATGGTGTTGCCCGGCTGCCGTTTCAACTCGGCGAGGGTGGTAGCCAGGTCGGCGCCGCGCAGCAGGGTGGCGTTGGTCCAGCCGACCTCGTCGAGGGTGTCGGATACGACGTACTTCCGGACGCTGTTGATATGTCCGGCGAAGGGCTCGTCGGTGGAGGTGGGCCAGTAGTCGACCCACTCCGTATAGGTGTTGCGGCCCAACAGCATGGTGTCGGTGGCGGCGAGCACCGTTCCCATATGCGCGCCGAAATCCTCGTCGAACAGATCGAACGACCATTGATCGGGTGATTCCACGACGCCGTCCACGGTGATGAACAAGCCGCCCACTACTTTGCGCATTGCACTGTCCCAACGTTCTCGATCCGGTCCCGGATGGACCGAACTCCTGACAGATCGAAGGTAAAACCGCTGCTCGGCCTGCTGTCAGACCACAATGCGCCGTGCGCGGGACAGAACGCGCCAACCGCTTTATCGTGAGCAAGTGATCGCAGGAACGGTGCCGCCGCACATGCTGCGCCTGATCCTCGCCGCGGCGCTCGAGGCCGGGGTGAAGGACTCCGATCTCGTACGAGTGCGCGGGATGGCGGCCATTCACGAGGACGGCGTCCGACTGTCTTCCGCCATGGCGCTGGATATCTGGCAGATCGCCGGAGACGAGATGGAGGCATGGGGCGGCGGCGCGCGGATCGCGACCCTGTGGCAGCCCGGACTGCTCAGTTCATGGGACTACCTGTTCCGCACCGCCCCCACCCTGACCGGTGGTCTCACCGCCGGGGCGAACCTGCTCGCGGCGGTCCGCGACCCGCTGGAGAGCGCGGAGGTCACCATGGACGCCGCGGGCGCGGCCACCGTCGTCTACCGCACGCCCTACGCCGACCTGTCGTGTGGCTCGATGATCAACGAACTGGCGATGGGCCTCATTCTGCGCGAGGCACGCGCCGCCGCGGGTCGGCACCTCCGCCCGGAGCGGGTGACGTTCACGACCGCGCCGCCGCCGCACCACCGGCATCTGGTGGAACTCTTCGGCACCGACGACATGCACTTCGGTGCGGAGCACACCACCATCACCTTCACCGAAGCCGATGCGGCACAGCCCCTTCCGGAGGCCGATCCGGTACTGGCCGCGATCATGCGGTCCTACACCGAGACCACCATCACCTCCGCCCGCCCGATGCTGGGCTGGCTGGACCAGTTGCACACCGCGATCCGCGAAGCGCTGCAACAGGGTTCGGCGCCAACCCTCCGCGCCGTCGCACACCGCATGGCGACCAGCCCCCGTACCCTTCAGCGCCGCCTGCGCGAGGAGGACACCACCTGGCGCACCGAACTGGAACGCGTCCGCCACACCGAATCCGCACGCCTGCTGCGGGAGTCGTCACTCGGTGTCGAGTCCATCGCCACCCGGGTCGGCTACGCCGACGTGCGCGCCCTGCGCCGCGCCTTCCACCGCCTCCACGGCGTCGCGCCCAGCGAATACCGCAGGCGCACCGCACGCTGAGTTCACCGTCGCGTCTCCGTGCCGTCGCGACAGCTTCGCCGCACGGCAAAACTACCGGTCAGACCCGCGAGCGGCGTTGTGTGGACCGGATCACCACGGCCCTCGTCCGGGTGGTAGCCAGGCGGACCTCTTGGTAGGTTTCGGCGTGTTCGCGCAGCGCGGCGCATGACTTCCAGCCCTCATCCGCGGAACGTCCCCACATCCATGTCCGAGCGCCTCTTTCGTCGTCGACGGAGGCGGTAACAGCCATATCCACCCGCAGCCGACACACGGCCGTCTCGACGGCGCGATCGGCGGCGGCATCGATGGAGCTTGCATGACACCCACCACCACGCCACCGGTCTCGGTGTGCGTGAACGAGATACCCGACGCCGTCGTGCGCGGCCGGGGATTGCTGATCGGATACTTCACCGGGCTCGGCGTCGTGATGGCCGTCTGGGGAACACGCATACCGGCCGTTCAGGAGGCCGCGGGTCTGGATACCGCGGGTCTGGCCGCGGTCCTCCTCGCCGCCGCGGTCGGGATGGTCGGCGGCCTGCAAGCCGGCGGCCGACTGGCCGAACCAGCCCGGCTGCCACGACTTCTGACCGCGGGCGCACTCGGCCTCGCCATGAGCTTGGCGCTGCTCGGCGTCTGCCGGGACCCGATCGCTCTGCTTGCGGCGGCGCTGCTCTTCGGCGCCGCGCACGGCGTTCTGGATGTCGCGGCGAATGCGGCGGCGGTTCGGTGTCAGGACGCCTACGGTCGGCCGATCATGTCGAGCCTGCACGCCGCCTACAGCCTCGGAGCCCTGGGCGGCGCGCTGATTGTCGCTGTCGCGGCGCACAATTCGCACACCTACATCTTCACCTCCACGGCGGCCATCGCCGTGGCGGCCACGCTCGCGGTGGCACCGGCGACCCGCCACATCGGCTACCCGGCCCCACTCCCGGAAACCTCGCAAGCGCCCGTGAAGCCCGCGGCGCTGCCTCGAATTCGACTCTGGCTGTTGGGTTTGCTGGCCGCCGCGTGTCTGCTGGGTGAAGGCGCCGCCGCCGATTGGTCCGCGGTTCACCTCAGCGAACTGCACGCCTCCACCGCGGTCGGTGCTGCCGCATACGCCGGATACAGCGCGGCCATGGCGGCTGGCCGACTGGTCGGCGATCGGCTCATCGCGTACTTCGGCGCGCCGAAAGTCGTTCGGGCAGGCGCGATCCTGGCGGCAGTGGGACTCGTGGCGGGCCTGTCCGCGGGTACCGTGCCGCTCGCGCTGCTCGGCTGGGCCGCTTTCGGGCTCGGCCTGTCCGTCACGATCCCGTCATTGTTCAGCGCAGCGGGCGCGGGCGGTCCGCGTGCGGTCGCCGCCGTAGCCGTGACCGGCTACCTCGGTCTGCTCGCGGGACCGGCGCTCATCGGAGCCGTGGCCGCCGTGACCACCCTGCCCGTCGCACTCGTCCTGCCCGCCGCGCTCGCCGCGGTGGTCGCCGTCCTTTCACATCGAGCACTGGAGAACAGGTGATCACCCCACAGCCCACTCAGCCCGCGCGACTCGACGCGGTCATCTTCGACTACAACGGCGTCATCGGCCTGCAACCGACCCTCCCGATGTGGGGCGAGCTGGCCGAACTCGCCGGATTCCGGGCGGATCAGCTGGAGCACTTTCGCACCGCCTTCTGGAGCGCCCGCGAGCGCTACGATTCCGGTGACCTCGACGACACGGCCTTCTGGACCGCCGTACTCGGCCACCGCCCGAACCCGGGCCTGCTCGAGCGATTGCGTGCCGTCGACACCGCGCTGTGGACCCGCACCGACGACCGCGTGGTCGCGCTCCTGCACCGGGCACGACAGCTCGACCTCCCGATGGTCCTGCTGTCCAACGCACCGCACCCCGTGAGTGATGCTCTCGATGCCTCCCACTGGCGTCCCCTGATGAACGATGCCCTCTACTCGGCTCGCCTGGGCATGAACAAGCCCCACCCGGACACCTACCGGAACGCGTTGTCGGCGACCGGCGTTCACGATTCGGGCCGGGTGCTGTTCATAGACGATCGCGTCGACAACTGCCGCGCCGCCGCCAGTATCGGTCTGCGCGTACTGCACTACACCGGCTCGCCCGCCGATATCGAGAACCAGCTCCACCTCACCGTGGCCGCGTGAACCAACGGCGCGAATCAGCCGCGCGATAATGTGAAGAATGCTAATTTCACTCTGATCGGGGCGAGAGCTACACGGCCGGAAGGGATCTCATGGCTACTACTCGGGTGCGCGGCACCGGATTGGGTGCGACGACGCTCGGCATCGGCGCGGCGCTGGTGATGCTGGCGCCGCATGCGGCGGCCGCGGGCCAGGGGTATGTGGCGATGGCGGCATCGAATCCGAAGGTCGGGTGCGACTACGCGGTCACCAGCGGTGATCTCGTCGGCGGCGGCAGCAGTTCGAGCAATGGGCTGCCGATCACCTTCTACGACAACGGCGTCGCGATCGGGACCGACGAGGTGGGCGGCGGCCTGGTCGGCAAGGCCGCCAAGGTGACCTGGACGCCGAAGACCACCGGACAGCACGTGCTCACGGCCATCGGCAGCTGGGGCGATGACCACGTGATCACACTGACGCCACTGACCGTCCAGGTCGCCGCGAGCACCGCCACCGGCAGCTTCGGCTGCCCGTTGCCGAGCATCTCCGGATAACCCAGCGCCGAGGAGGACTCGGTGACATCGGAAGCCGCTTCCGTCCGCGAGCGGTGACGGCCTCAGAGGCAGCAGGGACGTCGGTATCGACGGCAGCAGGGACGGCAGGGTCGGCGGCAGTAGCGGGGCGGCAGAGTCGGCGGCGGCAGCAGCGTCGGTGTCAGCGGGCGCCGGTGGCAGAGTCGGCGACAGCATCGTCGGCGGCAGCGGTGTCGGTGTCAGCGGTGTCGGCGGCAAGGAGTTTCAGCACCACCGGCCGGGAGAGCGTACCGGCGACCTGCCGGGCCAATCGGTTCGCGCTCACCCCGGCGGCGTGGGACTCCCGCAGTGCGGCGGCGAGGTCGTCGCGGGCGGCCGCGGCAGCCGTCTGCGCCTCCCGCAGGCGGCGGGCGGCCGCGGCGACCACATCGCCCGCACGCGCATCCTCGCTGCGCGCGGCCGCGTGCACATCCTCACTGCGCCCGGGAGCGTCATCGGTCAATGCATTGACCAGTTCGAGATCCCCGTGCCCCGCCCGCATGGCCGATCGCGCGAAATCGGCCATGAACCGCTTGGTGGCCTCGGTGTCGTCGGCCGCCTCGCCGAGCAGCAGTCGGGTGGTCTGCGGCACCGCCAGCGACCAATTGGCCAGCCCGCACAGGGCGAGCAGCACCAAACCGGCCCGGCGTTCGTCCACACCGAACTGCTCCTGGGCCCGATTGAACTTGCGCACATAGTGATCGGCGCGCCAGCCGTCGATGTCGTGCGCGTCCGCGCCGCGGTGCAGGCCCTCCCACAGCAGCAGCCGCAGCAGCTGCGGATGCGCGCGGTGATAGTCGAAGAGCTTGCCCACGTATTCGCCGGGTTCGGTCTCCGACAGCGGCTGCACCACCTCGAGGAACTCGCGCATGGTGTCGATGAGGATGACGTCGAACAGCTTGTCCTTACTGCCGAACAGGCCGTAGATGCGTTCCTTGTTCACCCCCGCCGCCTCCGCGATGCGGTCCACGCGCGCGCCCGCGAGGCCGTACTCGGCGAATTCCGCGCGGGCCGCACGCAGCAGTGCCCGCCTGGTCGCGTCACTGCGCTTGGCCGGAGCGTTCATGACGGCGACTCTAGCATCCAGTAATCCAACTATTTGGTTGACATGATGGTCACCGGCGTCCTACCGTCGTCACCATGCCGACCACCGCCCTGCCGAATCCGACCGACACCCAGGTCTCGACCGCGACGCACCGCGCCCACACCGCGCGCACGCTACCGGTCTTCGTGCTGTCCGCCCTGCTGGCGACGGGGCAGATGTACATACCGATTCCGCTGTTCACCGCCATGCAATCCGACTGGCAGGTGAGCGCGAGCGCCATGACGTGGATCATCAGCGCCTTCGCCTTCGGGTACGCGGGCGGCTTCGTCGCCTTCGGCCCGCTGTCGGACCGGTACGGCCACCGGCGTGTGCTGATGACCGGGATGCTCGCCGCCGCAGTGGTCACCCTATTGACTGGTTTGGCGCTCAGCGCGCCGCTCGCCATTGGCCTGCGGGTCGTTCAAGGCCTGGTGGTCGGTTCGATACCGCCCGCGATCATGGCCTATGTGGCCACCCGGATCACGCCCGCGCATCGCGCCGTGGTGACCATGTCGGTGGCCACCTCGTTCCTGGCCGCGACGGTGCTGGCGCAGATCGCGTCGCAGGCCGTGGTCGCCTCGCTCCCGTGGCGCACCATGTTCCTCGGATCGGCGGTGGCCTTCGCGGCGCTGGCACTGGCACTGCGCGCGGTCATGGTCCCCGACGCGCCGACCGGCACGGACCGTCCGCTGCTACACAGCTACGCCACCGTCCCCGCGGTACTGCGGATCACGCCGCTACTCCCCCTGCTGATCGCGGGCGCCCTGTCCATGGCCGTCATGGTGGGCGTCTACACCGGCATCGAGATCACCGGCCTGGTCCACGGGTCGGGCGAACTGCTCGCCCTGCGCGCGGGCGCGCTACCGGTCATGGTGGCGCTGCCGCTGCTCGCGGTGCCGTTGGCTCGGCTCACCAAGCACAATCAGATCGTGCTGGGCGCGCTGGTCGCGGCGGCGGCCATGGTGGCCGCCACCTTCGAGGGCGGCCATATCGGCATCCTGACCGCATTGCTCGCGATCCTGGTCGGTGGACTCGGCGTCATCGCGCCCGCCGTCCTCCAGACCACCGGTGAACTCGGCGGCGAGGCCCGGGCGGCGGCCTCCTCGGTCGCCATGTTCAGCTTCTACGTCGGCGCCACCCTCGGCCCGATCATCGCGTCGATCGCAGCGCCGCACGGGTTCTCGGCCCTGGCCTGGACCCTGGCGCTGCTCCTGCTCGTCGCGCTGGGGTGCACCCTGCTGGGCGCACGCCTCCAGCGCGGAGCGGCCTCCTCCTGATCCGAGCACTCGGCACCGGCGTCAGAACTCGTCGGAGCAACCGCAGGAACCGCGGGTGCGCAGTTCCGCATCGAGACGGATGATGCCGGGATCCGGTGTGCGGCTTTCTATCTGCTCGAGCAGTAGGTCCACCGCCAGCTCACCCATGCGGCGGGCCGGTTGGACCATGGTGGTCAGGCCGGGGCGGGTGTACCGGGAGTATTCGATGCCGTCGAAGGCGACCACGGCCAGATCGTCGGGCACCCGCAGTCCCGCGTCGTAGGCGGCGCGGAGCATTCCCATGGCCTGGAGATCGCTGGTGACGAATACGGCGGTCGGCGGGTTCGGCCCGGCCGTCAACTCGGCCAGGGCGTGATATCCGGCCGAGCCGCCGAAATCGGTCCGCACGATGACGCCTTCGGGCAAGCCCTTGGCCGCCAGGGCATTCCGATAGCCCTGCACCCGGTCCTCGGCCGTGGAGACATGCGGTCCGCTCAGGCAGGCGATCCGGCGGTGGCCGTGTCCGATGAGATGGTCCACGGCCTGCTGCGCCCCCGCGACCGAATCGCACAGCACGTGGGTGCAGCGCGCCGGATCGATAATGCGGTCCAGGGCGACCAACACCATTCCGGCCTGCTCGCAGGCGTCGGCGATGCCGGTCTCCCAGGCGGAGGAAATCGCCAGCAGCCCTTCGACGCGCCGGTCGATGAACGAGCGCACATAGGCTTGTTCCCGCCCGGGATCTCCGGCGGCATTGCCGACGAACAGCGGGTACCCGCGCGCGAACGCCGCCGCCTCGATCACCGCCGACAACTCGGCGAAGAAGGGATTGGCGCCGTCCGGAATCACCATGCCGAGGGCGTGGCCGCGGTTGGTGCGCAGGCTGCGGGCGGACATATTGGGCCGGTAGCCGAGTTCGGCGATGGCGGCCTCGATGCGGGCCCGGGTCGCCGGCGCGACCTGTCGCGGACCGCCATTGATCACATAACTGACCAGCGCCGGAGACGTACCCGCCAGCCGAGCCACGTCGGCCCGTGTGACCGCCATCGAGTTATCTCCTTCTCGCGCACCGTCCATCCAAGCATCGAACCGGCCGACGGTGAAAGACCAGCCCTTGACAGCTCGTGACCCGCATCACACACTGTCATTCAACTCGTGTTGATCAACACGAGTTGATACTACGAAACAGATTAGGTCGGTTCACGATGAATGCACGATTTCGCCGCGCTCTGATACCTGTCGCCCTGGTCACCGCGGTTGCCGCACTGACGACCGGCTGCGGCCGCGGTGATGACTCCGGCTCCGACGATTTCAAGATCGCGATCGTCACCCGGAACTTCACCAACCCGTACTGGGCGGCGCTGCGCGACGGTGCGAAGGCCGAGGCGGAGGCGCTGGGCGTGCGGGTCGACGTCCAGGCCGGACAGTCCGAGACCGATGCCGACGGCGAGAACGCCCAGATCTCCACCATGGCGGCCCAGGGTTACGACTGTTTCGGCGTGGTCCCGGTCAACAGCACCAATGTGATCACGCCGCTGACGCCGGTCGCGCGCAAGGACATTCCGATCCTGAACCTCGACACCCAGATCGACGCGAAGGCGTCCGAGGCGGCGGGTGTCAGCTACGCCAGCTTCATCGGTTCGGACAATCTCGATGCCGGTCGGATCGCCGGTGAACGGATGGTGCAGGCGCTGGGCGGCAGCGGCAAGGTGGTGATGCTTCAGGGCATCGCGGGCGAGCAGAACGGCATCAACCGTGACCGGGGTTTCAGCGACGCCGTGGCGGGCAAGCTGGAGATCGTGCAGAAGGCTCCCGCCGACTACGAGCAGGACAAGGGCCTGCAGGTCACCGAGGCGATGCTGCGGGCGCATCCGGACATCACCGGCATCTTCGCCGCGAACGACACCATGGGACTCGGTGCGGCACAGGCGATCAAGAACGCGGGCAAGTCGGAACAGATCAAGGTGATCTCGGTCGACGGCATCCAGGCCGCTCTCGATGCCGTGCGGTCCGGGGATCTGTACGGCACCGTGACCCAATACCCCTATGCGGAAGGCCAACTCGCCGTGCAGGGGTGCCTGGCCCTGCACCAGGGTAAGACCCTGCCCTCGCGCGTCGTCGCCCCGATCGCGTTCATCGGCGCGGACAATGTCGAACAGCAGATCGAGGCGTTCCCGCGCCCGATCGTCGCCTTCGACAACCCGATCGAAGGGCTCCTGGACAAGTGACGGCCATCGTGGACACCGCATCGGTCGACTCGCGCGAGCGCGCGGGACGCACCGAGATCCTGTCCAGAATCGCGGAATTCGCGGCTCCCCTGGCCCTGGTGGTGCTCTGGGTGGTGTTCTTCATCGCCACCCCGCACTTCCTGACGCTGGACAACATCAGTGACCTGCTCGTCGCCTCGACCATTCTGACCGTACTGGCCCTGGGCCAGCAGTTCGCGATCACGGCCGGCGGCATCGACCTGTCCGTGGGAGCCAACCTGCCGTGGGCCGCCGCGATTCTCGGCTATCTGACCGCACAGGGTTATCCTCTGGCGATCGGCATCACCGGTGCGATTCTCGGCGGGCTCGCGGTCGGCGTCGTCAACGGGGTGCTCGTCGGTCGGCTGGGCATGACCGATTTCGTGGTCACTCTCGGCATGCTGAGCGTGCTCAACGGCATCACGCTGCTGTTGACGCACGGCAATACGCAGGCGGTGAGTTCCCAGTTCCTGCAACGGCTCGCACTCGACGGCATCGGCCCGGTGCGCTGGTTCTGGCTGCTGGCGCTGCTGGCCGCGCTGGCGGTGGCGGTGATCATCTTCCGGACTCGGATCGGCACCCATCTGCTCGCGACCGGCGGCCGGCTGGAGGCGGCCCGCGACACCGGTATTCCGGTGAACCGGATTCGCCTGTTCGCCTATGCCATGTCCGGATTGCTGTGCGGCATAGCCGGTGTCATGCTGGTCGCCCGCAATGGCGGGGCGGATCCGTCGTTGCAGACCACCTATCTGCTGAGTTCCATCGCGGCGGTGGTGCTGGGTGGCTCATCGCTGTCCGGCGGCAAGGCGTCTGTCCTCGGAACAGTCTGCGGTGCGGTGCTTTTCACCTCGCTCATCAACGGGTTCACCATTCTCGGCATCTCGCAGTACTACCAGCCGGTCGCGGTCGGCGCGGTACTGCTGCTCGCCGCGGGCATCGCCCGCTTCCGAAAGTAGGTCAGCACATGGCGATTCCACTGCTGGAGGCACGAGATCTCACCAAGTCGTTCGACTCGGTGCGCGCGCTCGCCGGGGTCAGCATGACGATTCCCGAGGGTGAGGTCACCGCGCTGGTCGGCGACAACGGCGCGGGCAAGTCGACGCTGGTGCGCTGCCTGACCGGCGTGCAGCCGCCCGATACCGGGCAGATACTGTTCCGCGGCGAGCCGGTGCGGTTGCGCTCGCCCGAGCATGCCCGGCGGATGGGTATCGAGACCGTCTACCAGGATCTGGCGCTCATCGACGACCTGACCGTCTGGCAGAACCTGTTCCTCAATCGCGAGCTGGTGTATCCGCTCGGCATCGTCAACCGCAAGGCCATGATCGCCCGCGCCGGAGAGATCCTGCGCGACCTGGATGTCGACGTGCCGTCGGTGCGCACCACCGTCCGACGGATGAGCGGCGGTCAGCGCCAGAGCATCGCCATCGCGCGGGCGGTGGCGTGGGGTAAGTCCATGGTCATCATGGATGAGCCCACCGCCGCACTCGGAGTCCGGGAAACGGCCGCGGTGGAACAGCTGGTGCGCGGGCTGCGCGAGCGCGGCGTCACGGTGCTGATCATCAGCCACGATCTCGACCAGGTGCTGCGCATCTGCGACAACGTCGTGGTGTTGCGGCGCGGCAGATCCGTTGCCGCACATCGCATCGACGAGGTGGACGGCGACCGGCTGGTCGCGCTGATCACCGGTGCGGCACCCGGCAACCTCGATGTCGCCGAGGTGGGCCCGTGACCGTGGTGGTGCTCGGTTCGGTCAATCGGGATGTGGTGTGCGAGGTGCCGCGGCTGCCCGCACCCGGTGAGACCGTCCTCGCGGTCGGCACGCGAACCAATCTGGGCGGCAAGGGATCCAATCAGGCGGTGGCGGCGGCCAAAGCTGGCGGGCGCGTCGAGTTCGTGGCCCGAATCGGTGCGGAGCCGGACCCCTCGCTACGGAAGTCGCTGCGTGAGTTCGGCGTCGGACTCGAGGCGGTGTGCGAGGTGCCGGGTGCCCACACCGGAACGGCCTACATCACCGTCGCCTCGGGTGAGAACCAGATCGTGGTCGACCCGGCCGCCAACTTCCAGTGGGAGACCGATCCGGAGCTCGACGCCACCGCCGCGGCCCGGCTGATCACGGACGCGGATGTGGTGGTGGCGCAATTGGAGGTGCCGGTGCGGGTGGTGGACTGGGCGGCGCGACGCGCACGGCGGTTCATCCTCAATGCCGCCCCGGCGGCGGAACTGCCCACGGATCTCCTGCATCGGTGTGATCCGTTGGTAGTCAACGAAACCGAGCTCGCGACCTTCACCGGCGCGACCGCGACGACACCGCCGGAGGCGTTCGACCAGGCGCGTGAACTGTGCCGCAGCGGTGTTCCCGCCGTGGTCGCCACCCTGGGTGCGGCCGGGGCCGTCTGGGTCCGCCGTGACGGCGGCACCGTCGTCGGCGCACATCAGCCCGCACCGCGGATTCACGCCACCGATTCCACCGGAGCCGGGGACGCCTTCGTCGGCGCACTGGCCACCGCGCTCGCACGCGGCGACGATCTGCCCGCCGGGGTCGCCTTCGCGACCGCCGCCGCCGCACTGGCGGTCCAGTCCCCCGGCACCCATACCGCCTACCCCGACCATGAGCAGATCACCGCCGCTCTCGGCACCGTTCCCCCGGCCGCCCAGCTGCCCTGACCGCTCCTTCCCCGCAAAGGATTTCGATCGTGCGATCCACCGGAATCATCCACGCCGACCTGTTGTCGGCTCTCACCGCGCTACGGCACACCGACCTGTTCGCCGTCAGCGACTCCGGTCTCCCCGTTCCCGCCGACGTCCCGGTCATCGACCTCGGCATCAGTTACGGACTCCCCCGGTTCGAGCCGGTACTCGACCTCATTCTGAGCGAGGTCACCGTGGAGGCGGCCTGGGGCAGCAGCGATGTCACCACTCACAACCCCGACGCCGCGGCCCTGCTCACCGACCGCCTCCAGGCGAAGCTCCTCGACCACACCGAGTTCAAAGCCCGTATCGCCCAGTGCCGCTTCGTCGTCCGCACCGGCGAGGCACAGCCTTACGCCAATGTGCTGTTGCGCGCGGGGGTGCCGTGGCTGTGAATCGGTGGTGCCGCACAGCCCGGCCGACAGCTCGGATTACCGAGGAGCGCCCGGATTCGCGACCTCGTCCGGGATCGACGGATTCGGGGTGACCGTGCGGCCGTCCGAGCCGAGGGTGTAGGTGATGACCACCGGGCCGCCCGACGGGCAGCAGTTGGCGTCGTCACCGGTCAGCCAGCGATAGCGCACCTGGGCAGCGCGGTCGGAGGAACCGACGACGCTCGTGTACGACGTGGCCTTGGACGTCGCGGTACCGAGGTAACCGTCATGGTTGAAGAACAGCACGTGATAGGGGGAGCTGGCGGTGCCGCCCGGTGTGGTCGCCAGCACCCAGAGCAACTCCGGGCACGAGCCGACCGGCGCGTCGGTGGCGCTGTCGATGCGGTACGGATCGCCGCCCACCGAGGGGCCGAGCGAGGTGATGGCCGCGCTTACTACGTCCGAACCCGGATCGAGGCACAGACCGTTGCCCGCGGTAGCGGGAAGGCCGTCGGTCGGCGAACTCGTCACCGGCGGCTGCTCCGGGCGCGACGTGTTCGTCGGCGCGGCGGTCCCGGTCACCGTGCCCGGTTCCGACGGGCCGGGCGTCGGCGTTCCGGGCTCCGGCGGTGTGGTGGCGTCCTGACACCCCGCGACCACACCGGCCGCAAAGAAGGCCGCCAGACCCGTTCTAATGATCCTGTTCATACGGTTTCCTCCCGTTTTCATCCCCACTCGGGAATCGGTCCGGGAAGGCCGCCGGTTACGCCCCCAATTCTCGGGTCCCGCCCCGGTCGGGATCGAAACCTGCTGTCCGCCAGCGTGATTGCTACACGCCGCCGCGATCACCAGACCGGCAGGATCATACGAGCGGAACCCGCCGAGGGTAATCGGCCACCACCAATGGCCCACGCGAATCGCCCTGCGGGCCCTCATCCGGTGCACCAGCATGCACGCCGATCAGCAGCTACCGGTGATCGAACTCGCCGCCGACGATACCGGCGGTGAAGGCGTCCCATTCTCGGGGGGCGAAGACCAGGGCCGGTCCGGTCGGGTTCTTGGAATCGCGAACACCGACCCCGCCCGCCGCGAGGTGTGCGATCTCCACGCAATCCTGACTGCCACCGCTGTAGCTGCTCTTGAACCACCGAGCATCGGACAGATCGACGTTCATGCTCATGCTCCCTTACTCACCTGCCGAAGCAGGTCTCGACTCTGCCTCTCGTCCAACGCTACCCGCCGCATGGTGTCGTGCGCCGCACGATAGCGCGCAGTGCTATCGCGATCATCGAAGTACATTGCACCGGTGTAGCTCTCGACGTAGACCACCGATGGCTCAGCGGGTTGGCGGTCGCCGTCGCCGAAGTCCAAGATTGTGAACGGCCCGGTCAGATCGCCGAGAGGAGTGCCCGCCGCGTACGGCAGGACGCGGATCGTGATGTTCGGCCGGGTGCTGAGGTCTGCGAGGTGACGCAACTGCGCGGCCATGATCTTCGGACTGCCGATCACCCGATGCAGAGCCGACTCATCGAGAATTACGTCCAGCGCCGCAGGCTGCGCCCGACGAGTGATCAGCACCTGTCGATGCATGCGCATCTCGACGCGGCGGTCGATCTCGGACCCCGGTTCGCGCGGGTGCACGGACCGAATCAGGGTGCGGGCGTATTCAGGTATCTGGGCAAGTCCCGGCACCAATTCCTGGAAAGAGGTCAATGACTCCGCCGCCGATTCCAAGCCCATGTAGACATCGAAGTTCGTTGGGATGAGATCGCCGTACTCATGCCACCAGCTCTTGGTATTGCCCTGTTGGGCGAGCCCTTTGAGGGCGGCTGTCTCGGTGTCGCTGGCACCGAGAACCTGACACAGGGCTTCGATGTCCCACAATCGGATGCGGTCGGCCTGGCCGGTCTCGAGCCGTTGCAGCGTGGTAGCTCCCCGCTCGATGCGTCGAGCGACCTCGGCGATTGTCATCCCGGATTGCTGGCGCAGGTCACGCAGGTAGCGGCCGAGCTGCCGTCGCGGCACTGTGGATCCGGTTTCTCCCATGGCGGCCTCCCGATTGGATGACGTACCCACGATTTTCGGATGACGCTGCTGTGCTGTGCGGACGATTGTCTCCGCGTTCGTGGACCCACCGCTGGGGTTTCGGATCAACTCGAACGAATTATCCATTTTCTGGCGTCCATCGCGCCGTCCAGGGGTGTGCTGAAGGCCCGTCCCGCACCGGAGCACCCGGCCGACGCTAAACCGATGTCGATGACAGAATGGAGCTGATCGCCATGCAACTGCATCTCGAATGCGGGATCGCCACCTGCCGGGTGCGTCAGCGGGCGCGCACCGCCTTGGTGGCGGCCGGGCGCATGGTCCTCGACTCACGCGCGATACGGCTACCGGCGACGCCGCGCAGGTCACTGCTCACTCTGCTGCGTCACGCCGTATTCGGTTACAGCACAGCATTTCTGGGCGGCCGCCATGCCCTGCGATGACCCGGACCGGATCGAGATCCAGGTCATCGTGGACGTGCTCGACACCGTCGAAGCCCGGCTGCGCGAACGCGAACGCTACGGATGGCGATTGACCGTCCCCCGCTCCCATATCTACGCCGCCGTACTGCACGCGGTCATCGTCAGCGCCCGCGCATCCCACCGCCTGCCCGCCACCCTCGACCACGCCGACATCCTCGACGCCATCTTCGACGGCGCCGAACCCCCGAACCGAAGCGAGGCCGGGCGACCGGTGGAAGACCTCATCGGCCACCACATCGTGCCTGTGAACCGACCTTCCTCGCCGTCGACCGTGTACCCGGCCGGAAGACGGTCCCGGAAGGCCACCGATTACCCCGAACGCGGTGGATCGGCGGACTCTCCTACATGATCCTGGAACGGATCGACATCGAGGTCGACGTGCGGGCGATGAGTCCTGGTCAGTGCTGGGCGTCGGTGCTGAGGGCGGGCCACAGGGTGGCGGTGAGCTTGTCGGCGAGTCCGGCGCGGATGACGGCGTCCTCGCCGCGCAGGAACGCCCCGAAGAAGGCGCCGAAAACCATGGTGGCGACGGTGCGGGAGTCGATGTCCGGCCGCACCGCGCCACGGGCGATCAGCTGCGCCAGGACCTGTTCGACTTGGGAGACACGGGGTTCGACGGCGCGTGTCACGAGGTGGTTCAGGAGTTCCGGGACGCGGTCGGCTTCGCTGATGAACCCGCCTTGCAGGACGATGGCGTCGGGGTTGTGGTAGCAGGGGTCGACGCGGCGGATGGCTTCGGTGAACGCCTCGCGCGGGGTCAGCTCGTCGATGGGAAATGGTGGGGTGGCAGCGGTTTGGGCGCGCAGCCCGTAGTCGAGGGCGTCGATGACGAGTTCGAGTTTGCCCGGCCAGCGCCGGTACAGGGTGGGGCGGGTGACACCGGCGTCGGCGGCGATGTCGCCGAGCGCCATGCGGGTGTAGCCGTCGGTGACCAAGCGGCGACGCGTCGCGACGAGGATGGCCTCGTCGACGGCGGGATCCCGGGGTCGCCCGCCTCGCGAGCCGGACCTATCGGCCCGTGGCTGGTTGCCGGGTTCGGTGTGCGGGCGGGTCATGGCCTCCCCTTCGCTACGGCGTTGCGTTACAAGACTGGACTGTAACCCTCAGGATGTGTGCGACCGTGGCCCGCCGGGCGATGTCGCTTTCATCTCGATCGTCACAGCAGCGGTTCCTTATCGAATCCTGGTGTCGCACGGGTGGTCCGGCGCGGTCACACCGTCGGCGCGGGAGCGGGCCGGTAGAACAGCAGCAGTTGCGCGGTCCCGGCGGCGAGCCCGCCCGCCAAGGCCAGGGCGAGCCCGGTCCAGCCGGTGAGCACCGGGTGGCCGAACAGCAGTTGTTCGGCGCTGGCGCGACCGGCACCGAGGGTGGCGACAGCGACGGCGGCCAAGGCGATCAGGAAGTTGTATTCCCAGCCGGAGTCCATGACGTAGAACCCGTTGCGGCGGTGCACGGTGACTACCGCGACCAGCATCAGCGCCACGAACGCCGACGCGGCGGGGGCGGTGAGGAATCCGGCCGCGAGTGCGAGCCCGGCGCCGATCTCGGTGGCGGCGGCCGCCCGCGCGTGCAGCGGGCCGGGTGCCATCCCCAGACTCTCGAACCAGGCCGCGGTCCCGGCCAGCCGCCCGCCGAGAAAAAGCTTGTGACAGCCGTGCGCGATCAGCACCGCGCCGAGTCCGACGCGCAGCCCCAGTACGGCGATGTCGAACGAATCCATGTGTGCCCCTTGATGATTAACGGCGCGCGGTGACGGTGCCGTGGATGGATAGAGAAGGGGTGCCGATGGGTGGGCAGCAACGTCGATACCCGCCCACCGCCGCAGACTCGGATGGTCAGCGGGTGCCCCGGTGGGCCTGCTCGACAAGGTCGGCGACGGCGTCGGGGTGGCTGAGCATGACCGCGTGCGAGGAATCGACCTCGGTGACGGTGGCGCCGGCGCGTTCGGCCATGAACCGTTCCAGGCTCGGCGCGATGGCGTTGTCCTTGGTCGCGACCAGTGCCCAGGACGGGACGGTCTTCCAGCCCGCGGCCGTGGCCGCTTCCCCGAACGCCTCGGCGGCGACCGGGCGCTGCGAGATCGCCAGGTAGGCGGCGGTGGCGGCGTCGACGTCGGCGGCGAACGCGGTGCCGAACCGGGCGTGATCGAGCCAGACTTCGGTGCCGGTGGAGCCGTCCGGGCGGGTGAATTGGAAAACCTGCTGCGGCAGCGACGGCACCGACGCGTCGGCGTGCGCTTCCAGGAGCCCGCCGAGGGCTTCACCCTCGTCCGGCACGAACGCCGCGACGAACACCAGGGCCGTCACGTCGGCGACGGCGAGGGCGGCGTTGGAGATGACCGCGCCCGCGTAGGAGTGCCCGACCAGGATCTTCGGACCCTCCACCCCCGCCAGCAGGCCCTGCAGGTAAGCGGTGTCGTAGGCCAGGCCGCGCAGCGGGTTGGGCACCGCGATCACCGGGAAGCCCCGCCGATGCAGCCGTGCCGCGACCGGCTCCCAGCCCGAGGCGTCGGCGAACGCGCCGTGGACGAGGACCACCGTCGGCTTGGACTGCCCGTCGTCGCCTCGGTCGGCGCGGCCCACCAGGGAGGCCAGGGCGGTCTCGAGCGAGGCGACGAAGTGGTTGCTCATGGAAATGTCTCCTTCAACGAGAGGTGTCGTCCCGCTCCGCTGCGGAACGATCACCGACTTTCGTTACAGTTAGTGACTGTAACGTAACTATGGACGGCTGCCAACTCGGACTCCGAACCGGCGGCTGCGCTCGCACCCCGGCGGGTCGGTCTCGCACACGAATGCCGCTGCGCCCTAACGGCTTTCGTGATGACAGGAGTGGGTCAGGGCAGTGCGGCGCGGGTCAGTTCGCCGAGGTTGGCGAGCAGGAACTCGCGCAGTCGCATGATCTGTGCGGGACGGTGGAAGCGCGGGGAGAACCCCGGCTCGATGCTGCACCGCCCGGCGAAGGTGGACACGAAGTAGCCGACCCAGCTCACCGGCTCGGAGGTGGCGAAGCCACGGAAGTCGACGATCTCGATTCCTGCCGGAACAGCGAGATCGGGCATCACACCCCAGTTGGTGATGAAGTTCCCGACGCCCTTGCGCGGGCCGCCGTGCGTGGCCACCGCCGCCGCGGCTCGCATCACCGCCAGTGCGGACCCACCCGCTATGCCGGCGACGATCTGCGCCTTCACCTGCGTGGCCAGCGTTTCCAGGTCAGCGCCGGGAGTGCACGCGGTGACCGTCGGCGCGAACCCCAACGCGTTGGTGACCTCGTCGGAGCGTGCCGCGGGACGCAGGTGGCCGCGCAGGTCGACGAGATGAAACATGACCATCGGCAATTCGGTGGCGTCACCGGCCGTTGCGGTGAGCAGCTCGCGTTCGGCCCGCACGATCGCGGCGGACAGCAGAGCGTGCAGCGTCGTCCCCGACGCCCGCGCACGTGCTCGTAGCGCGGCGGTGTCGGCCTGGGACAGGGTGATCCGCCCGCTCGGCACGGGCGCGAACCCCGGGCCGTCACCGCGGTCGGCGGCCGGGATGCTGTGCACTTGGGCCGCTACCGAGGCTGCGAGGTCGGGCAGGGCCATGCCGCGGGCGTGATAGGCGTGTTCGAGGCTGTGCGGGTAGACCGGCGTGACGTCGGGGAACGCGGCGTTCCCGGCCAGCGTGGCGGCGATGCGCCAGAGCACGGCCAGCAGTTCCGATCCCAACGTGGCGTCGTTGATCGCATGACACACCCGCAGCGCGACCGCGGTCCTCGCGCCGTCGCTCACGATGGTGAGTTTCGCCAGGCAGCGTGCGGGATCGAGCGGCGTGAGCCCCGCGCCCGCGAGCCAGTCCGCGATCGAGCCCGCCACGACCTCGGTGGTGGCCGCGCTCGTGCCGTCGCCGGGAATCCGCAGCCAGCACTGGTCCCCGGTGACCTCGATCGTGCCGGTCAGCATCGGATACGTGCGACACAGCAGCCGAAAGGCATCGTGCAGCAGCGCGATATCGACCTCTCCGGTGCAGATCGCCACATAGCTGACGGTCAGTTTGCGCGGCACGAAGCCGTGATCGATCAGCCCCAGCCGGTGTTTCGTGCCGCTGTCCAGCCCCGGCCTCACGCGAGACCCAGTAGCTCGGGGTTGGTGGCGCGGGCGCGCAGTTCCCGACCCGGGTCGGCGACCAGGCGTCGGGTCCGCATGTCGAGCAGGCCGCTGACACTGGTGATCTCGGCGACCAGGGTGCCGTCGGGTGTGGTCAGCACGTGTTCGACGCGGTGGGTCTTGCCCGGCCCCCACACGAACGCACACGTCACGTCGACTTGGTCGTCGGCGCGCAGTTCGGCATGGTGGCGTACGGTGGTTTCGAGGTTGATCGGCCCGAACCCGTCGGCGAGCAGCCGCTGCGGAGACAGCCCGGCGGCCTGCCCGCACGCGAAGCGGGTGTGCTCGGCGTACTGCAGATACACCGTGGAAGCGAGATGGTGATTGGTGTCGAGCTCGTAGCTGCGCACCGCGAACCGCAACGTGAAAGGCACACCGTCGATCCCGGCCGCACCCTCGGACGTGGCTTTCTGCCGCGCGGACGCCGTTGCGCACGTTGATGTTTCGGTCATGAGCTATGGACTCCTCGTCTGGAAATGTCGAATGGTGCGAATCGCAGCCTGCCGGGGGCGCGGCACCGGTACCAAGACACTGCTGACACTGGTGTCAGCAGCACCCGGCAACCGCCTGGCATCCGGTGCCGGGTGTGTCCGATGATGTACGCCGTGCCTCCCGTTCCCCGCCGCACCGAACTGGCCGCGTTCCTGCGCAGCCGCCGCGACCGTCTCACCCCCGCCCAGGTCGGCCTGGCACCCGGATTGCGGCGCAGGACACCAGGATTGCGGCGCGAGGAGGTCGCCGGGCTGGCCGGGGTATCGGTGACCTGGTACACCTGGCTCGAACAGGGACGCCCCATCAACGTCGGCGCGGCAATCCTCGACGCCATCGCACGCTCGCTGCGCCTGGACGGCGCGGAACGCGCCCACCTCTACCGACTGGCCGAGGTCCCGATCCCGACGACGGCCACCCGAGCGCGGGCGCTGACTCCCACCCTGCAATCCATCCTCGACGCCGTCACCGGGTATCCGGCCGCAGCCATCAACACCCGCTGGGACCTGCTCGGCCACAATGCCGCCGCGGCCGCGCTGTGGCCACGTCTGACCGCCCCCGAGGGCTCACGCAACGTGCTGTGGGAACTGTTCACCACCCCCGCCGAGGCGCGCTGCTTCGTCAACCGCGACGCCGGCCTCCCCCACATGGTCGCCTCCTTCCGCGACGTCGCCGCCCCACCCACCCACACCATGATCTACCGCCACCCCGCGGTCGGCGACCTCTCGCTGACCCTGACCCGCATGGAACTACCCGCCACCCCCGAAACCATCCTCACCGTCTGGACCCCCGTCGACGACGACAACCGCGCACGCATGGACCGGCTCCTCACCCACCCCGACCACGCCCGCTAGGAGCGCTTGCGCGGCGCGCGTAGGGTGCGACCCCACACCGGCGATCCCACGCGATGCGCCGGACGGCCTCCGCAAATTCGGTGATCGGCAGCAGTTCCTCCGCAAGATCTCAGCACGGTGGCGGCGGACCGTCAGCGTCCGGACCAGAGTGCTGGTCATTGTGCTCATTCCGAGTATCGCGTTGCTCGCGATCAGGATAGGCGGATCCGCCTATCTGGTGCAGAGCGGGCGCGAGGCCGATCGGGCGGCCGCATCGATGAATTTCGGTTGGTTTCCCCGTCTGATCCACAGAATCATTCGGACGCCGCTGCTACAACCGAGTAGTTCGAACCAAGCGTCAACACACACGCGCCACCGGACCGGCGGCGCGCCCCGAAGGGAGCCATCATGGGCGACACCGACCCGCGCAGCCGCCGACCCGGGACAATTCAGCGACTGGACAACATCGCCATCGTCGTCGACGACCTCGCGGCAGCCACAGCGTTCTTCACCGCACTCGGCCTGGAACTGGAAGGCGAGGCGACGGTCGAGGGCAGCTCGGTGGACCGCCTCATCGGACTCGAAGGCGTCCGATCGGACATCGCGATGATGCGCACCCCCGACGGCCACGGACGCCTCGAACTGACCGAATACCAGTCGCCACGAGCCCGGGACACCGACCCACACACTCCGGCCAACACCCTGGGCATGCACCGCATCATGTTCGCCGTCGACAACATCGACGACGCCCTCGACCGCCTCCGCCCGCACGGCGCCGAACTCCTCGGCGAACTGGTGCAATACGAGAACAGCTACCGCCTCTGCTACCTCCGCGGGCCGGCGGGCATCCTCGTCGCGCTGGCCGAGCAGATCGAGTGATCGGCGATTCCCGATCGAGGCTCCCGAGGGCACGGCGAGACTTCCGGCCGGCGCGCGAATGAATGTTAACCATGCAAGACCCTGATACGTTCGGCATGTGGACGATGGACTCGGGGATCTACTGCATCGCGTCGTGTACCTGCTCGGGGAGGCCGCGCGGCGGCGCGTGGACGACTCCGAGGGGCTGACGTACAGCCAGATACGCCTGCTGGGTACGTTGGAAGAAATCGAGCCGGCGACCCAGCATCAGCTGGCACAGGCGCTGGCGGTGTCGGACCCGGCGGTCAGCCGAGCCCTGCGCCCGCTGGAAACGGCCGGATTCGTCACGATCCGCACCGACCCCGAGCACGGACGGCGACGACTGGTCAGCACCACCGAAGCCGGCCGCGACGCCTTCCACGGCAACGACCGGCCGCTCCAGAACGAGCTGCGCGACGCGTTGGTCGAAGCGGGCTTCCCGTACGAACGCTACCTGCGCGACACCGCCGCACTGGCCAAGCTACTCGAGCCCCGACGATAGCTCCATCCAATACTCCGAAGCGCCCTCGCCTCGGCGGATATGAATCTTGACTGGTTAATATTAACCATGCAACACTCGAGGTCATGAACGAGATGTCCTACCTCGCCCAATCGGCTTTTCCGGTGGTCTGGATACTGATCGCAGTGGTCGGCGCACTGATCCGAACAAGACACAGCCCCTCCCGTGCCGCCGCCCTCGAAACCTGGCAGCGGTGGTGGGCCGTCGCCGCACTCGGCTGCGGCAGCCTGTGGATGACGATCGCCTTCCTCACCATCCCGGACGTGATGGCCACCGCGATCGGCTTCGACCGGACCCCGTTCCAGTTCGAGATCGCCTTCGCCAACCTCGGTCTCGCCGTCATGGGTTTCCGCGCCGTCTCGGCCACCGCCCGCGAGCGCATCACCATCGGCCTCGGCGCCGGCATGTTCCTGTGGGGCGCGGCGATCGGCCACGTCTACCAGTGGTTCGCCCACGGCGACCACGCTCCCGGCAACACCGGTGGGGTGCTGCTGTGCGACCTGCTCTTCCCTGCCGTCATGATCGTCCTCGCGCTCCGGTCACAACGGCTGCCCATTGCCGGACGGCCTACGTTCGCGCCCGCCTGAACAGCCCACCTGCGCCGCAACTTCGGGAGACTCCCCTGCACCACGACGCGACCGGACCGAATGCGATCTTCGTCGTCCTGGAATGTCGGCGCGACCGTGGGACAGTGAACCGAGTATCGACTCGAGCAAGGAGGCACTGACGATGATCGGACCCACCCGCAATCAGTGGGAGGAGCTCACCGCCGCCAACCCCACGCATTCGGCGCGGTACGTCGAGCGGTTCCGGGCGTTGGCGGCCGATGGCACGGATATCTTCGGTGAGGCGCGACTTGTCGACGCGATGCTCGAGCGTGGGAGCCGCGTCCTGGACGCGGGCTGCGGGCCGGGGCGCGTGGGCGGCTACCTCCATCGAGTCGGCCACACCGTGGTCGGCGTCGACCTCGACCCGGTATTGATCGCCGCGGCGGAACAGGACTACCCCGGCCCGAACTGGATAGTCGGCGATCTCGCCGCACCGGACTTCCCCGGCCGTGGCGTCACCGCCGACTTCGACGCCATCGTGTGCGCGGGCAACGTGATGACATTCCTGGCGCCCGCCACCCGCGTGACAGTGCTGACCGGGTTCGCCCGCAGTGTCGCCTCGACCGGCCGAGTGGTGGTGGGATTCGGTGCCGATCGCGGCTACGACTTCCGGGACTTCCTGGCCGACGCCGAAACCGCCGGGCTCACACCGGATCTGCGGTTCTCGACCTGGGACCTACGCCCCTACACAGAGGAATCCGACTTTATGGTCGCGGTGTTCTCCCGCGCGGGATGAGAGCACGGAATACCGAGCACGAGGCAAAACTCGGCCAGACCGCCAATCCCCCGGCGGCGGACCGGTAACCCGAGGCCCAGATCCGGAAATCGCCCGGGCCTGGCCTTGTGTTCGAGTGGACCTGACGGACCAGCATACGAACCGGGCGATGCTGGTGGATGGGCCTCCGGTCATGATTCGGCAGGTAGGCAGCCGCCATTGAGCGGACCCGATCCGATCCAGCTCCGACTTGCCATATGCTGTCAACGACATATACCGTTGTCGACGTGGGTGAACTCTTCACCATCGAGATCGAACCCGAGGTTCGGGACTGGCTGTAAGCACTGCCTGCCAGGCACTTCCTCAAGATCGATGAATATGTCGGCCTACTCGCAGAGCAGGCCGAATCGCTCGGTGAGCCATACGCCCGATATCTCGGCGACGGGGTCCGTGAGCTGCGCCCAACGATTGACGGCGCGGCCATCAGAATCACCTATTGGCTCGCACCCGGACGGCGAGTGATCCTGCTGACAGTGTTCCGCAAAACACGGATGCGCGAAGATGCCGAAGTCAAACGGGCGAAACTCGCGCAGCAGGTCTGCCAGGCCGAACATGAACCTGCCCATGAAGAATTCACCCGCACGATCGAGAGAGGAGAACTGGACAGATGAGCCACGCACGCTGGAAAACACTCCGGGGACGCCAACTCACCGAGGGCTACACCGAATCCGCCGACGTCACCGAGGCCCGACGCGAAATCCGGCTCTCCATGGCACTGGCCCAAGCCGTCTACGACCGCCGGACCGAACTCGGACTCACCCAAGCCGACCTCGCCGAACGCGCCGGACTCACTCAAGCCAAAATCTCACGCATCGAGGGCTCCGACACCGTGCCGACCCTCCCGCTGCTCGCCAAACTCGCCGACGCCTTGGACGCGACCCTCAATATCGCCCTCGACGCCAACGACACCCGCGTCAACTTCACCAGCCACCACACCGACGCCGCCTGAAGGCAGACCAGCCACTCGGATCAGACGTAACACAGACCACGCGAATCCCGTGCAAGCCAGCGGCGCACGAGCATTCCCGAACGGGGGTATGCGATTGGTTCGCACCATGCCGCAAACGAGACGAAGCCGCAGGAATTCACCTTCTGTGGAGCTAAGGGGACTCGAACCCCTGACCCCCACACTGCCAGTGTGGTGCGCTACCAGCTGCGCCATAGCCCCGAGTGTTTGCTCTCGGAGTGCTCCGAGTGCGCGGATGAAAATTACACGGGGTGGGGGTGTGGGGGCAAATCGGGTGGGAGGGGGCACTCCCGGCCGATGTGAGGGGGGCGGCCGGGAGTGCGTCCGGGGGCCTGGCGTGCGGTGGCGGTCCGACGCCTGAGCAGCGGCACCCGGAGGTGTGGGGAGGGTGGTAGCCAAGGGGTTGCCTGGCGAAAAGATTAAAGGCGGCCGGTATCTTTCAGGACTCGGCGGGCCTGAGCGAAGAGCATGCCGACATTGACGGTTTTGCGGCAGACGGCGACGACGACCACGTCGTCTCGGCTTTCGGTACGGATGAACAGGTGGGTGAGGTTGTCGCTGTTGACCAGGATTTCCTGGAAATAGTGGCGGTCGGTTCGTACTCCGCGGCGTTCCTTCCAAATGTCTTCGATCATGGTGACATTGCGGCCCTGGAAGATTTCCAGGGTGGCGGCCGCGAGGAGATCGAGAACCTCCTGCGGGTGATTGTCGACGGTTTCGACCGCGAGCAGCATGCCCGTGGCCATGTCGATCGCGCCGGCGGCGATGCATTCGGGGACCTCGGACCGCATCACCTTCACGAGAATCGCGATGCGATCGGAGAGACTGCCTTGTCCGGCGGGGGCGGAGGTGTTCATGGCTTCCTTTCTGGTTCCCGCGCGACGGGGATGATCTGTTGACCGATCCGGGCGCGCGGCGGAGGTGGTCGGAGGGTGTCGTTGATGCCGCTGGCCCCGCGGCGGCGGCGCGGCAGCAGGGAGCGGCCCGAGGGTGTGCGCGGCGGCTCGGGGATCTCCCGCTGCGGCGGGGTGATCGTGAGGATGTCGTCGCCGAGCATGCGGGAGACCTCCACGGTGACCGGGTAGAGACCGCGGCTGAGCTGCAGGGCGATATCGCGGCAGCTGCGGTGGCCGTTCACCCACAGCAGGATCTCCGCACGCGGATTCGGGCCGGTATCGGCCAGCAGGGTGCGGCCGCGGTCGGTGAGCGCCAGGTGGTTTCGGTGCGGCGACACCCCGGCGTGCGCGAGGGCGCGCAATCGCCGATCGGTCTCGAACAGCAGCCAGCCGGGCTCGATACCGGGTGTGGGCGGTGCGAAAACGGGTGGTGGCGGTTCGATCGGCTCCTGCCAGTAGCAGCCGCCGAGCCAGCCCGCGGCTATGGCGAACGCCCCGTCCAGCGCCGCCATCATCGCCACCACCCGCATTTCCGCGACACCGGAGGAGGTCCGTCCGGGACGGGTCAGCAGATCGCCGACGCCCGGCGCACCGGGCGAATCGACGATGACTATCCGGCCCCGGACGATATGGAAATCGCCTCCCGGATCTCCGGTGACACGTAATACTCCCGTCCGCGATTCTCTTGCTCCATCGGATAATTCGAGAAGTAGCTCCCGAGCGGTCTCTCGCCCCAGGGCGAGAAGATTCCCCGTATCGGAGAAGGTCCCCGCAGTCATGGCCTAACTCCTGAAATTGGACAACGCGCACCGATGAATACTGTTCTCGCGAAAGGGAATACATCGCGACCGCATCCGATCGGAAGCGGTCACGTGCGAGATATCCTGACAGCAGAGCAGTTTTAGAGCAACCGATTCCGAGGAATTGCTCGCCGGATGCGCGCGTCCCGCCGCGACACTCCGATCCGGACCCCTCGCCACCAGCACTCCGGCCCCGCCACGCCCGCCGACGACGGTCAAGTTGTCTTGACCCGCTGCGGGATTCGGCCCCGGACACGGCGAAGCGCCCGCGTGACTCCCGCGGGCGCTCGTTCCGGGCCGATGAGACCGGTCGGGTTACGTCCGAGACAGCGGCACGGTCAGGAAGGACGCCGCGCCCGCATGACGCCGGACGTCGTACGAACTGCCCAGCAGCGCCGGGTAGTCCTTCGGGTTCAGCAGGTGTGTCGGCATGTCCCCGGTGCCCAGGGTGATCTGGAGCCGGTGCCCGGGACGTAGCACATGAAAGGCCGGGCGCACCTTGATGTGATACTCGGTCACCTCGCCCGGCACCACCGGCAGCAGCGATTCGCGGGTGCCGGGGTGGAATGCCCCCTGCACGCTGCCATCCGGTGCGCGCCAGGTGCGGTCCTCGTCCAGTGCCCGGTAGTTACCGGCCAGTTGCCCATCGGTGAGCGCGGTGGCGGTCCCATCCGGAGCGATGTCCTGCACGGTGACGCTGAAGGCGGACGCGGGGCGGTCGGAGGTGGCGAAGAGAGTGAGTCCGATGGGTCCGGCCAGGACCGTGGGCTCGCTGAACGCCTCGGTGGTGTAGCGCTGATTCTCCAGCAGTCCGGGCACTTCCGGATGCGCCGGGAAGCGCGCACACGGATCGTCGACGCCGAGCAGGCTGCTCAGCAACTGGAACACGCCGGAGAAGTTGCGGGAGAACGACGCGTTGCAGATGGTTCCGGCATTGACCGGAGTGAAGTCGAGCCGGTCCGAGCCGGTGGGCGCGGTGGGCGGGTCGGTCGTGAGCCGCCCACCCTCCTGGAGGTACAGCCGCCGTGCCGGAGCTTCCCGTACCGGATAGGTAGCACTTTCGATGACATTGCCGTCCAGGTCGATGGCGCGCAGCGGGGTGTCGGTCTCATCGATGCCATTGCGGTCCCCCTTCAGCCACCGGTCGAACCAGGCCAGCTGGATGGCGTGCATATCGAGATCGCCGGTGTTGCGCTGACTTCCGGGCTGGACGTGGAACCACGGACCGGTCAGCAGTTGGAATCGACCGCTGCCGGTGGCGTCGGCGGGCATCGGACCGTTCTTGCCGCGCCCGGCGTAGGCGTTCTGCAATCCGGCGAAGGTGCGCGGCGTGCCGTCCTGAAGCAGGTCGTACTGTCCACCGACCAGGTAGGTCGGAATGTCGTTGGCGGCAATCTGTTCCAGCACATTGTCGATGGCGCGAGCCTCCCAGTACGGGCCGTTGTAGAGCTTGTCGCCGTCGAGCAGGGCATTGATGATCGACGGCCAGGTGGCGTCGTCGCGCAGATGGGTGAGCAGGTGATCGGTGAAGACGCTCAGCATCTTGCCGGGCTCGCGGTACAGCCCCAGGATCGGATCCAGTTGCGGCAGTGCCGTAATGGGCACCGCCAGCATGGAGGACAGGAAGGCGATATTGAAGAATCCGTCGTGATCGAGGAGGTCCTGGAAGGCGTGGTTGCCCGGCATCAGCGGGAACAGCGCCTTGACGGGCGAATCGGGCCCCAGCGCCCCGGCGGTGAACAATCCGCTCATGCCCAGGTACGACAGCCCCCACAAGCCGATCTCCCCGGTCGAATTGGGCAGCCCCGCAGCCCATTCCACGATCCGCAGGGAATCCTCACGCTCCTGCGGTTGCAGCACGCTCCAGTGGCCTCCGGAGGATCCGGTGCCGCGAATATCGACCACGACGCTGATGTAGCCGCGTTTGACGAAGTAGTCGCCGTACCCCGCGGCATCGGCGATCTGCTCGGCCACGGCGACGACGGTCGGCAGCGCGTCGTCCAGCAGCGGGCCGAGCCCCTCGTAGGACAGCAGCCGCATCAGCCCGGCGCTGTCCTTGCCGTACGAGGTCTGGGTCATCACGATCGGAAACGGTCCGGCCGCCGGGGCTCCGGACGTGTCCACCGGATAGCGCACATCGGCGCGCAGCACCACCCCGTCGTCCATGGTGAGCTCGACGTTCTTGTGTTCGCCGACACCGTAGCGCTCCGGTCCCGGCTGCCAACCGTCCGGAAGTCCGGTGCGCGCATCGACTTTCGGGTACGTCTCGACCGCGCCGGGCGGTGGCATCGCGCCCACCGGAACGGCGCTGGGCAGGGCCGTCGCGAGGATCGCCGCCGCGACGGCGACGGCGCGGCGCATGATTCGTGCTCTCGTACGCACAGTGGATCGCCTCTCGGTCGCGCCGGTCACCGCTGACCGATGGCATGACCGACGAGGGCCTGTGCCATGGTCGGCAGGATCTCGCCCAGGGCCTGACCGAACGCGGGATCGGTCAGAGCGGTCACGGGTTCGGTGATGGTGCAGCCGGAGGGGGCGGGGATACCGTTCAATCGGTCCCGTAGCCAGTGGAAGGCACCGGGTATATGGGTGACGACGCCGGAAATATGTTCGGCGGCGGCCTCTCTCACGTAGGTGACGCTCGGCGCACCTGCCCGGCAGTATCGGTCGACGACCGCGTCGGTTCCGGCGATCGGAATGAGTTCGTCCCACTGCGCGTGATAGAAGTACACCGGCACCGAGGGGGTGCGCTGCCCCAGCGAATTGTCTTCGATGGCGAACCGGATCTCCGGCAGCAGCAGCGGATCCGCGCCCTGGAAGGTGCCCAGATAGTTGAATCCGGGAAAGAGCGTCGCGCCCATCGGATGGCACAGCACCTTCTTCGAGCCCAGCACCAACTGGCCGAGGATGTCCACCCGCTCCCGCAGCACGCGTTCCATCTCCGGGTACTCGGTGGCCAGTCCGGCGAAGGAAGCGGAGATGAGACCGGCGTACAGGCCGCCGTTGTTGTGCCGCACCACCGCCGCGTAATCGCCCGCCGCCACTCCGCCCGAGGCCGCGCCGACGATATTCAACTCGGGCGCGTACTCGTCCTTGATCTCGGGCACGAAGGAGGTGGGAATGGTGCCGCCGGAATAGCCCCACAGGGCGACAGGTGTACTCGCCCCACTCAATTGGGCGGGTTCGAAATTCTCGACCGCGCGAATACCGTCCAGGGTGGCCTGGGCGTTCATGCGGGATGCGCCGTACGCCGAATTCGGACCCTGGTAGTCCGGCAGCGCGACCGTCCAGCCCTGGCCGATACCGGCGGCGATGGGGATGAGGGTCTCCGCCGCGTTCACGTAATCGAAGGGAATGGCCCCGGATTGGATGACGTAGGAGGGTGCGCAGTACTGGGCCACGCTGTCCTCGGCGATCTGGTACGACAGCAGTTTGCGCCCGCCCGCCGGTGCCGCGCCCCGCGGTTTCAAGACCGTGGTGACGGTGGCGATGGCCTCGCCGCGACTGTTGGCGGTGCGGTAGAGCAGTTGCCAGCCATCGACATTCAAGTGCAGCAGACCGAAGAACGCCGGATTGATGCGGCGTGCCCGGATGATCTCGCCCGGTTGCGCGGCGGCGACGATATCGGCCGCGGGTCGATAGAAATCGTCCAGTTCCGGCGGCAGTGTGAGGGCGGGCGCGGGCTCGATGCGGGCACCCTGATCGCCCGGGGCCGTATGGCCCGAAACCATTGCCGCCCACGGTGTCATCACGGCGATGACACCGATTACGACGACGCGCCCGACTCTGCGCACGTTCATCCCGTTTGCCTTTCCCGAAGCACTGTTGAATCGATGGGCATCCAGGCGCGGTCCCACCGTGGTGCATCGGAGCGTAGGCAGGGAAACAGTCCGAAACCAGATGGAATCACATTCTGCGACGAATCGAGCGCGGCGGTCATTCTTCCCGCGAAGCGCGGTCATTCCATCGCGCCCCGGAAATCTCTATGATCGTTCGCCCGCTCGGGCACGATAGGCACCCGGTGGGCTGCCGGTCCAGCGCCGGAAGGCCCGGCGGAAGGCGCTCGGTTCGGAGAAGCCCAGGCGCGACGACAGCTCCTCCACAGTCTCCGTGCCGGCGACCAGACTCGCGATGGCGGCGTCGCGGAGGATCTCCTCCTTGATGACGGTGATGGAGGTCCCCTCCTCGCCGAGTCGACGGCGCACCGTCGGGGCGCTCAACGACAGCCGGTCGGCGATGTTCTCGGCGCTGGGCCAGGTACCGGTGAGCCCGCGCGCCAGTATGCGACGCACCTGCTCGGACATCGACGATCCGTAATCACGACGGGCGAGCAGATCCGTCGGTGCGTCCCGGAGCCACGCGAGCAGGGCCGCCTCGTCGCGCACGATCGGCGACGACAGCAGGGAACTCTCGAAAACCAGTGCGGCGGTCGCACTGTCGAAGGTCGGGCGGATACCGAACACCAGGTCGTAGTCCCCGATATTGCGTGGCCTCGGGAAGGACAGCTCCACCTGCCGCAGCGGAATGCGGCGGCCGATCCCCCACGCCATGAAGCGGTGCGCGGAGGCCAGCAGGAAGGCGGTGATCAAGTGCTCGGGATCGTCGAGAACCGCGGTGTCGATGGTGAATCGGGTGCGTGCCCGCGCGGTGACGGCCGCCATGGGCGGCAGGCCGGGCGTCAGCCGCTGGTAGTCGGTGAAGCGGGCGAGCGCCGACCCCAGGTCCGGGCAGCCCAGCAGGCCGTAGCCGATCAGCCGCAGGGTGCCGCGTGGTACCGGTCGCGGTCCGAGTCCGAACAGCTCGTCATCGCTCAACCGCCACAGCCGCCGCACGGTGTGTGCCATCTGCGCCACGGTCACCCGCGCGCGATCCTGCGCGATCAGGTCCGGGGCCACGCCGACCGACCGCAGCAGGTCGGAGGTGTCCACGCCGCGGCGCGCCGCGGTCACCACGGCGGCACGGACGAAGCCGATGGGCACGGTACGGGCGCTCTCGGCGGTCGCGGACTTATCGCTCACCGGCTCTCCTCGGCGACGGCTGCTGCGACCGTATCAGGAACGGTGCGGACGGCTCCGCACCCGAAACGCGGCGGTCAGGCCCGGGTCGCGGTCGCCGACCGCATCCGCTCGGCGAGCGTGCGGAACAGTGTGAAGTTCCCGACCACGTCCGCGGGCAGCGAATCCAGCGGCAGCGATTCCCCGCGGATGCGTACCGAGACCCAGCCCTTGTGCACGACGATGCCGCTGACCCGGGCCCACGACACCGCGCGGTGGTCCACGCCGATCTCGGTGGATGTCATCCAGAAGGGTGCGAAGTCGAGGCGTCCGCCCGACTCCAGGGTGGCCAGCGCCCGCGGCAGTTGCGCCTCGGTGACGGCGCGGTCGATCTCCGGACCCCACTGTTCCGGGTGGTCGATGGTGTGCCGCAGCACGATCGGATCGCCGCCGGTGTCGGTCACCGTGTACGCGTGCGCGGTCCGGTCGGGCACGTGGTGGTCGGCGTCCCCGGTCACCGCCCGCCGCACCGTGGCGGTGTCGTATCGGATGGTCCGTGCGCGGCCGCCGACCACGGCCACACAGCCGCCGTCGTACAACTCCAGCCGGGTATCGCGATCACGTCCGTGCACGTAGGCCGACCGCGTCAGCTCGCACAGCAGGCGCACGCCGAGCATGAGCGCACCCGCGAGACCCGGAATGACCAGGACCGCCGCGCCGGTGGCCGCGCCGATCGCCGCGACCGTTCCGCAGAGCATCAGGCCCATGACCTCGAGCGCGTGCCGCCGGGTGGGCGGCCGCACGGCGACATAGGTGTCCCGGTGCGCGCCGAGTCCCGCACCGGAGTCGCCCCGGACGGTGGCGGTGCGGATGTCGAGATCCTTGACTACGTCCATTCCCGATCAGGTGCCCACCCGCGCGGCGGCCCAAACCACCCGCGGCAACCCTCCTTGACAGAGGTGTGGCAGATGCCCCGCACACGGCCGGAGCGCAGCGGGGTCGGCGAAGATCCGGGGCTGGGGCGCACACCCCGCATTCGGTCAGGAGACGGCGGGCGCCGCGAAGATCCGGGCGATGAACGCGGCGGTGGCCTCGTGCATCGCCGCGTTCATATCGGTGTGCGCGCCGAGGCCGAAGACGGTCCGGAAGTCCACGCCGTGCGCGGCGAACTGAGCCATCAGGGCGGCGTGCAGCGGGGAGGGCACCGTGGTGTCGGTGGCGTTGACCAGCAACAGGATCGGGCGGTCGTATCCGGCGACGGGTACCTCCATGTAGCCGGTGAGCGTGCTGCGGAAACGGTCGTCCACCAGCGGCTGGGCCAGCAGGTCGCCGAGGGACAGTCCGGCCAGGCGCTCGGTGATCTGCACCGAGCACAGCCCGCCGATGCTGTCGACCACCGCGCGACCGGTGGGGCTGAGGTAGTGGTCCACGTCGAAATCCGGTCGGGCGGCCCGCAATCCGGCGAGAATGTAGGCGGAGAAATCGGTGATCTTGTCCAGCGCGCGGGCGTTCGGCACCCACGGACCCATCAGGGGTGCGACCTTCTCCACATCGGATTCCGGATCGAGGGCGATGGTGCCGCGGAAGTCGAGTTCGGGAGCGTAGGTGGCCTGGAGGTGGGCCGCACCCAAGGCCGCCTGGCCGCCCTGCGATTCCCCGAAGACCGCCCAGGTGCGGGAGAGGCCCGGATTCGCCGCCCGCGCGGCCCGCACCAGATCGATGGCCGCGGTGGCCTCGGTGCGGATCTCCAGGTAGGGGTGCGTGCCGGTGTCGAAGCGCCCGAGGCCCAGATAGTCGGGGGCCACCACCGCGATGCCCCGGGCCACCAGGTCGCGGAACAGCGGCCACAGCGGCTCGGCGTCGGGGGTGGTCTGCCCGCCACAGTTCGGCCCGAGGCCGCTGGTGCCGTGGTCGTAAACCATGATCGGCCAGCCACCGGGCGGCGGCGGCCCGTCGGGGACGAACAGCGCGCCGCTGGCGGGAACCGGCTCACCCTGCGATCCGGTCATCCAGTAGTCGACGACGAACCCGGCGGTCATGCCACGCCAGCCCGGGGGCTGGGCGATGACGTCGATGAGGCCGCCGGGTGTCGCGGTGGGGGCGGCGGTGGCCGGTGTCGCCGGGGTCAGTAGCGCCACCGCCACGGCAGCTCCGACCAGTGCCCGACGCAGCGCGCTCATGAATCAGCCTCCTGTCGATTCCCGGGCCACCGGTGACCCGGATCGACGGTAACCGACCCATAGCTAGAGAACGGCGACCGGGGCGACGGGTGTTCCGGTCGCCCCGACGAAAGGTTCCGGCATGGCGGACAAGAGGAACTCGTATCGCCGCTCCTGCGCGCACACCTCCGACAGTTCCTCGAGATTCCAATTCTGCCCTTGCAACATGCCCATATCGACCAGGTGCAGCGCGTGCACCGCCAGGAAGAGGTTCTCGATCTCCGGCGGGAAGATCTCGAAGACCAGCGTGTCGTTGGCGACGGCCGCGACATCGCGCGCGTGGAACCATTCCGGGCATCGAATCGACAGTCCGGGCGAGGGCATGGCGTAGGCGTCGCGGTCACCGGCGAGATAGAGCCGCAGCTGTCCGGTGCGCACCAGCACCACGTCCCCGGCCCGCACCCGCACTCCCCCGAAATCCTCGGCCGCCGCCAGATCCTCCGGTGTGACAGCGTGATTCGACGGCAGGCCCGCGACGCCGTGGGCGGCCGCCACATCCAGCAGCACACCGCGCGACACGATGTGGCGCGCCTTCTCGATGCCGCTGAAGGCGCAGCCGTGGTGGGCGGTGATGCTGTCGGCGGGGCGTCCGTTGTAGATGCGGCCGTGGTAGGAGATGTGGGTCAGCGCATCCCAGTGCGTTCCGGCCTGCAATCCCATCGTCACCGCGTCGTCGCTGGTGGCGATGGTGTCGGGGCCGAACATCTCCCAGTTGACCGCGAGCATGGTGTGCAGCGGGTTCACCCGGCCGGGAATCAGCCCGGTCTGGATCCCCTGCTGGCGCAACGGCACCGCCAGCGGCACCCGCCGACCCGCCCGCACCGTCGCGGCCGCACCCCGCACCACCTCGTCGGTGATCAGGTTGAGCGTGCCGAGCTCGTCGTCGGAACCCCAACGCCCCCAATTGTTCACGCGTTCGGCGACAGCGAGGAACTCGGACGGTAGCGCCATGGTGGGCAAACTACCGGAAAATCGCCCGCGCCACACCGCTGCGAAGATTGCCGACCGGTAGCCCCAATGGTTCCATGAGCTCCGAAGAACCTGATGGTTTGGCATCTCGCACACCGAACGCTGCCCGCCCGAAACACTGTGCTGGCGAAAGGGGCTGCGCCGGATGCCTGCGCGCGAGAAACGCTGGTGCCATTGCGGAATCACACTGCTCGCCGCGATCGCGACCGCCGCGCTCACGAGCGCGCCCGCATCCGCACACGACGAGGGCCGCGCACCGGTCGGCGCGAACGACTGGAGCTGTACGCCCACGGCGGCGCACCCGGAACCGGTGCTGCTGGTGCACGGCACCTGGGGCAACCAGAACTCCTGGGACACACTGGCTCCCGTGCTGAAGACACACGGCGTCTGCGTGTTCACGCTCAATTACGGGCACGCCACCGCCAGCCTGCGTGGCGCGGCCCCGGGCGTCTTCGGGACAGCGGATATGCGCACCTCGGCCAAGGAGCTGGCGGCCTTCGTCGACCGGGTGCGCACCGCCACCGGCGCGGCGAAGGTCGATGTGGTGGCGCACTCCCAGGGCGGCCCCCTGGTTCGGCAGTATCTGCGCTTCGAAGGCGGCGCGCATCGAGAAGACCCGGGCCGCACCAGCATTCGGCGTCTGATCAGCATCGCCGCCACCCATCACGGCACCACCGCCGAGGGTCTGCGCTACCTGTTGCCGTCCGGCAGCGCGGGTGCGGTGGCCGACAGCCTGATCGCCCGGGTGCTGGGGACCGCGGCCGCGCAGCAGCTCATCGACAGCGAGTTCCTGGCCACGCTCAACGCCGCCGGTGACACCGAACCCGGTGTCGCCTACACCGCCATCGCCAGCCGGGAGGACCGCGTGGTCACCCCGCCGGAGGCCGCCTTCCTGCGCGCCGGACCGCGCGCCACCGTCACCAATGTCTGGGTGCAGGACGTCTGCCCGACCGACACCCACCACCACGGCATCCTCCCGGAATCCCCCGCCGTGTCGTATCTGGTGCACCGGGCGCTCGACCTGCCATACCGAGGCACACCCTGCCCCGGGGGATGACGTTCTGACCGGTCCGCCGCGGACACCACCCCGCTCGGCCGGTCCGTCACCCTCTCATGACGCGCGCCGCGCGGCCACCGACGCGCCGTCAAGCTGGTCCAGCAGTTCGGCGGTGGTCGACACCGCGCCGCAGCGGCGGGCGGTGTAGTTCAGGGCCATCAGGTGCTCCTCGCGGCTGAAGTCGGCGGTGGCGTCCAGGGCCAGGAAGGGCCGCACATCGCTCATGAAGGCTTCGGCGGCGCTGAGCATGCAGCCCATATGCGCGTACACGCCGGTGACCAGGAGATGGTCGCGGTTGTAGTAGCCGAGCAGCTCGCGCAGGTCGGTGCGCTGGAAGGCGGAGTAGCGCCATTTGGTGACCTGGATGTCGCGATCGTCGGGGCGCAGTTCGGCGATCACCTCGGTCTCCGGGCCGTGCGACATGCCGGTGCCCCAGAAGTCGGCCAGGATGCCGCGGCGGGACGGATGCTGGTCGCCCGGCTGCATGGTGTAGATGACCGGAATCCCCAAGTCGTGGCAGCGGTTTCGCAGTCGCGCGATATTGGCGATGAGGGTGCGCGCCGGTTCCGCCCCGGTGTCGTAGGCGGCCAGGAAGTACTGCTGCATATCGTGGATGAGCAGCGCGGTGCGGGCCGGATCGACGGTCCACCCCACCTGGTTGGCGGTCACCTCCTCGGGCGTGGGCATCGGATAGGGCGCGATCGGCGGAATAGGCATGAGATCTCCCGAAGTCGTGTGTGGCGGTCAGGCGACGGTGACCGGTAGGTCCGCGATGCCGAGCGGGGCCAGGATGCGCTGGAATTTGCCGGTGGTCTCGGCCAATTCGGCCACCGGATCGGATTCGGCCACGATGCCGCCGCCCGCGTGCGCCAGCAGGCTCAGACCGTCGGCGGCCAGTTCGGCGCAGCGAATGCTGACCATCCACTCGCCATTGCCCGCGGCATCGCACCAGCCGACCGCGCCCGCGTAGAAGCCGCGGTCTCCCTCGAGTTCGGCGATCAGCCGCGCCGCCTCGGCGGTGGGGGTACCGCAGATGGCCGGGGTGGGGTGCAGGGCCGCCGCCAACTCCAGTGCGGAGGGGCCGTCGGCGCGCACCGTGGCGGTGATCGGGGTGCCGAGATGCCACATCTCGGGGGTGCTGGTGAGTTCGGGGGCGGGCGCGACCACCTCGGCGCAGCGGTCGCGCAGCACGCCGCTGACCTGGTCGACCACATAGCGATGCTCGTGCTGATCCTTCGAGGAGCCGAGCAGTGTCTCCGCCACCACCCGGTCGGCCCGCTCGTCGTCGAGAATCCGCCGTGCCGATCCGGCCAGCGGATGACTGAGCACCTCGGCGCCGTCGCGTCGGAGCAGGATTTCCGGGCTGGACCCGACGAGATGCCTGCCGGTGTACGGCGCGCCCGCGGCGGACAGGTCCACCAGGAAACCATTGCCCATGGGATCGGTCGACACCAGGCGGTCCAGGATCTCCACCGCCCGCGTCGCGAAGGCGGCGCGGGCGCGAATCGACCGGGCCAGCACCACTTTTCGAATGGGATGCGTCTCATCGGCCAGCAGCCGCACCGCCGCGGCCACCCGCCGCACGTGCGTGTCGGGCTCCGGAACGGCGGCCGCGAAGTCGAAGACCGGACGGCTACCGGCGTCGGGTACGTAACCGGATTCGGTCACGGTGATCGAGTCCGGCGCCCACAGCGCCGCCGGGGCGTCCGGCGCGAAGGGCAGCGCGCCGACGATATGGCCGACCTCGCCCGCGCGCAGCGCCGACACCGCGTCGTGTGCGGATCGGAAGACGCGGCCACCGCGCCCCGCCACCACCGTGCGGTAGGGGCGGGCGAGCACGAAGGCGGGGTCCGCGCTGTCGGTCGAATCGGTATCTGGTGTGGCGGAAATAGGGATCATCCTCTCGGGTCACATATCGAGGGTCGCGCCGCCGTCCACCCGCAGATCGTGCAGGGTGATGTGGCGAGCGTCGTCGGATACCAGAAAGCGCACGGCCGCGGCGATATCGGCGGGCCGCGCGATGCGGCGCAGCGGGATGCCGAGCCGGAACTGCTCGGGATCACCGGCCAGCAGACCGGCGTGGGCGGCATCGTCGAGGGGGCGGTCGTCGCCGTCGGCGTACAGGCCGCGCAGCATGGCGGTGTCGGTGGAGCCGGGCGAGACCAGATTCACCCGGACGCCGTGCGGGGCGACCTGGAGGGCGAGCGCGCGGGTGTAGGCGGTGGCGGCGGCCTTGGCGGCGCAGTAGGCGGCCATGCCGACGCGGGGCGTGCTCGCGGCATTGGAGGAGACCACCACGATAGCGCCGCGTCCGGCGGTGACCATCTCCCGGGCCGCCCGCTGGGTGACGAGCATGGTGCCGGTGGCGTTGACGGCGAAGCTGCGGTCCCACACCTCCGGCGTGATATCCAGTGCCGTACCGGAATCCATGACTCCGGCGGCGTGCACCAGCACGTCGGCCGGGCCGAACTCGCCGATGAACCGGTCGAAGGCGGCCTGCACCGACGTCGCGTCGGCCACATCCACCTCGGCAGCGTGTACGGATCCGCCGGTGCGGTCGGCGATCTCGCGCGCCACCCGGTGTACCCGCGGATCACGGTCCCAGAGCGCCAGCGCGTGCGCTCCGCTCGCGAGCTCGGCGGCGACGGCCGCTCCGATGCCCGCGGCCGCACCGGTCACGACGACCGCGCGCTTACCCGAATCGATCATGAACATAAGGTTAGCCTAACCTGATAAGAATAGGTGTGTGTACCACTCCCCCGGTATGCGCCAACACCGATCGAATCCGCGAAAGAAGGTGTCCCCCAATGCCATCGACCGTTCTCCCCGGCTTCACACCGTGGCCGACCGATGAGGCGCGACGGTATCGAGAACTCGGCTGCTGGACCGGAGAGACCTTCGGCGACGTGCTGACCGCCCGCGCATCCGTCGCCGGAGCGGCCATCGCCGTCGTGGACGAGCGGCACCGCTGGACCTACGCCGAACTGGACCACCGCTCCCGGTCGCTGGCCACCGGGCTGGCCCGCCTGGGCATCCGCCCGCGCGATCGGGTGCTCGTGCAACTGCCCAATCGCGCGGAATTCGTGGAGGTGATCTTCGCGCTCTTCCGGCTCGGCGCGCTGCCGGTGTTCTGCCTGCCCGCGCATCGGCAGGCGGAACTGGTGCCGATCGCCACGGCCAGCGCCGCCACGGCCGTCATCACCAGCGGGGTGCATCAGCGTTTCGACTATGCGGCACTGGCGGATTCGGTCCGCGCGCAGGTGCCGTCGCTGCGCCATCTCCTCGTGGTCACCGACGACGGGGACGCCGCGCTGCCGGAGGGGGCGCACGATCTCGCGGCCCTGCGGGACGAACCCGGTGAGCTGCCCGCGCCCGCGGCGAGCGATGTCGCCTTCCTGCAACTGTCCGGCGGCAGCACCGGCATCCCGAAGCTCATCCCCCGCACCCACGACGACTACCTCTACAGCGTGCGGCGCAGCGCCGAGATCTGCCAACTCGACACCGACACCGTCTATCTCGCGACCCTGCCGGTGGCGCACAACTTCCCGATGAGCTCGCCCGGCATTCTGGGCGCGCTGTGGGCGGGCGGCACGGTGGCCATGACCCCGGACCCCACGCCCGCGACGGCCTTCCGGGCCATCGAACGCTTCGGGGTGACCATCACCGGGCTGGTGCCGCCACTGGCCCGGCTGTGGGTGGAGAAGGCCGAGAGCGGTGACACCCCGGACCTGTCCAGCCTGCGGGTGGTGCAGGTGGGCGGGGCCCGCTGCCAGGAGGAGTTGGCGCGCCGGGTGGGTCCGGCGCTGGGCGTGACCCTGCAGCAGGTGTTCGGCATGGCCGAGGGCCTGGTCTGCTACACCCGGCTGGACGATCCGCTCGAGGTGGTGGTGAGCACCCAGGGCCGCCCGATGTCCGAACACGATCGCGTCATGGTCGTGGACGACACCGGCGCGGAGGTGCCGCCCGGCACGCCCGGCAACCTGATCACACACGGCCCGTACACGATTCGCGGCTACTACGACAATCCCGAGGCCGATGCCCGCAGCTTCACCGCGCAGGGCTGGTACCGCACCGGCGATATGGTGCGCATCCGCCCGGACGGCAATCTGGACGTGCTGGGCCGGGCCGGGGACTGGGTGAACCGCGGCGGCGAGAAGGTCTCGGCCGAGGAGTTGGAGGCGCATCTGCTGGCCCATCCGGGAATTCGAGACGCGGTCATCGTCGGCACCCCCGATCCGGTGCTGGGACAGCGCATCTCCGCCTTCGTTCAACCCACCGACCCGGCGAACCGGCCCACCCTGACCGGCGTACGCGCCTTCGTACGCGAGCGCGGGGTGGCGGCCTGGAAGATGCCGGACACGGTGGAGGTCGTGGACGACTTCCCGGAGACGGGCGTCGGCAAGACCAGTCGCAAGGAACTGCGGCGGCTGCTGGCCGACGGGGCACAGCGGGTTCGATAGCGCCGGCCCAGGCATCCCGGTGCGGCCGACCGCCGCCGCGGGCGGAATCCCGCCACGGTCGGCCGCCGCCGGGTGCGGCACCGCGGAGGCGGCCGGTCGCGGGCGGGTCGGCGCGCCGGGGCACGCGGTCATCAGCCCAGGGCTTCGATCCAGGACCCCAGTACGGGGTCGGAGGCCAGCGTGGGGAAGTCGATGTGCTCGAATCCGGCGGAGCGCCACGTCTCCACCAGCGACATGATGCGCACCGAATCCAGTCCGGCATCGAGCAGATTGGTCTCGTCGGTGAGTTCGGCGGGCTCCACGCCCAGCGCGGCGGCCACATCGGCGATCACGCGCGCACGCTCGGCCACGATGGTGTTCTCGTTCGTCATGATCCCTCACTCGTCTCGGTCGTAGTCGGCCACGCCGCGCTTCCAGTACCCGGCGATCAGGCTGTCCTTCGGTCCCACCCCCAGGTCGGTGCGCACCCAGCGGCGCAGCGGTTTCAGCACCCCGGCCTCCCCCGCGAGCCAGACGTACACCCGTTCCCCGGCAGGCACTTCCACACCGCGAACCGCCCTTTCGAAGGCGTCGCCGGTGCCCGGTTCGGCGTCGCCGCGGTGCACCCACCGCACCTCGACGCCGAGCGGGGCGTCGATGGCGATCTCCTCGTCCGGACCGCCCACCTCGATGACGGCCCATCCGGCCGCCTCGCGCGGCAGCCATTCCAGCCAGCGGGCGATGGCGGGCAGGGCGGTGATATCGCCCGCCAGCAGGAACCTGTCATAGTTCGTCGGCACCACGACGCCGCCGGGCGGCCCGGCGATATGCATGGGGGTGCCCGGCGTGGCGGCCAGGGCCCAGTCCGAGGCCAGACCGCCGGGGTGGATGGCGAAGTCGATATCGAGTTCCCGATCCGCGGCGCTGAAGCGGCGCACCGTGTACTCGCGCGACACCGGGCGCGGCTGGCCCCATTCCAGGGACAGGCCGTCCTTCCTCGGCAGTCGCAGCACCCCGTCGTCGTCCGGAAAGACCAGGCGCACATGCTCATCCGGCACATAGCTGTGGAAGCCGGCCAACTCCTCGCCACCGAAGGTGATGCGCACCAGACCGGCTCCCACCGCGACGGTGCGTTTCACCTCCACCGCGCACAATCCGATCGGATAGCCGACCTTGGCTCCGTGCTCGCCGGACAGCACCTCGGTGATGCGTTCGGCATAGGCGGCACGATCCATGGGCGCTACTCCCTTCCCAACAGGGGCGCGGCGGCCAGGGCCGTGACCGCGCCGAGTACCAGTACGGACAGCCCGTAGACCACGAGAGCGGTTCCGGGCGCGAAGAATTGGCCCACCAGCCCGGCCACCATGGAGCCGACGGCGGTGCCGGTGACGGCCTGCACCATGAGCAGGCCGGACACCCGGCCGCGCAGCTCCTCGGGGGCCTGCTGCTGGAGCACGGTGTAGCGCAGCACCATGTTCACCGCGCGGGCCAGGCCGAATCCGGCGAGGCCGAGGAAGACCACGGCGGCGTGCGGCGCCAGTCCGGCCACGATGACGCCGATCGGCATGAGTGCCAGCGAGATCAGCAGGGCACGGCCGGGCCGGACGCTGCGCCCGATCCAGCCGCTGGTGAGCGAACCCAGCACCGCGCCCGCACCAGGGGCGGCGTAGAGCAGGCCGAGCGTGGTCGTGCCCGCGTCGAGATCGTGTTCGGCCAGGGCGGGCAGCAGCACCAGCGGGCCGCTCACCAGCATGGCGATCAGCCCGGTCAGTAGTGCGGCGCGAATCGCCCGGTGCCGCATCGCGAACCGAATGCCGATGACCAGTTCCCGCAGCGGATGCTGGATCTCGCGGGCCGGGGGCGGCTGCGGTCCGATGGCGCGGATCAGCCCGACCGTGGCCACGGTCGCACCGGCCGCCAGGAAGAAGGCCGGCCCCACACCGGTTTTCGCGATCAGCAGACCGGCCAGGGCGGGGGTGATCATGGTGCCCAGATCGGAGGTCAGCGCGGTGAGGGCACCGGCGGCGGCCACCTTCTCCCGGCCGACCAGCATGGGGACCAGCGCCATCAGCGCCGAGCCGCTGACGCCACCGGCCAGACCGTCCACCACGCCCGCGGCGTAGATGACGGCCAGGAACGGTTCCGGCAGTAAGGCGTTCAGGCCGAGCGCGAGGAAACCGAGTCCCGCCGCGGTGCGCGACCACTGAATGACATCGCGGCGGTCGTAGCGGTCCGCGATCACTCCACCCGCCAGACTTCCGGCGAACAGGGCGACCGCGGTGACCGTGGTAACGCCGGCGACCTGCAGCGAGGAGCCGGTCAGCTGGTAGACCTGCACGGGCAGGGCCACCATGAGCAGCCCGATCCCCAGCACCGATACCAGCCGGGCCGCGAAGGCGCAGCGGAACTCCCGGCTGGCGCGCAGGGGCGAGGTATCGATGAGCAGGCCGCCGACGGCTGTCACCGGAAGCGCTCCGCGAGCAGATCGAGGGTGGCCATCACATTGCGGTAGTCGGGGCGCTGGCTGGTGGCGGGCAGGTCGTAGACCTGGCCGGACCGGAAGGCCGGGAGCGCCGCCAGCATCGGGTCCTCCCGCAGCTGGGCGATGCTGCGACCGCCGTCGAGCTGCACGACGAACAGCACGGGCGCGTCGACCACGGTGGTGGTGAGTTCCGGGCTGAACGAGACCCAGTCGGCGGCCGCCGCGCGCGTGGGGTTGCCCGCCTTGGCCTCGACCTTGTCGTCGATGGTGAAGCCGACCTCGGACAGCAGTGCGGCCAGCGGGGTGCCGGGGGCGATGACCGAGGGCTTGAGATCCTTGCGCGACTGGAAGACCGACACCGCGCCCTGCGGCACCTTGATGGTGGACTTCACCTCGGCGACCTTGTCGTTGTACGAACTGATCAGGCCCTCGACCTCGGCGGACCGGTTCACCGCGTCGGCGACCGACTTCAGCTGGTCCTGCCAGTTGGTGAGGTTCGACGGCACCAGCACGGTCGGGGCGATGGCGGTGAGCTTGTCGTAGGCGTCGATGGACTGCTGGCCCGGGTAGCCCTGGCCGCCACCGATGATCAGATCCGGCTGCTGGGAGGCGATGAACTCCAGATTGATGTCGTCGCCGGAGGGCAGCACCTCGGTGCCCTGCGCCTTGGCGTCCTCCGCCCAGGCGGCCGGGAACTCACCGGGTTTCAGGGTCACGCCGAGTACGCGCGGGTCGGCGGCCTTCACCTTGGCGCCCAGATCGTAGAGGTACCCGGCGAGCGAGCCGTTGACGACGACGATGCGCTGCGGATCGGCGGGCACGCTCACCGCACCGCGGTCGGTCTGCACCTCACGGGTGCCGGATGCGCTCGCATCGTCGGCGGCGGAACTGCTACAGCCCGCCACCACCGCGATCAACGAGAGCAGGAACAGCGCGACGGCGGCGCGGAGGCGGGCCGTCATTCGGTACAGCGACATGGATGGTGTGTTCTTTCTTTTCTTCTTCTGGGGGAGGGTCATGCGCGGATCGCCGGATCGGCGTCCAGCAGCGCCGCGACCTCGGTCCAGCCGGTCGGGGACACGATGTCGACATGCGAGTAGGGCAGGCGGCGCACCACCAGCCGCGCGCCGTCGGCCAGCCAGCCGGACAGCTGGGCCTCGGCCCGACCGGGCTGGTCGCCGGTGTCGGCGGCGTAGAGGGCCATGGAGCCGTGGTAGCGCGGCGGCGTGGAACGGGTGACCATGTCCAGCAGCGCGGTCGCGGCGGTGCGCACGGCGGCCGCGAGTTCCGGTGCGTCCGAGGGGAGTTCGGGCAGCAACCGGTCCAGGTCGGCCGGTGCGGTCAGCGCTCGGGCGGCCTGATCGGTGAGCGTCGCCAGCGGGTGCGAATCCACCAGGCCCACATAGGCGAGCGACTCCCCCTCGGCTTCGAGAGCCGCTGCCATGGCATGCGCGATATTGCCGCCAAGCGAATAGCCGAGCAGATGGTACGGGCCGTTCGGCTGTATGCGCCGAATGGTGCCGAGATAGTGGCGGGCCAGCTCTTCCAGGGTGTCCGCGTGGAAATTCCGGTCCCGCAGGGCGGGCAGTTGCAGGCCGATGATCGGGCGGTCCGCGCGCAGCAGCCGGGCCAGCGGCCCGAACTGCCAGGCGGTACCGCCGACCGGGTGCACGCAGAACAGTGGCGCGGCCGAACCGGTAGCGCGCAGTTCCAGGACGTGGTCCAGACGGCTGCCGAGCAGGGCGAGACCACCGAGGTGGGCATCGACTCGGGCCGCGGTGCGCGCGTCACCCCCGGCTCCGTCGGTACTCCCGGCTCCGTACGCGCTCGCGGCATCCCGCGTACCCGCGACAACCGCCGCGCCCGTGGCGGGCGGAGCCGCAGCCGTGGCTGGGCTCGCATCGTCGACGTGGCCGCGCACGGCGTCGAGACCCCGCACCGAGCCGCGCGCGCTGATGCGGGCGGTGAGCGCGCGTGCTGTCGGGGCGGCGAAGATGTCGTCCAAGACGGTGTCGATTCCGGCGCGCCGCAGTCGCCCGGTGAGCCGGACCGCGGTGAGCGAGTGGCCGCCCGCCGCGAAGAAGTCGTCGTCCGCGCCGAGATCGGGTGTGGACAGCACCGCGGCCATGGCGGCGCGGATATCACCGAGCAGCGCTGTCGCCGCCTCCGGACCGGAGTGCTCCCCCACGGCAGCGCCCGCTGTCAGCACGGGGTCCGCTCCCGGATCCGAGTTCCCCGGCGCGGCGACATCCGCTGGCCGCGTGGACTCCCCCGCAGTCGGCAGTTCCTGTCGTGCCGTGGACCGATGCGCCGCCGTGCCGCCACCGTTCCGGGCGGGAGCCGAACCGCTGTCGGGCTTTTCGTGAGTGTGGGGGTGGCCGCCGGAGGCACCCGGGACTGCCGGGGCGGCAGGCTCGGCGTAGACCGGGACCGGCAGGGCCTTGCGGTCGATCTTCTCGCTGGCGGTGCGGGGGATCTGGTCGAGTACCACGTACGCGGCGGGAATCATGTACGCGGGCAGTGTGGTTCGTAGTTCGGCGCGGATCGTGTCGGGGTCGAGGTCGGCGGCTGAGCGTGGGATGAGGTAGGCCGCCAGGCGTTGGTCGCCGGGGGTGTCCTCGCGGAGCAGGACCGCGGCCTGCGCGATGCCCGTGCAGGTCAGCAGGGCCGCTTCGATATCGCCGAGTTCGATGCGCTGGCCGCGCAGCTTCACCTGGCTGTCGCCGCGACCGAGGTAGTCGAGTTCGCCGTTCGGGTTCCACTTCACCAGATCACCGGTGCGGTACATGCGGGCACCGGGTTCGTAGGGGTCGGCGACGAAGGCGGCGGCGGTCAGGTCGGGGCGGGACAGGTAGCCGCGGGCCAGCTGGGCACCGGTCAGGTAGAGCTCGCCGATGGTTCCGACCGGGACGGGGCGCAGTCGCTCGTCCAGGACGCGGGCCCCGGATCCCTTGGCGGGCTTGCCGATCGGCACCGACGCGGTATCGGCGTCGGTGGCCTCGTGGTAGGTGATGCACACCGCGGCCTCGGTCGGGCCGTACAGGTTGTGCACCCGTGCGCCGGTCAGTTCCCGCACCCGCCGCGCGGTGGCCGGGGGCAGCGCCTCCCCGCCGGTGATGACGCAGCGCAGGTCGGCGCACCCGGCCAGATCGGTCTCCTCGGCGAGCACGGTCAGCATGGAGGTGGTCATCTGCACGACGCTCACCCGCTCGGTGCGCATGAGTTCGGCCTGGTAGTAGGGATCGCGATGGCCGTCCGGGCGGGTGAGCACGATCCGCGCGCCGACCAGCAACGGCAGATACAGCTCCAGCAGCGAGGCGTCGAAAATGGGCGGGGTGCGGTACAGCACGGTATCGCCGGGGCCGAAACGCTGCTGTTCCCACAACCATTCGAAGGTGTTCACAATGGACTCGTGGCTGACTGCCACTCCCTTGGGCACGCCGGTGGAGCCGGAGGTGAACAGTAGATAGGCGGTATGGGCGGGCCGCAGCGGTGCGGTGCGATCGGCGTCGCTCAGTTCGGTGTCCGCGAATCCGGCGGTGTCGATATCGTCCAGAGATTCCAGAACCAGTGCCGGAGCGGCGGTGTCGAGTATGCGTTCGCGGCGCTGGGCGGGCTGGTCGGGGTCGACCGGCAGGTAGACGCCGCCGGAGCGCGCGATAGCGTGGGCGGCGACGACCGCGTCGATGGTGCGCGGCATGGTCACCGCCACCACGGTCTCGGGGCCGATACCGCGCGCGATGAGCCAGCGCGCCAGACGATTCGCGCGGGCGCGGAACTCGCCGTGGTCGATCGTGGTGCCCGCGAGCGTCACGGCCGGTGCCGTCGGTGCGACGGCGGTCCCCCAGTCCGCGAGCGTGCTGCCCCGCGTTTCCCGTCGCGCCGTCGCGGCGGCCAGCGTCGCGACCGTGGCGGTGGGATCGGTGACCAGAGCGGACAGTACGGCACCGAGGTGCTGGGCCAGGCGTGCCGCCGTCGCGTCCGCGACCGCCGCCGGGTCGTGGTGCAGCATCAGGCGGAACCGCTCGCCGGGGCGTGCGGTGACCGTGATCGGGAAGTGAGTGAGGCTGTGCACCATCACGTCCGCGACCCGCACCTCATGGGTATCGGGTTGGCGCAGGCCCGATTTCGGGAAGTTCTCGAAGACGACGAGGGTGTCGAAGAGTCGTCCGAGCCCGGCGGCGCGCTCGACGGTGGCCAGGCCGAGATAGCCGTGGGCCTGCATGTCGAAGCACGACCGCTGGATCTCACCGAGTTGCGCGGCGAGCGGCCGGTCCGCGTCCAGCCGCACGCGTACCGGCACCGTATTGCTGAACAGCCCGACGGTTCTCTCGACATCCGGCAGTTCGGCCGGGCGGCCGGAGATGACGGTCCCGAAGACCAGATCGGTGCGGCCGAAGTGCTCGGCGAGCACCATCGCCCACGCGCCCTGTACGAGCGTGTTCATGGTGAGGCCGTACTGGCGGCCCAGAGCCTCCAGGCCGGTGCCCACGGTCGCGGGTAGTTCGACGTCCTGACCGATGGCGGGCAGGCGTCGCCCCGCGGGGACACCCACCAGCGTGGGCGCGGGCAACCCGGTCAGGTAGTCGCTCCACCGTTCGACCGCCGTCGCGGTGTCGCGGCCGCCGAGCCAGGCCAGATAGTCACCGTAATACGGTGGGGCAGGCAGATTTCGGTCGTCGCCGTGGTACAGCGCGAGCGTTTCGCGCAACATGATCGGCACCGACCAGCCGTCGGCGAGCAGATGGTGGGCGATGAGCACAAGTCGGTGCGCGGTATCGGTCAGGCGGATCAGGACGACGCGCAGTAGCGGCGGTTCGGCGATATCGACGGGTTCGGCACCCGCGCGCAACTCCAGTTCGGCGGCGGTCCGCTCGGCCTCCCCGGCCGTGCGGTCGCGCAGGTCCACCACCCGGAAGTCGGCTCGCGGCACAGCCGGAACCACCTGGACCGGCTGATCGAAGTCCTCGTAGCGGAAGGCCGCACCCAGATTCGGGTGCCGGGCCAGCATGCGCTGGAAGGCCGTCGCCAGCCGGTCCGGGGCGACCGGCCCCTCCAGGTCGAATCGCGCCGTCATGGTGTAGACGTCGGCGTCGCCGTCGCGCAGTGCGTGGAAGAGCAGGCCCTCCTGCAATGGGGACAGCGGCAGTACGTCGGCGATCTCGCCGTAGCGGGCCGCCAGATAGTCCAAGCTCGCCCGCGGCAGCGTCAGGCCCCGCGCGGGTCGGCCGGGGAGCGCGGCCTCCCCGACAACCGTTGCGCTGGCGGCGAGTTCGCTCAGCGCCCGGCGGGACAGCAGCTCCTGCGGTGTCAGCACGAACCCGCGCTCACGCAGGCGGCTGCTGACGCTGATGGCGGTGATGCTGTCCCCGCCGACGCCGAAGAAGTCCTCGTCCACACTGACGGTGTCGTGGCCCAGCGCGGACCCGACCACCTCGCACACCGCGATCTCCGCCGGGGTGGACGGCGGGCGGCCGCCGGTGTCGGACGGCGGTTCGGGCAATGCCGCACGGTCGATCTTCCCGTTCACGGTGTGCGGCAGCGCGTCCACCACGACCAGTCGCGACGGCACCATGTGATCGGGCACCACATCCGCCAGCCGCGAACGCAATTCGACCGCGTTCGGCGCGGCCCCGGCCGTGACCACGTAGCCGACGAGCGTGGGTCGTCCGGAGATCTCACGAATGTCGGCGGCCGCCGCCCGCACCTCGGGCAGCGTCCCGAGCGCGGCCTCGACCTCCCCCAATTCCACGCGGTGACCACGGATCTTGACCTGATTGTCGACGCGGCCGACATACTCGTAACCACGGCCGGGCACCCAGCGCGCCCGGTCGCCGGTGCGGTACATGCGCGCGCCCGGCGGTCCGTAGGGGTCGGCGACGAAGCGGTCCGCCGTCGCGTCCGGACGGCCGAGATAGCCGCGCGCGAGCTGCGGCCCGGCCAGATACAGCTCCCCTACCCGATGATCGGCGACGGTCTGGAGAGCGTTGTCCAGCAGATAGATTCGTGCTCCCGGAACCGGCGAACCGATGACCGGGCGCGCGCCGTCGACCGGTGCGGTGAGGGCGTCGACGGTGGCCTCGGTCGGCCCGTACAGATTGACCGCGGGGATCCCCGCACGCCGCACGGCCTGCCACAGCTCCGGTGGGCACGCCTCCCCGCCGAGCGCCAGCAGTCGCGGGCCGATATCGGCCAACCCGTGCTCCAACAGCGCCGCCGCGAACGTGGGGGTTCCGTCCACGACGTCGATCCCGTCCCGCGCGAAGGCCGCGACCAGAGCGGCGGGATCACGCCGGATCTCACTGTCGTACACGTGGATACGGTGGCCGTCGAGCAGCCACAGCAGCGGATCGAGCGCGGCGTCGAAGGCGAACGACGTGGTATGCGCCACGGCCAGCGGGCGTCCGGCACGCTCGGCCGCCTCGGCGTACATCCCGGCCCGATGCGCGGCCAGCAGCCACGCCAACGCCCCATGCTCCACCAGTACGCCCTTGGGCCGCCCGGTCGACCCGGACGTGTAGATCAGGTACGCGCCGTGTCGCGCGTCCAGACCGCCGCCAGGCGACGACGGTTTCCGTGCACCTGCCCCCGTGCCGACGGCGAGAGCCGACACCGCGCCGTCCACACCGTCGCTATCGAATGGCGCGGCCGAGCACCGGTCGAGTTCGTCGCGGAATCCCACGGCGTTCATGTCCACGTATCGGAGCGGTGCGTGTCCGGGCTCCGGGCTCACCGCCCCGGACTCGGTGCCGTGAGGGTCCCGGGTGTCGGCCGCGACGGCCAGTCGGTCGGCCAGGTCGCCCGCGCCGAGTACCAGTTCGGGGGCGGCGTCATCGATGACGGCCTGCAGACGCGGTAGCGGGTGTTCGGGATCCAGGGGTAGGAATACACCGCCCGCGCGCCACACCGCGAACAGGGCCACCACCAGGTCCGGGGTGCGGGGTAGAGCGACGCCGACCACGACTTCCGGCCCCACCCCGCGGCCGCGCAGCCAGCGGGCGAGGCGGTTGACTCGGGCACCGAGTTCGGCAGCCGACCACGGGTTCTCACCCTCGTCGCCCGGTGCGAGCACCATGGCATCGGGTCGCTCGGCCACCAGACGGTCGAGAGCATCCGGCACCAGTTCGGCGCTGTCGGTCGCCGCCGCACCGGACCGGGCGGCCAGCAGCCGGGCGCGCTCCTCCCGCGCGATGATCTCCAGCGCCCCGACCGCGGGTTTGTCACCGCCGGTGAAGGCGTCGATCACCCGAACCAGGCCGTCGATGCGCCGCCGCACATCCTCCGGATCATTGGTGCGCGCATCGGGTTCGAAGCCGAGCAGCACCGTACCGTCGGGCAGCGGGGTGACGGTCAGGCCGAGGTCCTCCGGCGGCCCACCGGCCACATTGCGCAGGACGCCGCGCGCACCGTCGAAGTCCAGGGCGAAGTCGAAGACCTTGAGGTTGATGCCGACGCCGTGCAGCAGGTCGCCCGCGCCGTAGCCGTGGAAGTCTCGGGCCAGATCGTCACCGCTGTAGCGCTGGTGCGCCCGCACCGCACGCAACGCCTCGGCCACGCGCGGCCCGAGATCGTTCAGGCGGTCGTCGGCGCGCACGGGCAGGCGCAGCGGCAGCACATTCACGGCCATGGCCGGAGTGCTCAGGGCGGCCCGGCCGACCCGGCCCATGAGCAGCATGGAGACCACCACGTCGGAGGTGCCGAGTTGCCGGTTCAGGAAGGCCGCGTAGCTGGCCACCAGTACATCCGCCCAGGTGATGCCGTAGTTCTCCGCGCATTCACGCAGCCGGGTCAGCGTTTCGGCCGACAGCACGGCCTCGGCGCGCAGGGTGCGCTCCACCGCTCCGCCCACGTGGCGGCCGCGGCCGTCGAGATCGGGCCACGGGGTGAGCTGATCGCGCCAGAATCTGCGGTCGAGTTCGAATTGCGCACCGGCGCGGTACTCCCGCTCCTCCGCCACCAGTGCGGCGATGGTGCCGAAAGTGGGCTTGGGCGCGGGCTTTCCGCGTCGCAGCGCGGTGTAGTGCGCGGCCACCCGACGCGAGAGCAGGGCCGCGCTGTAACCGTCCACGATGAGGTGGTGGTAGAGCTGCACGCACCACACCTGGCAGTCGGTGACCCGGATGAGCGTGTAGTTGTACAGCTGCCGGTCCACCATGGCGCGGCAGTCCTCGGCGGCGCGCTGCCGTTCGAGGGCCACCGCCTCGTGGGCGAGCGCCACGGGTTCGGCGGCGGCGCGCAGGTCGATGGTCGGCCGCAGCACGGCCTCGGCATCGGTGACGAACTGCCGTGGCCCCTCGGCGGTTTCCCGGAAGCGCAGCCGCATGTTCTCGGCCTCGGCCACGGTGCGGCGGATGGCCTCGGCGAGCAGTTCGACGTCGACGGGAGCGTCGCCGGTGATCTCCAGCACCTCGCCGACCAGATAGCGGCCCGACTCGGGATCGAAGCGCTGAGCGTTCCAGATGCCCAGCTGCGGTCCGGTCAGCGGCAGTCCGAGAGAGGTTCTCGCATCATCCCGCTCCACCGACACCACGGCAACTCCCTTCATCAGCAACAACATTCGGCCCGCACCACCCCGGCGGACGACCAACCAACAGACAACTGAAGTAGGTTAGCCTAACTTAAGTTGCAATGGGGAAGCTTCGTCTCGACGCCCCCCGACCGGCGGTCGTCAACCGATTCGGGCCGCGCCGCGCGCCAGTGGAACGACCAGCGGCGCACCGGTTTCCGGATCGTCGATGACCCGGCAGCCGAGCGAGAAAACCTCCCGCACCAGCTCCGCCGTGACGATCTCGCCGGGCGGTCCGGCGGCGACCACGCGCCCGTCCCGCATGGCGATCAGGTGATCGGCGTAGCGGAAGGCGTGGTTCAGGTCGTGCAGCACCGCCACCACGGTGCGGCCGGATTCCCGATTCAGCGCCCGGCACAGATCCAGCAGGTGAATCTGATGGGCGATATCCAGGTAGGTGGTGGGTTCGTCCAGCAGGATCACCGGCGTGTCCTGTGCCAGCACCATCGCGATCCACACCCGCTGCCGCTGCCCGCCGGACAGTTCGTCCACCGGGCGCGCGGACAGTTCGGTCACGCCGGTGGCGGCCATGGCGGCGGCGACGGCCTCGGCGTCGGCCTGCGACCACTGCCGCAGCAGCGACTGGTGCGGATAGCGGCCACGCGCCACCAGATCCGCCACCCGGATACCGTCGGGCGCGGTGGAGGTCTGCGGCAGCAGGCCGATGCGCCGGGCCACCTCTTTGGCCGGATACGACGCAATGGCCTTGCCGTCCAACAGCACCGCGCCGTCCTCGGGCTTCAGCAGCCGGGCCAGCGCCCGCAGCAGCGTGGACTTACCACAGGCATTGGGGCCGATGACGACGGTGAACGTCCCATCCGGAATATCCACCGAGAGACCGTCACTGATCACGCGGCCGCCGTAGCCGAGCCGAACCCGGTCCGCACGCAGCCGCGCCGCGGCGGCGGCTGATTCCCCAGCGGTGTCGGCGGTTTCGTTCATCATCGCTTCCTCTAGTTCCGTCGCGCCTCGGCCACCAGCAGATAGGCCAGGTACAGTCCGCCGATCGAGGCGGTGACGACGCCGACCGGGAGCGTGGCGGGGGCGAAGGCGCGCTGCGCGATCCAGTCGCAGGCGACCAGCAGCAGCGCACCCATGGCGGCGGCCGGGGCGAGCGCGGTGGACGGGGTGCGCGCCAGGCGGCGTCCCAGTTGCGGTGCGGCCAGGGCGACGAAGGCGATCGGCCCGGCCACGGCGGTGGCGGTCGCGGTGAGCGCCACACTCAGCACGATCAGGAGCATGCGGGCCCGGCCCACCCGAATTCCGAAGGCGTGGGCCAGATCGTCGCCCAGTTCCAGCATGCGCAGCCGGGACGCGGCCGGGATCACGGCGATGGTCAGGACGGCCAGCATGAGCAGCGCCGGACCGACCTGCGGCCAGGACAGGCCGTTCAGGGAACCCGCACCCCAGGCGGCGGCCGACATGGCCGAGTGCAGATCGGCCCGCAGAATCAGCCAGGTATTGACCGAGGCCAGCATGGCACTCACGCCGATACCCACGATGATCAGCCGGAAGCCGGAGACATGGTGCCGGAAGGCCAGCAGTTGAATGGCCAGCGCCGCACCGAGACCACCGATCAGCGCACCGGCCGCGGTCTGGAAGTTGCCGCCGCCCAAGGTGAGAATGACGATCAGCGCACCGGTGTAGGCCCCGGTGTTGAATCCCACGATATCCGGGCTACCCAGCGGATTCCGGGTCACCGACTGCAGGATCGCACCGCTCACGCCCAGCGCCGCGCCGAGTGCCAGGGCCAGCAGTACCCGCGGGAATCGCCACTCCCACACCACCAGTCGGTCGAAGCGGTTGTCACCGGCGAACAGCGCGCGCACCACCCGATCCGGTGGAATGGCGTAATCGCCTGTGCCCAGCGCCAGTACGGCCATGCCCAGCGCCGTGAGGAGCAGCACCGCGCACACCACGGCGGTGCGCAGCCCCATCCGGGCGCTGCGGCCGCGGGCGCGCACCACCAGGGTGGTCCGGCCGAAATCGATCTCCGTGCTCATGCCGCACCCGCTCGGGCGCGACGGGCCAGCCAGATGAGTACGGGTGCGCCGAGGAAGGCGGTCACCAGACCCGCGGGAACCTCGTCACCGGGAATGAGGATGCGGCCCAGCACATCCGCTCCCAGCACCAGGGTGGGCGCGAGCAGCAACGAGTAGGCGATGATCCACCGCTGGTCGGGTCCGACGATCCAGCGGGCGATGTGCGGGACCGCCAGTCCGATGAAGGTGATGGGTCCGACAGCGGCGGTCGCGGTGCCGCACAGCAGGGTCAGGGCCGCGGCGGTGAGCAGCCGGGTGCGGGTGACGCGCACGCCCAGCGCGTGGGCCAGATCGTCGCCGAGGGCGACGGCATTGAGCGAGCGCGCGGCGATGACGGCGGCCACCAGTCCGACGGCGATGAAGGGCGCCGCCCCGGCGATGATGTCGTAGCCGCGCCCGGTCAGCGATCCGGAATCCCACTGGCGCATCTCGTCGAAAGCCTTGGCGTTCAGCAGGATCAGGCCCTTGGTCAGGCCGGTCAGCACTGCGGTGACCGCCACGCCCGCCAGGGTCAGGCGCACCGGATCCGCACCCTGCCTGCCCGCGGTGCCCAGGCGGTAGACCACCAGCGCGATGAGCGCGGCACCGATGAAGCCGAACCACACGTAGGAGGCGATATCGGTGACGCCGAGGAAGGCGACCGCGACGGTGATCGCGAAGGCGGCCCCGGCATTGATGCCGAGCAGCCCCGGATCCGCGAGCGGATTGCGGGTGAGTCCCTGCATCAGGCAGCCCGCGACGCCGAGTGCGATGCCCGCCAGCAGGCCGAGCAGGGTGCGCGGCAGGCGGTACTCGGTGACGATAAGCCGGTCCGACGAGTCGCCGCCGTGCCACAGGGCTGCCCACACCTCGCCCACCGCAATGGATTTCGCACCGATGAGCAGGCTGAACAGGCAGACCAGCGCGAGCACCGCACCGGCCGCGAGCCAACCCCGCCAATGCCGGGTGGGCGCGGCGGCGATTGCCGGAGCATCGCTGGCCGTGCTGAGGCTTTCTCGCGGTCTGTCCATCGGGGCTTTCTCATCAGCGCGTCAGTGCAGGTCACGCGGCACGTCAACGACTCCGGTCACAACAAGCGAGGTTAGCCTAACCTACGAACCGGGGGCTTTGTCCAGCCGCGCGGATATCGAGGACCGGTACGGCGAATCCTTCCAGTCTTAGCGAACTTGCTTGCCCACCAGGCTCTTTCACAGCAGCACTGTGATACATCCCATATTTGTACACCGTACGAGCCCTATTCCCGGTGCTGGTGGTGGTAGTCCTTCCCACTGCTAGACGCGAGTCGGTTCCCGGTCGCTGCGAGTTGTCCGAGAACGCGATTCGATTCCCCCACCTGATGAGGAAACCCCCACGATGCGAAAACTCCTTGCTGCCTCCGCGCTGGCAACCGCCGCCCTCGGGCTGGCCAGCGGTACGGCGACCGCCGACACCTTCGTCCCGCTGCCGGACGGTGAGACGGTCGGACCCGGCGTGACCATCAAGCGGGTCGCGGAGAGCGCCCTGATCTCGCCGTCCATGGCAGCCAACGGCGCCGGACGCGTGGCCTGGGTGAGCGGCACCGTGCTCGCCGACGTGACCGAGACCCCCAAGGGCGACCCCAAGCCCTTCGTCGGCGGCAGCGGTGCGCCGGGTACCAACAACTCCTCCACGCACGGCTCCTCGCGCATCAACACCGGCTACATCATCGGCTGCCAGGTCAGCATCGCCGACAACGCCATCTCCGCCGGCGTCTCCGGTGGCATCACCACCACCGGCATGAACGCCGGTGGCTCCATCTCGGTGAAGATCGGCCCGGGCGAGGTCAAGTTCGTCGGCGTCGAGGGCTTCGACATCGTCGAGGCGGGCCAGTACCACGTCAGCTACAAGGATGTGGAACTCCAGATCCAGGGCTGCGCCGGATACGCGCAGGCGCGCGCCTACACCGTGGTCGAGATCATCGGCACCAACTACTCGAAGACCACCCTCTACGGGGCTCCGTTCAGCATCGGCTGACACCGGCCGTCTTCGTCGATCCCCCTCGTGCTGAACAGCATTCACGCTCCGAAAGAGACATCATCATGACCATCCTGAAGAAAGCCGCCGCCCGCCTGGCCGGTGTCGCGGCGACCGCCACCGTCGCGCTGGGCCTGTTCTCCCCGGGTGCCGCACACGCCGACACCTTCATCCCGCTGCCCGGCGGTGAGATCACCCAGACGCTGCCCGACGGCACCGCCGTCACCATCCGCCTGGTGAACGAGTCGGTCAACATCAACCCGTCCATGGGTGCCACTCCGCTGCACCGCAATGTGTGGGCGTCCGGCCGGGCCGAGGTGGAGATCCACGGCGAGCACAAGTACTCGAAGATCTACCCCGGCTACGTGGTCGGCTGCCAGGTCGACATCAGCGGCGGCAATGGCACCGGTGGCGCGAACGCCGCCACCACCTGGGAGGGCAAGGGCAGCGGCGGCGTCAGCACCGGCGGCAACCTGACGCTGGGCCCCGGCCAGGCGTCCACCTTCTGGCTGCTCGACCTCGAGGGCCCGGATGCCTACGGCGAGAAGAGCTACCTGCGCGGCTTCAAGTTCACCGAGCAGCAGGCGTCGGTGAACTGGAAGGACTCCACGCTCGGCCTGTCCGGCTGCGCCGGATACGCCCAGGCCCGCGCCTTCGTCGGCGTCGAGGTGACCACCAAGTTCGGCCGTTCCGAGCTGCGCCTGTGGGGCCAGCCGTTCAGCCTCGGCTGACCGGACGGCCCAGGTGCGGCCGCGGCCCCACCCGAATCCCACGGGCGGGACCGCGGCCGTGCCTGCGGTCCCATCGAAATCGAGGTAGCACCGGCGGCTCTCGGATGAGACCATGGCAGCGTCACTCGGAGGCGTCCGGGGGTTTCACACCACCCTCGCTAGCGAATTCTGGGCTACATTCGCCTGAATCGAAGAACGCACCGACTACGTCGACCCGGGAGGTCCCCTCATGACTGGCCCCGAAAACTATCCCGCCCCCGAGACCGGGGTTCCGGTCAAGGAACCCACTGTCGATCTGGATATCTTTCCACCGGAACAGCATTCACGCCTCACCGTGCTACTGCGCCTGCTGCTGATCATTCCGCAGGCCATTGTCGTCTGGTTCCTGGGGCTGGCCGCGATCGTCGTCGTGATCTGCGGCTGGTTCGGCGCGCTCGTCCTCGGCCGCCTGCCCGACTGGTGCACGGAGTTTCTGCGTGGCTACTTCTCCTACACCACTCGGGTCTACGGCTACGGCATGCTGCTGGTGGACGCCTACCCGCCCTTCGCCTGGAATCCGGCCGACTATCCGGTCCGCGTCCTGTTCCACCCGCCGACCGAACTCAACCGGCTGGCGGTGCTGTTCCGCCTGATCCTCGCCATCCCGATCCTGATCTTCGCCAGCTGGCTGACCACCGGGTGGACGGTCATCGCCTTCTTCATCTGGCTCATCGTCCTCATCACCGGCCGCATGCCGCAGCCGGTGTTCGAGGCCACCGCCGCCGTGATCCGCACGCAACTGCGCACCAGCGCCTACGCCTATCTGCTCACCCCCACCTATCTGAAGGGGCCCTTCGGTGACGGCACCCAGCCCACCGATCCGGTGCTGGCCGCCGCGCAGCCGCCGGCCGCCTCCCCCACCCGACCGCTGTGGGTTTCGCAGGGCGGCAAGATCCTGCTCATCGTCATTCTGGTGCTGGGCATTCTGGCCAGCATCGGCCAGTCCGTCGCCCAGCCCAGCTACGACGACACCGATACGGTCGACACGTCACAGGCCGACTAGGTCGTCAGCGCGGCGATTTCGGTGGCGAGTGCTGCCGCGATATCGGTGATGTCGCGGTGCACTCGCCCACGGACCACCCACCGGCCCGCGACCATCACATCGGTGACATCGGAAGCGGTTGCGGCGTACAGGGTTCCAGCGCCATCCGCACCGGCCGTACGCGGTGAGCCGGTATCGACGACCACCAGGTCGGCCTCCCGCCCGGGTGCGATCTCCCCCGGTCCGAACCAGCCCGAGGCGGCGTGCCCGGTCGCGGCGGACAGCAGTTCCACGGGCTCGAAGCGGCCTCGGCGACCGGCGGCCAGGCGTTCGTGCCATTCCAGCGCCCGGGTTTCGAACCACGGATCGACCACCGCGTTCGAATCGCTGCCCAGGCACAGCCGCACCCCGGCGTCCGCGAGCCGCCGTGCGGGGCCGATACCGTCGCCCAGATCGGATTCCGTACTGGGACACAGGCATACCCAGCTCCCCGCCAGCGCGGTGATGTCGGCGGGTTCCAGATGGGTGGCGTGGACGGCCACCGAACGGGGCGTCCACGCACCGGCCGAGGCCAGCAGTTGCGTAGGAGTGCACCCGTAGCGTTGGCGACATTCCGCGTTCTCGCGTGGCTGTTCGGAGAGATGCACGTGCAACGGGCGGTCCGCGGCTGCGGCCACCACGGTGGGCAGCTGGTCGACCGGGACGGCCCGCACGGAATGAATCGCGGCTCCGGTGACGACGAGACCGGCTGCCGGACGGAAGGATTCGACGCGTCGCGCCCAGGCGTCGGCATCGCCGTCGTCGAACCGCCGCTGCGCACCGGCGGTGGGCTGCTCGAAGCCGCCCGCCAGGTAGCACACATCGAGCAGGGTCAACCGGATTCCGGCGTCGACGGCCGCGGCGACCAGCGCGTGGGAGAACTCGTTGGGATCGGCGTAGCGCTGCCCGCCACCGGGATGGTGCAGGTAGTGGAATTCGGCGACGCTGGTGTAGCCCGCCGACACCATCTCCGCGTACACCGCACGGGCCAGCCGGTAGTAGGAATCCGGTTGCAGCCGTTCGGCCAGCGCGTACATGCGGTCGCGCCAGGTCCAGAAGCTGCCACGATCGTCATGGGTGCGCCCGCGCAGAGCACGGTGGAAGGCGTGCGAGTGGGTGTTCGCGAAGCCGGGCACCACCAGGCCGGACAGCACCGTCCCGGCGCGCGGCGCGCCGGTGGACACCGCGGTGATGACGCCGTCGGCCACCTCGACGCGCACGCCGTCCGCGACGCCGTCGGGCAGCCACGCCCGCTCGCACCAGTACGCGGTCATGCGGCGAGGCTCCGCAGCACGCGAGCCAGTTCCACTGTCCCGTAATCGATATCGGCGGGTTCGGCGAACTCCTCCGGCGCGTGGCTGATACCGGTGGGGTTGCGCACGTAGAGCATCGCCGTGGGCACGAAGGGGGCCAGCACCGCGGCATCGTGCCCGGCTCCGGTCGGCAGGATCGGCGCGCCGCCGAGCAGCGCGCCGATCCGATCCCGCAGGGCCGGATCGAAATCGGCGGTGCCCTCGAAGGACTGCTCGCGCACCTCGACCGCGCAACCCTCGAGTTCGGCCGCCGCGCCGGCCGCGGCGGTGATCTCCGCGACCAGATCGCGCACACTGCCCGGTTCGGGCAGTCGCGCGTCCAACCAGACGTCGACCTGGGACGCGATCACGTTGGTACCGCCCGGGGTCGGCGTCAGCCGCCCCACGGTGGCCCGGGCCTCCGGTACGGCCGCCGCGCACCGCCGCACCGCCAGCACCAGTTGGGCCGCGGCCACCATGGGATCGCGGCGGTCGGACATGAGCGTGGTGCCGGCGTGGTTGCCCTGTCCGGTGAAACGGAACCGCCAGCGCCCGTGCGGAATGATATTGCTGCCCACGGCCAGTGGCGCGTCCAGGTGCACCAGGCCGCGACCCTGCTCCACGTGCAGTTCCACGAATGTTCCTATGCGGCCGAGGGTTTCGTCGTCGCGGCCGAAGTGCTCCGGGCACGCTCCGGCGGCGCGGGCGGCCTCGGCGAAGGTGGTGCCGTCGGCATCGCGCAGGGCCAGCGCCTCCGGGGCGGCCAAGGTGCCGGTGAGCAGCCGAGAACCCAGGCACGGTACCCCGAAGCGGCCGCCCTCCTCCTCGGCGAACACCACGATGGCGAGCGGACGTCGCGGTGTGAATCCCTGTGCGCGCAGCAGATCGACGGCGGCCAGCGCGCTCACCACACCCAGCGGACCGTCGTAGGCCCCGCCGCCCGGGACCGAGTCCAGGTGGCTGCCGGTGACCACGGCATCCGGTCCGGGTGTGCCGAACCAGGCCCACAGGTTGGCGTTGCGATCGGTGTGCACCGCCAGGCCGCGCGCCCGGGCGGCGGCGGTGAACCACTCGCGCAGTGCGCCGTCGGCGGCGGTGAAGACATGCCGCGAATAGCCACCGCGCACGGCGTCCGCGCCGATCCGTTCGATCTCGGCCAGCAGGGTGTTGGCCGCGGGCGTCTGCACGCTCACCGGATCACCGCTCCCACAGCGGGATTCGTACATCGCGGGCGCGCGCCACCTCGTCGGCCTCCGGGTAGCCGGCGTCCACGTGACGCAGCACGCCCATCCCGGGGTCGTTGCTCAGCACCCGCTCGATCTTCTGCGCGGCGAGTTCGGTGCCGTCCGCGACGGTGACCTGTCCGGCATGGATGGACCGGCCCATGCCCACGCCGCCGCCGTGGTGAATGGACACCCAGCTCGCGCCGGAGGCGGTGTTGACCAGAGCATTGAGCAGCGGCCAGTCGGCGATGGCGTCGGAGCCGTCGGCCATGGCCTCGGTCTCGCGGTACGGCGAGGCCACCGAACCGCAGTCCAGGTGGTCGCGGCCGATCACGATGGGCGCGGACACCTCGCCGCTGGCCACCATCTCGTTGAAGCGCAGTCCGGCCAGGTGCCGTTCGCCGTAGCCGAGCCAGCAGATGCGGGCGGGCAGCCCCTGGAACTCCACCCGCTCCCCCGCCAGGCGAATCCAGCGGGCCAGGGATTCGTTGTGCGGGAACAGTTCCAGGATGGCGCGGTCGGTGGCGGCGATATCGGCCGGATCGCCGGAGAGCGCCACCCAGCGGAACGGTCCCTTGCCCTCGCAGAACAGCGGGCGGATGTAGGCGGGTACGAAGCCCGGGAAGTCGAAGGCGCGCTCGTAACCGGCGAGCTGCGCCTCGCCCCGAATCGAGTTCCCGTAGTCGAACACCTCCGCGCCGCGATCCAGGAAGCCCACCATCGCGCCGACGTGGGCGGCCATGGATTCGCGGGCGCGGCGGGTGAATTCGTCGGGCTTGCGCGCCGCGTAGTCGTCCCAGTCCTCGAGCGCCACCCCGATCGGCAGATAGGTGAGCGGGTCGTGTGCCGAGGTCTGGTCGGTGACCACGTCCACCTCGATCTCGCGGCGCAGCAGCTCCGGCAGCACCTCGGCGGCATTGCCGATGACGGCGACCGACAGCGGCCGCCGCTCGCGTTTGGCGGCCAGCACCCGGTCCAGCGCATCGTCGAGGTCGGCGGCGATCTCGTCGAGGTAGCGCGTCTCCACCCGCCGCTGCGCGTGCGCCGGATTGCATTCGATGCACAGCGCCACACCGTCGTTCATGGTGACGGCCAGCGGCTGCGCACCGCCCATGCCGCCCAGACCCGCTGTGACGGTGAGGGTTCCGGCCAGGCTGCCGCCGAAGCGCTTGGCCGCCACGGCCGCGAAGGTCTCGTAGGTGCCCTGCAGGATGCCCTGGGTGCCGATGTAGATCCAGGATCCGGCCGTCATCTGGCCGTACATGGTGAGCCCCATGGACTCGAGCCGCCGGAACTCCGGCCACGTCGCCCAGTCCGGCACGAGATTGGAGTTCGCGATGAGCACCCGGGGCGCCCATTCATGGGTGCGCAGCACACCGACCGGCTTGCCCGACTGCACCAGCAGCGTCTCGTCCGCGCCCAGATCGGTCAGACAGCGGCCGATGGCGTCGAAACTGGCCCAGTCCCGGGCCGCCTTGCCGGTGCCGCCGTAGACGACGAGATCCTGAGGGCGTTCGGCGACCTCGGGATCGAGGTTGTTGTGCAGCATGCGCAGCGCCGCCTCGGCCTGCCAGGTGCGCGCGGTGAGTTCGCCGCCGCGGGCGGCGCGAATGGTCCTGCTCATGAGTTCGAAATCCCCTCGTCGAGAATGCGATCGACCGCACCGGTTCGGATCAGCTCCACCGCCGCGGCGATATCCGGAGCGAGATGGCGATCCGGGCCCGGCCCGGGTACGTGGGTGCGCAGTAGATCCCGCACCGCGCCGGTCACGGGTGCGGGCCGCAGCGGCGCGCGCAGGTCGAGCGCTCGTGCGGCGGTGAGCAATTCGATGGCCAGCACGGTGGTCAGCCCGTCCACGGCGCGGCGCAGCTTGCGTGCGGCCGCCCAGCCCATGGACACATGGTCCTCCTGCATGGCACTGGACGGAATGGAATCCACCGAGGCGGGAGCCGCGCAGCGCTTCAGCTCCGACACCACCCCGGCCTGGGTGTACTGGGCGATCATGTAGCCGGAGTCGACGCCCGGGTCGTCGGCCAGGAACGGCGGCAGGCCGTGCGAGCGATGCACATCGAGCATGCGGTCGGTGCGACGCTCGGCGATGGACGCCACATCCGCGATGGCGATGGCCAGGAAGTCCAGTACATACGCGACCGGTGCGCCGTGGAAGTTGCCGTTGGACTCCACCCGGCCGTCGTCGAGCACCACCGGATTGTCGACGGCTGCGCGCAGTTCCCGCTCGGCCACGGTCTCCGCGTACGCCAGGGTGTCGCGCGCCGCGCCGTGCACCTGCGGGGCACAGCGCAGCGAGTAGGCGTCCTGCACGCGCGGGCAGTCGTCGCCGCGGTGGCTGGCGACGATCGCCGAATCGGCGAGCGCCGCACGCATATTCGCCGCGGACACGGCCTGCCCGGGATGCGGGCGCAAGCCCTGGAGGTCGGCGGCGAACACCCGATCGGTGCCCAACTGCGCCTCCACGCTCATGGCGGCCGTCAGATCGGCCACATCGAACAGTCGGTGCAGATCGTCGATGGCCAGCACCAGCATGCCGAGCATGCCGTCGGTGCCGTTGGTCAGCGCCAGCCCCTCCTTCTCCGCCAGCACCAGCGGGGTGAGCCCGGCCGCGGCGCTGGCCTCGGCCATGGGGCGCGGGCCGTCCGGACCGTGCACCGAGCCCTCACCCATGAGCGCCAGCGCCACGGCCGCGAGCGGGGCCAGATCACCGGAGCAGCCCAGCGAACCGTATTCCGGCACCACCGGAATCAGGCCGCTGTCCAGCAGCGCCGCCAACGCCCGCGCGGTCTCCGGCCGCACGCCGGTGTGCCCGGACATGAGGGTGCGCAGGCGCAGCAGCATCATGGCCCGCACCACCTCCGCCTCCACCGGCGTGCCCGCGCCCGCGGCATGGGAGCGGATGAGCGAGCGTTGCAGGTCGGTGCGCCGGTCCGGCGGGATATGCCGCAGGGCCAGCGCGCCGAAGCCGGTGGACACGCCGTATACCGGCCGTTCCCCGTGCGCCAGCTCGTCGATATGGCCGCGCACCTTCGCCAGGTGAGCCAGATCCGGTTCGGCGAGTTCCACACGCGCGCCGTGCCGCGCGACCGCCACCACCTCCGATCGCGTCACAGGGTTCGCGCTCACCAGCACCCGCTGGATTCCGATCGTCATGGGCACCATTCCAGCGCCTCGGGCCGTCGCGATCGAGCACCCCGGGCCGGGTTTTGTCTGGTATTTCAGACAGAATGGACCGCGGACGGGTGAGGTGATGGCGGATGAGCGGTGATATTCCGGCGCTGCGGCGCGGTCTGCGCATCCTCGGACTGCTCGCGCAGCGGCCGCATCCGGTGCCCGCCGCGGTGATCGCCCGCGAGCTCGACATCCCCCGCTCGTCCACGTATCAGCTGCTCAACGAGTTGCAGGCGGCCGGGTACGTGGCCTATCTGGCGGCCGAGCGCAAATACGGGCTCGGTATCGGCGCGTTCGAGATCGGTTCGGCCTACCTGCGGCACGATCCGCTCGAGCGGGTGGCGGCTCCGCTGCTGCGCGGTGTGGTGGACGCGGTCGGCTGCACCGGGCACCTCGGCGTCCTGCACGGCAACGAGTCGCTGTACCTCATCGAGCAGCGACCGCCGCGCCCGCAGACCCTGGTCACCGATGTGGGGGTGCGCCTGCCCGCCCATCTCACCGCCACCGGGCGGGCCATCCTCGGGCATCTGACGCCGAAACACGTGCGCGCGCTCTTTCCGGGCCCGGCCGCGTTTCCCATGCGCACCTCCCGAGGCCCGCGCGAGCTGCGGGCGCTGCGCCACCTGCTGCGCGTGGAGGCCGCACGCGGCTGGGCGGTCGAGGACGGCTACATCACGCCGGGTTTCGCCACCGTCGCCCACGCGGTGTTCGATCACGGCGGGCGACCCATCGCCGCCCTCGGGCTCACGCTGCGCCACCACTGCCCGGACGAGGCGATCGAATGCGGTCACACCTGGCCGGAGCTGGCCGCCCCGCTGCGCACCGCCGCCGCGGCCGTGACCGCCGCCATCGGCGGCCGTGCTCCGGCCGGGTGAACGCGGTTCAGACCACCGGAACCGGATCGGGTACCGCCGCCTGGGCGGCCTGCACCGCGGCCAGCGCGTTGAGCCTGCCGAAGCCGTACCTGGCACTGTGGCCCGCCGCGTCGTATCCGCCGCCGGAACTGTCGATGCGATCGCAGGAGCCCTGGAGCAGATCTTTGACCTGCCGCCAGGTCAGCTCCGGACGCACCGACAGCACCAGGGCCGCGACGCCGGCCGCACCCGGGCAGGCGCTCGAGGTGCCGCCGAAACTGTTGGTGAAATGTCCTGCGGCATCGCCCCATTCGGGATCGCCCGGGTTGTAGCCGTCCGTGCCGCGACGGTCGACGGTCCAGATGCCCGGGGTGAGGGGGTCGGGATGGCCGAAGGGGGCGTGGCCGAAATCGTTGCTGGGGAAGGCACACCACACGGCCTTGCCGAAATCGCTGTAGACGCTGCGTTTTCCGGTGTCGTTGCAGGCCGCGACGGCGATCACGGACGGGTGGCTGGCGTAGCCGTCGTTGTCGACGGACTCGTTGCCGTTGCCCGCGGCGAAGCAGATGACGCAGCCCTTGCCGCCGCGACCCTTGGTGATCACGTAGTCGATGGCGAGCCGGGTGCTGGCGGGCATGGGCACCACGCGCTGATGGGCCGGATCGTCGGGCCGGAACCACAGGCCGTCGGCCGGGCCCCAGCTGCACGAGATGACGTCCGCGCCGTGATCGGCCGCCCACTGGAACGCCTGCGCCTCCGCCTGGGAACCGAGACCCGAGGCCAGGCGAATCGGCATGAGGGCCGCGTCGGGAGCCACCCCGGACGCACCGAGCGCGCCATTGGCGCAGGCCACGCCCGCGCAGGCGGTGCCGTGATTGTCGCCGAAGTCGGGACCGGTGCCGAACGGGTCCTTCGGTCGCGGATCGTCGGTGCGCAGGGTGGCGTCGCGCGGGGCGACCACCTTGCCGGTACCGGCGAATTCCGGATGGTCGATGTCCACGCCGTCGTCGACGACGGCCACAATCGCGCCGGAGCCGCGGGTGATGGCATGGGCCGCTTCGACATTCGCGTGCGCGTCCACGGTGACCCCGCCGATGACGGTGGTGCGCAGATGCCACTGTGGGGGAAAGACGGCCTTGCGGGCGCGGCGGCGAATGAGTTCGGGGTGGGAGTAGATGACGTCGGCGCGGCGCAGCAGTGTGTTCGCGATATCGAAGGTTCGCTGTCCGGTACCTTCCGGCGCGGCGGCGAAGTAGGCGTTCTCGGCGTAGTCCACCCGCTGTTTGATCGACAGCCCGGCCTCGCGCAGCACGGCCTCGCAGTCGCGTGGATCCGCCTCGTCGACGAACTTCACGAAGATGTTCTCGGTGTACAGCACGGGTTCGTCGCCGACCGGATCCACCAGCACGTGTCCGGCGAAACGCACCTCGGGCGCGGCGTTCAGCCGCGTCTTGCGTTCCTCGACCGACCGGGATCCGGGCGGAATGCGATACACCTCGACCCCCGCCTCGGGGTAGGTCTGCACGAGGCTCGCGTCCTCGAGCACCCCGCTGACGGGCGTGCGCACCGACCCCGCCTGCAACGGCACCCCGCGCCCGTACCGCGCGCGCACCACGATCAGATCCGGACTCTGCTCGAGTTCGAAACCGGGTTCGTCCTTCGTCCCGAAATTCGCGGTAGGCATGATGACTCCCTTTCGCCCTGCAACCCCGGACCCACCGTAGAACCTATCCCCGGCACATCGCGGTGTACCGAGTACCCGAGTACTCGATTCGCGGCGGAGACCCCGTCGCTACCGGGCGTCCGTTACCGGGCGTCGGGGACGTATCCGGCGTGGTGGGAGAACCGCCCGGGGCGGCGACTGCCCCGGGCGGCGGCGCGGCTACGGGATCAGCAGCCAGGCGAGGAGGTTGTTGATTGCCGAGGTGACGTCATCGATGAAGCGCGGGATCATAGGTATTCCTCCTTCGTGAAGATGCGTTATGGAGCAAGGTGATTCGTGCGGTGATCGCTATTCGTTGCCGCGCGGGGAAAGGATGGCTACCGGTCGGCATTGGCCGGAAGTCGGTGGCCGACCAGGGCGTTCGGTTTGCAAAACTAACTTCTTTACGGAATCATTACCATCGAGCGAGCCGGGAGGTCTGGACGGAGAACACTCCGCGACAACGGCTGATGCCCCACCCGCCGCCATGACTGTGACGGGATAGCTGAAAGTAGATGGTGGCACACGAAACCGCGCTCGCACTCATTCAACTGGGCGCGGTCTTTTTCGGATTGGGACTGCTCGGACGACTGGCCGCGCGGATCGGTATGTCGCCGATCCCGCTGTACCTGATCGGCGGGCTGGTATTCGGCACCGGCGGGCTGGTCGAACTCGACCACATCGACGAGTTCATTCATCTCGCCAGCGAGATCGGCGTGGTGCTGCTGCTGTTGCTGCTCGGATTGGAGTACAGCGCAAGCGAACTCGTCACAGGTATGCGCAGATCCTGGGCGGCGGGCGTGGTCGACCTGGTGTTGAACGCCACCCCGGGCGTGCTGGTGGCGCTGTGGCTGGGCTGGGGCGTGACCGGGGCGGTGGCCATGGCGGGCGTCACCTACATCTCCTCCTCCGGCATCGTCGCCAAGGTGCTCAACGACCTCGGCCGACTCGGCAACCGGGAGACGCCGACCATTCTGTCGATCCTGGTGTTCGAGGACCTCGTCATGGCCGGATATCTGCCGGTGCTCACCGCGGTGCTGGCCGGAATCGGCTTCCTCGCCGGGCTGCAGTCGGTCGCCATCGCGCTGGCGGCGGTCACCGTGGTGCTCGTGGTGGCACTGCGCTACGGCCGCTACGTATCCATGATCGTGGACAGCGATATTCGCGAGATCTTCCTGCTCAAACTGCTGGGCGCGGCACTGCTGATCGCCGGGGTCGCCTCCGCGCTCCAGGTCTCGGCCGCGGTGGGCGCGTTCCTGCTGGGTATCGCGATCTCGGGATCGACGGCGCACAATGCCGCCAAACTCCTGGAACCGCTGCGCGATCTCTTCGCCGCGCTGTTCTTCGTCCTGTTCGGGCTGAGCACCGACCCCAGCAGCATCCCGCCCGTACTCGGCTGGGCCGTCGCGTTGGCCGTGGTGACCACCGCCGCCAAACTCTTCACCGGCTGGTGGGCCGCCCGCCGCGCCGGAGCCTCCCGCAACGGCCGCGCACGGGCGGGTGCGGCGCTGGTGGCGCACGGGGAGTTCTCCATCGTCATCGCCGGACTCGCGGTCGCGGCCGGTGCGGTACCGGCGGAATTCGCGGCCCTGGCGACCACCTACGTCCTACTCATGGCCGTGCTCGGACCGATCGCCGCCCGCGTGGTGGAACCACTGCTGCGCACCTTCACGCCGCCGGTGCGGGTCAGCGCCTGACGGACCGCTCGAAACCGGTGCCGTCCGGTTGTCGTGCTCAGCGTTGTGCCGATCGTCTGGTGGGTAGAGGCTGGGACGTACCCGGCCGCCGACGAAAGAGGATCGATGAAATACGTGCTGCTGTTCATCGAGGACGAGAAGTTCGCCGCCGAGCTGGAAGCCATGTCGCCCTCGGAGCGTGAGCACGCCTACGAGCGGGTCGGCCGGTGGATGACCGAGCACGCCGACCGGATCCGCGGCGGCTCGAAACTGCGTGTCCCCGAGACCGCCACCACCGTGCGGCTCGGCGGCGCGGAACCGATCATCAGCGACGGTCCGTTCGTGGAGGGCAAGGAGGTGGTCAGCGGCTACACCGAGATCGACGTGGCCGATCTCGACGAGGCGCTGGCCATGGTGCGGACCTGGCCCGGCTGCCCGATCGTCGAGATCAGGCCGATCGAATCCTGAGATGGGCCAGCCCACCACCGATCCCCACGCCGTCCCCTCGCACGCGGAGTTGGCGCGGACGCTGCGCGAGCACGCGGCGCGGCTGACCGCCACGCTGGTCGCCCTGCTCGGGGATGTGGGCGCGGCCGAGGATCTCGTGCAGGACGCGGTGGAGAGCGCCCTGCGGCGCTGGCCCGTCGCCGGCATTCCGGACCATCCGGATGCCTGGTTGCTGACCGTGGCGCGGCGGCGCGGGATCGATATCCTGCGCCGCGAGCGCACCTACCGCGCCAAGCTCGCGCAGGTGCAATGGCCGGTCCGTGCCGAGCCCGACGATCGGCTGCGGCTCATCTTCACCTGCTGCCATCCGGCCCTGCCGCGCACCGCGCAGATCGCGCTCACCCTGCGTGTGGTGTGCGGTCTGACGACCGCGCAGATCGCCGCGGCCTTCCTGGTCCCGGAACCCACCGTGGCGCGACGTCTGACCCGCGCCAAACGCAAGATCGCCGAAGCCGCCATCCCCTACCGGATTCCGGACGCGGACGACCTTCCGGCCCGGCTGGACGAGGTGCTGGCGGTCATCTATCTGATGTTCAACGAGGCGTACCTCTCCTCTACGGCTGACGCGGTGCACCGGCCTGATCTGGCCGCGGACGCGGAATGGCTGGCCGCGCTACTGGCCGAACTCATGCCCACCGAACCCGAGGTCGCCGGACTGCTGGCCCTGATCCGGCTACACCGGGCCCGCACCCCCGCCCGCTTCGACACCGACGGATTGGTGCTGCTGCGCGACCAGGATCGCGACCGCTGGGACCGCCGCGCCATCGCCGACGCCACCGCCCTGCTCACCCGCGCCGCCCGCCGCCACCGACCCGGGCCGTATCAACTCCAGGCGGCACTGGTGGCCTGCCACGCGGAGGCACCCACCTGGGCGGACACCGACTGGCCGCAACTGCTGGCCCTCTACGACATGCTGCTGTTCCTGGCCCCCTCACCGGTCACCCGCCTGCACCGCACCATCGTCTCGAGCTATGTGCACGGCCCCCGCCGAGCCCTCACCGAACTCGAACCGCTCGCCCCCGCGCTCGACCGCTACCCGCTCTTCCACGCCACCCGCGCCGAACTGCACCGCGCCCTCGGTGAGACCGCCGCCGCCCAAGCCGCCGACGAACGCGCCCGAGAACTCACCGCCAACCCGGCCCAGCAATCCTTGCTCGACCGACGACTGGAGTGGGGATGACGGATTCCATCCCGGCGTTGTCGCATTCCGGGCGGCACCGATCGTCTGGAGGATATGACGACAATTCAGCCGATCCCCAGCACCTATCGTCGCGTCACCCCGGCCCTGGTGGTCTCCGGTGCCGCGAAGGCCCTCGAGTTCTACACCGAGGTCTTCGGGGCCACCGAACGCATGCGCTTCCCCGGTCCGGACGGCGGTATCGCCCACGCCGAGATCGAGATCGGTGACGCGGTACTCATCGTCGAAGACGAATCGCCGATGTTCGGCACTACCGCGCCCCCGCCCGCGGGCCTGCCCGGCACACCGATCTTCCTCTTCCTCTACGTCGCCGATGTCGACGACACCGTGCGCCGCGCGGCGGAACTGGGCGCAACCGTGGTCCGACCACCCCAGAACCAGTTCTACGGCGACCGCGACGCCCACCTCACCGACCCCTTCGGACACACTTGGACGATCGCTACCCACGTCGAGGATGTCGCGCCGGAGGAGATGACGCGCCGCATGGCGGAGCTGAGCGGTTCGCCGGACAGCGCGGATCACTCCGGCTGAGCAGCCTGCACCACCGACCCGATCACCCGCTCGATGCGTTCGGCGGCGTGGTCGGGTTCGGGTTGTCCCGCGTCGAGCCACGCGATCACGGCTTCGAGAGTGAGGGTGGGAACCAGCCGAACGGCCCACACCCGCCACGGCCCCTCCGGAATGGCCGCGGCCAGGTGCCGCTCGGCGATATCGGCCGAGGCCGTGCGGATGCCGTCGACGACGTCGCGGAACTCCGGCTCCCGGACGGCATGCCGGAACAGCAGCCGGAAGCCGTCCGGATCGGCGGCCGCGGCGCGCAGCAGCGCCGGCACCGAACCCTCGTCGTAGTGGTCGACGCCGACCGTCTCGGCGAGGTGGACGCAGGCGCGGTCGAGGACGGCTCGGTAGAGCTCGTTCTTCGAGGTGAAGTGCCGGTAGACGATGACGTGGGTGATCCCGGCCGCCGCCGCCACATCGTCCAAACTCGTTGCGGCGTAACCACCCCGGGCGAACACCCGGGTCGCCGCGGCGAGGATCTGCTCGCGGCGCTCCGCCCGCGGCAATCGGCGAACGGCCGTCATCCCACCTCCTCTTGTTAAGGAGAGAATATACAAGTAGCGTTGTTTAAGTAGTCTTATACAAGAGTGCTTGTACTTATGGAGTAGTCATGAACCCCTTACCGCAGCTGCCGTTCGAGAAACCGCACGCTCTCGCCGCCGTACCGCAACTGCTCGACCTGCGGTCCAGAGGGGCCATCCACCGCGTACGCACCGCGGTCGGCGACGAGGCGTGGCTGGTCACCGACCACGCACAGGTGCGCGCGCTGCTGGACGACGACCGCCTCGGCCGCGCCCACCCGGAACCCGAAAAGGCCGCGCGGACCGGACATTCGGCGCTGTTCGGCGGTCCACTGGGCAATTTCGACACCGAGCGCGCCGATCACGCCCGTATGCGCGGCCTGCTGCGACCGCACTTCACACCCGCACATATGCGCGCCCTACGGCCCCGGGTCAGCGAGCTGACGACGCAATTGCTGGACGAACTGGAGAAGCAGGGCCAACCCGCCGACCTGCACGCGGCGGTGGCGCTCCCGCTGCCCATTCTGGTGATCTGCGAACTGCTCGGGGTGCCCTACCAGGACCGCGACCGGTTCCACGCCTGGACACAGGCCGCCGCCGACACCGTGGACGGAGCCCGATCCGAGCAGGGACTGGCGACACTGTTCGACTACGGCCTGCGACTGGTCGCTCGCAAACGCGCGAACCCCGCCGACGACGTGATCTCCCGGCTGTGCGCCACCGAGGGCGTGCCCGATACCGAGATCGCGAGTCTGTCCATGGCCCTGCTGTTCGCCGGACACGAGACCACCGTGGTCCAGATAGGCTTGGGTACAGCACATCTGCTGGCCGACCGCACCCAGTGGCAGACCTTGCTCACGCAGCCCGAACTGATCCAGGGCGCGGTGGAGGAGCTACTGCGGGCACCCGCGAAGGGCGGCGGGGGCATCCCCCGGTACGCCCGAACCAGCCTGGAGATCGACGGCACAACCGTCCAGGCGGGAGAGCTCGTGCTCTTGGACAACGGTGCGGCCAACCACGACCCGACGGTGTTCCCCGAACCCGCACGGACGGACGTAACACGTTCGGCGGCACAACATCTCACCTTCGGACACGGCGCCCGCTACTGCCTCGGCGCACCACTGGCCCGCATCGAATTGCAGGAGGTGTTCGCCCAGCTCATCCCGCGCTTTCCGAATATGCGGCTGGCGGTGGAGCCCGAGCGACTACGGACGCGGCCGAATGTGCTCACCGGGGGGCTCCTGGAACTACCCGTGGCCTGGTGAGGAAGCGGGGCGGTGCAAGCGCCTGCCCCGCCGCTCGATTCGGCTACTGAGGCGTATCCGAGGCTCCCCGGTCACGATGCCGCGATGCCGTCGACGATCATGTCGACGGCGGCGCGAATCGTCTCCGCCGATATCTCGCGGCCCAGGTGAGTGGCGTGAATGTGAACCAGGCCGCCGAGCGACAGCACGACCGTGCGCGGGTCGGCGGTGGCCGCGACCTCGCCTCTGGACTGGGCGCGGCGCACGATCTGCTCGGAGGCGGTGAGGCGGTGGTGCCAGTACTCCTCGCGCATGGCGGTGACCTCGGGGTCGTCGTCGGCCACCACGGTTCCGCGCACCAGGGCGGTTCCGGTGGGGGTCGCCACGAAACGGGCCAGGGCGGTGGCGAATTCCGCCAGATCGGCGCGGATCGAACCGGTGTCGGGGATCGGGACCTCGGCGGCGGTGCGGGAGACCAGCGCGTCGGCGAGTAGGCGGGCGAGGGTCTTCCAGCGGCGATAGATGGAGGTCTCGTGCACGCCCGCCGCGACCGCCACATCGGCGATGCGCACCTGGTCGATGCCCACCGCCTCGACCCGGGCGATGGTCGCGTCGAGTACCGCTCGCCGCAGCTTCACGCCGCGCAGCTGCGGGGGCTTCGGCTTGTTCACGCCGGGAACCTTATCGCAAGTTCTCTTGCGTTTCTGTCGGTGGCGTCCTACGGTGGCCGTATCGCAAGTCAACTTGCGATAGAAGTGAGGAATCATGTCGATGGCGACTACCCACTCCGGCCGCTGGCGCGGTGAGATCACCGACGGTGTAGCCGTTTTCCGCGGCGTGCGCTACGCCCGCGCGCTGCGTTTCGAACCACCCCGTCGACTCGGCCCGCCCGACAACCCGGTGGGTCCGGTATCCATTGCGCCGCAGACGCCTTCGCGCATGGAGGCGATTATGGGCGCACCGGAGACGCTGCCGTGGTCCGAGGACTGCCTGTCGGCGACGGTCACCGTCCCCGCCGACGCCGAGCCGGGCACACTGCCCGTGCTGGTCTGGCTGCACGGCGGGGCGTACCTGTCCGGCAGCGGCGCATGGGCGTGGTACGGCGCGCGGCGACTGGTGCGGGAGACCGGGATCGCGGTCGTCGCCGTCAACTACCGGCTCGGTGCGCTGGGTTATCTACGTGCGGCGGGTGTATCGCCGGGCAACCTCGGCCTGCTCGACCAGATCACGGCGCTGGAATGGGTCCGCGACACCATCGCGGACTTCGGCGGCGATCCCGAGAATGTCACCGTCGCAGGGCAATCCGCGGGCGGGCAGTCCATCGCGGCACTGCTGGGGATCCCGCGTACCCGGTCACTGTTCCACCGCGCCATCCTGCAGAGCGCACCGCTGGGATTGTCATTCCCCGACCGCGACCGCGCGGAACGGGCGGGTCGGGCGGTACTCGACCGGCTCGACGGAGACCCGCGCACCGCACCGATCGACGCCGTCATGCGGGCACAGGGTGCGGCGGTGCGGACGCTGGCCGGACCCGGCGGGCTCAACGCCGCACCACCGTTCCTGCCGATCGCCGGGGTGGACCCGCTGCCGGATCGGGAAGCCTGGCGCGATGAGGTGCGACACCGGGCGCGGGCGCTGCGGGTGATCATCGGCCACACCGAGCACGAGATGGCCGCCTTCCACGGCCCGCATCCGGTCTTCGCGGCGGTTCGCCGGGTCCCCGCCGTCGGGCGGCGGATCGCGGCGGCGGTATCGAATGCGATGGGACGCAGAGTCTTCGAGGAACCGGCCAGGCTCTTCGCCGACGAGCTCACCACCGCCGGTGCGGTGGTCCACCGCTACCGCGTCGAACCGCTGGCACCGGACGCGCCGTTCGGCGCCTGCCACTGCATCGACCTGCCACTACTGCTCGGTGACGCCGACGCCTGGCGCGACGCGCCCATGCTGCGCGGTCTCCCCTTCGACCGGGTCGACACCCTCGGTGCGCCCATGCGCCGCGCCTGGGGCGAATTCGTGCGCTCGGGCACCGCCGACCCACTGCGCTGGCAACCGCACACCGTCGGCTCCCGCACCTGCTTTCCCTTCCCTTGATCACGAAAGGCCCCACGAATGCACAGCGAACACGCGGAGGTGATCGGCGGCGGCATCGGCGGACTGACCACCGCCGCCGCCCTGGCCCGCCGCGGCTGGACGGTACGACTGCACGAGCGTCAGCCCGAGATCCGTACCGTCGGTGCGGGAATCTACGTGTGGGACAACGGCTTGCACGCGCTGTCGGAGGTCGGCGCATTCACGGACGCGACGGCGGGCGCACACGTCGGACCCGCCATCGAGGCCCGCTCACACACCGACCGCACCCTCTATCGCATCGCCATCAACGGCCCCGGACAGCCGCGCTGCTACACGCTGCTGCGGGATCGGCTCATCGCGGCCCTGGTGCGGGCGGCCGAACGCGCGGGGGTGGAATTGTGCACCGGCTCCACCGCACTGGCCGCCCATCCGGACGGCACCGTCGAGTTCGCCGACGCACCCGGTGTCACAGCCGACCTCGTGGTGGTCGCGGACGGGGTGCACTCGTTCCTCCGAGACCGCCTCGGCATCGGCTACCGGCGCTTCCGCCTGCGGCAGGGGGCCGCGCGGCTCATGGTGCCCGCCTCCGACACCGCACTGTCCCACGCGGACCGGGCCAACCACCACGAGTACTTCCACGGGCGTCGCCGACTGCTCTACACACCGTGTACGGCGGATCAGGTCTATCTCGCCTTCGTCGCCGACCGTGACGACGCGGGAACCGTCGGAGCACGTATCGACACCGCCTCCTGGATGCGCGACTTTCCGACACTGGAACCGCTGCTCGCGGCCGCCGACGGACCGTTGATCCCCTGGGACAACTTCGAATTCGTCCGACTCGACAGCTGGTCGCGAGGACGGGTGGCACTCCTCGGCGATGCGGCGCACGCGCAGCCGCCGTATCTGGGCCAGGGCGGCGGCACCGCCATGGTCAATGCCGTCGCTCTCGCCGCCGCGGTCAGCCGCCCTTCCGGCGCACCGGCCGATGCGCTGCCCGACTGGGAGCGCGCGCAGCGACCGGATATCGAACGGACCCAACGCACCTCGTACCGCATGCGATTGCTCGACGCTATCCCGGACGCAGTACGCACACCACTGCTCGGCCTGGCCGGGCGCACCGCCGGTTTCACCGAATCCCAACTGGCCGCGACCCGTATGCGTCCGGCCAGCAGCGTGTCCGCGTAGCCGGATCAGCTTCCGACAGAAGGAGAACCACCATGATCACCACCATGACCGTCGACGGCGTCCAGATCGCCTTCGACGATCAGGGCCACGAGCCCGGCCCCGCCCTGGTCCTGCTCAACGGCTGGGGCCACGACCACCGCGCCTTCGACGGCATGGTGCCGTATCTGCGGGAGCGGCATCGGGTCATCCGCGTCTGCTGGCGCGGTCACGGACCCGACCGCACCCCCGTCGGCGATTTCGGGGTGGAGGAGATGACCTCCGACACCATCGGCCTGCTCGACGCACTGGAAGTCGAATCGTTCGTGCCGGTCTCGCACGCACACGGCGGCTGGGTGGCCCTCGACATGGCCGAGCGATTGGGTTCCGAACGTGTTCCCGCCGCCCTGCTGCTCGACCTGATCATGACGCCCGCACCGCCGGAATTCCTGGCGGCGCTGCGTGGAATCCAGGATCCGGCACAGTGGAAGGCCGGGCGAGACGCCCTGGTGCGATCCTGGCTGGCCGACACCACCAACCAGGCCGTCCTCGATCATGTGCGCTATCAGAGCGGCGGCCACGGCTTCGATATGTGGGCGCGCGCCGGGCGGGTCATCGAGAACGCCTACGCCACCTGGAGCTCCCCGATGGGCCGGATGGAGCGCCTCACCGACCCGCGCCCCATCCGGCACGTGTTCTCCCATCCCAAGTCCGCCGCGTACGACACGCTCCACGAGGAATTCCGCGGCCGCCACCCCTGGTTCAGCTATACCCGCCTCGACGGCGAGACCCATTTCCCCGGAATCGAATTGCCCGAGCAGGTCGCTGCGCAGGTATTCGACCTGGTGGCGACGATCCCGGCCCGCTGACCCGGGTCAGCGGGTGGTGTAGCCGCCGTTGGCGAAGATGGTCTGGCCGGTGATCCAACCGCCGTCGGTGACCAGGAATTCCACCAGGGGGGCGATGTCCTCGATGCGGGTGAGGCGGCCGCCCATGGCCTGGGACTTGTGGAACTCCACCCGCTCCGGAGTCTCCTGCGGATAGAAGAAGGGGGTGTCCATCGGCCCCGGGGCGACATTGTTGACCGAGATGCCGCGGGCAGCGAACTCTTTCGCCGCGGCGCGGGTGAAGTGCTCCACGGGGGATTTGGCACCGGCGTAGGTGGAGTAGCCGTCGGTGAAGGCGGCCAGGAGCGAGGTCACGACGGTGACGATCCGGCCGCCGTCCGCCAGACGCTTACCGGCTTCCTGGAGGAAGAAGTAGGCGGCCTTGGCGTTGATGTCGAACATCGAATCATATTCGGCCTCGGTGGTTTCCACGATCGGCTTACGCAGCACCTTGCCGACGGTGTTGACGGCGACATCCACGGTGCCGAAGGCATCGACGGCCGCGTCGAACAGCTGCCGCACATTCGCCGGAACGGTGAGGTCGGCCTGGAACTTCACCGCCTTGCGGCCGAGTGCCTCGATAGCGGCGACGGTCTTGTCGGCCTCGGCCTCGGTGCTCGCGCTGTTGTAGTGCACCAGTACGTTCGCGCCGCGTTCCGCCAGGGAGTTGCTGATCAGTCCGCCGAGGTTCTCCGCACCCGCGGCGACGACCGCCGACCTGCCTGCCAACGTGTTGCTCATAGGTAAGTCCTTCGTTCGGATTTCGGAGATCTTCCGGTACCGACGCTAGGAGTCGGACTGACAAATGAGAAACAGAATATTTGGGTGAACCTACAAATATTGCTTGTTAGCCACGTGTATGCGGGTTATCGCCCGTGGTCAGTAGATCGCGAATGGCCGAACGAGTGTGCGGGAGCCACACGGCCTGCACGGGAGCCAGCGGCGGATGCTCGATCTCGACAATCCACACCCGATCGCCGAGTGCCGAACCGGGCGGCGCGGTGACGAAGGCGACCGCATCCGGATAGTCGAGCACGGCCGTCGCCGGTGTCGTGCCCTGAATCCGATCGACCACCAGCGCGGGCTCGAAACCCGCACGGCGGCAGGTGCTCAGAATGAAGTCGGTGTAGAACGACGCACCCGGTGGAGCCCACACGACGATTCGTTCCGTGCGCAGCTCACCGAGGGTGACGGTACGGCGCCCGGCCAGCGGATGTCCGCTCGCGACGGCGATCCGCAGCGGGTGATACGCGATCACCGCCGAGGCCAGGGTGGCGGGCACGGTCGTACCCCGCCGCAGCGCCAGATCGACCCGGCCGTCCAGCACCGCCGCTTCGAGCTCCTTCGGAAACATCTGGATGGCCGTCACGGACAACTCCGGCATCCCCGCGCGCACCGGCTCCAGCACCCCGTGCACCTCCTCGCCGGTGATGGCCGGCGTATGCGCCACCACGAACGGCCGCTGCTGCGCCACCGCCGCATCCCGCACCTGCCGCGCCAAGACCTGCCCCGCCGCCAACAACACCGACGCGCCCGCCCGCAGCGCCTCCCCCGCCGCCGTCAGCCGCACCTGCCGACCCGACCGATCGAACAGCGACACCCCCAGCTGCCCTTCCAACTTGGCGACCGAACTGCTGAGTGCCTGCTGACTCACATGCAGACGCTCGGCGGCCCGACTGAAGCTGGCGACCTCCGCCACACACAGAAATTGCTGCAAACGCCGCGAATCCAGCGGCTCCCCGAGCGGCGACAACGCGGTATTCAGCATGCGCCGGATGCTACCGGCCGGTTCGCCGCTGCCCACCGCACCGACAGCGGTTCTCACCGTTCGTCGGACCGCGCTGACCGGATGCCCGCCCCATGGCCGTACCACCACGGGCTCCACGCCGTCCGACCCTCCGCGCGTTACGGTGGGGCGGCATGGACACCGTCATGATCGAACCGCCGCGGGCCGATGTGCGCGCGGAATCGGTGCACCGGTCGCGGATGCGGCCGGTCGTGGTCGCGGCGGTGGGTGTGCTGGTGTTACAGCTGGTGATTCGAGGGTGGGTCGCCGGGTCCGGGTACTTCTACTGGGACGATTTCATTCTGGTGAGCCGGGCGGCCGAGTATCCGGTGTGGTCGGCGGAGCTGCTGCTGCACGACCACGACGGGCATTTCATGCCGCTGGCCTTCGTCACCGCGTGGGTGGTGACGGCGGTGGCACCGTTGGGGTGGACTGCGGCAGCGGCCTCCATGGTGCTGCTGCAATTCGTCGCGTCGGTGGCCGTACTGCGCATGCTGCTGGTGCTGCTGGGCGCGCGGTGGGTGGCGCTGGTGCCGCTGGTGTTCTATGCGTTCTGCCCGTTGACGATTCCCGCCTTCGCGTGGTGGTCGGCGGCGCTCAACGCGCTGCCGTTGCAGGGCGCGCTGGCCTGGGTGATCGCCGATGCGGTGCTGCTGACGCGGACTCGGCGACGACGGTACGCGATTTCGGGGGTCGCGGTCTCGGCGGTGGCGCTGCTGTTCTTCGAGAAGGCGGCGATCGTGCCGTTCGCGGCCTTCGCCTTCGCGGTGCTGGTCCGGTACCTCGACGGGCGGGCAGCGCCGGTGCGCACGGTGGCGCGACGGGGTGCGGCGCTGTGGATCGGGTCCGGCGTGGTACTCACCTGCTGGTCACTGGCCTATCTCGCGGTGGTCGGGCTGCCCCGCGCCTCGGGCGGCAGTACCGAGACCCGGGAATTCCTCTCCGGGACAGCGGCATTGGAGGTCACGCCCGCACTGTTCGGCGGTCCGTGGCACTGGGAGCGCTGGCCTCCGGCGACACCGTGGGCGGATCCGCCGGACTGGGCGGTGGCGGCGGCGTGGTTCGCGCTGGCCGCCGGGGTGGCGGTGACCATCCGCGCCCGCCGGCGCGTGCTCGCGGTCTGGCTGGTGGTTGCCGCCTATATCCTGCTCGCACAGCTGCCGGTGGTGCTGGCGCGCGGCGGGCCGAATACCGCTGCGGCGGAACTGCTCCGGTCACTGCGCTATTTCGCCGACTCGACGGTGGTGCTGGCCGCGGCGCTCGCCCTGGTCCTGTCGGCGCACGCCCGCCGCAGCACCCGTGTGCGCCCCCGCGTCACCATCGCGGTGACGATGGTGTTCATCCTGAGCTGCCTGTGGTCCACCTACGCCTTCGTGCGCTGCTGGCAGCCCAACCCGGCGCGCACCTACATCGCGAATGCCGAGGCGGCACTGCGTGATTGGCGGCAGGAGCCACTGCTGGAACAAGAAGTGCCGTGGCAGGTGCTGAACCCGACGGTCTATCCGCAGAATCTGGTCAGCCGGGTGCTGTCCGCCGTCGCACCGGCGGACGCCTTCGCCACCTCCACGCCCCGGCTGCGGATGATCACCGACACCGGCGCGATCGTCGACGCCGCGGTCTGGTGGAACCGCAGCATCACTCCAGGACCCGACCGCGACTGCGGATACCGCGTCCAGGGCACCGCGCCCACCGTTCTCCCGCTCGACGGCCCCCTGCTCGATCACGAATGGACGGCCCAACTCAATTACCTCGCGAGCGGGGACGGCAGCATCACGGTCGCCCTGGAATACGGCGACTGGGTGACCGTTCCGATCCGGCGCGGGCTGAACACCGTCTATGTGCGTACGGTCGGCAGCGGCCGCGCGCTCCGGATCGGCGCGCTCACCCCGGGGCTCACGGTGTGCGTCGGCGTCGGGCCGGTCGGCGTCGCCTCCTGGGACAACTGAGTAGCGGGCCGACCGAGCCGACGATCGAGGTGCATCAGCAAACCCGGGCCAGCGGCCGGCACACTACCCAACCGGAGCCGTTGTCGCGGCCGACCTGAGTCCAGGTGGTGGTGGTGCCGCCGGAGCTGTTCGACGCCTCGGCCTGCTCGCCGAAGGAGGTCGGGAGGTGGTCACGCCGCGCCCGATCCCGCTCGGCCCGCGACCGGGGGTCGTCGAACGAGTGGTGGAACCCGCGCGGGTCGATGTGATCCCATCCGGTCGAATCGCCGAAGTCCTTGTCGGGCGCGGCGCTCGCGGCCCCGGTGCCCGTGATGAAGGCCGCGCCGGTCAGTGCGCAGGCGAGGGTGGCACCGGCCAGCAGTCGGCGGGCCCGGGTGGTCGGCATCGTGGTGCTGGACATCGAATTTGCTCCGTTCATACCGTTCGGTCGAATCGGCGGGCTGGGTAGTGGCCGATCGATCCGGTAGCTTCTTGCCGCTATTCAGTGGCGCGTTAACCAGTGTCACACCTAGGAGGGAACTCACCGTTCCCAGCACCGGGAAGATCTCCGCCAGCCCACCGACGCCCTTTCACCAGGCGAGATCCGCCGGATACAGCCCTTTCTCGGCAATCCGAAGAGCGACCAACAGTCCCGAGATGCAACCTTCCAGCTCTGAGAACACGCCATTCAATGTACCGCTAATCAACGGTACATTGAATGCATTGAGGAGTTCCGACCCCTTCGGTGCGATGGCACGGAAGGCATCCGATGAACGGAGACGGGTATGCGCACTGCGAGACAGCGTGGCCGCACACCGACACTGCTGGCCACCACGGCGATCGCGGCCTCATTGAGCCTGATCCCCGCCGGTGTCACGGCCGGGTTCGCCGGTGGCGTATTCACCGCCGCGACGGCGACGGCCGCCCCGGGTGCCGACGGCTCCGCGGGTGACAGCGACACCGGCGGCGGGTTCGACGGCGGCGGGTTCGACGGCGGCGGGTTCGACGGCGGCGGGTTCGACGGCGGCGGGTTCGATACCGACAACTGGTCGGACCCCTCGCGGACCCCCGGCGATTCACCGGGCGGCGGCACACCCGGTATGGGCGGCTGGGACGGGGGCGGACCGGGCTTCGGCGGCGACACCGACGATGACCACGGATTCGGCGGCCCGGGCATGGACGGCCCCGGCATCGGAGGCGGAATCCCCGACGCCCCGGGGTTCGACGGCGGCCGTGGCGACGGGCCCGCGTGGCAGCGGGATGACCACGACTCGGATGGCGGTATCGGTCACGGCACCGGCGGCCCCGGTCACGGCGACGGGGGCGGGCTCGACCTGCCGAACTTCCCGGTGCGGCCCGACATCCCGGCGCAGCCCGCCGTCCCGGTACAACCCGGCGGACCGTCGCAGCCCACGGAACCGCCCCACCCCGTGGAACCATCGGAGCCCGCGGCACCCCCGCGAACCGACCAACCGCCGCAGCACGGGATTCCCGGCGGACCGCTGTTCCCCTGGGACCCGGCCTTCCCCGGCGGGCCGTGGTTCCCCTGGCTTCCCCCGCACCCCGGCTTCCCCGGCGGACCGATCGACGACGGCGGGGATCACGACGACGATGACGATCACGATCCGGGCGGTAACAGCCTCGGCTGCACCGACTTTCCGCCAGCGCCGCAACCGCGGCCCACCTGGTGCGACCCCCAGCACATCCAGGTCCCGCAGCTGCTGGTCCGGCCCGGAACCGTTCACACACCGTGGGGCCAGGTCGAGGTCCCCATCGTGGAGTTCAGCGCTGCGGTGTCCCACCTCGGCGCGACAGCACCGGCGGAGCGGCCCGGACTCACGAATCGTTGACCACCTCGGTGAATTCGCAGGCGTCGCGGCGTTCGGGACGGTAGCGCATCATCACGACGGCACTGTCGAAGGTGGTCACGTCCGTCAACCGGAGCCGCGAGGTGTCGACCGACGACGGAAACAGCGGTATGCCGCGACCGAGCAGGATCGGGTGTACGAACAGCCGATACTCGTCGATCAGATCGTTGGCGATACAGGTCGACGCCGTCTCGACGCCGCCGAACAGGATCACGGTGCCACCGGGACCGGACCGCAGCGCGGCGATTTCGTCGACCGCCCGGCGACCGATCACCCGAGTGTTCCACCCGGGTGCACGCAACGTACGGGACAGCACGATCTTCGGCTTGTCCTTCCAGACCCGGGCGAAGTCGGCATAGAACGGCGAGATCGCGTGGTCGGAATCGGCCGTCGGCCACAACGCGGCCATGATCTCGAAGGTTTCGCGGCCGTAGAGAAAGGCGTCGGCGGCGCGGAACTCGTCCAGGAACGGTGCGCACAGTTCCTCGTCCACCACCGGCCAGTGCACTTCGCGGCCCGCGCCCTCGGCGAAACCGTCGAGGGACATCTGCATCCAGAGCGCCACGCTTGCCATCACGCACCTACCTGTGAATCCGAGCCGAAGGGACACTGAAGTCTTCGGTCATCGCGGTGCGCGGCGCATCGGTATTCCCGCGGCGGCTACTTAAGTAGCCGAGTTCGTGCCCGGAGTCCCGCGCCGCCGTGGTGAGCGGTGCGCCGGACCGTTTATCGGCGCACCCGCCGGGTAGCCCGACCACTGTGTCGAAGGTATCGGCAGACGAAGATCCGGTCCCGTCACGCCGGGCGGGCGCCGGGAGAAGGAGGTTGCTATGAGTACCGTCACCGCTTCGACCGAGGTCAATGTGCCGATCCGGACGGCCTACAACCAGTGGACGCAGTTCGAATCGTTTCCCCGCTTCATGGAGGGGGTGGAGCGCATCGATCAGCTCGACGACACCCATACGCACTGGAAGGTGAAATTCGGTCCGGTGGAACGCGAATTCGACGCCACCATCACCGAACAGCATCCGGAGGAGCGGGTGTCCTGGCACTCCGACAGCGGGCCGGAGCACGCGGGTGTGGTGACCTTCCACCGCATCGACGACACCACCACCCGGGTGATCACGCAGATGGATATCGATCCGGAGGGATTCGTGGAGAACGTCGGCGACAAGCTCGGCGTCCTCGACCTGCGGGTGAAGGGCGATCTGAAGCGTTTCAAGCAGTTCATCGAGGAGCAGGGGCACGAGACCGGGGCCTGGCGCGGGGACGTGCCGCGACCGGGAAGCTGACCCGGTACGGGCTCAGCGCGCCATGCCGATGAGCTTGTCGGGATTGCCGATGGTGTAGATGCATCGGATGCGCTCGGTCTCGGGATCGATGTCGAGCACGCCGACGCCGTAGGGCTCGCCCCGGCGGAAACAGACGACGGCAGGCTCACCGTTGATGTGGCCGAGCCGAAGGTCGAGATCGACCATGGTGCTCCGGACGCCGGGACCGGTGAGCAGGCGGGCGACCTTGGCCGCACCCTCGATGGGACGCAGTGCGGTCCGGATACGTCCGCCGCCGTCGGAATGGAAGATGACGTCGGGCGCGAGCAAGTCCATCAGAGCCGACAGATCACTGCCCCGCTGCGCGTCGAGGAACCGCTCGGTGACCCGCCGCTGCACCACCGGGTCGGCACGGAAGCGGGGTCGGCGCGCCTGTACGTGCGACCGGGCGCGGTGCGCGAGCTGCCGCACGGCGGCCGCCTCACGGCCGATCATGGGGGCGATCTCGGCGTGCCGGTACCCGAAGACCTCGTTCAGCACGAAGACCGCCCGCTCCAACGGGGTCAGGGTCTGTAGCACCACCAGCATGGCCATGGACACCGCCTCGGTGCGCAGCGCGGCATCGGCGGTATCGGCGTCGTCGGTGAGCAGCGGTTCGGGAAGCCATGGGCCGATATAGGTTTCGCGGCGACGAGCGATGTCCGACTGGCGTGCCAGGGCGGCATTGACCGCGATGCGCACCAGATACGCGCGCGGGTTGGCGATCTCGTCCGTGCCGCGTCGCCGCCGCGACATCCAGGACAGCCAGGTCTCCTGCAACACGTCCTCGGTATCGGCGATACTGCCCAGCAGGTTGTAGACCAGGGCGAACAGCAGATCGCGATGTTCGGCGAAAGTCTCGGTCGCGGTGTCCGCGGCGGCGTCGGTCACGTCTCCTCCTCTGACGGTGTCGAGCTTAGGAGGGCCCCCGCACCGCGAAATGTGACATGGCGACCGCATGTGATCCGCATCGCACGCCGTCACATTCACCGCTCCCGCCCGTCTCTCATACGCACCACCGCATTGCCGCGGTCGACGGGAGGAGACAGAGGTGCTGGAGAGAACGACGAGCCTGTGCGCACGCCATCGGCGGGCGGTACTGGTCGTGGCCACGATCGCCGTGTTACTGGCGGGCATCGCGGCCGCGACCCTGTTCGACCGTTTGAAAGGCGGCGGATTCGATGATCCGGGAGCGGAATCCCGCGCCGCCGCCGACATCCTGAGCGAGCAGTTCGGCCAGGGTGAACCGAATCTGGTGCTGCTGGTGCGGACGCCGGGTTCGGTCGACGATCCGGCCGCCACCGCCGCCGCCACGGCGCTCACCGCGCGCCTCGGCGCGGAACCCGACGTCACCGGGGTGACGTCCTATTGGACCGCGGGCAGGGCTCCGGTATTGCGCGGCTCCGGCGGCGACCGTGCGCTGGTGATCGCGACCATCCTCGGCGACCCGGACCATATCGACGAGCGGATCGCCGATATCGCCCCGCGCTACGCCGGTGCCCACGACGGACTCGAGGTGCGGGTCGGCGGCTACGCCATGTTGCAGCGGGAGATGTTCGAGCAGAGCGAGCGTGACGCCATCGCGGGCGAATCCATCGCCTTCCCGATCACGCTCGTCGCCCTGTTGTTCGTGTTCGGCAGTGTGGTGGCGGCACTGCTGCCCCTGCTGGTCGCGATGGTCACGGTGCTGCTCACCATGGGCGCGATCTGGCTGCTCGCCGGGGCGATGGACCTGTCGGCGCTGTCGATGAACGTGGTGACGCTACTGGGACTGGGCCTGGCCATCGATTACAGCCTGCTGATCGTGAGTCGTTTCCGCGAGGAACTCACGGCCGGGGACGAGCCGGGTCCGGCCTTGGCGACGACCATGCGGTCGGCGGGACGGACTGTCGCGTTCTCCGCGGTCACCGTGGCGGTGGCGCTGTCAGGGCTGCTGTTCTTCCCGTTGCAGGCGGTGCGGTCGGTGGGTATCGCCGGTATCGCGGTGGCGTTGATCGCGGCGCTCAGTTCGCTGACCGTTCTGCCCGCCCTGCTGGCGGTACTGGGACGGCGGGTGGACAAGTGGCGAATCCGCACGGCCGACAACGAGTCCCGGGCCGTGCACGAGGGCCGCTGGCATCGGCTCGCCATCTTCGTCATGCGGCGGCCCGGTACGGTCGCGGTATCGGTGATCGCGCTGCTGCTCGCGGTCGGTTCGCCGTTCCTGGGGTTGAAGCTGGGCTTCCCGGACGAGCGGTCCATGCCCGCATCCTCCAGCGCCCGGCAGGTCGCCGAAACCGTGCGCGCCGACTTCGACACCAGTGAGCAGAATGCCCTGACCGTCGTATTGCCCCGGCTCGACGCCGATCCGGGCGCATATGCCGCGCGTCTCTCGGAACTGCCGCATGTGCAGCGGATCGATACCGTCACCGGCGGCTACGCCGATGGCGCACAGGTGGTTTCGCCGACCGCCGCGCACACGCGATACGGCGCGGACGGCGGCGCCTTCCTCACCGTGGTGCCCGACACCGACGATGCCGGGACGCTGGAGGCGCTGGTCTCCGATATCCGCGCGGTCGACGCTCCCGGCGAGGCGCTGGTGGGCGGGGTGGCGGCGGTCAGCCTGGATGCGACCGACGCTCTCGTGCAACGGCTTCCGCTCGCGCTCACGGTGGTGGTCGCCGCCATGGTGGTGCTGCTGTTCCTGCTCACCGGCAGCGTCTTCCTGCCGGTGGTGGCGGTGCTGCTGAGCTGCCTGAGCCTCACCGCGACCTTCGGCTCACTGGTCTGGATCTTCCAGGACGGCCATCTGTCCGAACTGCTCGGGTTCACCGTCACCGGCACCCTCACCGCCACCGTCCCGATCATGCTGTTCGGGGTGGCGTTCGGCCTGGCCATGGACTACCAGGTGTTCCTGCTCGCCCGCATCCGCGAGGAGTACGAACGCACCGGCGATCCGACCGCGGCCGTGGCCAGCGGCTTGGAGCGCATCGGCCGCATCGTCACCGCCGCCGCGGTGCTCATCTCCGTGGTGTTCCTCGGCTTCCTGGTCTCCGACATCACCTTCATGAAGGCGTTCGGCATCGGGCTGCCGCTCGCGGTGCTCGCGGACGCCACCCTCATCCGGGGGTTCCTGCTGCCCGCGGCCATGCGGTTGGGCGGCCGGTGGACCTGGTGGGCGCCAGCGCCGCTGCGACATCTGCACGCCCGCTTCGGTATTCGGGAGGGTGAGAGCGTCGATACCGGGGAGCGGGTGACCGTGTAGCGCACGCGCCGGTGTCCGCGCTTCCGGCCGCTGCGGGTGCGCCCGGTCGGAAACGCCGACGCCGCGTCGACTTCGCATTGAAAACGATGTTCAGTAGTATCGCCGCGTGACGATCAGCGCGCAGCAGCGGACCGGCAAACCGGGAACCGGAACGTCCACCGACGATCCGGCCGCCGCCGAAGCCGTATTCCTGGACGCGACCATGCGCCTGCTCGCACCGCTGGGCGTCACGACCGGCGACGTGGTCGCCGACGTGGGTCCCGGAGCCGGAACCGCCGCCGTCGCACTGGCCCACGCCGTCGGCCCGCGCGGTCGCGTCTACGCCGTCGACCTGGATCCGGCCATGCTCGAGGCAACCATGGCCGCGGCCCACGACGCCGGTGTGGGCGATCGGATCCGGCCGGTCCTGCACGATCTGGAGGACGGTGCACCGCCGCTGCCCGAAGCCGTCGACGCGGTGTGGTCGTCATGGTGCGTACACCACGCCCGCGACTGGGATGCCGCCACCCGGGCCCTGGTCGGCCTGCTGCGGCCGGGCGGCGTGCTGTGCCTGGCGGAGGGCGGGCTGCCCACCCGATGCCTGCCCTGGGACACCGGCATCGGCCGCCCCGGACTGGAGATCCGGTTGGACGAGGCCCACGATCGGCATTTCACCCAGTGGTTCTTCGGCCGGGCGGGCGCGAAACGCCCCGGGCGGGGCTGGGCCGACATCCTCGCCCGGGCCGGGCTCACCGATGTCACCGCCTTCACCGAACTGGTCGACATTCCCGCACCGCTGCCCGCCGAGGTGCGCGGGGTGGTGCTGGCCGAACTGGCGGCGCGCGTCGGCCGGGCCGGACCGTTCCTGACCGCCGACGACGCCGCCGCGTGGCAGCGGCTGCTCGATCCGGACGACGCCGCCTGGCTCGGGCACCGCCACGACCTGGTCCTGCTCACCGCCCGCACCGGCTGGCGGGGGCGCAGGCCCGAGGCGTAGTCAGCTCGCCATCTCCTCGCAGCGCCGCACCACCTCGAGCACCCGGTCGATCTCCTCCGGCGTGTTGTAGACGTGCGCGCTCACCCGCACCGCATGATCGTCGGAATCCCGGCCGGCCTGGCAGTGGCCGTCGGCGCGCACCATGATGCCCTCGTCGGCGAGGACGAAACCGAGATCGTCGGACCGGACCCGCGCGTGCCGGAAGGTCACGATGCCCTCCCGGCGCTGCACCGGGGAATCCGCGCCGAGGCTGTCCTGACAGCCCAGCACCCGCACCCCAGGAAACCGGGCGAGGCCGTCGGTGAGGCGGGCGGCGAGGGCGGTGTTCCAGGCCCCGATCTCGGCCAGCCCGGCCGCGTCGAGCCAGTCGAGGGCGGCCGCCAGACTCACGATGCCGGTCGTATTCGGCGTGCCCGCCCAGCCTCGCAGGGCGAAGCGGGGGCCGCGCCGATTGCGCGCCCACACCGCGCCGACACCGGGCAGCGCCAGCGCCTTGTGCCCGGAGAACACGACGAAGTCGACATCGAGATCGGCCACCGACACCGGCCGATGTCCCACGCTCTGCGCGGCGTCCAGGCAGATCGGCACGTCCGGTCCGACCGCGGCGCGCACCCGGTGCACATTCAGGTCGACACCGAATACGTGGTGCACATGGGTGACGGCGACGAAGCGGGTCCGGTCGGTCACGAGGGACGGCAGTGCCCGGTGGTCGTAGTCCCCGGACGCGGGGTCCACCGGCATCGGCCGCACGGTGACACGAATGCCACTGCGCGACAGGCTGTCTCGCAGGTCGAGCCAGGGCCGCAGATTGGCTTCGTGATCACCGAACGGGGCGATGATCTCGTCACCGTCGGTGAGCGACTCCGCCAGCCAGTCCCGCGCCACCGCCCGCAGCCCGTCGCTGGTGCCGCCGACGAACTCGACCGTCGATTCGGAGCCGTTGTCGCCCAGCACCTGTCGGATACGCTCGCGGGCGGCGTCGATGCGTCGGCCGGTGGCGGTGCCCCACGGGTAGGAGCCGCGCCCGGCATTGGCGTTGCCGGTGGTGAGGTACGCGGTGACGGCGTCGAGCACCGCCGTCGGCTTCTGCGTGGTGGCCGCGCTGTCCAGATAAGCCAGTCCCGGATTGTTCGCGATGATCGGGAACTGCGCCCGCAATCCCCGCTGCCAGTCCGCCAGGCGGTGCAGGACCTCGGCCGGATTCGTCATGGTGGTCATGGCATCAGTCCCGGACCAGCGGTGCGCCCGCGTCGCGCCAGGCCACGATGCCGCCGCGCAGACTGCGCGCGTCCCGATGCCCCATTCTCGTCAGCAGCGCCGCGTAGCGGACGGACTTCTCGCCGACCGGGCACACCAGCAGCACCGGGCGCGCCGAGCCGAACGGCAGGCCGCCGCGCAGCAGGTCGTCGAACAGTTCGTCCACCATATTGATCGAGTTCTCGATATGCAGTGCGGTGTAGGCGAATCCGCCGCGCAGGTCCACCACCAGCGGGCGTTCCCGCTCGATCCACTCGCGCGCCTCGGGCACATCCACCTGGACGGCGGCGGCGATCTCGGCGTCGGTCAGCGTATCCACCGAATTGGGGCGCGGCGGCTGCTTGAACAGGTCGGGACGGCGCTTGCGCAGATAGCTCATATAGCTCTCCACCCGATCGCACACGATGAACACCGCGGTGCGCCGCTCGGTGAGCGTGGCGTCCAGAGCCGAAAGATGGCGCAGGGCGCCGAAGTACGCCGCACCGGCGGTGGGGCCACCCAGGATGCCGCAGCGACGGTTGAGGGTGAGCATGCCGTCGATGGCCTCGGCGGCGCTCACCGCGTCGAGGGTGTCGTAGTTCTCCGGGTCGAACAGCCCGACCTCGTTGACCTCGTCGATATTTCGGATACCGGGGATGAAATCGCTTTTGGCCGCGACCAATCCGACCACCGATACGGCCGGATCGTGTTCCCGCAACACACCCGCCACCCCCGATGACGACCCGGCCGTGCCGACGCAGGCGATGAAGACGTCCGGGGCGCGGCCGTCGAGATCCTTGATGATCTCGGTGGCGGTGCCGACCCGGTGCGCATCCAGATTGCGCGGATTGAAGTACTGATCGGTGTGCAGATAGCCGTTGCCCTCCTCAGTGAGCATCCGGTACATGCGGGTCAGCGGATCCTCGGTATCGGTCGGGTCCAGGCATTCGGTCTGGCCGGGCAGCTCCTCGATCTGCGCGCCGAGCAACAGCAGCAGATCCTTGATCTCGGGCACCCGCATGCGGTTGGTCACGCTCTTGAACGGCAGGCCGTGCATGGCGGCGATGACCGCGAGGGCCTTGGCGGTATTGCCGCTGGACAGTTCCACGATGGCGTCGCCGCGCTCGATGGCCGCGGGCAGGTCCTCTCGCACCATGTTCCAGGCCGGGCGGTCCTTCACGGAGCCGAACGGATTGAGCATCTCCAGCTTGGCGTACAGGTCGATATGGCGCAGCCCGTGCACGGTCGGCTCGATCCGGACCAGCGGCGTATCCCCGATGGCGTCGAGAATGCTGTCGTACTTCATGAGCGGTTCCCTTTCACCGGCCAGTACTGTTCGTCCAGGCACCACGACCATCCACCCGCGGCGCGATGGACCGCGACCGTGCGGGCGATGGGTTGCATCAGCGCGTGATCCGCGGCGAAATCCATGAAGTAGCCGGCCGTGTTCACGAAGGCCAGCAGATCTCCTGGCTCCGGCGGGCGGGGCAGCGTGACCTGACGGCGGGTGATCAGGTCGTCCTCGAGACACAGATTCCCCGCCAGGTACACACCGGTCGGCGTGCCCGGGCGCGATGGCAGCAGCACCGGATCCATCAGCACCGCATGCTCTTCCGCGCTGATATCGCGCGAATTGGCCGCCAGCCGGACCAGCGGGTCGCCGCTGTGGGTGGTGCGCACCTCGGCGATCCGGGCCAGGGTGAGGCCGCACTGGTCGGCCAGTGCGCGTCCGGGCTCGGTGTACAGGTCGTAGAGGTTTTCCAGCAGCAGCGTGGCGAACGACCGCTCCAGGCTGACGGATTCGCGATCGAGCAGCTCGTCCAGGTAGCGCGCTCCGGCCGTGTCGCGGTAGGCCGGATACACGCCCAGCGCGCCGCGCAGGGTTCCGGCCTCGGCGCGCAGGCCGTAGCCGTGGTTCTGCCAGGTCATGGGCGGGCGCAGGCCGAGGACCGCGGTGCCGAGTTCGGTGGTGTAGCGCTCCCATTCGCCGCGGTCGGCCAGATAGTTGACGCCGAAGCCACCGCCGATGTCGATCGCGGTGGGGGCGAAGCCGCGTCCCAGGGCCTCGTGCATGGCCAGCAGGCAGCCTTCGAGGGCGAGCGCCTTCTCCTCGATGCCGGTGGTGTCGAGGTGGTAGGAGACGCCGAGCAGGCGCAGCACGGCCCGGTGCTCGTCGAGAGTGTCCAGCACGTCGGCGAGTTCGCGGGCGTGCACCCCGAATCGGCTGGGGCGGCTGAGAATCGGCACCCCCGGCGAATCGAAGGCCGAGAGCCGGATCATCACCCGCACCGGCGGTAGGCCGAAGCGGGTGGCGATGGCGGCCAGCTCCCGCAGCTCCGCGCGGGAGTCGGCGTTCACCACCGCCCCCACCCGGGCTGCGAGCCACAGGAATTCGGTGTCCTTGGGGCCGGTCGCCATGATCCGGTCCCCGCTGAACCCGGCCGCCAGCACATGCCGCAGTTCACCGAGTGAGGCGACGTCCACCCCGCACTCCCCCGCCGCCAGCTCGCGGATCAGCGCGCTGGACCGGTTGGCCTTGTGCGCGAAGTACACCTCTCCGCTCAGCCGCCGCCGATCGTACACCGCGCGATACTCCGCCACGTTGGCCGTGATCTGTTCGGGTACAACAATATTCAGCGGCGAACCGAGCGCGTCCACCATGGCGGACAGTCGCTCCGGTACCGCGAGGACATCCCTGATCAGCCCGCTCATCAGCGGCGTCAGAACCAGCTCCGGCTTCACCTATACAACCCCGTCCGAGTTCCGGCACCGCACCTGGCGCAAACCACCGTCTTGCTTGTAAATCCAGGGTAGCGACCAGTATGAACCGAGCGGGTTCCCTCATCCTGAGGGGCAGCGAACGGGCAGCAGTCGCCCCCACGGCTCACCAGCACGGAATCGACATCGGCCCGATGCGACACTGGAGGTGGCAACGATTTCAGCTCGAACAAGGGAGGGCCGACGCCATGGCCGCCAATCCCGACCCCGACGACCTGTTTCTCAGCGACGAGGAGCGGACGCACGCCCTCGACGCGCTCGGCAAGCACTACGCCGACGGGCGCTTGGACAGCACCGAGTTCTACGACCGCTCGGGCGCGGTCGCCACCGCCCGCACGCTGGGTGCGCTCGGGGAGGCGTTCAGCGGCCTGCCCGGCGGCGTGCCGCTGACGCGAGTCAACGGGCAGGTGGCCAAGGTCCCCGTCAACGACAACCTCCCGGCGACGGGCGGCGACAACGCGGCGGCCGAACTCGCCGCGCTCCGCGCCCGCGGCAATACCATCGACTCACTCGACTGGATCATCGTCGGCATCACCCTCATCACCTTCCTCGTCCTCCAGGTGATCGTGAGCTGGGACTACGCCTGGATCGTCTGGCCCTCGCTGATCATCACCCTGAGCATTCCGCGCATGATCCTGCGCTTCAGCGATTCCGACGAGGAGGTGTACGAGGAACTGAAGAAGTCCGACGCGGCCGCCCGCAAGAAGCGACTCTCCGAGGCCACCAAGCGGATCCGGGAACTCGAAGGCGGCGGCAACACCGGCGGCTGACGGTCAGTATCGCCACACGAAATCCGATACCAGCCCGATGACATCGTGCAGGGAATCGGCATGGAACCAGACCTCTTCCGGTCGCAGACGGCCCGCACGCACGGTGATCGCCCACTGACCTTCGAACCGGAATCCGACGGTGTTCGCGCGGGCGTCGGCCAGTAGCCACTCCATCATCCGTGGGCTGAGCACGTCGTAGGCGAAACGCTCACTGGCGGCGTCGATTCGAAAGCGCTCATTGAACTCCTGGCTCTCCAGCAGCACGCCCTTGCGGCCGCGACGGGAGAACAACCCGCTGCCGAAATCCCGGCTGACGCTCAGCCACGGACGGCACGACGGCAGCGCCAGTGCGACGAACTGCCAAGAATGGACCACGGTCGACTTGTTGTTCTTGGTGGTGTACCCGCCCCGGCCGGCATCAGTGTGCGGGCGGAAGGGACTGCGGTGGATACGGCGGCTGGACCTGATTCCCCTGATTCCAGAGTCCGCCGATCTGCGGCGCTTGGCGAGCCCGCGCGTCGGCGAGTTCGAAGTACTCCGCCGGGGCGAACAAAATGCGCCACCGGGCGGCGACTCGGAATGAGGCACGAGGCGCGAGGCACGAAATCAATGGCTGACGTTTGGATGGGCGTGTTACCGTCAGCATCGTGACGGAGGTCGACTTTCCCATCCTCGGCACGGAGCCGCTGCCGGTGGAGTTCGCGAACACCGACTACGGCGGCGGTGCGGAGCGCATCGACTTCCTGCGGAGCGCCGAACAGATCGATCGATGGTTCGCGCTCGTTCACCCGCCCGCGATCGAGGGTGAGATGGGGCGCGCCGGTGAGCGGGTGCGGCAGTTGCGGGACGGTGTGCGTCACCTCCTGAGCGCTGCCGCCGACCGGGCCGCACCGGATCCGCGACGACTCGACATCGTCAATGAATTCGCCCGAGCCGCACCCACATTCGCACAGTTGGCGTGGACGTCGGATCTTGCGCCCGCAGCCCGACGGTTCGACATCGCCACCGGCGCACCGGCTCTGCTGGGCCGCATCGCCACCTGCAGTATCGAATTGCTCACCGGGCCACAGTCGGACGCCCTGCGCCGCTGCTCGGGTCCGGGCTGCTCCCTGCTGTTCGTCAAGAACCACGCGCGGCGACGCTGGTGCCACCCCTCCTGCGGGCACCGCGACCGCCAAGCCCGCTACTACCGCCGTCATCATCATCCCCGAGAGGTGCACCCGTGATCACCTGGCGCCGACTGCGCGAGCAGGACTTTCCCCTGCTCGCGCACTGGCTCGAACAGCCGCATGTCGCCCGCTGGTGGCATCACGAAACCTCCCCCGAGGCGGTCGCCCGCGACTTCGGACCCGCCACCCGCGGCGAGGAACCCTCCGAGGACCTCCTTGTCTTTCTCGACCGCCGCCCCGTGGGCCTGGTCCAGCGCTGCGCCCTGGCCGACTACCCCGACTATCGCGACGAGTTGGCCGCCGCGACCGAGGTGCCCACCAACACCCTGACCATCGACTATCTGATCGGCGACCTCGACCGCACCGGCCACGGCCTGGGCAGCCGCATGATCGCGGCCGTCGTCGAGGCGACCTGGACCGATCACCCCACCGCGACAACCATCCTGGTCCCGGTCGTCGCCGCCAACCGCGCCTCCTGGCGGGCGCTGGAGAAGGCCGGTCTGCACCGAGTAGCCGAAGCCGACCTCGAACCGGACAACCCGGTCGACGGTCGAACCCACTACCTCTACCGGGCGGACCGCACCCGCACCACCGCCCACGCCGGACGCGACGACTCGCCTCGACACGCCGTGCGGTGACCCGACCGGCTGGACCGCCGAGCGCCCTCCCGCTGTAAACACACTCGGCGAACTCGAGAATCACACGTACGGCCGGGTGATCATCTCGATACCGGGACCAGCGGGGGCGCGGAAGTAGACACCCCGCCCGCCATGCTCGGAGTTGATCTCGCCGGGCCGGTGGAAGTGCGGATCGGCCCAGTCCGCCACACCCCGTCGCGCAGGTGGTGTTGCCGGTGCTCACCGGAGAGGTGAGTGCTTGCGAGGACGCGCAGCGGCGTGGCGTGAGTCCGACGACGCTGGCCGACGGCACCCTTTTGAGTGCCGTGCCGGGACTGGGTGCCTTCGAAGCACCCGCCCCGGACAGTCCGTGGTAGGCGGCGTCAGAATGCATCGGCGAAGGTCTGGACGACTGGTTGTCGCGGGTCGTAGGTGGCCCACCCGGGGTCTCCTGCTCTCGCGAAAGCGACCCAGGCGGAATGCATCTGGGCCGCGAGGCCGACCGGGACGTCGCCGGGACCGAGCAAGCCGGTGTCCCCGCGAAGCCGTGGCTCGTCGATCGTGTCGAACACGAAGGGCAACTCGACGGCATGAGCGGCGCCGAGCCGCCCGCGCAGAGCTGTCGAACGGAACCCGAACGAGTAGACGTGCGTGCGGCCACCCGAAATCCGCGCGTGTGCCTGCGCCATCCGCGCGGTGCCGGCCCAGAACAGGGTGTCGCTGAGCACTGTGGAGCGCAGTTCTCCCGGTCCGGCATTCGGCCGGTCCGCGCGAAGCTCGGCGAGCGCGGTCTCCGGGTCCGCGTACGCGCGGTCGGTGACGGCGAGTAGGTCGGCCTCGGTAGTGGACTCGAGAGTTCCTGCGGGCACGACGTAGAGACGCCCCTCCTCGGTGTTGGTACCGATCAGCAACTCGACCTCGCTCGCAGGGCCGTCGGCCAGACCGTCGGCAGGTTGAACGGGCAGTACCAGGCTGAACGGGCTGAGACCGACCAGCGGATCCGTCGCAGTGGCTGTGTGCAGATCCAGACCGCTCAGCGCAGGCAAGATAGCCAGTAGACGCTCGTCCGCAATCGCGGCGAACGCCTCCACAGTCGGTTCCACACCCAGCACGGCGGCCGCCGCCGCGGTAACCCGCTGCGCCTGCTCCGGCGTGAAAGCGCCTGTGCCATTGCCGCTCTGGACGATCGCTCGATGGAACAGGCCCTTGGCGTCCGGAGACGCGAGTAGCGCGCCGACCAGTGTGGCACCTGCGGATTGACCGAAGACCGTGACATTCTCCGGATCTCCGCCGAACGTCGCGATCGTGTCGCGCACCCAGCCGAGTGCGGCGAGCACATCGAGCAGCCCACGGTTGGCCGGCGCACCTTCCAGGTCGAGGAAGCCGGGAACGCCGAGACGGTAGTTCACTGTCACGAGGACGACGCCGTCGCGGGCGAAGGCGCTGCCGTCGTAGAGCATGGCGCGAGTCGAGCCGGTGACGAACCCGCCGCCGTGGACGAAAACCATGACGGGACGTTTGCCGCTGTCGGCGGCAGGTGTGCGGACATCGACCGTCAAGTACTCCGCGCCCCGCACCCAGCCCGGTCCGAAGTAGGGAATCATGTCGAGCTTGCCGAAATCGCGGGCGGGCTGGGGCGCCGTCGGCCCGTACTGGGTGCCGTCGCGGACGAAGGACCAGCCGGGATGCCTTGTGGGTGGCGCGAATCGGCGTGCACCGATCGGGGCCACCGCATAGGGGATGGCACGAAAGAACTGGCCGGACTCGTCGCGACCACCGCGCACGGCGCCCGCGGGGGTTTCAACGATCGGGTCTGGATCAACAGGCATCGGAAACACTTCCTCTCCGGGAGAGTTCAGGAGATGCGGGAGAAACCCGCCCACTCCTTGATCGAGAACTTCGACCCGGTTCGCTCGATCCGCGCCGCACCCTGGCCGCCGAAATGCGCGGGGAAGACGAGTGCGTTGTTCTCGGCGGCCTGACCGAGCAGCCTGTGCCGGGTGGCGCGGGCTTCGGCCGGGTCCTCGCAGAAGCAGGAGTTGGTTCGCGGCTCCACGATCTGCAACGGGGTGTGCATCAGGTCCCCGACGAACAGCGCCCGGTCGGTGCCCGACTCCAGGGTGAGAACGGACGAGCCTGGCGTGTGCCCCGGCGCGAGGTCGAGTCGCAAGTTCTTGTCGATCCGATATGACCCGTCCCACAAATGGGCCAGCCCCGCCTGATGGATCGGCGTGACACTGTCCTCGAAGACATTCTGGTTGCCGCGGCCGAGTACGGTCTCACGCTCGTTGGCCGGATTCCAGAACTCGAAGTCCCGCAACGGCATCAGATAGGTCGCGTTCGGGAAGGTCGGTACCCACGTGCGGCCGTCCAGACGGGTGTTCCAGCCGACGTGGTCGATGTGCAGGTGGGTGTTGATCACGACGTCGACGTCCTCGGGGCGGACCCCGGCGGCGGCGAGGTTGTCGAGGTAGTTCGTATCGAGGCGGCTCCACACCGGTGCGTATGGCCGGTCCTTGTGGTTGCCGACACCGGTGTCGACCAGAATCGTGTGCCCCTCGCTGCGCAGCAGCCAGGTCTGCAGCGCCGAGTGGCACTCGCCGGTTTCGAGGTTCCAGAACTCGGGTGCCAGCCAGCCACGGTGTTCGTCCCATGAGCCGTCGGGGCTGTCGGGGAAGAACTGGTCCGGGCTCATCTCGACCGTGCCGTAGAACTCTTTGATTCGGGTGACGGTGACCTCGCCAAGGGTGATCTGTTCCATGTCGTCGAGCCTGGACATCGAGGCGCGGACCAACCACTCCCGCTGTGTCCTACCACCGGCAGGGTGTGGCTGCGCCCGACCCGTCCCCGGATACTGGAGCAATGGACGGACCCGGACCCCTCGGCGACTTTCTCCAAGCCCGACGGGCAAGGCTGCGGCCGGAGGACGTCGGCTTGCGCGAGACCGGACCCCGCAGACGGGTCAGCGGTTTGAGGCGCGAAGAGCTGGCCCAGCTGGCCGGGGTCAGCGTCTCGTATTACACACGGCTGGAGCAGGGGACGTCGCGCGGGGCCTCGGCCGAGGTACTCGACGCGGTCGCGCACGCGCTGCGCCTCGACGACCACGAGCGCGCGCACCTCGACCGCCTCGCCGCCGCCGCTCGCCACACACCCCGAGTACGCCGACCACGACCCGAGAAACTCGCCGATGAGACGCGCGACCTGCTCCGCGCCGTCGACGGGGTCCCGGCGCTGGTACTCGGCCGGCGCACAGACGTGCTCGCGTGGAACACTCTCGGACACGCCCTGCTGGCCGGGCACCTGGACTTCCACAGCCCGGACGACCCATCGCGCCGGCCGAATATGAGCAGGCTGGCCTTCCTGGACCCGCACAGTCGTGAACTGTACGCGGACTGGAAACGCAAGGCCCGCGCCGTAGTCGGCAACCTGCGCATCGCCGTTGGTATGTACCCGAATGACCCGCTGCTCGCGGAACTGATCGGCGAGCTGACGATGAAGAGTCCGGAGTTCGTGACACTGTGGGGCGACCACCGGGTGATACCCTGCGACGCCGCGTCCTACGAACTGCACCATCCGGTCGTCGGCACGACGACGGTGACGCAGCAGACCCTCTCGATCGCCCGTGCCCCCGGCCAGGCACTGATCGTGTGCACGACCGCCTCCGGGTCCCCTGCCGAGGAAGCCCTCGCATTGCTCCGACAGGCAGGCGAGGGCCGCACCTCAGTGAGTACTCGCACCCCATGACGGTGTGTAGTCATCACGGTGGGGGCAGCGGAGTCAGGTTCTCGCCGTTGAGGATTGCCTGCATCCGGTGTTCGATATGGCCCTTCCACTCCGGGTGGGTCAGCACATAGAGACGTTCCTCCCGAATGGCTCGCAGCACCTGATCGGCGACAACTCGCGGGCTGGTGCCGTGGGCGAACATCTGCCGCAGGTCGTCCATACTCACCTCGGGCGGAAGCGAACTCGGGCCGACGTCGGCGAAGCGGTCGGGTCGATTGCGGTCGGAATCCAGGATGCGGGTGTCGACCACCCCTGGCATCAGTACCGAGATCCGCGGCTTCAATCCGCCGCCGACGAGTTCCATGTGGACCGTCTCCGACAGCGCGATCACGGCGGATTTGGTCGCGCCGTACACGCTGGACCCACCCGCCACACCGGCCACCGACGCCGTGTTGACGATGTGTGCCTCTTCGTCCTGCTCGACCATGATCGGCAGGAAGCTACGGTGACCGTGCACCACGCCCATCAGGTTGACGCCGAGCACCCACGCCCAGTCGTCGAGCGTGCTCGCCCACGACGGCACGCCGCCACCGGCCACCCCGGCGTTGTTGCACAGGATGTGCACGGCCCCGTACCGCTCCAGGGTCGCGGCCGCCAGCGCGGCCACCTCGTCGGGGTTCGACACATCCGTCACGATGCCGTGTACGTCCCCGCCGGCCGCCCGCAACTCCGCAGTCGTCGCCGCGAGCGCATCCTCCTCCACATCGCTGAGGACCACCCGGGTTCCGGAATCGAGGAATGCCTCGACCATCCCCCGCCCGATGCCGCTGGCCGCCCCGGTGACAACGGCGACCTTGTCGCGCAGATCCCGCACCGCGCCTCCCTTTTCGCCCGGACAAGACCCTTCCCACCGTACGGCGGCGACCGGCACCGCACATCAGCCCGACGAATGATGTCGCGAATCCGGTTCGACCGCAGGCCGTTGGATGATCACGGCTGGGGCGCAGTCGGCTGATGTATTGCGGCCCTGTGCGATACGGACGCTCATCGATGGTCGGCGTCAGCGTCGAGGTTCGCGATCATGCGCCGTAGCACATCCATCATCAGCGTGAAGTCGTCCTGGCTGATCCCTCGCGCGGCGATGTCACGGATGCGGGCGACCTCCGTGCCCGCCGCGGCGTGTACGGAGCGGCCCGCGCCGGTCAGGGCGAAGGTGCCGTCGGGTTGAGCGTGGATCCACCCGCGGCCGATCAAATCGTCGGTCGATTCGGTCAGGTTTTCGTTGTTCACCTCCCAGAACGGCCGCAGGGCATCGATCAGCTCGTCGTGACCGCGCGGACCGGCGGCGAGAGTGTTGAGGGTCTGCCACTGGCGGCGAGTGAGCCCCGCATCGCCGAGCAGGCGGTCGAAGGTCGATTCGAGCAGTTGATCCAGACGCTTGAGCTGGTAGCCGATCAACCGGTCCGATCGTTCGTCTTCCGTGTTCCCAGCGGTCGTGGTGGTGCTCTGCGCGGTATCCGAACCGCACGCCGCCAGCGATCCGGCGATGACCAGCACCAGCGTGACGGCGAAGGCGCGAAGTCTCATGAGGGTTCCGTTCCCGTCGGATTTGATTGCACTTATACATGTATATGTCTAACTACAACTACTTGTAAAGACGTATTATGCCGAAGTGGACGATGTGGATCTGATCGAGCGGGCGATGGTGGCGATCAGGCGCAGGCAGAACCGACGGTCCCTGGCCCCGCCGGGCGAGCCGACCGGCCAGGCGTTCGATGTCCTGGACGCCGTCGAATCCATCCCGGACGCAACGGTTTCGACGGTCGCTTCCGCCCTCGGCGCCGACCAGCCGCGCGTGAGCCGGCTGATAACGTCAGCCGTCGACGCCGGGTATGTCGAGCGGGTGGCCGATCAACGCGACGGTCGCCGCTCCCGACTGGCGTTGACCGATGCGGGACTGGCCCTGGTCACCGCCGCACACCACCGGCGCGCCCAGACGTTCGCGGCGGCGATGGCCGATTGGACCGCCGCCGAACGCACCCAGTTCGCGACCCTGCTCACCCGCTTCGTCGAACGACTGCCGAATCCCGGGACACCACCTCGAGAAGGCTGACCAGCACGGGCGCGGCACCTCACAGACCACGCCGCGCCCGGAAGGGGACTCAGTCACCTTGGAGCAGAAGCCGGAACGACGGATGAGCCGGTATCAGAGGACGGATGGCGCGAAAATCCTTCTCATCCAGTGTCAGGATGTCGTTGGCGAGGTAGCGCTCAGCGAGCACGACAGTGACCGCATCGACCAGATCGAGCCGCAGGCCGCGGTACTGTCCGATGATCTTCTGAGCAACCCGCAGGTCATCGCGGTCTACCAGTGGCACGAGCACCGCACCTTCCTCGGCCGAGGTGAGCAGGTCATCAAGGACGAGATCTGCTGTCCGGCGGTCCTTTCCGAATCGCGCGACAAGCAAATGATCGACCTCGTCCAGAACAAGCGGCGAGACAACCGCGACGGAGGTGGCGAGGAATTCACGGGCCCGCTCGTGCAGATCCGCGGCGCGATCGTACGCGGCGATGATGGCCGAGGTATCGGCGATGAAGAAGCTCACGCGCCGTATGCCTCGCCGAGCAAGTCCTCACTGTTGGCGGCGAACCCAGGGTCACCGGAATCGAACGACGGCCACGGACGGGTACGGCGGACCCGGTGCGACCGCAGCAGCACCAGGTCGATCCCCTCGCGGATCAAATCGGCTTCCGACCGTCCAGAAGCCTCGGCAGCCTCCTTGAGACGGGCAGCCTGCTCGGGATCCAGGTACACGCTCGTTTTGGCCTTCATGAACGTAGAGTGCCGTGTAGGGCACCCTCGTCACCAGGTCGCTCGCTGCCACGAATACAACAAAGCCGCAGGCATCGACCTGCGGCTTTATTTCCTGTGGAGCTAAGGGGACTCGAACCCCTGACCCCCACACTGCCAGTGTGGTGCGCTACCAGCTGCGCCATAGCCCCGTGTTCAGTTCTGTGTCAGCGGGGTGTTCCCCGCTGGCTTGAACGAAGTTACACCACCGCTGTTGCGCGGACCAAATCGCCTGGACAGGTGGGTGACAAGAGCGATCTTCGAGGGTAGGCTCGAACATATGTTCGACAGCAGGGAGGTCCAGGTGATGGGTGACGAGGAGCTGGTCGACGCATTGCGGAGGGCGCACGGGGCCGCCGCATTCGCACAGGCGGCGGAAGTCACAGCCGTGCGGGAGTTGTATCGGCGGCATCGGGCGGCCAATGCGGCGCCGGGCGCCGGCGGGGTGCGGGCCGGGGAGTTCGCGGCAGCCGAGGTGGCGGTGGCGGTGCAGATCTCCGAGCCGGTGGCGGCGGCGCTCATCGATATCGGGTTGGCCCTGGACGAGCTACCCGGGACGCGGAAGGCGTTCGGGGACGGGCGGATCGATCTGGCGCGGGTGCAGGTGATCGCGGAGACCACTCGCGGGCTGGCGCGCGAGGTGCGGGAAGCGGTGGAGCCCAAGCTGATCGACGCGGCGACACGCAATGATCCGGCGCGGCTGCGGCAGACAGCGCGGCGGTGGGTGGCGCGGTTGGATCCGGACGGCGAGCGGGAGCGGCGCGAGGAGCGCGAACACGATCGGGACGTACGCATTCGTGCCGTGCAGGACGGGATGGCGGTGTTCGACGGGCTGCTGCCCGCGGTGGGGGCGCAGACGGTGGCCAATCGGCTGCGGGAACTGTGCGGGCAGGTGTGCGCCGAGGACCCGCGCACCATGCCGCAGCGCCGGGCGGACGCACTGGTGGCGCTGGCGGACGGGTCGCAGCGGTTGTGGTGCGCGTGCGGGCGCGGTGCGCGCTGCCCGAAAGCGGCGATCGCACCCGGAGGCGGCGGCTGGGCATCCACCGCGACCGATCCGGCACACACGTACGGCGACCACGCCCAGCCCGAAGCCGAATCGGGCGGAGCCGATTCAGCACCCGGAACCCGCGGCGCGGGGGGTGCCTCCGCAACCGGAGCCGAATTCGCGGCCCCGCGCGATACCACCGAACCGGCACGAACCGAATGCCCGGCGACTCACGACGATGCCGGAGCGGCCGAGACCGAACCCCCGGCGACTCCGGACAGCACCCAACCAGCGCGAAACGAACCCCCAGCGCCCGTGGGCGGCACCCGATCGGCGCAGACCGGACCCGAAGCAGCTGGCGGCGACACCGCGCCTTCGTGGATCGGACCCGCGCCCCGCCGCGACGACACCGCACCGGGGCGAATCGAACCTTCCAGCTCGGCTCCCGTAGGACCCGGGGCGCAGCCGCCGCGGCCGCCGCTGATCCAGATCGGGGTGTCGGCCGAGACCTTGGCCGGGCTGCGCAACGATCCCGCCATGCTGGTGGGGTACGGGCCGATCGATACGACACTGGCTCGGGAGCTCGCGAAGTATGCGCGGTTCGAGGTGGTGCCGGAGCCGCCGGCACCGGAGGCGGGGGCGCGGCGGCCGACGTCGTCGCAGTCACCCGAGGATGTGCGGGCCATCGACGGGGTGTGCCGATTTCCCGGATGCGGCATGCCCGCCACCGATGCCCAACTCGCGTACGTGGAGGCGTCGAACGCCCGGCCGCGGCTCCCGGGTATGGCGCACGTGGCAGCGTTGTGCACGCGGCACCACCGGCTGAAGATGCTGGCGGACCGGGGCAGTCAGGCGTGGCGGGTGCGTCGCGCGGACGCCGATCGGATCGTGTGGACCGATCCCAGCGGCGAAACCCACACCACGACGCGCGAAGGTGCGCGGTATCTGTTCCCGCACACCGATATCGACGCCCCCACCGTGCCGCCGACACCCTACGAGCGGGTGCACGTGCGACCGCCGCAGCCGGTGCGCACCGTCCCGGCCGATCTCACCTACCCGATCGACGGGCACGCCCTCATCCACCCGCAGCTGTCCCGCTGCACCCCCGACAACGACATCCCCGACGACCTACCGGTGAACCACACCGCGTCCTTCCGCCGCTGACCACGCGCCCCCGCCATGCGCGAGCTGCCACGCACCGACCGCGACAAGCGCAGCGCCGCACTTCGCGGGCGACGGCCCCTGGGACCTGCGAGCCTCGTCCGGCCAGCAACGCCGGTCGTGTCGTCACCCGAAGCCACGCCGGGTCCCGCTCGCACCGCGAATCGTCCGATGCGGCGGGCGCGGCAGCGGAGGGCCGACCTGGCACGGGCTACCGCTCATCCGGCCCACGGGTGCGAGGCGCGACTGAACTGAACGCAGCGCGACTGAACTGAACACAGCTTGTCCGGCACACAGCTTGTCCGGCACAGAGAACGAGCCGTGGGTCCAGGCCCGCGGCTCGTTCGTGCGCTCTCGTTGCGGCCGCCCCCACTCAGTGCCGCTGTATCCGTCCGGATGCTGGGAGGCAAACGGATGCCGGGAGCGGGCGCTACGAGCGTCCCGCGTCGGCGGCGCGACGAGGGCTGTCGGCGAGCGCGGACGCCAATGCGTCGGCAGCGCTCACTTGGCGGCGTCGAGCACCCAGCCCTTGTTGTTGACGTCGATCTCGCGGCCGTCCAGGAAGACCGTCGGGGTGCCCGCCGCGCCGCCGCTGGCCGCCTCGAGGGCGGTGATGGCCGCTTCGGCGTGGTTGCGGGCGGAGTCGACGCGGTCGCCGGAGGTGATGCACCGCTGGGCGGATTCGGGGGCTCCGGCTTCCGCGGCGATGGCGGCCAGTTGCTGGTTGTCCAGGTCGCCGCTGCCTTCGGCGGGCTGCTTGTCGGTGAAGAGGAGTGCGTGGAACTTGGCGTAGACGGGGCCGTCACCCTCCTGCGCCACGCATTCGTTGGCGGCGACGGCGCGGGTCGAGTAGTCCTTGCTGCCGGACCGCTCGTCGAGGAAGTTGACCAGGCGGTAGCGGACCGCGATCTTGCCCTCGTCGATCTGCTGGGCGATCTCCTGGCCGTAGATGCGTTCCAGGGAGCCGCAGGCGGGGCACAGCGGGTCCTCGTAGATCTCGACGGTCTTGGCGATATCGGGCTTGCCGAGCACGATCGCGCCATCGGAGTCGAGGGCCACGCCGACCGCCGGGTCGTGCGCGGGACCGTAACCGTCATTGCGGATCTCGGTGTCGCCGCCGCTCCATTGGAACAGGGCGAACACGATCAGCGCGACCACCACCACGGCCACCGCCCCGAGGGCATAGGTGGTCTTGTTGGACACCGGACGCGGGGTGTAGTTCGTCGTCGGTTTGCTCACGGCCACCACTCTGCCGCAACCCACCGCCGCGCGGGTACGCAACCCGTCCGAACGCTACCGGGTCAATCCTGCGGCCGGGTCGTCGCGGCGGCCGTCGTCTCGACCAGCGGCTTGCGCTGCAACGGCTCCGGCACGATCGCCCACGCCACCGCCGCCGACGCCAGCAGTGCGCCCGTGACCGCGAGCGCGAATCCGTACGAGAGGTGTTCGGCCAGCAGGCCGACCGCGTACGGACCGAGCACCGTGCCCAGGTCAGCCGACATCTGGAAGCCCGCCAGCACCGGTCCGCCGCGCCGTCCCGCGCCGACGATATCGGCGACGGCGGCCTGCTGGGCGGGGGTGAACATGCCGGACCCGAGGCCCGCGACGAAGGAGGCGACCAGCAGCCAGGGCAGGTTCGCGGCGAAGCCGAGTCCGGCCGTGCCGACCGCGCACAGCAGCGTGCCGCAGATCAGAAACGGTCTGCGACCCAGGCGATCCGACCAGCGCCCGGACTGGAACAGCACCACCGCGTTGCCCGCCGCGAACACCGTCAACGCCACCCCGGCCAGGGCGGCGTCGTAGCGCAGTACCTCCACCACCAGCAGCGGCACCAGCGCCATGCGCACCCCGAACACCGCCGCGCCATTGCCGAAGTTGGACCACAGCACCGCCCGGTACTCGGATTTGCGCACCGCCTCCCGGAAGGTCATGACCGGGGTGTCACCGAGCGCCTCGGGCCGCACCAGCGGCGAATCCTTCAGCGCCAGATACACGATGGCACTGGCCACCAGCAGTGCGACCGCGTAGATGACGAACGGCGCGCGCAATCCCAGTCCGGCCAGCGCCCCACCCACCAGCGGACCGGAGATGGAACCGATCAGGAAGCTGGTCGAGTACACCCCGGACACCCGACCCCGCTCCGTCGGCGGCGACATGCGGATCACCAGCGCCAGCGACGACACCGTGAACATGGTCGACCCGATCCCGCCGAAGGATCGCAGCACCAGCAGTTGCCAGTAGCTCTGCGCCAACGCGCACGCCCCCGTGGACACCGCCACGATCAGCAGCCCGCCCAGATAGACCGGCCGCTCCCCCAGTTTCTGCACCAACCGCCCGCTCATGGGCGCGAACAGCAGTCGCATCAGCGCGAAGGCGCTGACAATCGCCGAGGCCGCCGCGACACCCACCCCGAAGCCGCGCGCGTACTGCGGTAGCGCCGGTGCGACGAGCCCGAACCCGATGGCGATGGTGAACGCCGCCCCCACCAGCACCCAGATCTCGACCGGCAGGGATTTGGATCTGCTCACTCCGATAGCGCCTGTCGCACAACTTCCTCCGCGGCCGCCTGCACCTGGGCCAGATGCTCCGGGCCCTCGAACGATTCCGCGTAGATCTTGTACTTGTCCTCGGTGCCGGAGGGACGGGCCGCGAACCACGCGTTCTCGGTGGTTACCTTGACCCCGCCCAGGGCCGCGCCGTTGCCACGCGCGCGGGTCTGAATGCCGGTGACTTGCTCCCCGGCGATCTCGGTCGCTGTGATCACATCCGGCGTCAACGCCGCCAACCGGGCTTTCTGTTCCGGGGTGGCGTCGGCGTCGGTGCGCGCGTAGGCCGGGCTGCCGTAGCGCTTCTCCAGCTCGGTGTAGCGCGTGGACGGGCTCTGCCCGGTGACGGCGGTGATCTCGGCGGCCAGCAGTGCCAGCAGGATGCCGTCCTTGTCGGTGGTCCACACGGTGCCGTCGCTGCGCAGGAAGGAGGCTCCGGCACTCTCCTCACCGCCGAATGCCAGGCTGCCGCTGAACAATCCGGGCACGAACCATTTGAAGCCGACCGGCACCTCGTACACGTCGCGGCCCAGCACCCGGACCACCCGGTCGATCATGGCGGAGGTGACCACCGTCTTGCCGATCTTGGTGAGCGCGTCCCACCCCATCCGGTTGGCGATCAGGTATTCGATGGCCACCGCCAGGTAGTGGTTCGGATTCATCAGTCCCGCATCGGGAGTCACGATGCCGTGCCGGTCGGCGTCGGCGTCGTTGCCGGTGGAGATGTCGTAGTCGTCGCGAATCGACACCAGCGACGCCATGGCGTAGCGCGACGACGGGTCCATGCGGATGCGTCCGTCACTGTCGAGCGTCATGAACCGCCAGGTGGGGTCGACGAACGGGTTCACCACCTCGAGTTCGAGGTCGTAGCGCTGCCCGATCTCCTCCCAGTAGTCCACGCTCGCGCCGCCCATGGGGTCGGCGCCGAGCCGGATGCCCGCGCCGCGAATGGCGTCCAGATTCAACACGTTCGGCAGATCCGCGATATAGCGGTCCAGGTAGTCGTAACGCTCCACCCGGCCGGCCAGCGCGTGCGCCAGCGTCGTGCGCTTCACCTCGGACAGCCCGTTGCGCAGCAGATCGTTGGCCCGCGCGGCGATGGCGTCGGTGGCGACGGTGTCGGCCGGGCCGCCGTGCGGCGGGTTGTACTTGAACCCGCCGTCGCGCGGCGGATTGTGCGACGGCGTCACCACGATGCCGTCGGCCTGATGCCGGGTGCCGCCGCGATTGTGCCGCAGCACGGCGTGACTCAAAGCCGGTGTGGGCGTGTAGCGGTCGCGCGCGTCGATGATGGCGGTGACGTCGTTGGCGGCCAGCACCTCGAGCGCGGTGGTCCAGGCGGGCTCGGACAGGGCGTGCGTATCGCGGGCCAGATACACCGGCCCGGTGATGCCGCGGGTGGCGCGGTATTCCACGATCGCCTGGGTGATGGCGAGTATGTGCGCCTCGTTGAAGGCGTTGTCGAGGCTGGACCCGCGATGCCCGGAGGTGCCGAAGGCGACCAGTTGCGCCGGATCCGCGGGATCCGGGATACGGCTGTAGTAGGCCGTCACCAGGTGCGCGACGTCCACGAGGTCCGCGGCCCGGGCCGGTCGACCGGCTCGATCGTGGGCCATGCTCGGGCCTCCCTTCCGTATCGCCTGTGCCCGGCTGGTCATCAGGATCACGGCAACCCCCCGTGCGCCGCGCCCAGGAACAACTGGGCGGCACCGGCTCCGAGGAAGGCCGCGGCCAGGCTCGCCACAACGCCGATCACGACGTTCGCCACCGCATAGCTGTAAGCGCCCTCCTCAGCCAATCGAACCGTCTCGTATCCGAACGTACTGAACGTGGTCAGCGCACCGCAGAAGCCCGTCCCGGCCACGGCGAGCAGCCAGTGGTTTGCTCCCGCGCCGATCAGTGCGCCCAGAATCGCCGACCCGGTCACGTTCACCGTCACTGTGCCCAGTGGGAAGACACTAGCGAATCGACGGGCCATCGCGCGATCCGCCAGATAGCGAACCGGCGCTCCGACCATGCCGCCGAGCGCCACGAGCAGCATCGTCACGCGCGCTCCCCCTGCCAGGATTCCACCGGCGAGAGTGTCACGGTGAGCGAATTCAGCAGGTCCGCATTGGTTTCCACGAATCGCCGCAGCGCGTCGGTGTCGTCGACCCGCATCACGAGCGCGGGCAGCCGGTCGGCCAGATCCAATAGTCGAGTGGTGTGGATATCCGCCGACGCTCCGAATCCCTCGATGCCGCGCCATACGCTCGCCCCGGCCAATCCGGCATCTCGGGCACGCCGCACGATCTCGTGGTAGCGGGGGCGATGCTGCCACCGGTCGTCCTCGCTCAGCAGCACGGTGAGCCGCGAGGCGGGCCGCCAGCGCGCACCCGTCGGGTCGTTCATCGCCTGCCCCCTTTCGCCGTGCCTGTCCCGGTCCGTCTCCACCACCGCGTCGCGCCCGCCCCGATCACGACCGCGCCCACCGACGCCACCACCGTTCCCCCGAGATAGCCGAGCGCGGAAACCGTCCGCCCCGATTCGAGCAGTGTACGAACTTCCACACCGAAGGTGGAGAAGGTGGTGAAACCGCGCAGGCTCGACCCCAGCGCGCCGCCCGCGGCGATGGCGGCGAGAGCCGGTGCGTCGGATCGTGCGAACGTTGCGACCACCACCCCTCCGCCTCGATAGCCAATTCGTTGCTGTTCGGCGTGTTGCTGAGGCCGAACGACACCTCGGGACTGCGAGGATAGTGCCGCCATCTCAGCGTTGTCCCATCGGCCTGGAGGAGCGAAGTTGACGGTACGGCAGTCGATCAGGGGGTTGCTGGTCCGGAGCTCTGTTATCGCCGCGGCCGTAGCGGCGGCTCTGGCGAGCAGTCTCGGCGCGACTCCGGTCGCCCACGGCGCCATCTATCCCTTCCCGGACCCCGATGCGTTCTACGCGCCCCCGGGCAATATCGGCGCCTTCGCCCCCGGCGATGTCATCAACAGCCGCATCGTCCCCGCCCACGGCTATCCGGGCGCGACGGTGTGGCAGCTGAACTACCGCTCCACCAATTCCGCGGGCGCCCCCATCTCGGCGGTGACCACGCTCATCCTGCCCGGCGGTGGCGGACCACGGCCCATCGTGTCGTATCAGCCGTTCGTGAATTCCCTGGGCACGCAGTGCGCTCCGTCGCACAGCCTGTTCGACGGCAGCCTGCAGGAGGCTCCGGCGCTGAATCTGCTGCTGGCCCGGGGCTGGGCGGTGGCGGTGCCGGATCACCTCGGGCCGACCAGTGCGTACGGGGCGGCCCGGATGGGCGGACAGATCACCCTCGACGGCATTCGGGCGGTGAAGCGCTTCGCCCCCGCGGGACTGGGTGATTCGCCGGTCGGCCTGGCCGGATATTCGGGTGGCGCCATGGCGACCGGCTTCGCGGCGGCACTGGCGGCGGAGTACGCGCCGGAGCTGCCGATCGTCGGGGTGGCCCTCGGCGGCGTGCCGGTGAATCCCGGCAAGATGGCGCTGCAGATCGGCAATGCGCCGCATCCGCTGTTCGGGCTCGGCTTCGCGGTGGCGGTCGGGCTGGAGCGCGAGTACCCGGCGGAGATGAATCTCGACGACGCGCTCAGCCCGGCCGGACTGGCACTGCGCTCGCAGATCGCCAATGCCTGCGTGAACGAGATCATCAGCGCGGGCGCGAACCACTCCATCGGCGAGATGTTCCGTCCCGGAATGGAAGCCAGCGCCAACAACATTCGCATCCTGCACGAGAACAGCCTGGAGATCTATCCCGGCGTGCCGCGCGCGCCGGTCTATCAGTGGCACGGCGGCAACGACCAGGTGCCGCTGGATCTGGCGCTCAGCGTGGCGGGACGCTACTGCCACGCCGGGACCCCGGTGCTGTTCGACGTGATCCCGGGAGCCGATCACGGCACGGCCATCTTCTCCGGAGCGCCGCGCGCCTTCAACTACCTGTCGGATCGCTTCGCGGGCCTCGCGGCCCCGTCCAACTGCTGAGCACGGACCGCCGTCGCGCTCGGCAGGGCGCACCGGCAACCCGCGCGGGCCGTCGTCGGGACCCACGCACCGCGTCGAGAAGTGCCCCGTCCGCGATAGCGGACGGGGCACTTCCGATATCGGCGCACCGCTCCGGCGCGTGGCGCTGGGACTCAGTGCGCCAGTACGGGTTCCCCTTCGGCCGGGACCGGCACGGTATTCGGCATGATCATGCCGGTGATGATCGCGCCGACCAGGAAGATGCCCGCCGCCCACCAGAAGGTGGTGGTGTAGCTCTCCACGGCGGCCTGGGCCAGCACGCCGGGGTCGGGCGGCAGGTGATCGGCGACGTAGCCGTCGAAGGCGCTGGCCGCCAGCGTGCTCAGCAGTGCGGTGCCGATGGAGCCGCCGACCTGCTGGCTGGTGTTCACCATGGCCGAGGCGACGCCCGCGTCGGTGTGGTGCACCCCGGCGGTGGCGCCGGCGAAGGCAGTGGACATGGCCGCACCGAGACCGACGCCCATGATGATCAGGCTCGGCAGGATGTGGCTGGCGTAGCCGGTATCCACGCCGATGCGGGTGAGCAGCACCATGCCCAGGGTGGCGAGCAGGTAGCCGGACACCACCGTCACCCGCGGCCCGACCCGCGGCAGCACCAGCGACGGCACCGTGGTCGAGGAGATCACCATGCCCGCCACCATCGGCAGGAACGCCACGCCGGTCACGATCGGGGTGTACCCCAGCTGCTGCTGCATGTAGTAGGTGAGGAACAGGAACATGGCGAACATGCCGATGCCGATGGCGAATACGGTGAGGTAGGACGCCCCGCGGGTGCGGTCGGCGATCACCCGCAGCGGCAGCAGCGGATGCGCTACCCGCTGTTCGATCCAGAAGAACACCGCCAGCAGCACCGTGCCGCCGATCAGGAAGCCGAGCGTGGCCGAGTCGGTCCAGCCGTCGGATTCGGCCTTGGAGAAGCCGTAGACGATGGCGAACAGCGCCGCGGTCACGGTGATGGTGCCGGGAATGTCGAGTTTCGGCCGATCCCCGGTGGTGACGTGCTTGGCCAGCAGCAGCACCGCGCCGATCAGCGCGACGGCCGCGAAGATCAGGTTCACGTACATGACCCAGCGCCAGGAGGCCCATTCGGTGAGTGCTCCGCCGAGCAGCAGACCGAGCGCGCCGCCCGCACCGGCGATGGCGCCGAAGATGCCGAATGCCTTGGCACGTTCGCCCGGTTCGGTGAAGGTGACGGTCAACAGCGACAGCGCCGCCGGGGCCAGCAGCGCACCGAAGACGCCCTGGGCGACCCGGGAGGCGACCAGCATCTCGAAGTTGGCGGCCGCCCCGCCCACCGCGGAGGCGACGGCGAAGCCGACCAGGCCGACGATGAAGGTGGTGCGCCGGCCGAACAGATCGGAGAGCCGTCCACCGAGCAGCAGCAGGCTGCCGAAGGCGAGCGCGTAGCCGGTGATCACCCACTGCCGGTCGGCGTTGGAGAAGCCGAGATCGGCCTGTGCCTCCGGTAGCGCGATATTCACCACGGTCGCGTCGAGCACGACCATGAGCTGGGCGACGCCGAGTACCGCGAGCACCCACCAGCGCAGGGCGTGGGAGCCGCGACGACCGGTCGGCGGAGCCGGTTTCGCTATGTCGATGGTGGAAGTCATGCGGTGTCCTCGTCCCGTACACTTAGTGGAGGAAGGCCCTCCGGTTTCCTGTCAGAAGTTACCATCAAAACGGAGAGATAGCCTCCACTTAATCCCGAAGGTTGCTAGCATATGGGTGTGAATCACGCCACCACCACGGCCGCAGCGGCCGCGACGACCCCCTCGGGTCGTCCCGCCACGGGACAGCCCACCCGTCGCCTGCGCGCCGACGCCGCCCGCAATCAGCAGCGGATCATCGCCGCCGCGCGCGAGCTGTTCGCCGAGCACGGACTCGAGATCACCCTCGACGATGTCGCAGACAAGGCGGGAGTCGGCGTGGGCACCGTGTACCGCCGCTTCGCCAACAAGCAGGAACTGATCTCGGAGGTGTTCGACCAGAACGTCAACGAGTTCGCCGCGGCGGTGGAAACCGCCCTGCACCATCCCGACCCATGGACGGGCCTGGTGGATCTGTTCGAGTACGCCTGCCGCCACATGGCCACCAATCGCGGCCTGAGCGAGGTGCTGCTCGAGATGAAGGACAGCATGGAGCGCTTCGAGTGCATGCGCGACCGCGTCCGGCCCGGCATGTTCCAGGTGGTGCAGCGCGCCAAGGACGCCGGAGCGCTGCGGCCCGAGATCGAGTCCGGCGATTTCTTCGCCATGGTCAATATGGTCGACGCGGTCGCGGGTTTCGCCCGACCGGTCAACCCGGACGTCTGGCGGCGCTACATGGCACTCATCCTCAACGGCGTGCGCGGCGACGCGGTCCCCCGCATCCCCCTCGACGTGCCACCGCTCACCGAGGAGGAGGTGGAGCGGGGCAAGGCGGCCATGTGCATGAACCGCAAACGGTAGCGCCGATCACATGTCCGGTTTAGAGTTGGACGCATGACCAACTCTTGGGTGAACTGGGCCGGGGATCAGCGCTGTACTCCGGCAGCCATCGCCGAACCGGGCTCGCCCGAGGAAGTCGCCGCCCTGCTCGCGCGGGCGGAGGCCGCCGGGCATACCGTCCGGGTGGCCGGATCGGGCCACTCGTTCACCGACACCGTCTGCACCGACGGCACCCTCATGCGGCTGTCGAAGCTGAACCGGATCCACTCGGTGGACCGCGCCAGCGGACTCGTGCGCGTCGACGCCGGCCTGACGCTCAATGCCGCCAGCAATTCCCTGCACCCGCTCGGCCTGGCCTTCCCCAACCTGGGTGATATCGACGTGCAGACCATCGCGGGCGCGACCGCGACCGGCACGCACGGCACCGGGGCCAAACTCCAGAACCTCTCCGCCGCCCTGCATTCGGTCGAGATGGTGCTGGCCGACGGCAGCCGGGTGGAACTGAACGAGCAGACCGATCCGGACGGCTGGCGCGCGGCGCGGGTGAACATCGGCGCACTCGGCGTGGTCACCGCGGTGACGCTGCAGATGGTGCCCTCCTTCGTACTCGAGGGCATCGAACGGCCGCTTCCGCTCGAGGACGTGCTGGCCGATCTGGATTCCCACGTGGACGGCAACGAGCACTTCGAGTTCTACATGTTCGCCCACAGCGACATCGCCATGACCAAGCGCAACAACACCGTGCAGTTGCCGGAGCAGCCGCGCGGGCGGGCCGTCGAATGGTTCTCCGACATCCTGATCAACAACCACGTGTTCGACGCGCTGTGCCGCCTCACCCGCCGCACCCCCGCGCTCATCCCCCGGGTGCAGCAGTTCTCGGCGCTGGCGGGTAGCTACCGACGCCAGGTGGAACGCTCCTACCGGGTGTTCGCCAGCCCGCGGCTGTTCCGCTTCACGGAGATGGAGTACGCCATCGCGCGCGAACACTCCGTGGACGCCATTCGCGAGATCAAGGAGGTGGCCAAGCGGTTCGACACCGTCATGCCCATCGAGGTGCGGTGGGTCGCGCCCGACGATGCCTTCCTCTCCCCCGCCGGTGGGCGTGCCACCTGCTATATCGCGGTGCACCAGTACGCCGGGATGGAGTACGAGCCGTACTTCCGGGCGTGCGAGGCGGTCTTCGACCGGTACGGCGGTCGTCCGCACTGGGGTAAGCGGCACTTCCAGACCGCGGCGACCCTGGCCGAGAGGTACCCGGAGTGGGAGCGGTTCGCGGCGGTGCGCCGTCGCTTCGATCCGAACGGCCGTTTCGCCAATCCCTACCTCGATCGAGTGCTCGGCCCGACACGCTGACCTGCGACAACAGCCGTTCCTGCCCGGTCGGTTCCGGATACTTCCGGACCGACCGGGCTTTTTCGTACCGAACGGGCGTAGGATCGTTTGCTGAAAGATCGCTCGTCGAAGTACCCCGAACCAGCACGCCCGGTCCGGGCGTGCCACACCTACGGAGGTTTCGATGTCGCTCATGGACAAGGCCAAGGAGGCCGCGCAGAAGGCCAAGGAGCAGGCCGACCGCATGGGGAACAAGATCGAGGATCAGGCCGACGAGTTCGAATCCAAGTTCCACGAGGCGACCGGCGACGCCAAGCGCCGGGCGACCGAGGCACGGGACAAGGCCGAAGGCGCCATGCGCGACGCCAAGGACAAGCTCGGCGGCGGCCGGTAGGCGGGAGCACGCGTGACCGACGAGGACAACAATCTCACCGCGACATCCGACGAACTCGCCGAGAACATCAGCGATACCGCTGGCGAGTGGGCCGAACGCGCCGGGGACGCGGCGGGGCAACTGGCCGAGAAGGCCAGCAGCGCCGCCGCCGAACTGGCCGACCGCGCCCAGACGGCCGCGGCCGAATTCGCGGATATGGCCAAGGCATTGGCCGACAGACTCGCGGGTGAGGACATCCAGAATTCGCTCGAACAGGCTCGTGCGAATCTCGAGGGCGCGGCCGCCGACGCCATGCGGGCGCTCAACGAGATCGTCGAGAACCTGAAGAACAAGATGGGCGATTCGTAGCACTGCGGGTTCTCGACCCCGACCGTCTGCGGGCCGGGGTCGAGAACCCGTCCGCACGGGGGATTCGCAGGGGACATGCCAACACCACAGAGGACGGAGTACGTGAGCGCACCGAGCAGCGTTTCATCCGATACGAGCGCGGTTCACCCTCGATCCGCCGTCGAACCCAGGGTGTTCTGGCCCGCCGCCATCGTGGTGGTCGCGTTCACCGTCTATGCCATCGTGTTCCGCGAAACCGCCGCCGAGCAGGCGAAAGCCTTGCAGGACAATGTGATCGGCGGCATGGGCTGGTACTACATCGTGATCGTGTCACTGTTCGTGGTGTTCGCGATCTGGTTGGGGCTGGGCCGATTCGGCGACATCACCCTCGGCGACGACGGGGAACCGGCCGAGTATTCGATCACCGCCTGGCTGGCCATGCTGTTCGCCGCCGGGATGGGAATCGGGCTGGTGTTCTGGGGTGTGGCCGAACCGCTGTTCCACTACGACGATCCCCGCCCGGGCGTGGGCGATACGGACGCCCAGCGCGCCGACGCCGCCATGGTGCAGACGTTCCTGCACTGGGGAATCCACCCATGGGCCATCTACGTGGTGGTGGGACTGGCCATCGCGTACTCGATCCACCGCCGCAAGCGTCCGGTGTCCATTCGATGGGCGCTGGAATCGCTCGCTCCGGAACGCATTCGCGGCTGGCGCGGTGACCTCATCGACATCGTCGCGGTGATCGGCACCGTATTCGGTGTGGCCACCTCGCTCGGGCTGGGCGTGCTCCAGATCTCGGCGGGCCTGAACTACCAGGGCTGGATCAACCAGCCCGGCAAGGGCTTTCAGGTGGTGCTCATCATCGCTGTGACCCTGCTGGCCACCGTCTCGGTGGTGACGGGCGTGGACCGGGGCATCAAATGGCTGTCGCAGATCAATATGGGGCTGGCGGGCATGCTGCTGCTGTTCGTGCTGGCGGTCGGTCCGACGCTGTTCATCGTGAACGACCTGGTGCAGAACATCGGCACCTACCTCCAGCAGTTGCCCAAGATCAGCCTCTACACCGGCGCGACCGAGGGCCCGAAGGGCACCAACTGGACGCAGCAGTGGACGGTCTTCTACTGGGGCTGGTGGATCTCCTGGGCACCCTTCGTGGGCGTGTTCATCGCCCGTATCTCGCGCGGGCGCACCGTGCGTGAATTCGTGGCCGGAGTGCTGTTGGTGCCGACGCTGCTGACCTTCCTCTGGTTCAGCGTCTTCGGCGGTGCCGGGCTGTTCCGCGAGATGTTCGGCGGCGGTGGACTCGTCGGGCCGGAGGGTCCCGATCGCGACAGCGCGCTGTTCTCCCTGCTGCACACGCTGCCCGGCGGCGCGCTCACCGCGGGTATCGCGATCCTGGTGATCGTGCTGTTCTTCGTCACCTCCGCCGATTCCGGTGCGCTGGTGGTGAATATGATCTCCTCCGGCGGCAATCCGGAGCCGCCGGTATGGAGCCGGGTGTTCTGGACCTGCTCCATGGGCACCGTGGCCATCGCGCTGCTGGTGGCCAGCGGCGAGGGCGCACAGGCGCTCACCACCCTGCAGACCGTGGCGGTGCTCATCGCGCTGCCCTTCAGCGTGGTCATGCTGGCCATGTGCGTGGCCCTGGTGCGCACCTTCCGCAGCGACCGCGCGACCCGCACCGGCCGGACGCCGAAACGCGCGGGGGTGGGCTGAGTCACGAACCACCCCACCGACGTTGGCAACTTCACAGCTAATAAACCCGGTCGCCGAGGCGAAATCGCGGCTCGATCCGCCTTAGACTGCGCCCGGCACTAGTGAACCGGCGCGGATTGGATTCAGCGGATCATGTTCAAGGGTTTCAAAGAGTTCCTGATGAGGGGCAATGTCATCGATCTGGCGGTGGCGGTCGTCATGGGCACGGCCTTCACCGCCATCGTGACCTCGGTCACCAAGGGGCTGATCGAACCCCTGCTGGCGATTCTGGGCACCAATGGCGAACTGGGCCTGGGCTTTCAGATCATCGGCGACAAACCCGCCACCTTCGTGGCGGTGGGGCCGATCATCAGCGCGGCCATCAATTTCGTCATGGTGGCGGCGGTGCTGTACTTCGTGCTCATCCTGCCGATGAACCACCTGAAGAAGCGGTTCGCGACCCCGACCGAGGTCAAGGCCGATCCCACCGAGCTGGAGTTGCTCGCCGAGATCCGCGACCTGCTGGTGGCGCAGCGCGCCGCGGGTGACGGCAAGCACGCGCTGGCGGCGCGTGCCACCGGCGACGGGCCGAACGGCGATTCGGCCACGAAGTAGCGCGAACGGCCGTGCCCGGCGCGGACATTCTCCGTTTCGGGCTATCGTCGTTAGCCGAACCATTGCCAACACGCGAGGCGAGGAGGCGCGACGATGGGCCGGGTCCCCCGCGGGCAGGTGCCCGCACCCGATTCCGACAGCGCGGACGCCCCGCTGCCCGGACGCTGGGCCATGCTGGCGGTGCTGTGCGCGAGCCTGCTGCTGGTGGCCATGGACGCCACCATCCTGAATGTGGCGCTGCCCTCGCTCATCCAGGACATGCAGCCCAGCCCGATCGAACAGCTGTGGATCATCGACATCTACGGCCTCGTCCTGGGCGGCCTGCTCATCACCTGCGGTGCGCTGGGCGACCGGCAGGGCCGAAAGCGACTGTTCCTCATCGGTTTCGTGCTGTTCGGCCTCGCCTCGGTGGTGGCGGCGGCGGCGCAGCAGCCCTGGCAGCTGATTCTCGGGCGGGTGCTGCTCGGCATCGGCGGGGCCATGGTCATGCCGTCCACGCTGTCGCTGATCCGCACCATCTTCACCGACGACCACGAACGCACGCTGGCCATCGGCATCTGGGCGGCGGTGGCCGGGGCGGGCGCGTGCGTGGGCCCGGTCGCCGGTGGTGTGCTGGTGGAGCACTTCGGGTGGTCGGCCGCGTTCTGGATGAACGTTCCGGTGGTCGTGGTGACGGTGGCGGCCGGTATCGCGCTGCTGCCGGAGTACCGCGCGCCGCAGCAGGGTGGCCTCGACCTCACCAGTGCGGCGCTGTCCATCGCCGGTGTGGTGGCGCTGGCCTGGAGCATCAAACACCTCGCCGCGGGCAGTGTGACGGTGCTCGACGCGGCGATGCTGCTGGTGGCGCTGGCGCTGCTGGCATTGTTCACCCTGCGGCAGCTGCGCTCGGCCGATCCGCTGCTGGATGTGCGGTTGTTCCGCAATCGCACCTTCCTGGCGGCGGCGCTGGCGACACTGGTGGCCATGCTCGCCATCGGCGCGGCGCTGTTCCTGATCTCGTTGTGGCTGCAGTACATTCACGGCTATTCACCGCTGGAGGCGGGTATTCGCACCATTCCGGCGGCGGTGGCGACGCTGTTGGGGTCGCTGGCCACGCCGTGGCTGCTGCGCCACGTCGGGGTGCGCACCGTGCTCGGCGTCGGATTGTTCGCCCTCGCCGCCGGTTTCGCCGTGCTGGCGATGTCGCCGGAGCCCACCGTGTACCCCGTGGTGGCGCTGGTGCTGGTCACTCTCGGGCTCGGGGACGGGCTCGCGGTCACGACCGCCGCCGCGGTCATGGTGGCGGCGGTGCCGCCCGAGCGTGCGGGTCAGGCCGGTGCCGTCGAGGAGACCAACTACGAACTCGGCATCGGTCTCGGGGTGGCGCTGCTCGGCAGTATCCACGCCCGGATCTTCGCCGCCCATATGACGGGTTTGCCGCTGCGCGGCGATGATCTCGAGACCGCGCAGGGCTCAGTCGGCGGTGCGGCCTATGTGGCGAGCCGTGCGGACGGTCCGATCGCCGAGCAGATCCTCACCACCGCCAGCCACGCCTTCGACCTCGCCCTCACCACCACGGCGTGGATCTCGGTGGCGCTGGTCGGCACCGTGGCAGTGCTCGCGGTGACCCTAGTCCCTCGCGGCTTCAAGGCCACCGCCAGCCACTGATGGTCACGGCCGGTGAACCGTGCAGCGGCAGTGACCGTTGGATCGGCGCTGCATCGAACGTGGGCCGGAACGATTGTCGGTGGGGGTCGTCAGGTGCGGGCGGGTGCGGCGTCGGACAGCAGGACCGACTTCAGTTGGGCCAGGCCGGATCTGATGCGGGCCTTGGCGGCGGGTTCGCCGATGCCGAGGCGGGCGGCGACCTGGCGGTAGGTGAGGCCGCAATAGAAGGCCAGTATCACCGATTCGCGTTGGCGCGGGGTGAGGGCGGTCAAACCCGTTCGTACCGCGTGTTCTTCGTGGCGACGCACGATCTCCTCGGCCACCACGTCGGCCGGTCGGCGGTAATCGCTCGCACCCCAGCGGTTTTCGTACCCGTAGGCGGTGCGTTCGCGCCGCACGCGGTCCACCGCCTGATGGTGGGCCAGGGCGCACAGCCAGGTGAGGGCATTGCCGCGCGCCGGGTCGAAGGCGGCGGCGCTGCGCCAGACCTGGAGGTACACCTCATGACAGGTCTCCTCGGCGTATCCGATGTCACGCACGACGGCCCGCACCCGGGAGAACACCAGAGTGCGGGTGGCGCGGTAGAGCCGGTCGTAGGCGTCGCGGTCACGGTCGCCGACGCGGCGGAGCAGATCGTCGTAGTCGCTGCCGCGGCGGATCGGGCGGGCGGCGGCGGGTGCCGCCGTGGTACACGGTGGTTGTGACATGAGTGAAGCCCCCGGGTGGATATGCAGGATCGCGGACGGGCGTCGAGGTTCTGGACGCTCGCTTGTCACTGCGGAATCCATCCGGGGACAGGGGATCTCGGCTCCGCAGTGCTCAGGCTACTCCGTCGGCGAAATCCACATCGGGGATCTTCGCCAGGTCACTCAGATTCGCAGACCCAGCTCCACGATGCCGCGGGCGACGGCGTGCACGGTGACCCGATTGCGCCGGGCGTGGGCACGAATGAGCTCGAACGCCACGGCGGTCGTGGTGCCGTGCGCGTGGGCGATGACGCCCTTGGCCTGTTCCACCACGATCCGCGAGGTCAGCGCGTGCCGCAGTTGGGCGGTGGTGCGCTGGTGCTGGCGCACCTGATGCCTGCTGAGAATGTGTTCGGCGGCCATGGTGGCCAACAGCGCGGCACGGTGCACGTCGCGCCGCGACCACGGTCGCGGCTCATGCGAATACAGGCTCAACACACCGGCTTCGGTGTCGTCCACGCGCATGGGGATGGCCGCCACGGCGCAGATGCCGTGCCGTCGCGCCAGGTCGGCGTACTCCGGCCAGATGTCACGGTAGCGCTCGATCTCGGTGATGGTCATGGGTGCTCGGCACGAGAAGGCCACCGCGCCGGGGCCGTCGCCCCGATCCCACTGGCAGGCTTCGAGTTCCAGCAGTTCCTCGGGCAGCGCCCCGAACAGTTCCGGCTGATCGGGCAGCCGGACCGCGACGGTGACCCCGTCGGGCTCCAGTACGCCCATGGCGCTGCGCAGGACCAGCAGCTCACCGTCTGACACCGCCATCACCCCGATCGCCGGACATACGTCTCCGCCGCGAAAAAGAACTCCCGTGCAGCGCCGCCCAACATCCCATCGTATGAGAACGTGAAGCTTCAACGGAATAGCCGTCTCATTCCGGCTCGAAACATATGCTCCGGTCCACCACGCCCCGTGCCACCTGAACCAGCGAAAGCCCGTGGGAGAAGGCGTATCCGCGCATCCGCGCGTAGGCGTCGGTCACCTCGATGCCGAGCTGGGCGCTGGCCATCCCCGCGGCCTGGTGAATCCACCGGCTCGACGACGGCTGCCCCCAGCGCCGCGTCTCCCCCTCGGCCGCCAGGACGAGGCTGGCGGTGACCAGGTCGGCGACGTGCAGGCTCGCCGTCACCAGCCGGGGCCCGGGCCGCCCGATAGCGTCCCGGTACAGATCGAGCGCGCCGAGCCTGGCTCCGCCCAGGCGCAGCGGAATCGCCAGCAGGGATCCGCGCGGGGCAGCGTCGCCCAGCGCCTCGGCGAATCCGGGCCAGCGCTCGACCTCGGTGGCCAGGTCGGGAACGGCGACCGGCACACCGTCGTCCACCGCCGACACCGCCGGCCCTTCCCCGGCGGTGGCCTGCGCGGCCTCCACCCGGTCGGCGATCTCGTCACTGGCGCACCAGGGTTGCAGTCCGGCATCGCGCTCCTCGAGCACGATGGCCGCCCGCCGCACCGGCAGCACGTGCACGCAGGCCCCGCACACGGCCACCAGTCCGCCGCCGCCGTCGCGCACCGACCGGAGGAACTGTCCGGTCAGCTGATCGAACTGTGCAGCACCCATCGCACCGAACCACCCCACGACACCTTGTTGGCAGCCAGTATCCGCAGGGTAGCCCGGCCGGTCCAGAGTCGAAAGTCCCTCGTACACAGCACGATCGGTCGGTACGTTCCCGATGCGGTGGCTACGATTCCGCGACCGTCCGGTGCGGGACACCGAGCCGGGAGAGTCCGCGCAGATCGTAGGTGTGCGTGGCGACGGCCCCGAACAGCAGGCCGATCCCGAGTCCGAGCACCGTCATCCAGATACCCTGGCTCAGTCCCGCTTCCAGATGGCCGTCGAAGAACAGGATCGCGCGCACGGCCAGGTAGATCTGATGCATGGGCTCGAAGGCGGCCAGATCGGCGACATAGCGCGGGGTCGCCTCGATCGGAATGGACCCGGACGAGGACGGCAGTCCGAGCACCACGAACAGGACCATGTTCACCACCAGCCCCGGCGTGCCGAAGGCGGCCAGCACCGACAGCCCGGTCACCGCGACCGCGACCACGGCCAGGGTGCCGTACAGGAACAGCGTGAGCGGATGGTCGACGGGCATGTCCAGCAGGGTGGCGATGCCGAGGAAGATGGCGGACACGATGGGCGCGGTCACCACCGCGACACCCCATTTGAGCAGCAGCGTACGCCGGCGACTGATCGGCGCGGGCGGCGAATTCCGGTAGTACGGACCGTATTCCGCGGGCGCGTAGCCGAGCGAGGAGTCCACCAGCGAGTGGATGATCATGGCACCGCTGAAGCCCGCGAACAACAGGATGAGCGTGTAGAAGAAGGCCGACAGCCCCTGTCCGGTGCCCTCGGGCAGCGGACGGTAGGGCGCGATGTCGACATTGATCGGCTCGGCGAGTTGCAGGCGCGCGGCCCCGGCGAGCGCGGCGGCCGCGGTCTCGCCGCCCGGCGGCGGTCGCAGCTGCGCCTCCACCCGCTCGGTGAGCTGGGTGCCGACGGTCGCGTTCACCTCGCGCATGGCACGATCGGTCACCCGCTGCATGATCGAGGCCGCGTAGGTGCCCGCGCGCGGGTTGGTGTTGACGGTGATGATGGGCCGTTCCACCTCGCCGGGCACCACGGCGGCCGCGCCGAGAATGGCCATCCGCTTGGTGAAGTCCCCGGGGATGACGATGGCCCCGTAGACCTGTCCGTGCTGGAGTTGCCGCCGGGCCTCGTTGATGCCGAGCAGGCGCAGGTCGATCTTGTCGGCCGGAACCTTCTCGACCATGGCCGCGGTGATCTGGTCGCCGAAGTTGACGGGCTGCCCGTCGAGGGTGTCGCCGACGTCCTGATTGACCAGCGCGACCGGGAAGTCGTGCAGATTCTTCTCCGGGTCGGCGGTGTAGCCGAGGTACATGGTGCCCAGCAGGGCGGCGAGCAGGCTCACGACCGCGATCGGGAAGGCCCACCCGCGCGGGGAGAGGTGGCGTCCAGATGCGGGGGCGCTCTGGTTCGTCATAACCTTCGCCAATGTAGGCAGTGGCTACAAAGTAGTCAATGCCAACATTGCGGATGTGTCGGATATCCTGTGTGGACCATGTCCATCCGTTCTCGCTACCACCACGGTGATCTGCGCTCGGCGCTGCTCCAACGCGCCGAGGCCACCTTGCGCAAAGTAGGGGTGGACGGCCTGTCGCTACGCCAGCTGGCCCGCGATATCGGCGTCAGCCACGCGGCCCCGAGCCGCCACTTCCGCGATAAGCAGGCCCTGCTCGACCAGCTCGCCGCCACCGGCTTCGACCGGCTGGGCGAATGCTTCGCCCACACCGTCACCGAGGGCCCGGTGACCGAACGCCTCTACGGCATGGCCCGCGCCTACCTGCGCTTCGCCGTCGAGAATCCGGAACTGCTGGCCCTCATGTTCGCCCGCAAACAGCGCTCCACCTCCCCCGAACTGTCCGCGGCGGTGCAGCGCGCCTTCGCGGTGCCGGTGGACCTCATCGCCGTGGGACAGGCCGAGGGCGAGATCGTGGCCGGTGACCCCAAACGCCTCGGTCTGACCGCCATCGCCGCACTCCAGGGTGTCGCCACCATCGTGGCCTCGGATTTCACCAGCGACTACGACGCCGACCAGCTACTGACCGATATGGTCCGCCACCTGACCCACGGATTGCGTCCCCGCCCCTGAGCGATTCCCGCCCCGGCAGCCGCCCGGCTACGGTGTGTGACGTGACAGTGGAGGGCAGGCAGTACGGCGGGCGGGCCGTGGCCGAGCGCAGGGCCGAGCGACGGCAGCGCTTCCTGGACGCCGCGACCAAGATCTTCGCCGAACGCGGCTACGCCAACTGCTCGCTGGCCGACGTGTGCGCGGCGGCCGGACTGTCCAAACGACAGTTCTACGAGGAGTTCGAGACCCGCGAGGACGTCCTCGTCGCCGCTTACGACCGGATCCAGGACGAGGCCGGAGCCGCCATCGCCGCGGCGCTGGGCGATCTCACCGGCGGCGATCCCACCGCCGCCGTCACCAGGGTGCTGGCGGCGTACCTGGCCTCCATCGACTCCGATCCGTACCGCGCCAAGGTGGCCTTCATCGAGGTGGTCGGCGTGAGCGAGCGCATGGAACAGCATCGTCGCGCCCGTCGCCACGCCTGGGGCCGGGTGGTGCTGGCGGCACTGGAACCCATCGCCGGATCCGGTGCGCGGGTGCGCGGCAATCCGGCCCTGGCCACCAGCGCCCTCATCGGCGCGATCAACGGCCTGGCGCACGAATGGCTGCTGGAGCAGCCTCGCCCACCGGTCGACGAGCTCGTGGAGCTGCTGGTGCCGATCGCGGTCGCTCTCATCGACCGCTGACGGCCGGATCAGCCGAGCTGGCGTTGGAAGTAGGTGTATTCCAGCGCGGTGGTGTACGCCCGCTCGTCATTGTTCGAGCCGCCGCCGTGGCCGCCCCGAGTGGCCTCGTAGAACAGGTACGGATGCCCCTGTTCGGCCAGCCGGGCGGCGAATTTGCGGGCGTGCTGCGGGCCGACCCGATCGTCGGTGGTGGTGGTCCACACCAGCGGTTCCGGATAGACCACCCCGGGCTTCAGCTGGGCGTAGGGCGAGATGGAGGCCAGGAAGGCGCGCTGCTCCGGATCGGCCACCGTGCCGTATTCGTCCACCCAGGACGCCCCCGCGGCGATTTCCTCGTAGCGCAGCATATCCAGCAGCGGCACCGCGATATCGACGGCATTCCACAGGTGCGGGCGCTGCACGAGCTGCACGCCGACCAGCAGTCCGCCGTTCGAGCCGCCCTGGATGCCGAGGTGGCGCGGCGTGGTGATGCCGCCTGCGATGAGATCCTGTGCCACGGCGGCGAAGTCGTCGTAGGCGCGCTGCCGGTGCACCCCGCGCGCCGCCTCGTGCCAGCGCGGCCCGTATTCACCGCCGCCGCGAATATTCGCCAGCACGTAGACGCCGCCCCGCTCCAGCCACAGGCGGCCCAGCACCCCGTCGTAGCCGGGCGTGGATACCGAACCGAACCCGCCGTAGGCCGACAGCACGGTGGGATTGGTGCCGTCGAAGGCCATCCCGGCGGGCCGGACCACGAAGTAGGGCACACTGGTGCCGTCCGGCGAGGTGGTCTTCCTCTGCTCCACCACGTAGCGCGACGAATCGAACCGGGCCGGAGCCATTTTCACCGGGGTGGCCACGCCGCTGGCCGTATCCAGGCTCAGCAGCGTGGTCGGGGTGAGGAACGAGGTCACCGACAGATAGGCGATATCACCCGCCGCGTCGGCGTCCACGGCCTCGACAGTGGCGTTCTCGGGCACCGGAACCGGTGCGGCCGACCAGGTTCCGTCCGGAAGCGGGGTGTGGACGGCGGCGCGTCCGCGCACATCGTCGAGCGAGGTGACCACGATCCGGTCGCGGGTGACCAGGACGCTGCCCAGCGCCTCCCGCGGTCCGGGCACGTACACCGGCACCGGCCGCATCCGGCCCGGGTCGGCGGTGAGCTCGGCCACCCGCAGCGACAGCAGGCTTCCGGCGGCATGGGTGACACCCGCGACGGTCCAGTCCTGCCGCAGGCCGATCAGCAGTCGATCGCCGATCAGGCCCTCCAGGTCGTGCTTGGGCGGGATGCCGAGCGGTTCCGGCGCGCGGCCGTCGAAACGGCTCACCTCGTGCTCGAAGAAGGTGGTGCCGCGCCGGATCAGGCTCATCCGGCCGCCCGCGCCGTCCTCCAGCAGCACCGGCTGGGTGGCGAGTTCGTCGGCGGGGTCGCCGCGCAGCACCTCCACGGCGGCGTCGAGTGGCTGGCCGCGCCGCAGCTGTTTGACGATATAGGGGTAGCCGGAGGCGGTGACCTCGCCGGGCCGCCACTCCCGCGAGACCAGCAGCGTATCGAGGTCGAGCCAGGCCGCGTACTGCTTCCCGCGGGGCAGCGTGAACCCGTTGTCGACGAATGCGCCTGTGGTGCGGTCGAATTCCCGGACGGTCACGGCATCCTCGCCGCCCTCGGACAGTCGCACCAGACATCGGGTGTGCCGGACCGGGTCGCAGTCGATGCCTTTCCACACCCAGTTCTTGCCGTCCGCCCGCGCGACCGCGTCGAGGTCCAGCACCGTGGTCCAATTCGGTTGTGGTGACTCGTAATCGGCTCGGGTGGTCTCGCGCCAGATGCCGCGCGGATGCTCGGCGTCCTGCCAGAAGTTGCCGACCCGTCCGTGTTCGAGCCTGGGCACGGGGATCCGATCGGGCGAGTTGCCGAGTTCCCGGGCCACCGCGAGGTTGCCGGGGAAGTTCGGGTGCCGTTCCAGCACATCGAGAGTCCGCGCGTTCTGGTCGGCCACCCACTGCCGCACCCGGGGGCTGTCGAGTTCCTCCAGCCACAGGTGCGGATCCTGCGCACCGTCCGACGTACCGCATGCCGCGATCACCGCGACCACGACGGCCGCCACCGCCGTCCGCCACCACCTGCCCACGCCACCCATGAAGCCCCCTTCGGTATCGGAACCACCCTGTCCACCCACGGTCGAGAATGACCGATGGTCGACGATGCGGTGGCGTGGCGCGCGGGATCGGTGTGTCAGCCGCGCGCCCGGCCGGCGATATCGAGCGCCGCGAGGTACCCGAACACCAGCGCCGGACCGATGGTCGCCCCCGGTCCAGCGTAGGTATGGCCCATGACCGGCGCACTGGTGTTGCCCGCCGCGTAGAGTCCCGCGATCACCGAGCCGTCGGCCCGCAGCGCGCGGCCGGCGGCGTCGGTGTCGATACCGCCCTTGGTGCCGAGGTCGCCCGGCACCAGCCGCGCCGCGTAGAACGGACCCTTGGTCAGCGGCCCGAGGCTCGGGTTCGGCTTGTTGGCGATATCGCCGTAGTAGTGGTCGTAGACGCTCTCGCCACGCCGGAAGTCCTCGTCCACCCCGTTGTCCGCGAAGCCGTTGAAGCGCTCGACGGTGGCGGTCAGGGCGGCGGCGGGCACGCCGATCCGCTCCGCCAGTTCCGCGATGGTGGCCGCCTCGACCAGCACGCCGGACTCCAGCCACGCCTTGGGCAGCGGGGCGCGGCCGGGCAGCGTGGCGAACATGTACCGGTTGCGGTACTTCTTGTCGAAGATCAGCCAGGCGGGAATGTGCTCGCCCGGACCGTCGCCCTGCCCGAAGTCGCCGCCGTACATCCGATGCACCGCTTCGACATACGGCAGCGACTCGTTCATGAACCGCTCACCCCGGGCGTCGACGATGATGCTGCGCGGCAGTGACCGTTCGGTCAGCGCGAACCACGGCCCCTCGGGCAGCGGGATGGCGGGGCCCCACCACGCGTCGTCCATGAGACGCACGGCCGCACCGAGTTTCAGCGCGGCGGTGATGCCGTCACCGGTGTTGGTGGGCGCGCCGGTGGTCCACTCCGAACCGACGGGCTCACGCTGGTACTTGCGCCGCATCTCGGCATTGTGCTCGAAACCACCGCAGGCCAGCACGATTCCGTGTCGGGCCCGCCACACCTCGGGGCGGCCGTCGCGTTCGACCCGGGCGCCCACCACGCGATCGTTCTCGGTGATGAGTTCGGTCAGCGCGGTATCGAGTTCCACGGGCACCCCGGCCGCCCGCACGCCCAGCATGAGCTCGCCCATGAGGGCTGCGCCGAGTCCGCGCAAGCGGCGGCCGCGCAGGTAGGCGCCGAGCGCCCGCGCGGCGACCCGCAGCATGGCGGCGGGGCCGCGCCAGGTGCGCAATCCGAGACTGATCCAACGGTATTCGGACTGCTTCACGACCAGATTGGTCGGTGCGGCGCTGTAGGGCGGATGCATGGTGGCGGCGTCGGCGCCGAGTCGGCGGGTGTCGAAGGGCAGCGGTTCGCAGGAGCGGCCGGCGGCCCGTCCGCCGGGGGCCTCCGGGTAGTAGTCGGCATAGTCGCGCACCCATTCCAGATGCAGCGGGGCGGTGTCGATGAGGAAAGTCAGGGCTTCCGCACCGCGGTCCAGGTATTCGTCGATCCGCGCCGGATCGGCATGCGGGCCGACTATGCCGTGCAGATAGCGACGGGCGTCCTCGAGGTCGTCGGCCGGGGCCTGTGCTCGCAGCACCGGATTGTCGGGAATCCATACGCCGCCACCGGACCGTGCGCTGGAACCGCCCCAGTACGAGGATTTCTCGATGATCACGGTAGCCAGGCCGTGGGTGGCGGCGGTCAGCGCGGCGCTCATCCCGGCCGCTCCCGAACCCACCACCAGGACGTCCACGACGCGCTCGGCAGTCGTTTCCTCCGAGCCCGAAGTCTTCACCACGGTCCTTTCAGATCTTGTGCGAGCCGAAGGTTACCCGCCGGTCACCGACCCGGCGAATCGGCCCGCGCGGGCACGACGGCGAACCGCTAGCCTGACTCCGGGTCGGATAGTCGAACGGGAGTACCAGAGTCCATGGAACGCAACCGCGGCATCGCCGCCATCGCAGCACGCCCGACCGTCCGGCTGCCCCTCGCGGCCGGCGCCGCGGCGCTGGCCGCCGTGGTCGCCATCGCCCCCGCCCCGGCGAGCGCCGAACCGGGCGGATGCACCGCCGTCACGACAACGGCTCTGCCACTGCGCATTCCGGTGTTGGACTGGGCGGAGAGCATCGGCGTCGATGACCGGGGCAATGTGTGGGTGGGTCGCATGTATCGGAACGTGGTGGAGCGCTACAACCCCTCCGGTGAACTCACCGCGACCGTTCCCGTGGCCTTCCCCGGCGCGATCGCCTTCGGCCCCGACGGGCTGCTGTACGTCAACACCGGCAATGCGCCGTTCTCCGCGATCACCCGCACCGGCGGCGTGGTCCGGCTGGACCCGACCGCCGCCGCCCCTCGGCCGGAGCCCTTCGTGAGCGGCCTCGGCATGGCCAATGGCGCGGACTTCGACGCGGCGGGCAACCTCTACGTCGGCGACACCACCGCCGGGGTCGTCCGCATCCGGCCCGACGGCACCGTCGACGCCGACTGGACCGCCCGCGCCCCCAAGACTGTCAGCGAGAACGGGCTGGCAGTCAATGGCATTACGGTGCAAGGTGATTCGGTGTTCGTAACGCTCATGGGCAGTCCCGCCGCCCGGGTGCTGCGCGTTCCGATCGCCGACCCCGGCCACCCGACCGTCGCCGCCGACCTGGCGGCCGCCCCGTTCACCGCCCCGGCACTCCCGGACGATCTCACCGTCGGCCCGGACGGCCGACTCTACGTCGCCACCACCAGCGGCCACCTGGTACGCGTCGATTCGGAGACCCACGCCACCTGTACCGTGCTGGCGGGCGAGCCCATGACGGCCGTCGCCGCGGGCCCCGGCCGGGATCTACTGGTGAGCACGGAAAGCGGTACGGTGCTGCGGGTCCGCCTGGACTGAACGGCCATGGCATACGATCGACCGTATGGCCGAGCACGTCGCCGACCCCGGGGCCGATCGGATGCCCGACGACGCGACCTCCCCGGGTGCACCCCCCACCGATGGTCGCCGCAGTCGAGGCGATCGATCGCGCAAGGCGATTACACGCCGCGCGGTCGATCTCGCCTCGCTGGACGGACTCGACGGATTGAGCTTCGGTCGGCTCGCCGATGAACTGTCCATCAGCAAAGCGGGCATTCAGACGCTGTTCCGAACCAAGGAGCGGCTTCAGCTGGCGACCATCGACGAGGCGCGAACAGTCTTCGTGGACACGGTGATTCGACCGGCCGTAACGGCTCCGGAGGGAGCCGAGCGACTGTGGGCGCTGATCGGAAACTGGATCGACTACGCCACCGCACCACTGTTCCCGGGCGGCTGCTTCTGGACCGCGAATCTCGCCGAGTTCGACAGTCGCCCCGGGCCGGTGCGGGATGCGCTGATGGAGCAGCACCACGCCTGGCTGGCGGCCCTGGCACACGAACTGCGGGTGGCCGCCGACCGGGGCGAGATCGCCGCCCCCGAGCCGGAAGTCACCGCCTTTCAGCTCCAGGCCGTGCTGAGCGCCATGAACATCGCGCTGCGCTGGGGAGATGCGGACAGCGTGCGGCGAGCACACCGCGCTCTGGACACCCTGCTCGCGCCCTCGACGCGTCACAGCACCTCGAACACCCGGTAGGCGACGCCGTTCTCGACCGGGTAGCCCGACCCGACGCACACGACGTCGTTCAGCCACAGGTAGTTTCGCGCCCCGGTTTCGAACGACGGAGCCGTCCGGAAGTAGTACCGCGACGGATCGACCAGATGCCGCGTGGCCGGATTCCCGATCTCCGCGCGGATATCGCCGGGCATGATCCAGCGCCCGCCGTAGCTCATCTGCACCAGCGCGCCGTCCTCGGCCCGCAATGTCACCCGCACATCCAGCACCATGGCCCCGTCGGCTCGGAACACCGCCCAGTCCCCGCCGCCGGACACCACCTCCCCGCGCAGCCGCTCTCCTTCGAACGTTCCTCCCACGGCCCGGAAGAGCACCCGCTGCCCGAGCGGACCACCGATCGACAGCGGCGCGTCCAGGTCGACCACCACGTCGAAGAGCCGCCGCGTCGCGATCGGCGCGATATCCCGGATACGACTGTCCATGATCATCTCCCGTCCCGGAACAGGTGCCGCCGGACCTCGTCGCCGGAGACACCCGATTGCGCGCACAACTCGGCCAGGTCGAAGTGGAAGTACTCGCCGACGATCAGATCGTCGGCGAAGCGGAAGCGGAGGAAGACCGGCAGTTCGGCACCGCGGCCGGTGGGGAAGACACCCAACCCGTTGCCCGTCAACGTCATTCGCGCGGTTCCCCAGGCGACGAGTCCGGTCCGGTCGGCGAGGTGGCCGGTCACCTCGACCCGATAGTCGGGAAATGTCGCGAAGAACCAGCGCAGTGCCGTCTCGTTCGCCGATCGGCCGCGCACCACCGCTCCGAACGCCGGAACCTCCAGCACCATGTCGTCGTGCATGAGCCGCAGCGCGGCGGAAACATCCGCCCGACCCTTCGCCGTGGCGAGTTGCCGCACAAGCTCGAACATTCGATCGGTGACCATGGCCAAAACAATACATACGATCGTATTTAATTGTCCAGGGTCGGGTGCGTTGCCCCGCGCAGGCGCCCACCTGGACAATCGACTGCGCGTATCCGATTTCCGCGCCCGCGCCGAGGAGCTGACAGATGGCCACCGAACACATTCGGCACCTCGAGGGGGCGATGGTGGACGGCCGCCGCTGGCGGGTGGGCGCGCATCGGAAGACCATCGTGGAACAGCCGGGGCGCGGGGAACCGGCGCGGCGGCTCGTCTGGGCGATCGTCGACGCCGACGATGCTGTCACCGAGTCGTTTCGTATCGAGCGCGACGGCGGGTACGTCGACCCGGACGGGCGGGTGCTCGCGCCAGCGGACGACACGCTCGTCCGGATCGCGCATCCGCTCGAGCTCGCCGACGGCCTCGACCGGTGGCGCGCGGTGTTCGCCGACCGCGGGCTGTCACAACCGTTCGCCCAGCTCGATCGTGAGGTGTACACCCTCACCCCGGCGGAGGCGGCCTCTAATCGCCTGGCCCGCTTCGACAATCGACGGGTACGCACCGGCCGGGTGTTCGGGCTTCAGCAGTACGGGTGGGTGCTCGCCGACCGGCGCGCGTTCCGCCGCGTCGACGCCCGCCACCAGGTGACGCTCACTCTCGACCACGGCATCCGGGGCGGGTTCCACGACGACCCCGACGAGCTGCGCATCTTCGGGGTGGAGGTGAGCGGCGGCGTCTTCGGGGCGCTGGAGCCCGTCGCCGCCTCGGAGCTGCTGCGACAGCTGGAACGGCTCTCCCGCTGACGCTGTTACTGTCGATGGGACCACTGGCGCGGCGCTGTCGCATCTCGCGCCGCGCCGACGAGAATGGTCCTCCCGTGAAATACCTCCCCCGCGTCATCCTGTTCCTGGCGATTCCCGCCCTGCTGTTCCTCCTACCCTGGTGGACGCTGGTCGCCGCGCCCACCGACGGCGCGAGCACGCTGTTCTGGCTGGGTACGGCGGTATTCCTGCTGGGCTACGCCGTGCTGCCGACGACCATGCTGCTCGGGCACGGGAGCAGACAGTCGGATGCGGCGTCGATCGTGGGCGACACGCTGCTGGGCGTGATGTGGGTGCTGTTCAGCTGGTCGGCCATCGGCCTGGTCGCCGGACTGGGGCTGACCGTGGCGGGGGTGGACGATCCGGCGCGCTCGCGCATCATCGCCGCGGGAGTGCTCATCGTCGCCGTGGCGCTCAGCGTCTGGGGCGTCGTCGAAGCCCGGCGCGTTCCCCGGGTGCGCACCCTGGAGATCCCCATCCGCGGTCTGGGCACCAGGCTCGACGGGTTGCGCGTGGCGGTTGTCACCGATACCCACTACGCCGCCACCGACCGACTGCGCTGGTCCGAACGCGTGGTCGAGGTGGTCAATTCGCTCGATCCCGATATCGCCTGCCATGCGGGCGATCTCGCCGACGGCTCGGTCGAGAAGCGGCACCGGCAGGTGGATCCGCTCGGCAAGGTACAGGCCCGGCTCGGCCGCTACTACATCACCGGCAACCACGAGTACTTCGGCGACGCGCAGGGCTGGATCGACCATATGACCTCGATCGGCTGGCAGCCCCTCCGCAATCAGCACGCGGTGCTGACCAGCGGCGGCGACAGCCTGATCCTGGCGGGCATCGACGACCCCACCGGGACCACCCTGCCCGGCCACGGCCCCGACCTCACCGCCGCACTGGACGGCGCGAACCGCGACCTCCCCGTCATCCTGCTGGCCCACCAGCCCAAGCAGATCATCGAAGCCCAGGCGGCGGGCGTGGCCCTGCAGATCTCCGGCCACACCCACGGCGGCCAGATCTGGCCCTTCCGCTACCTGGTCCGCCTCGACCAGCCGGTGGTGGCGGGTCTGTCCCGGCACGGCGCGACCCAGCTCTACACCAGCCGCGGCACCGGCTTCTGGGGCCCGCAACTCCGCGTCTTCGCCCCCAGCGAGATCACCCTGCTGATCCTGCGTGCGGAGCGGACCGACTCCGGCCGATGATCGTGGGGCACGGATGCCGGCAGACGGGAACGTCGAATCCGGCCTGCGAGGCCGGGCCCGCTCAGCCGCGGGGCGGTGCGGCCAAACGGAGCAGCGCGGCTCGGAGATCCGGACGGGGGCCGCGGTCCGTCAGTTCCATGAGCGCTGTTTCGGCGATGGCGGCGACGAGCAGGACGGCGATCGGTTCGGGGTCGCTCCAGCCGAGCGCGGTGAGATCGGCGGTGAGGACGTCGGCGGCCTGCCTGTTGCGCTGTGCCACTTCGTCGCCGAGGGCGGCCTCGGTGCGGGCCTGGACGAGCAGGGCCTTGGTGGCGGGTTCGGCGAGGCAGCCGTCGAGGTAGGCCCGGATGCCGGTGGCGAGGCGTTCGGCTCCGGGCCGCTGGTCGGCGATCCGCTCCTGGACGCGCTCGAACAGATGGTCGTGGAAGGCGCGGTGCAGGGCGAGGATGTAGTCGTCGCGGCTGGGCCAGTGCTGGTAGAAGCTGCCCTTGGCCATATCGGCGGTGGCGGTGATGGAGTTGACCGACAGTTTGGACAGGTCGGAGGTGGCCAGCAGGGTGCGGCCGGCGTCCAGCAGGGCGCGGCGGCCCGGTTCGGCGGATCTCATGACACCGATCCTGCCCGGTGCTCGAGAAACGGCCGCACCGCGTCGAGGAACAGCCCCGGGTGCTCGCTGAACGGTTCGTGCCGGGTGGGCAGCGTCGAGATGCGAGCGTGCGGCAGGGCGCGAGTGATACCGCGTCGGTTGAGCGGCCACGGATTGATCGGATCGCGCGTACCCCACACCACCTGAACCGGGGTGTGCGGCAACAGCGGAGCCTCGGCGACCAAATCGCATCGCGGATCGGCGAGGCTGCGCCACAGCGAGCAATAGACGGCCAGCCGCACCGGATCGTCCGGAACCCGTTGCGCCCGTTCGTAGATGGCGCGGTGTCCGGCGTCGCGCAGCGGTCCCAGGTAGGCGCGGGCACTGGGCCGGACGAGGTGGCGCGCCAGTGCGGGCCGCCCCATCGCTCGACAGACCAGACGGGTCGCGATGGTCGCCGGGGTGAATCCGGCGGGCTGCACCAGCACCACCGCCCGCACCCGTTCCGGCCGGAGCTGTGCCGCGCGCACCGCGGCATAGCCGCCGACACTGTTGCCGATAATGGCAACGCGTTGAATTCCCCTCCACCCCAACGCGTCGACCACCTCGACCGCCACTTCTCCGAGGCTGTCCGCGGTCATCTCCTCCGGGTGCGCGGCGGACGAATCGCCGTAGCCGGGCCAGTCGACACCCGCTACCGGCAGCTCCCGAGCGAATTCCGCCGCGACGGCATCGAAATCGCGATGATCGCCCGGATTGGCGTGCAGCAGTAGCACTCCCGGCACATCGCCACGTTCCGGACCGGACAACCACACCGCCACGCGGCCGTGGCGCGTATCGATGTCGAGGCGGGCGGGGCGGTTCACCGCACACCCCCGTGCTCGACCGGTGGCGCCAACGGCCCGAGCAGCGGTGCGACCACGGTGCAGTCCACCGGCCGCGCCCGCTCCGGGTCCAGGGCATTGAGCACCTCGGCGACCGCGACCGGGTCGGATGTCAGGCCGTAGTGCTCGCTGAAGTCGGTGGCGCACATATCCTGCAGCACCACGTTGCGCGCGTTGGGCCCCTCCAGAAGTCCGGTCGTGTACGGGGTGGCGATCTCGTCGTATCGGCTGACGATGCCGACGAATTCGGTGTCGGGCAGCAGCCGCGGGTCGGCGCGCAGCAGGTCGATCATCGGCGAACCCGGCGACATCTGGCAGGGTCCGCAGTCCGCGACGATCGCCGCCGCGCCCGGCAGATCACGGATGCGGTCGCCGAGCATGGCCAGCCCACTGACGGTCGTCCCGTGAAACGGCCCACCCAGGCCGATCAGGCGGGCGATGGTCGACGCGCCACCCAGGTGGTGCATGTAGAAGAAGGGCACCGCGGCACCCATCGAATGCCCCACGACATCCACCCGGTCCACACCGGTCGCGGTGCGCACGCGGTCGATGAACGCGCCGATCTCGGCGGCGCTGCGCTCGACCGGAGCCAGCGCGCCCACCGCGGGCCCGAGCGCACCCGTGCCGTAGGTGGTGGTGAAGACGCAGTATCCGGACCGCGCGAGCAGGGGCGACAGCGTCTGCCATGTCACGGTCTCATTGCCCAGCCCGTGCAGCAGTACCACCGGGCGCGGATGATGCTCGTTCGGGCGACAGGACCAGTCGTTCGCGCCCGGCGGCGGCTGACCCGGGGCGGCGGCCTGTGCTGCCAGTCCGGCCAGATAGCTGTAGGGCACCGGCTCGTCCCGCTCGGCCGCGGCCGTACCCGCGACCCCACCCAGGAGCACCGCCACCGTGGCGACCAGTGCCGCGCATCGTGTCACGAATTCCACCGCATCCCTTCCCGCCGAAGCACCGGGCGGTCACCACATCGACGGAGTGACCGACCGGTCGGTCATAGGCTACCGCGTGTGACACCGCCCTGGGAAGGGCGTTCGGAGAAAGGAATTGCGAGCCGCTATCTCTTTCGCGCGACGTAGTAGCTGTTGAAGATGTCCGCCTCGATGTGCTTCACCTCGACGGAGGCGAATCCGGCGTCGTGCAGCATGCGGGTCGCGAGCTGCTCGCCCCACATGGTGCCGAGCCCGTCACCGTCGAGCGCCAGCGACACGGTCATGCAGTGCATGGTGGAAATGGCGTACATGGACGGGCCGAGCGGATGTTCCATGTTGTCCTCCAGATTGCTGGAGGCTTGGATATCCACCATCAGGAAGGTGCCGTCCTCCCGGAGCGCGTCGGCGATGCCGCGCAGCACGCGCGCCGGATGCGCCTGATCGTGAATCGAGTCGAAGGCGGTGATCAGGTCGTAGCTGTCGACCACCCCCAGATTCGTCACATCGCGCACCTCGAACCGGGTATTGGTCACGCCCATCGCCGTCGCCTCCGCGCGACCGGTGGCGACGCCCTCCTCGGAGAAGTCGTAACCGACGAACCGGCTGTTGGGGAATTCCCGGCCGAGCAGATTCAGCGCATGCCCGCTGCCACAGCCGATATCGGCGACGTCGATACCCTCGCGGAGCCGCTCGGGCAGGCCCGGTACCAGCGTGATGGTGACATCGATCAGCGCGACATCGTGGATCGCGGAGCTCTCCTCCGCCATGAGCTGCTGGAACCGGCCGTACTTCGAGTAGGGCACGCCGCCGCCCCGCCGGAAGCAGCCGACGATATCGGGTTCGACGCTCGCCGCCAGTGGGATGTACTGGGTGAAGGCGGCGACATTCTCCGGACCGGCTGCTCTGGTCAGCGCCGCCGCATGTTCGGGGGGCAGGGCGAAGGTACGGCTGCCCGGGTCGTAGTCGACGATCTTCCCGACGGTGAGCGCGGACAACCACTCCCGCACATAGCGCTCGTTCAGATTCGCGGCGCGGGCGATATCCGCACTCGTCGCAGGGGGCAGACCGCTCATGGTGTCGAACAGCCCGGTCTGATGGCCGATACTGACCATGAGCGTCAGGAAGCCATCGTTGATCAGTTCCAGCATGCGATTGCCGAAGGCCTCCGCCCGGGCGGCGAATTCCGGATCCTCCGATCCGGTCGCGGGGACGGCTGCGAGTGTTTGAGTACCGTCGGACATGACATCTCGATTCCGAATGATTCGACCTGTTGATCAGCGCGGTCGACGAGCGCTGATCGCCCCCACCGCTTCCGTGTGACACCCACCCCACCCGCTGTGATGTCGAATACGCGCCGCACCCGATCTTCCCGAGACGTGATGCGAATCACATAGTAGCCCCGGCGGCAGCAGCCGACAAGGCGAGCGAACCGCCCGCGCCGTCCCCACCGGAACGACGCTGCCCAGGTCAGACCGCCTGCGCCAGGCGCGGCCAGGTATGCGGCTGGTCGCGCAGCCATCGCAGGTTCTCCCGCACGGCATCGCGCCAATCCTGGGTCGGCAGGTATCCCAGCTTCGCCGTGGCGTAGTCGCTGGGGCACCACCAGTCCTCGGCGACGTGCACCAGGGACCGGGTCAGGAACGGATCCGCGCCGGGCAGCACCGGATGCAGCGCCTCCATCAGTCGACCGAAGGCGTATCCGGCACGGTAGGGCACGCTGAACCACGGCGCGGGCGCGCCGATCTCGGCCGCCATGAACTCGATAACCGTTCGGGCGGTAGGGAATTCGGGACCGCAGATATTGAACGACTCGTACGGATCGAGTCCCGGCGCGAGCGCCGCGCGCGCCACGCCCTCGCCGAGATCGTGGTCCCCGACCAGGGCCAGACGCGCACGTCCGCCGTTCAACCAGGGCACCAGCCGGGTGCGCAGGCGGGGCGCGAGCGCGGACACCAGACCGAGCGCATTCCCCGCCCCGACGAAGTGCCCGAGCCGAAGCGTGACCATTTCCGTTCCCGCACCGCTGCTTTCGCGCAGGTGCCGGTCGAGGTCGATCAAGCGGTCGGCATGCGGCCAGAGTCCCGTGTACCTGGCCGGGGCGAAATCGCCGACCGCCGTGCCGTCCCGGCTCGGCGGGGCGATGGCCACCGTGGCGGCCAGCACGAAGCGACGGGCCCCGGCCGCCACCGCCTGATTCACGAGGTCGACCGCGGGCTCCAGGAAGTGGGTGCGCTCTTCGCGGCGATGACCCCAGAAGGCACCCCAGGTGCCGAGGTGGCAGATCACATCGACATCGCGCACCACCTCGCGGCGGTAGTCCGGATCGAGCAGGTCGCCCGATCGCACCTGGCCGGTGAACCAGTCGGGCAACCGAATCGGGTTGCGGCAGGCGGCAATCGGTTCGACACCGGTGCGCGTGGACAGTGCCCGCAGGGCGCGGCCACCGAGGAATCCGGTGGCTCCGGTGACCAGTACCCGGGTGCGGTCGGTGGCGCTCATGCCAGGCCCTTCAGCTCAACGGCGGGAGTGGCCGCATCGATGTCCGACCGGTTCTTGCCGATACGCAGTTCACCGGCGCGCAGGGCGAGCACGGCCGCCGCGAGCGCGAAGATCCCACAGACGAACAGCGCCCGCTGGAAGCCCGCGGTGAACGCCTCCGGCGGTGCCGCCGCCCCGGCGAGCAGCTCGTTGGTCCGCGAGGTCGCGATGGCGGTCAGAATCGCCAAACCCATTGCGGCGCCGAGCTGTTGCGAACTGTTGAGCAGTCCGGCCGCCAAGCCCGCCCGGTCGGCGGGCACCCCCGCGTTGGCCGCGGTCGTCACGGCCACGAATACCGCGCCGAGTCCGATGGACACCACCAGCAGGCCGGGCAGCAGATCCGACCGGTAGTCGCCGCCGACCGGAATGCGGGACAGCTGGAACATGGCGGCCGCGGCGATCAGCGCACCCGCCACGATCACCGGCCGGGTGCCGACGCGTTCGAACAGCTTGGCGGACACACCGGCGGCGATGCCCATGCCCACGGTCACCGGCAGATACGCGGCACCGGCCTGGGTCGGCGAGAAGCCGAGCACATTCTGCATGTAGAGGGTGAGGAAGAAGAACATGGAGACGAATCCGGCGGCCAGCATGCGGCGGCGTCCGACCAGGTCGGCCAGTCGCCCGCCGAGCAGCAGGAAGCCGCCGTAGGTGAGCAGGTAGCCGCTCAGCACCCACTGCACGCCGTGCGCCGTGAAGGGCAGGTCCGCGCGGATCGAGGGCAGGGCGACATTGAGGATCGAGGAGTCGACGATATCGAGGAATTGGACCGCGCAGAGGAGTAGCAGGATCAACCGGCCGCGGGCCGAGGTCAGGGTGGAGTCGGTTTCGGCAACCATGATTCACCTTCGATTGGACTGTTTAGTCCAATCGAAGGTAGCAGTCTTTGGACTATTCAGTCCAGAGTGGTGACGGGCCGTCCGCCCACAGTGAAATCAGGCGGCCTCCATCCGCAGCCGCGCCAGCCCGGCCTCCACCGCCAATCGCAGCGAGACGGGGTCCCGCCGCGCATGCCCCAGCAGCAACCCGCCCTCCAAGCTCGCCAGCAGTCCGGTCGCCAGCGCCGCCGAATCGGCACCCGACCGCAACTCACCCCGCTCGACCATGCGCGCGATGGCATCGGCGAACAGCCGCTCCCACGCGTCGAACGCCGACGCGACCTGCTGCCGCGCGGCCTCGTTCCGATCCCCCACCTCACCGGCCAGGGTCCCGATCGGGCATCCGGCCATGGTCTGCTCGTACACCGCCACGAACCCCGCGAGCGCCTGCTCGAGCCCCTCCAGACTCGCCACCCGACCCAGCAACCGAGTCAATTCCTCGATCACCCGCCCGCACCGATACCCCACCGCCGCGGCGATCAGATCGTCCCGATCGGCGAAGTAGTGGTACAGCTGGCTCTTGCTCGCCCCCGTCGCCGCGCGCACCACGTCCAGACTCGTGGCATCCACCCCGCGCTCGCCGATGAGTTCGGCCGCCTGCTCGACAATCCGCTCCCGGGTCGCGCGCCCCCGGGTGGTCTTCGGGTCATTCGACATACCACGATGGTAGTCCAGTTCTGGACCACTCGGTCCATACCGCTGCCGTCGGCGAATTCCGCACGAATATCGACGCATACTCGATACCCCTTCCGCTGGAATTCCTGAAATTTACGACATATATACGAATGCGGCGGCGCATGCCCATGGCAATGCACCGCCGCGTTCGTGATGGATCAGGCGAAGATTCCGACGATCGAGCCGATCAGCTTGACGATCGCGGTGCCCAGGTCCAGGCCGCTCCCGAGCACGCCGGAACCGCTGTTGAGCACCGAGGAACCAGCATCGATTCCGCTGACGAAGTTAATCATTTCTGAACCACCTGTACTGATGAGGAGGGTTTTCGGGGACAAGGGGAAAGCTAACACCGGCAATTGCGGTCGACAACCCGTGGAATCGAAAGAAGGACACCGCTGATCACAATAATCAAATCGAGCCGAATACATCCCGATCAGCAGATCTCATACCCACACAGCTACCGGGACTCATAGATTTCGCGAATAGTTCGACAATCACAGTTATTGGGCCGTTATTAACTTGGAATTCAGAGAATCTGGACCCTGTGAGACCGGTCACCGGACTGACACAGCCATCAGCGCGTGAATATCACAACGGGAATCTCCCATTCCACCGCATCCTGCATATCCCTGAGGAATCCCCACCGCTCGATCTGCCTATCCCACAACCGTTTCCGCTCCTCCCCCGCCGCCACCGACGCGACCATCGACCACACCTCGCGCCCGACCTCGACCTCCACTCGCGGCCGCGCGACCAGATCATGAAACCAATTCGGCCCCCGCTCCCGCCCGTTGTCCGCCGCGAACACCACCAACCGCTCCCCATCCCGCGCATACCCCACCGGTACGGTTCGCCGCTCCCCGCCATCCCCCTCGGTGGTCAGCAACAACACATCGAACTCCGCATACACCCCGCCCAACTTCCCCCCATTGGCCCGAAACTCCGCAACGGCCTCCCGCTGCACGCGGCGACTCTCCTCGTAGGACATGTGCCGATGGTAGGCACCGCGAGCTACCGGAATCACCCCGGACTATTCCGTCGCCGATCGGTGCCGCACCGCGACGCCGTCGAGCAGCAATCCGACTCCGGTCGTGAGCAGGTCGTCGAAGGACAGTGCGGGACTCGGCGGGCGGGCGGCGAACATCCGGTGCAATGTCGGGCGGATGCGCGGGTCGAGTAGTTCGGCGATCTCGGCCGGGACCGTGTCCGAGCCGGCGCCCGGAAACGCTGCCACCAGGGTCTCCCGGTCGGGGCAGTAGCGGTACAGCGCGGCGGTCGCGACACCGGGTCCGGTTGCGGCGGGTCGCATGTGCCTGGCACGCGAGCGCTGTGTTGAGGGAACCGGCGCCTGCGGATCGGCGTCTAACTGGTGCACGGACCATGTATCAGCGTCGCGCGCTTCGCGAGATGGGTTACGACCCTGACGATTTGACCGTCCAGTTGGATTTGGCGTGGATTCGGTGGCTGCTGTGGAGGGAGATCACCTACCGCGGCGACGACCCGAGAATGCTCGGTAAAGCGACACCGCCACGTCGCAGACATTACGTGCCTAGATCGCACGAACCAGACACCGGTCGATGAGGACAAGGACGAATCGGGCA